>NZ_RBZP01000033.1 GCF_003628505.1 Oceanobacillus halophilus | reverse complement strand
AAAAAAGAGAGACTTTTTTGTGAAAAAAACAAAAAAGGACTCTCTTTTTTTATTTTACTTCAACACTTTCTATAAAAGGGATGGTTTTTCAGTGGCCTCGGACAGGTTCCTCGTCCCACCCTATAAACGAGAGTTAGTCTCCCCAAATCTCTATTACGTTAGTAAATTGGGAGTCAGATCCTATTTTCCTTATAAACGTAAAAATGCCAGCCCTACCAATTAAAATAAGTAGGAACTAGCACTTCCTCCAATAGATTAATACTCAACAGGATTATCAACCGCTATAAACTGGGAATAAACAGGATGTTCCTCCATTAATTTTCTAACTTCTTGATAAATATCTTCTTCTCCCATTTCCTTTAGCTTCTGTGCACTGTGATATTTCTTTTTGGCTATTTTCGTCCAATAAATCATTCTCAAAAATATCAGTAAGTATTTCTAATACAGCTTCATCATTATTTGGATGATTCAACTTATCTATATAGGTCCAAAATATTAACATTTTAAAACCTCCATTTTATTCATCAGTGCAGCAAGGGTCAAAGAAAAAGCAGGACCAGAAATATCCTTGATGAAAGCTATTTGAAAATCTATCAACCATCATAACTTCTTGACCTTTTTTAATAAATGTTCGATTATAATCAAAAATCATTTGAATAAGCTCATCTTTATTATGATACGCATCTTTTCTATATTTTAGTGCATATTCAGATAAATTTAAGCATTCTAGATCAATATGTTGCCGAATAAAAAAAGATATAAAGATGTATGATTTACCACAAGAACTCATTTCTTATCTTAGCCGAAACAGTAAGTATGAAGAGGAACTTTATAAGTCTCTCACAGAAGACTTCAAGAACTTTATTTTTATTATAATTCACTCTATCAATTCGATGAAGTTGAATTTAGTGAATACGCAATAGAGGTTTCATTTCCCTTTCCATACCAGAAATCTCTTCCAAAGAATGACCCCCCTATTTTATAGAATTTTCTATATTATACCACAATAATAGTTCTAAATTACTATGCATATTAATTAAGATTTTTAGTTCTTTTAAGTAATAAGCTCTAACTGTACAGATGAACACAGTCTGTGCCGGTCCTAATGAAGGGAGTAATCACACCTGAATAAAGGGTACAGATTACAGGTTCCTGAACCTCTACCCCAAGTACTTCTTATATTCCTCTCAATCATTATTAAGGAAAACTGAAACTTTATTAATATATAATCGTAGAATAATAGAAGATAAAATTTGGAAAGGATGTTTGGGATGTCTGAAGAAAAGAAGCAAGAAATAGACGAGGTTGAACAGAGAAAACCCTCACTATTTGGAATGATTTGGAGCCCCACTGAACAATTTGAACGAATCAAAGAACAACCAAAGATTTGGGCGCCACTTGGAATTATCAGTGTTTTGTTCATTGTTGGTACGTTAATCACCATCTTAGGTACCGATTTAGGAATTGAAGGATTTTCAGAAGACGAAATGGCTATTTTTGCGGGCTTTGCAGTGGTTATTTCCATTATTGTGGGGGTCATTTCACCAATTTTAGGAACTCTCATTATTAGTTTTATCTATTGGCTTATTGCCAAATTAGCAAGATCAGAAGTTTCCTTTAAACAGTTATTTTCTATGAATACGTATCTTATGATTTTATCTGTACTTAGTCTTATTATTAATGGGACTGGCATAGCCTTACTTGGTGGAAATCCAGAAACAATTTTTACTAGTTTAGGATCTCTCATTCAAGCAGAGGGAGCAATTGGTGCTTTATTTGATAGTATAGAAGTTTTCGGCATATGGGGAGTTATTCTCACGGCAATTGGACTACATAAGGTAGCTGATTTTTCTAAAGGCCTAGCATGGACCATTTCCATTGTGTTTTTTGTTATTGGTATTATCTTTGCGATGATTGGTGCTGCGTTAAGTGGAATGGTTGGTGTCTAATATAATGAAACAGAAGAAAATTTGGATTGCAGTAATCATTGTTATTATTATTGCTGGATTATTCGGACTAAATATTTGGAGTAATGCAGCTGAACACAATCATAGTGTGGAGGTAACCACATTAAAAGAAGAAAATATGACAAATAAAGTTTTAACACAAGGGACTTTAAAGTTGTCAGATGAACAAACGATTTACTACTCACCTGAAAAAGGTGAAATAGCTGAAATATTAGTTTCAGAAGGGGATGCTGTTGAAGAGGGTACACCACTGCTTCGGTATGAAAATGAACAGCTTAAACTGGAACAGGAACAAAATAAGCTACAGTTAGAATCAGCATATTTGCAAGTAAACGACCTTAAAGAAAAGCATCGTGATCTGGATGAACAACTGGAAAAGGATAAAAAAAATGAGATGCTTCAGACAGAACATGATCAAGTAAAACTTCAAGAGCAGCAGGCAAACATTGAAATAAAACAACTACAACTGCAAAAAGAATCGATTGAGAAGCAACTCAAAGATCTTGAGGTAACGAGTGAAATCACTGGAACAGTCCTGGAAGTAAATGAACAAGCTACCTCTTCCAATCAAACGGAGCAGGTTTCACTTATCCGCATTGCCTCACTTAATCAGCTTGTTGTAGAAGGATCTATTTCAGAATACGATACATTGAGTATTGAAGAGGGACAAACGGTAAATTTGACTGCAGATGCAGTGCCGGATAAATCCTGGACAGGTACAGTAAATCATATCGCTTATTTACCAGAGGAGTCAGGTGGTATGGATATGGGGAATAACACAACAACTGTACAATATCCTATCTCCGTGACCGTTGAAAATAAAGATGTTCAGTTAAAACCAGGTTTTCAAATGGTGGTAGAAATTACAACAGATGAATTTACTGCTAAGACTCTACCTCTATCTACTGTAAAACAAGACAGTGATATCAACTATGTTTATATCGTTAACGATGGAAAAGTTGAAAAACGCAAAGTTACAGTTGGTACGACCTCTGTTGATTTTATCGAGATTACGGATGGACTAGATGTTGAAGATCAAGTGATTATCAACCCAAATGAAAATATAACAGAAGGCATGGAAGTGACTGTTTCATGATACGACTCGAAGCCATCAAGAAAAGTTATATACTTGGAAAAGAGGAAGTTAGTGTATTAAAAGGAATTGATTTAACTATACAAAAAGGGCAATTTGCAGCAATTATGGGGCCGTCTGGCTCGGGAAAATCAACCTTAATGAATATTATCGGCTGCCTGGATCGTCCGACAACTGGAGAATATTATTTAAATGAAAAACTTGTATCAAATGATGATGACAAGGAGCTTGCTCATGTCAGAAACCAATCCATTGGTTTTGTGTTTCAGCAATTTCAGCTGTTACCACGCTTAACAGCCCTAAAGAACGTAGAACTTCCTATGATTTATGCAGGATTTAAAAAGAAGGAACGGGAAGAACGTGCAAATGAAGCACTTGAAAAAGTGAACCTAACTGACCGTATGCACCATTTGCCAAATGAATTATCAGGTGGACAAAAACAGCGAGTTGCCATTGCGAGAGCGATTGTGAATCAACCTGACCTCATTTTAGCGGACGAGCCAACAGGGGCACTTGATACAAAAACCAGTGAACAAATTATGGAGCTTTTCACGATGTTAAACTTGGAAGGAACAACGATTGTCATTGTGACACATGAGCTAGAAGTAGCATCGTACGCAAAAAGAAAAGTTTTAGTTAGAGATGGGTTGCTTGTTCAAGACGAACGTACGCTTGAGAAAGTGAGGAGTGGGAAATGAGTATACTTGAGAATATTAAAATAGCACTCTCTTCTTTACTCACTCATAAAATGCGTTCCATATTAACGATGCTTGGAATTATTATCGGAGTTGGTTCTGTTATTGCCATTGTTGCCATTGGGCAGGGTGGTGAAGCAATGCTAAAGTCACAGCTTGTTGGTTCAGGAAACACAATTGAATTACTTTATACACCTTCTGAAGAGGAGATGCAGCGAGATCCAAATTTGTTGATGTCCCCTTTTACACAGGAAGACATTAGTGACATTGAAACTATCCCGGAAGTGACAAATGTGGTAGCAACAAGCAGTGAATTCGGGTCAATACGATACCAGGAAAACATATTAGAGGCATATATTACAGGTATTAATCAAACCTATTTAGATGTCAATGAATTAGATGTAGCAAGTGGAAGAAATCTATTGTCTGCTGATTTCCTTGGTGGCAGTCGTACGGCGGTTGTAAGTGATTCTTTTGGAGAAGAGTTATTTGATGGCGATGATCCACTTGGAAAAGTTATCCGTATTCAGTCCCAACCTGTTGAAATTGTTGGTGTATTGGAAAAACCAACCGGATTTCTTTCATTTGGTTCAAATGAAGTGTATATTCCCTGGAATACATGGAGAAATACTTTCAACAGCGAACACATTGGCCAAGTGACACTACAGGCAGAAACGGCAGAAGATTTAGAGGAAGCAGGCACGAAAGCTGCTGATATGTTAAATAGGATTCATGGGACGGAAGAAGCTTACCATGTCCTGAATATGGAAGAAATTGCTGCAGGAATAGGGCAAGTGACAAGAATTATGACGATTATCATTGGCAGCATAGCTGGTGTTTCTCTTTTAGTCGGTGGTATTGGCGTTATGAACATCATGCTAGTTTCCGTTACGGAACGAACTCGTGAAATTGGTGTTCGTATGTCTCTAGGTGCAACTCGAGGACAAATTCTAGTTCAATTTCTTATTGAATCTGTGACACTTACGCTAATAGGCGGAACCATCGGAATCCTTCTTGGTGGAGGAGTGGCAAACATCGTTTCTCACTTTGCTGGCTGGCCTTCGCTTGTATCATTTCCTGTAATCATCGGTGGGCTATTATTCTCGATGATAATTGGAATTGTTTTTGGAATATTACCAGCCAACAAAGCATCTAGTCTAGATCCAATTGAATCACTGAGATATGAATAAGGGACAGAGGGAAAGGGACAGAGGGACAGGTTCCTCGTCCCCGCTCTGAAAGGGACACGGGGACAGGTTCCTTGTCCCTAAATGGTTCAGGGTTAATCCCTCTTGCTCGAGGACACTAGTCCGAGGAAGAAGCTACTTAAATCGAGCGATGAACTCTTCAAAGCGTGCAAGTACCACTCGAAATCGAGCAAGGAACTCACCAAACCGTGCGAGCGCTAGTCTGAAACGAGCGAGAATCGCTTCGAATCGAGCGATTGCTCCCAAAATCGAGCGAGGAGAATTTCACATGACACAGAGACAGGCTGAGATTACTTATATCTTGTATCAACAACAAAAAGCAGACGGTAATACGTCCACTAAAATCCTTGCTAATTAAATTATTTATGCTCTTTTTCTCTTCATTAATAGGGAAAAAATAAAAAATGGGGTCAGTCCCCTATTTCTCTCTCGCTAGAGCGTCGTGGAGGACTGCCCCTTATAGAACCAGGGTGCCTGTCAGCATTCTCCCCATAAAACTTTTGCAATGACAAACTCCCCAATGGAATTGAATCTCAATCTCACTAGTTATTATGTTATTTTAATTGATTTGGATTTTCATTTTTGGCCTCTATTACTTCCGATTTACGATACCCACCAGCAATATCAGCTCTTTTAAATTTCCTAGAATAGTGTACTTCCTGTGCATCAGTAAGCTGTTGGTTTTTAGTTGGTTGATATTGTATATTTCTTCTCAATTAAAGCCACCCTTTCTATTAAAAATTGATACACTAGTTTTCTTCCCCTACCAGTGGAAAGTGAAACATAGAGATATAGTTTTAACGGAAGGCATTTTACTAAAAAATGTGGTCAGTCCCCCATTACCCCTCCCCTAAAAAAAAAACAGCAAATCCGAGTTTTTCCAATAATTCAAGTGATATTCTGACAATAACCAACCCTTTGCCGCACTAAATAACGTTAATCGGAAAAAATGACGGATAATCGCTATAATGGAGCTTTGTACTATTTTTTGTTCTGTTTTATTATATAAACTATCTGCCAAAAACAGTTTGGCAGAAATTATGTACATAACAAGTTACATCTGTTATGAAAAGGAGTTTTCTAGAATAATGACATCAAAGAAATGGATAGCACTCCTAAGTATCTGTATTATACTATTCTTAGTAGGTTGCCAGTCAGAATCTGCCGAGGAGAATAATAACGACTCCGCGGCGGCAGAAATTACAGAAATCGTTGGGATTGAACCAGGGTCCGGAACGATGGATATAGCAGAAAAAGCCATTGAATCATACAGCTTGGATGTGGAACTATTCCCAAGTACAGAAGCAGCGATGATAACGGAATTGCAGCAAGCAATTAAAAATGAAGAGCCAATTGTCGTTACACTCTGGCAGCCACATTGGATGTTCAGCGAATATGATTTGAAATTTTTAGAGGATCCAAAAGGAACATTAGGTGCTTCTGAAAATATACATACGATGGTAAGACAAGGTTTAGAGGAAGAACATCCATCAGCATACCAGTTCTTGGACAACTTCTACTGGGAAGTGGAAGACATGAATGAAGTAATGTCAAAATTTGGACAAGACAACTCAGTTGAACCGCAAGTAGCAGCTCAAGAATGGATCGAAAACAATCGTGATAGAGTGGATGCTTGGATGGAAGGCATTGCATCGGTTGATGATAAGTCAATCGAATTAGCCTATACAAATTATGAAACAGAAATTGCTTCAACGAATGTTGTTGCTCTCGTCCTTGAAGAATTGGGCTACACGGTTGAATTGACACCACTTGATATGGGGATTGCATTTGAAAGTCTTTCGAAGGGAGAACTAGATGGCATGTTAATTGCCTGGCTTCCTATTGGTGCGGCTTCTTATTATGAGGCGTATAAAGAAGAAATCACTGATTTAGGTCCCAACCTAGAAGGAGCACAACAAGGGTTTGTTGTGCCAGAATATATGGAAATTGACAGCATTGAGGACTTGCCAATGAAATAAAGGGACGTAGGGTCAGGTTCCTTGTCCCAATCAGATTAAATTAGAGTGGGACGAGGAACCTGTCCCCGCGTCCCCTTTCCCCTAATTAAGTTAGTTTATTTACTGAATTCCGGTACACAATCTTATGAGGAATAATAATTCGTTTGGGAGGTTCCTCCATGTTTGTTGTTTTTTCGATTAATGCTTTAGCAGATTGGGAACCCAATTCATAAATTTGAATATCAACAGTTGTTAATGCTGGACTAGTAATTTCTGATAAATAAACATTATTAAAACTAACTAATGAAATATCTTCTGGAATGGAAAAACCAGCTTCTTCCAATCTGCTTAGTATTCCTAAGCTGATTAAGTCATCGCTAACAACGAGTCCAGTTGGGCGTATATCACACGAAAGCAAATATTCAACTGCTTCCCGTCCACCAGATTTCAAAAACTCTGTGTGAATTTTATAGGCATCCATAATTTCAAGTCCCGCTTCCTTCATGGCCTCAACATATCCCTCTTCACGATCAACAGTAACAAACAAATCTAAAGATCCACCAATAAAAGCAATTTGTTCATGACCTTTTTCAATCAAATGTTGAGTAATTTCCTTTCCTGCTTGGAAATTATCATTATCTACATAAGTCGTCATGCTTTCTTGTTCATAAGGCTTCCCAACAATCACAAATGGAAAATCATTCTCTCTTAGGAAGTTTGTCACTGGATCATTGATTCGAGAATAAAGCAATATAATCCCATCAACATAACGACCAAAAACCATCCGTTCTACTTCTTGTAATATCTCTTTATCTGATGTACCCGTAGTCAACGACATCGAATACTTCTCTTTATGGATTACAGACCCAATACCTCGAAGAATTTCAGGAAAAAATGGGTTTTGTAAGGCCGTATCTGCTGAAGATGGCATAATGACTCCGATTGCCTTTGTGGATTTTGCTACTAAATTACGTGCACTTACATTCGGATGATAGCCAAGCTCTTTCATTACCTTACGTACTTTCTTTTTTGTATTTTTTGATATTCTAGGACTATCTGCAATGACACGAGAAACAGTAGAGGGCGAAACCCCACTAGCTGTCGCTACATCTTTAATTGTGACCATAGTTCTTCACCCTCTACCATTTCCTAAATAATTACTTAATATTTGAAATGTATTTTATATCTATTATATATCCATCTTCATCGATATTTTAGTAATTTTTCTATTATCTACAATAAAAATAATTAGTTTGAGACCTTTTGTTCATTTATACATCGTATTTTCTTTCTATAATTTCATCTAAAAATCTTGTAAACCTTAGCCTCATAAGGTTTTAAAACATTCTCTTGATTGTCTTGATAATTAGTAAGAAGCAGTTCCTTATTCCTATTTTCTATATCTGATGGTAACGTAAACTCTACCTCTTCAGCAAATAAATTCGTAACAATTACGAAGGTCTCGTCATCTAATGTTCGTTTATATGCATAAATTTTATCATGATCTTCCATAATGAGATGATAGTTTCCATATACAAGAACATCTGATTCTTTTCGCATTTGAATAAGCTTTTTATAATAATGGTAAATAGAATTCGGATCTTGTAATTCTTTTTCTACGTTAATTTCGGTGTAATTTGGGTTCACCTTCATCCATGGCTCTCCGTCTGAAAAACCTGCATTCTTTTCGGCATTCCATTGCATAGGAGTTCGGGAATTGTCACGTCCTGATTGCCAAATGACCTCCATGATTTCTTCTGCTGGAGTCCCTTTTTCTATTTCATTATAGTAATAATTCCGCATTCCCACATCATCATAATCATCAATAGAAGGGAATTGTACATTGGTCATTCCAATTTCCTGTCCTTGGTAAATAAAAGGTGTTCCCTGCATGAGGAAATACATGGTCGCTAATCCCTTAGCTGATTCTACACGGTATTCTTCACTATTTCCCCATGTTGAGACGGAACGAGGCTGGTCATGGTTCTCCAAAAATAAAGCATTCCAACCTTTTCCTTCCAGTCCTTTTTGCCATTTTGTCAACGTCTTTTTCAATGCATGAATATCTAAACCTGTATTAACATTTTTGCCCCATAGATCGAGATGTTCAAATTGAAAAATCATATCAAACTTGCCATTGTCTTCGCTGACCCATTCATCCGCTTGATCTACGCTTACTCCATTAGCCTCTCCGACTGTCATAATGTCATAGTTGGAGAAGGTTTTCTGTTTTAATTCTTCTAAAAATACTTGGATCCCTTCTCGATTCATATGTCCCTCATAAGAAGGAACATATTTTTCATTATCTGGATTTGGCATATCTGGGAATCCATCAACCTTCTTGATATGAGAAATGGCATCCACACGGAAACCATCTATTCCTTTATCGAGCCACCAATTCACCATGTCATATAATTCATTGCGGACTACTGGATTTTCCCAGTTTAAATCTGGCTGTTTACGTGAAAATACGTGAAGAAAATATTCCTCGGTTTTCTCATCATATTCCCACACGGAACCACCAAAGATGGATTCCCAGTTATTTGGTTTTTTGCCATCTTTTCCTGGATGCCATATATAATAATTCCGGTAAGGATTATCTTTAGATGAACGGGATTCAATAAACCATGGATGCTCATCAGAAGTATGATTAATCACTAAATCCATAATCAATTTCATATCACGACGATGTACTTCTTCAAGCAATAAATCAAAGTCTTCCATCGTGCCAAATTCATCCATAATATCTTTATAATCACTAATATCATAGCCATTGTCATCGTTTGGAGATTGATAGATTGGACTTATCCAAATAACATCAATTCCAAGATCTTTTAGATAATCCAACTTAGAAATAACACCTTGGATATCCCCAATACCATCCCCATTGGAATCCATAAAACTCCTTGGATAAACTTGATACGCTACAGCTTCCTTCCACCATACTTGTTTCATAACTAATTCTCCTCTATGTCTATTATTCTTATGGTTGTCCATTCAAACGAAATAGTATTCACCTATTTACACCGCTTACAATCGTTACGCACATAACAGAGTCAGACAACTAAACCGTGCTAGCGAACAAGCTCTTCGTCTATGGAGCTTTTCTCAAACATACATGCTGCACAGAACGCTCAAAGATTCACGTTAATGAACGTCTTGTCTTCTCACATGTGTATTACCCTTACTGCATCGTGCACTCTATACTCACATTGCTTTTTATACTGATTATTTCATACTTTGCGAAAACGTTTGCGCTATCACTATATTGCTATTATACCTTGATTTCAATATAAGTCAATGATAAAGCTAGCGTTTTCATATTGCCTATTAGAATGGTATACTAGGAGAGAAACATTTAGTAATTTTACCTAATAATGCAAACGTTTTATTAAAAGGAGTGTCGAATTTGTTAAAAGAAGCCATTTACCATCGGCCGACAAATAATTTTGCCTATGCCTATGACGAAGATACCTTACACATTACATTACGTACGAAAAAAGAAGATGTGGAATCAGTTTCTTTGATTTACGGAGATCCCTACGAATGGGAAAACGACCATTGCCAATATAAGATGAAAACCATGAGAAAAACAGGTTCAACCAGTCTCTTTGACTATTGGTTTATGGAAGTAAATCCTGATTTCCATCGCATGCGATATGGCTTTCAATGTTCCAATGGTGAGGAGTGCTTGATTTATACTGAACGAGGATTTTATGACATCCCCCCTGCTGATACCGCCTTTTATTTTTGTTTTCCATATCTTAATAAAGCGGATGTGTTCACAGCTCCAAACTGGGTAAAAGATACAGTCTGGTA
This sequence comes from Oceanobacillus halophilus, assembly GCF_003628505.1. GTDB lineage: Bacteria > Bacillota > Bacilli > Bacillales > Amphibacillaceae > Oceanobacillus > Oceanobacillus halophilus. The sequence continues at coordinate 7,260 of NZ_RBZP01000033.1, read as the reverse complement.
TCAGATTTTCCCTGAGCGGTTTGCTAATGGGGATACATCGAATGATCCAGAGGGAACATTACCATGGGATTCTGCTAATCCATCCATCTCTAATTTTTTCGGCGGCGATTTTCAAGGCATGATGGATAACCTCAATTATCTAGAGGATCTTGGTATAACGGGGATTTATCTAACTCCGATTTTCAAAGCTTATTCGAATCATAAATACGATACGATCGATTACATGGAAATCGATCCTCAATTTGGGGACAAGGAAACCTTTCGACAATTCGTTCAGGAATGTCACCATCGTGGAATTCGGGTAATGCTCGATGCAGTTTTTAATCATAGTGGCTATTATTATAAGCCCTTTCAGGATGTTCTGGAAAACCAAGAGAATTCTAGATATAAAGATTGGTTTCATTTATGGGATTTTCCTGTTAAGCCAGAACCAAAACCGAACTATGATACATTTGCATTTGGAGGATCCATGCCGAAGCTAAATACCGAAAACCCGGATGTTAAAAATTACTTATTAAACGTTGCTCGCTATTGGATAGAAGAATTTGATATCGATGGTTGGCGTTTAGATGTAGCTAATGAAGTGGATCATGCGTTTTGGCGGGAATTTCGTCAAGTAGTAAAAGAAGTAAAACCGGATGCCTATATATTGGGAGAGATTTGGCATGATTCGATGCCATGGCTGCAGGGGGACCAATTTGATGCCGTTATGAATTATCCTTTTACAAATGCAGCAATTGAGTACTTTGCAAAAGGCCAAATGTCCGCTCGTGAATTTGCCGATAGCCTTACAGAAGTTCTTCATATGTATCCGAAAAATGTCAATGAAGTAGCCTTTAATCTATTAGATAGTCATGATACACCACGCATTCTAACACTATCCAATGGAGAAGAAGCACGTGCCCGTTTGCTCTTTCTCTTTCAATTAAGCTTTATCGGATCACCTTGTATTTACTACGGAGATGAAATTGGAATGACAGGAGGCCAAGACCCCGGTTGTCGTGCGTGTATGGAATGGGATGAAACCAAGCAAAATCAAGACCTGTTCCATTTTGTAAGAGAATTGATTCATCTTCGTAAAACAAATCCGGTATTTGGTAATGGTAGTGAGTTTAGGGTACTTGAGGCTAATAATGAAGAAAACTATATTATCTATGAAAAATACCAAGCCAACAGACGTCTAGTTTTTGTCTTGAACAATAGTAATCTTCCCATACAGGTTAACTTGCACTCCCATCTACCATTGGCGAATACGAAAGAATGGCAATTCGGGGAGGAAAGGAAAATTACTAAGTCTTTAAAAGACCTTACCAAATTAAAAGTCGAAGCACTAAGCTTTCGGATTTTGGAACAATAGATCCATCCGTGGAATAACAGAGGAGGAGAGTAGGGTATCAGCGAAATGACTCGCTTTCCAGAGTGGTAGAAAATGCACACGTATCCCAATATTACTCATTAAAAAATCCGAACTGTTTAGTTGCACTAAAAGTTCGGATTTCCCTTTGACTAAAACACTTTTGTCCCAGCCTCTTTCCTAAATAATTAAAGAACCCTAATAAGATTTTTCCCCGCCTACTGGTTTTCCAATTTCTGTTCTAATTTCCATTCCACATACTCATCACTAAAATGCGTATAATAAAATACCGCGAGCAGAATGAAGATAAGGGCCGTTGACTGAGTAAGGAGGATAACCGTAATATCATATCCCAGCAGCCCCATAATCATCGCAAGTAAAGTTGCTAGTCCAAGGGTATTCACAATTAAATTGACCGATTCTTTAAACGTTTGAATCGATGAAAAATGCCCACGCTTCGTCAAATAAACAAAGAAAGAAGCGCCAATGATTAGAAAAACAAGGCTTGCTAAGGCGATAACAAAGACAGCAAATATTAAGCCACCTATCACGATTGCTTGATTCTGCGTAAACCATTGATCCGATATAACTCCCTTTAGTTCCGCTTCATTGGTTACGTCAGATAAATCAAAGTCCTTCGTATATTTAATGTTGGCAATAGGCTCTCCTTTTTCTTTAATCGTAATACCCTCTTTTTGGAAGATAACGGCATTCGCTTCCTCTAGTGCTTGCTCCTTTTCATTCGTTGATAAATTCCCACCAACTACCCCATTTTCCTTTTCATCATAGAAGGATAATGCAAGCTCCATTTCTCCTTGAGAGAAGGTTGCATTTTCCAAAGAGGTTACCGTTGATTGGTCAATCAGTTCAAAAGCATTCGGATACGTGTCATCAATGGGGAAAGAATCCATCTCGGTGAAATCGATTGTCACTGGAATCATGATTAAGCCATTTAAAAAGAGAAACACAATAACTATTTGAAACCAGTTTAATTGATGTCTACCTGTAAACATTTTCGTTGGTCTGAATATACTTTTAAAATAATTCAATGGGAAAATATCTGTTTTCATCTGCTCACTTCATTTCTGTAATATAAATCAATTATCCTTTTGTTCCACCTGCAGTTAATCCCGACACGAAGTTCTTCTGTAGCATAAAGAATAGGATACTAATTGGGACAGCAATTAAGATGGCCCCTGCTGAGAAGAGTGCTACTTTTTGTTCTTGTGGATTACTAATAAATGTCTGTAATCCAATGGCTACGGTGTAGTTCTCCGGTGAACGCAATAGGAATTTAGCTAGCATGTATTCACCAAATGGGGTCATAAATGCCCATAAAGCTTGTATCGCTAGCATCGGTCTCACTAAAGGTAACACAATTTGGGCAAAAATACGAAATTGACCAGCACCATCTAGTTTTGCCGATTCATCTAAATCAATTGGTATCGTATCAAAGTATCCTTTCATTAGCCAAGTATTCATCGGAATACCGCCACCAATGTAGAGGAATATTAAGAACCAGCTTTGATCTAGTGCCCCCAATAGCAAGGCCATTACATAGAAGGCTACTAATGTTGCTGTAGTTGGAATCATTTGCACGAGTAAGAAAAACACGAGGCTTTTCTTCCGGCCAATAAATCGGTAGCGACTGTAGGAATAACCAGCTAACGTAATGAGCGTCACCTGGACAGCCATAGTCACAAAGGCGATGATTAAGGTATTAATGTACCATTCACCATATAGGGTATCTGCAAACAATCTTCTAAAGTTATCAAGTGTCCACGTTGCATCAAAACTTAAGTCAAATGCTGCTATATTACCAGCTTTAAAGGCAGAGCTTGCTGTTATGAGTAACGGATACAGAATGATGACTGATAACAGTAATAAAAATGCATACGTGAAAAACTTTGTTAAGAATCGGGAAGATTTTTGTGATTGAAATAAGTTGCTCATCGTTAATCCTCCATTTCAAATGCTTTTGTCTTTTTAAATACAAGGAACGCAATAACAATAACAAAGATCGAAATAAATAACGTTACAGCTGCTGCCATGGAGTATTGTGGCGATGTTCCAGTTGTAAGCTTAAAGATCCATGAAATCAAGATATCGGTTGAACCTGCACCTGCTCCAATACTTCCTGGTCCACCTTCATTAAAGAGGTAAATCATGTTGAAGTTATTGAGGTTAAAGGTATATTGCGTAATAAATACCGGTGCTGCAATCGTCAAAATCGTTGGAAATGTGATGTGACGGAAGCGATGGATTGGACCGGCTCCATCTATTTTCGCCGCTTCATATTGCTCTTCTGGGATAGATTGCAAGATTCCCGATACCAGTACGTAAATATAAGGGAATCCTAACCATCCCTGAACGAGAATAATAGCAATTTTCGTAAAGAATGGATCTGTTTTCCATGGTAATGTATCTAATTCAATAAACGGAAGTAGCGAATCGATAAACGGAATCACCTGCGTATTAATCGCACCCAAACTATCATTAAACATGTTGGAAAAACTCATGATAGTAATAAAAGCAGGTACAGCCCATGGAAGTAAAAAGATTATTCCAAATATGCGTTTGAACTTAATAAATTTCTGATTTAATACCACCGCTGTAAAAATACCAATGGCAATTTGTAAAGTAGTCGCACCAAGTGTCCAAATAATCGTCCAACCTAGTACAGCGAAGAAGGTATCGCGGTAAGAACTAAGGAAGAACATATTGACAAAGTTATCAAACCCAACCCAATCAATTAAACTAGCTGGAGGAATATGATAGAAGTCATAATTAGTAACAGAAATAAAGATAGTCACTAAAACCGGAAAGATAATGGCAAAAATCATAACTAAATATGCTGGTATTGTAAATAGATAAGGAAATCCGTGATTATACACATTCTTTAGAACGTCTATCACCGATTTATTTACGTTCTTATCCTCAGCATGTAATATCGCAACTTGTCTCGCATCATACATATTAATGATATGAAACAGAAAGTAAATAACCGTTAAAAGAATCTGCAAGGAACCTTCGATAAGTAAGAATAACGAATGATCTTGACCAGGTGTTGAACCTAGCGTAACCATCCCAACAAACGCCTGAAATCCAAAAACAATCATTTCATAGATAAACAAGGCGAAGATGGCAAGAAAAACAATGCCCTTAAAGGTTTGTTTATTATAAAATTGCCCGAAACCTGGAATGACTGAGAGCCAAGTCGCTGTTCTTATATTCTTCTTTTGAGCCTCTGTATGTTCCACAACTATGTCACTCCCTTGTGAATAAATGTACGGCAAAGGCTATAAAAGCCTTGCCGCAACATATTTTTTCTTTTTATTGATATTTTTGTTCAATATTTTCTTGAATAACTTTCACTGCACCATTCGCTGATTCCTCTGGTGTTTTATTTCCAGAAGCAGCATCAAACATTAAGGTTTCCGCGCCTGTCCAAACTTCTGCCATTTGTGGAATGTTTGGCATTGGAACTGCCGTATTGTATTGTTCAATAACCGCCGTTGTTAACTCGCTTTCACCTTGGCTAACGGTTTCTTTAGTGAAGTTGTTTGCAGGAATTTCTGCACGAATATCATATAGCGTTTGTTGGTTTTCTTCGTTTGTTACATAAGTTAACCATTCTGTTGCTAATTCTTTATCTTCTGCATAGTTACTAACAATCCAGGCTTTCCCACCAGCGAATGGTTGGTAAGCCTCGCCATTTGGAAGAGTAGGAATGGATGATACTCCAAAATTAACACCAGCTTCATTATAAGTAGCAGCTTGCCATGGTCCACCAATAATTGCAGCAGCTGTTCCTTCTGTGAACTGGGTATCGATGAAGTCACCTGCAGAAGTAACATCCATCATCCCTTGTGGCCATACATTTTCAAACCACTCTGTTGCATACGTAATCCCTTCAATAGCGCCATCCGTATTTAAGCCAATTTCAGATGGGTCTGTTCCGTCTTGTCCAAATACATAGCCACCATATCCTGCAAGAAGTCCGTATGTGCTATAGAAATCTAACCAATTTGCTAAGAAAGCTGTACTCTTACCATTTTCAGAGCCAAACGCAAAACGTTCATCTTCTGTTAGTGCTTCTAAATCTTCAAAAGTTTGCGGTGCTTCATCTAGTAAATCTTTATTATAATAAAGAACTAATGCTTCTATAACGAAAGGAGCGCCATAGATTTTATCTTCAAATGTTACTTGCATTTGATCCGTTTCATCATACCTTCCATCATCTGGAAGAGTATATTCTGCTAAGTGGCCTTGTTGTCCTAAGTTTCCAACACGGTCATAAGGAGCGATCATGACGTCTGGTGCTAGTCCAGCTGGACCATCTAATGGTAACGCTTCTAAAGTTTCGAACATGTCTTTTTCAGTAATTTCAATAGTAACACCATGTTCTTCTTCAAATGCAGGGGCAATTTCATTAATAAAGTCAACATAACCTTCTTCAACACCAACTTCTAAAGTAGCAGATCCAGTATTTTCTTCACCGTCTGAAGAATTAGATGAATCGGATGTCCCTTCCTCTCCTCCATTACAAGCTGCTAGAAAAACAACTGCCACCAAAACCAAACCTAATGTAATTTTTTTCCAACTAAATGTATTCATTCCTATATCCTCCTCTTTTTCGTATGTTTTTACTTGGATGAATAACTTTAAACCTTATGTGTCCCACAGCAACAAAAAACAAGCGCTTTCTGAAGTGCGTATGGATAGTGGATAGAACTATTACGTATTAAGCATAGTGTTTTCTCCTTTCACCATAATAAGTTGCCAAAGTCTATGAAAACGATTGCGCAACCTATATAAATATAATATACTATCTTTGAAATTTGCGCAATCGTTTTCATTAAAATGTTTGTGTCAAGCTTTTCTCGGTACCCTTTTCACCCCAGTATTTCTGGCACTCTATTTTTGTACGCTTTTTCGGCTACCGCGCGATTGGCATCGCTTGGTGGCCTATCATTATGTGTTACGTTCTACAACCCAAGAACCTAACACATAATGATAGGGTAGTTATCTAAAGGTTTCAGCCAGCTTTCCAATGGCGGATGAATGAGACGCATACATGGCAATGGAGCCTTGTTTAGCCCCAATAGATGGACGAGTTGGTTGATGTAGGTAAGTGGACATTCGAACCACCTTTTTGACCTCTCGCTGTTTTCTGGCGCTTCGATACAGATCCTTCAGGTAAGCGTTTCTTAAGGTTCCGTTTAGCTTGCCTTGCTTCACTTTGACCATTGCCTCAGCACCCTCTGAACTCCAATGCATGCCTCGTTTCTTCATCCGGTAAGTAATATGGCGTTGATTGGATTCCATCGCTCCCAAGCTTCTCGCATCCTCTGGTGGGTTATCAACGCACTCTCTCCAGTCTATAATGCGCTCCCAATTGTTTAAGATATACGAACGGAATGCCCGAACTTTTTCTATCCTCTTGGTATCATCAAGCGTGCTTTCGTAAGTGTCGATCCATAAGTTAAAGTGATCCAAATCATGGTCTTTTAATGCTTTTCGCAGCTCGTCTTTATACTCACTTTTTCCAGCCCCGAACGCCCGATTAAGCCCTTGAAAGACATGATAGGCATCTAATTGATTCAGGACGGGATATTCCGTTTGTGAGAAGGTTTCTTGGAACTTCTCAGCTGTATATCCAGCGCCACCGTCACTATTAGTGACCACTTGTGTTTTTTCCAAAGAATAGTGATGGGCAGCTAATGCTTGAACTTCTTTCCAAAAATCCGCAGTGGGTTGGGTTGTCATAATCGCCATCGGGTTACGCAGAGAGACCCGTTTCCCGTAAGGCCACTGAAAAAGTCCCTCAGAACAGCCAACAAAAATGATTTGTTAGCTGTTCTGTTTTATAATCAAAGTAATAATGATGAAAGTAGTGGGTGATT
>NZ_RBZP01000032.1 GCF_003628505.1 Oceanobacillus halophilus | reverse complement strand
GAACATGCACCTAAAATTACAGATATAAGCAATAATAACAAGACCTTTTTCAACATAAAATTCCCCCAAAATAAATTTCCTACGACTTATTAAAACATCTACTTAAAATAACCTGCCCCTATACTTCAAAAAAGGTGCAATCTTCTTCTTGAAGAAATGCCCCCGTTATTTTAAGTGTATTTATTCACAATTTCGATTAAAAGTAAAAAAATAAAGGTTGAACATATTATTTTCAACCTTTTAACTAGTTTGTTATAAATTTTTTTAACAACTTTATGTCTGTATCATGTTCAGCCACTTTCACAGCCATACTCTCAACACTAGTTTGATTTTCAGTGTTACTAGCAACTTGTTTTGATACATTATCTAATTTTTCTATAATTACCTGTTGACCACCCTCAAGCCTCTCCAAACGTTCATTTAATGGTTGTAGCTTCTCGTCTAATAAAGATGAAAACATATTAATGAGTTCTTTATTTTCCATATCTTCACCACCTAGAATTATTATATCAACTTTTTAATGTTTTGTGGTAAACAAAAAATATAGTTGAGGATAGTTTAGTAATATTGGCTAGAGTGTTTAAAATATTCAATATAACAGGTTTGTTTATCCTTAGAAAAGGAGTAGTAAACAATGAACCTATCTACGAGGATTTTATGACTGCCTTTCCATTCTAGTTTATCTGCTCTTGTACTTGTACCAAGTGTCTGATTCTTATCCTCAATACGTTCTAATAACCTTAATTTATTTTCAATGGTTTCACTATAGGAAAAATGCTGACTTTTAATATTCTCAAATGACTCCTTTGTGTTTTCTAACCAGATAAATTCCATATTATATTTGGCCACTCCGAATCATTTCTCTCATTTCCTCAGAAGTGTAATAACTCCCTTCTTCAATATCCTTTTTAGCTTGTAACAATTTTTGTTTTAACTCTGGATTTTTTTCAACATCTTCTACTACTGTTGTTTCAAAGTCGTCTTTATTATCAATTGCAACAATTTTATACTGCCGTCCATTAAATTCAAATGACTGATCTTTGTCTTGAATAATATCTTCTAAAACTCTTGCAGCTTCACCATCAACTTTTTTCATATATCCCTCCTTACTTACCATTTTTGTTATAGTATAGTATCTTTTTTAAAAATTAATGTTCTAACTTAGGATTAAATACCGAATCAATTAACGGGTAATATTTCTCAGTTTTCCGATTAAGTACGTGTACGATGTTGTTTTACAGTCATTGCAATTCCTACGATTATTTCAAGTATGGCTAAACCTAATACATATAATCCAATGGAAGGAAGTGACAAAATCCCCAAAACAATATGGAAAGCAGCTGCAATATATAAGCCTATCGGTTTCTTTAAATATAAGCTAAAAAACGCATAAATTAATACAGCTACTATAAGTCCCACAGTTATCCAAGAAACCCAAGATGTCATCAAATCTCCTCCTTATGTCGTGTTTTTATTTAATGTTACAATCTGGACTGTTTCACTAATCTCCTAATAAAAAGGGTGCGATTGCCTTCTGGAAGAAAAGCACCCGTTACTTGAAAAGTAAACCTACTTTTTCCTGCTCTCCTCTAATTCTGAACGTATCTTTTTTAATTCCTCAGTCTGCTCAAGGATATTATTATTAACTTTTCTTATTGCATCATAAATCGCAAATAAACCAGCAAATAGTAGTACAAAAATCAGTAATTCCAATTCTTTCCCTTCTTTCTGTTATGTATTAAAATTTCGCTAAAGCACCCTATTGTTTAATAAATGATCATTAAAGTTTCAACTTTAAGCCTTCATGTGTTGCTTTAAAACCTAACCGTTCATAAAATTTTAATGCATCTGGTCTTGTTTTATCAGTTGTCAATTGTACTAAATGACAACCTCGTTCTTCTGCTCGTAGAATCGCCCACTTTATAAGTTCAGAACCTACACCCTTCCCCCTTACAGAAGCCGATGTTCTCACCCCTTCAATAGTAGCTCTCCATCCACCTTGATGTGTCATATAAGGTGTAAAAGTAATTTGTAGTACCCCAATAACCTCAATGCTGTTACAAGCCACTACTAACTCGTTATTCGGGTCAGATTTAATAGCCTTAAATGCATTTATATAACTATCAGGAAGTGGTTGCTCATAACGTTCACGCTTACTTCCTAATACATCGTCTGCAAGCATTGCAACGATACTATCTAAATCATTTTCAGTAGCCGTTCTAAACTGTATTTTTGTCTGCATCAACTTCCCACCTTTTACAAGTTGTTAGAATCTCTATTCAACTAACCTGCCGTTAGTTGAATAAACCTATCTTGTTTTCTATCTAAATTTTACCATAAAATCCCAGAATCCCTTTCTGAAAACAGAACCAATCATTATTAACACCACATAACACACTGAAAATAACATAGCTTTTAACAGTTGCTATATCAATAAAAACAGGAGTACGAAACGCTATGCGATTTGTACTCCTATTTTGTGTGTTCTTTATTGTTTTCTCTCTTAGAACAGAACCCGTTACTAATAGAAGGAGGTCTATACGAACGATATACGGCAAGTATTCAGTTAGAAAGAAAAAATGCTTCCAATCTTTTTCTAAAACTTGATTTGCGTCAATTTCATTTCGTTGAACCTGAGCTATACTTAAATTGTAAAGAAGAAGAGATAAAACAAATAAAATTATAGATAAGATGAAAGGAGAATCATTCATGCAAAAAGCAGTTATTCAATTAGAAACATTATCTTGTCCATCTTGTATGCAAAAGATTGAAAATGCCGTGAAAGGATTAAACGGGGTTGATCAAGACAGCTTAAAAGTCTTGTTTAATGCAAGTAAAGTAAAAGTAGAATTTGATTCAGCTGCAATCGCTATTAACGATATCGAAACGGCAATTGAAGACTTAGGATACCCTGTCATCAAAACCAAAGTAAAATCTGCCTAAGACAAATACTCCCACAAAAATATACAGAGAAAGAAGGAAATAATAATGGCTGAGAAAACATTTAACGAACTAGTAACAAACTATTTTGAGAAACTGGATTTATACACTACGGCAATTACACGAGCCCATGGTAAAAATCACCCAGAAGCATTTGAAGTACGTGAGTTATTCGAAAAGATCAATGAAAAAGTAAAAGCTACTGGTGCAAACAAACCTGAATTGGACGCAGAATTTACGCAGTTACGTAAAATCACAGACAACTATACCATTCCTGGAGATGTATGTGAAACATATGCAGGTACCTACGAAATGTTAGCAGAAGTAGACAAAGCATATCAGGCTTAAAATAATTCAAACCATAATGATTAGTAAAAAGTGAAAGGAGAAATGATTGATGCAAAAAGCAACGATTCAATTAGAAACTTTAGCTTGTCCATCTTGTATGCAAAAGATTGAAAATGCGGTGAAAGGAATAAATGGGGTTGATCAAGACAGCTTAAAAGTATTATTTAATGCTAGTAAGGTAAAAGTAGACTTTGATTCAGAAGCAGTCGCTCTTAATGATATCGAAAAGGCTATCGAAGACCTCGGTTATCCTGTCGTCAAATCAAAAGTAAAACCTGCCTAATCTGTATGTCATTAGAATGAACGAGTCTGGGAAAAAAGTATTCTAACCTAAGTAAAGTCCGAACACCCGCTTCGAAAATACACTAGTACAGTGATATGTTCGACTTTAGGATAGACACTTTTAATTTTCTCCCAGCCTCTTTTTATAAAAAGGGAGATGTTATTTTGGAACAAAATCAATGTTGTCATCACCACCATGGACATGCACAGTGTGTTCGTCTAGTTCCTATCTTTAATCACCTCGAGGATCACCAAATGGATATGATTGCAGCCTCTGCGAAAACACTTCATTTACAGAAAGGTGAAATGTTATTCCATGCAGGTGATGAAGACAACACCTTGTATATCATCAATACAGGTAAGGTTCGAATATATCGTCTATCTGATTCTGGAAAAGATCAACTTGTGCGAATGTTAAACCCAGGAGATTTCACAGGGGAAGTAGCCATTTTTCAGCCTGGAAGCGTACATGAGAACTATGCAGAAGCATTACAGAATACATCTATTTGTCTAATTAAACAAGACGATCTACAAAAGTACTTAATAGAATATCCGCAGATTTCATTAAGAATTCTTTCCGAGGTTACTATAAGGCTGAAAGATTCTGAAAAACAAACGACACAAGTTGCTATTGAAAATGTGGAATCTCGTATTATATCCTTTTTAGCTGAGAATGTTGAAAAAGGGAGTAGCAATAGTCCAACGGTTACCTTACCAATGTCAAAAAAAGATTTAGCTTCGTATCTTGGTACAACACCAGAAACGATTAGTCGTCGATTTTCTTCTCTTGAACAACATGGGCTCATCAAACAGTTACCGAAAAAGAAAATTAAAATAATGGATTTAGATCAACTGTTGCTTCATGCTGAATAATGAAGATGTCGAATGATAAGGGGGGGTCAATCCCTCATTACACGACTACTTTAAAAGTAGTCGTGGTCTTAACACCTAAGTTCGCTAAGGAATTCACCGCTAGTCACGACCAATCGTATTATTCAACTTCTCGCGATGTCTATCCTTCCGTTCATCGCAAAAAGATGCTTCTTTTAGCAGTGATGATAAATTATAATACCCGATTATCATTGAAAATCTTTAAAAAAATATATAAGATAACTGTTAGGATCCATTACTTGGAGAATGGGATTTAACAGGAGTGTGAAAATATGAAGAAACTGATTTTTAGTCTAAATTTATCTTTTATAATGGTGTTAACATTAACTGCTTGCGCGGACTCAAGTAGTAGTATAAGCCCCGCTGATGAGTTCAAAGAATACAAGACAGAAGGCATCGAGCCAATCTATGAAAGATCCCAAGAACTCTCCGAAATGAGTGGACATTTTACAACAATAGTCGATCAGCCTGAAAAAGCCTACAATTATCTAAACGATAACATCATTCCCTTCGTAGAGGATACAAAAGAATTAGCACAAGACTTAAATAGTAATCTAGTAAATCAGGAAATAAAAGATTTAAATGAAATTTCTCTAAAACAGTTAGATTTACTAATTGACTCCTTCTCCAAACAAGCGGAAGTAGTAAAATTAAACACTCCACCAGTAGATGATGAATCGTATAATCAGTCTGAAGAAATTTACATGGAAGTGATAGACTTGCAAGAGGAAATTGACCAAGTTATAGAAGCGTATAATGCAAAGATTGATGAGTTGGAAGAAAAATATGGTGTATGAGGGACAGGAATCTGTCTCTTTTTTTAGATTAAGAACAGTAAAAAAAGAAGCTTCACAGAAGTTTGCTCAACTTATGAGAATTTTATTATTTCAAATATAAAAGCAGAAAAAATCCAGTACTACAAATAGTACTGGATTTTTCTATTCAATGCACCTGTTGCAAATTAGATACCTTTATCTTCTCCATCTAATAATTCCAATAATGATGCGTCTAGTTGGTCTACATTCTTTTCCCTTCTCCTAAAATTATTTACTGGATCTGCTTCATCTAAAAACTTCCTAACATCCTTATCACGCATAAAATCAGCCAAAGGGTATTTATGCGTAAACCAATGATCATCACTATCATATACGGTGGCATAATTATCGATCGCTTTCTTTAAATCTTCCAAGCTATAATCTTTCAACCTTGCTTGAATAGCTCGCCTCATAGGATCGGTTAATTTTTTGTGACAAATAATATTTTTAGAAAGATAGTGAAGGAATAAATCATGAATATTATTATCTTCTCCTTCCCTTTCTATTTCTTTTTCTCTTTCTTCCACCGAGTCTATCGATACCCTATCGATACGGTATCCATACGCTTGGCACTTTTCATGAAAAAGCTTAATAAAATAAGGTGTCTTAACTTTTTCGAGTTCTTTTTTTATAAAGGAAATAACTTTCGGCGAATTAATCCAATTAAACTTTATCCAATTCATTATCATGATTTCCTTCGTTGATTTTTCATAAAGGATTTTTCCGTATTCTTGGAAACGCTCCAACAACTTCCATACCGTCTCCCTGTTGTATCCTGTTTCTATTTCGATAATACGAAGAGGCAGCTCATATATTCCACATTGTGTTGTTTTACTATTCGTCATTAAGTATAAATAAAAATACTTCTCCTCTGGTGTTAAATCCAATACAAAACCATCTTGCCAAAATTCAATATGAACTTGTCTATATTTAGCCATGATTCTCCTCCTTATATAATTTAAAATGAATAAATAATTTTGCCTTTCTCATAGAATGTAGACTTACATCCAATATTTCCACCTCCATAACTATATTCGAATCTCGTATATGGTTAGGTGGGATATATTTGGATTTTTTAAATATTTGTAGGTTGAGTTATGGAGAGAAAGTTAAGAGGATTTCTACAAATATCTTGCATAAAATGAAGAATTGAACTTGTTATTTATAGATTGATTAAATCTTTGATAGAAAAGAGCAGCACATATTTTTTCTTCACTTGATAAAATGAATCCATATTGGAGAAATAAATGTGTAAAAAAAGACTCCCCAAAAGTTTTACTTAAACTTTTGGGGAGTCTTTATATAATTTTCAGGTGGTTAGCAAAATGTGAGCATTTCACTCACATTTCACTTACAAACCCACTCATATCAAGGGTTGGGGGGCGGTATTACATCATGCCGCCCATTCCACCCATGCCGCCCATATCAGGCATTGCAGGTGCTCCGCCTTCTTCTGGGATGTCAGCTACTACTGCTTCCGTAGTTAGGAACATAGCAGCTACAGATGCAGCGTTTTGTAATGCAGAACGAGTAACTTTAGCAGGGTCAACGATACCAGCTTCAACCATGTTTACCCATTCTCCAGAAGCAGCATTGTATCCAATTCCTACTTCTTCGCCTTTTAGACGTTCTACAATAATAGAACCTTCTAATCCAGCATTTACTGCGATTTGACGTACTGGTTCTTCGATTGCACGTAGGACAATGTTTACACCAGTTGCTTCATCGCCTTCAACATTTAATTCAGCTACTTTATTATAAACGTTAATGTAGGCAGTACCACCACCAGCTACGATACCTTCTTCTACAGCAGCACGTGTGGAGTTTAGAGCATCTTCAATACGTAGTTTACGTTCTTTTAATTCTGTTTCAGTTGCAGCACCAACTTTAACTACAGCTACTCCACCAGCTAATTTAGCTAGGCGTTCTTGTAATTTTTCTTTATCGAATTCAGAAGTAGTTTCTTCAGCTTGAGCACGGATTTGAGCTACACGGCTAGAGATAGCTTCTGGATTTCCAGAACCTTCAACAATTGTTGTATTTTCTTTGGTTACAACAACTTTAGCAGCACGTCCTAATTGCTCGATGCCAGCACTCTTAAGATCTAGTCCAAGATCTTCTGTGATTACTTCACCGCCAGTAAGAACTGCGATATCTTCTAACATTGCTTTACGACGATCACCGAATCCTGGTGCTTTAACAGCAACTGCATTGAATGTTCCACGAAGTTTGTTTACTACCAATGTAGCAAGTGCTTCGCCTTCTACATCTTCTGCAATAATTAGGATTGGTTTACCTTGTTGTACGACTTGTTCAAGAACAGGAAGTACTTCTTGGATATTAGCAATCTTCTTATCAGTAATAAGAATGTATGGATCTTCTAAAACAGCTTCCATTTTATCTTGGTCAGTAACCATGTATGGAGAAGCATATCCACGATCAAACTGCATACCTTCTACGACATCTAACTCTGTGTTGAAACCTTTAGATTCTTCGATAGTGATAACACCGTCGTTACCAACACGTTCCATTGCTTCTGCAATCAATTTCCCTACTTCATCATCAGCAGCAGAAATGGATGCAACTTGTGCAATAGATTCTTTACTTTGTACTGGAGAAGAAATAGATTTTAATTCTTCTACTGCAGTAGCAACAGCTTTTTCAATCCCACGGCGAATTCCAACTGGATTTGCACCGGAAGTTACGTTTTTAAGTCCTTCACGAATCATAGCTTGAGCTAGAACTGTAGCAGTTGTAGTACCGTCACCAGCTACATCATTTGTTTTAGATGCCACTTCAGATACTAGTTGTGCACCCATATTTTCAAATTGATCTTCTAATTCAATTTCTTTTGCAATGGTTACACCATCATTGGTAATTAGTGGTGAACCGAATTTTTTATCTAGAACAACGTTACGACCTTTTGGCCCTAAAGTTACTTTTACTGCATCAGCTAATGTATCTACACCGCGTAACATTGCACGGCGTCCGTCTTCACTAAACTTAATTTCTTTAGCCATGTAAACATCCTCCTTAAAATAGTAAAATAAAAAATGGAAAAACTAAGTATAATTAAACTCTTACCTTATTCAACGATAGCTAAGATGTCATTTTCACGTAAAATTAAGTATTCAGTACCTTCGTATTTCACTTCAGTACCCGCAAATTTTGAAAAGATAATACGGTTACCTTCAGCAACTTCTAGTGGTACTCTTTCCCCACTATCCAATACACGACCTGTACCTACTGCAACAACTTTACCTTCTTGAGGTTTTTCTTTTGCAGAGTCTGGAAGTACGATACCGCTTGCAGTTTTTTCTTCTTGTTCAACAAGCTCGATAATAACACGATCTCCTAATGGTTTAATCATGTACATTAGCCTCCTTGACTATCTATCTTTTTTTATTTTTGATTTATTAGCACTCACCACAAGCGAGTGCTAATCACAATTATTATAATAATTAATTCACTGAAAAATTGCAAGTATTGTTCACCCATTTTAATAAATTTTTTTTAAAAAATGAATTAAAGTCATTCAAGTTTAGGTAGAAACCATAATTATGTTAAAATAGCTCTTATGAACAATTTACTAAGCTTTCTTTTATTGAAATTTAACTTTTTCATTATAACTGTTAATAGATATAAATATACTTATTATTAATAGCTATTCTCTAAGAATTTGTTGCTTTTTTAAGTCATTATAGAGTTTTTCATAAATAGTTGGTACTATATTACCGCTACGGAAATACACTACGCTTTCTATCAACCCCCGACAACATGAAAGCAACAAATTAAATGTAAGTATATTCACACAAAAGGAGTCGTTTTCTATTGCCTAAACGTTATTGGTACGTCATTTTAACGTATATCCTTACACAATTATCAAGCTTTCCTGCAGCACTTATTGCTTACAATTACTTTTCTGATAATTACACAGAAGTTGTTATTTATTGGAGCATTTTTAGTTTTCTTGTAGCACTTATTATTTCACTTTGGTTACTAAAACCAGATATGCAAATGCCTCTTCATCGTGATGCTTCAAGTTCTAGCCATGTGATTATTTGGGCAATCGCTGGTTTTTTCATGGCGTATATTGTACAAGTCGTTGCGTCCTTGATAGAGATTAAAGTTCTTGGAATTGAAGCAGGTTCTCAAAACACACAAAATATTATGGGGATTACACGTGCAATCCCATTGTTTATGATCGTTCCAGCTATTATCGCACCTGTCTTAGAAGAAGTTATTTTTCGAAAAATAATCTTTGGCAGTCTCTATAAACGAATGAATTTCTTTTTTGCAGCCTTTTTATCAGCCTTAATATTCGGTGCTATCCATGGCGAATTACAACATTTGCTCGTTTACACTTCGATGGGATTTGTTTTTGCTTACTTGTATGTAAAAACAAAACGGATTTTAACCCCCATTCTCGTACATGCTGCACTGAATACGATGACTGTTATTGCACAATACTCCATGACGCCAGAGGAAATACAGAAACAACTAGAACAACTGCAGATGATTCTATTTGGAGGGTAATTAATGAAAATATCACTACTGCATAATGCAGTTTTTTTCCTAATCTTAGGTATTATGTTTATTTTTATCGCTATTCAAACAGCAACAGATTCGGTTTGGAATATCACAACAATATTATTAGCTGGTGTTGCCACATTTGACATTGGCGTTGCTATCCAATCCATTCGGGTTCATTGCCGAATAAAAAAGAAGAAGAAAAAAAAGTAGTGCATGATTTCATTGCACTACTTTTTTTAAAGCTCTTTTCTAAAAGATTGTTGCTTTTTAACATGACATTAACTTATATCTATATGTAGACTGTAAACATATTTAATTCAGAATAGTATTGCTCTCGCTTACACTTATGATTAGTTTGTGCGGTCATTCGCTCCAGCAGAATACTTGCGGTTCGCGGGCATGGCCTCAGCCTCCTCGCGGAAAAAACCGAAACTGCGGCTGCGGGTTCTTCAGACTCGTGCTCTTCACGCAGGAAAAAGAGCATCGGTGAGACTGCGTAGTGAGGGAACTACTTGAATAATCTTCCTTGTTCCCTTGCGCCGAGAAAGCCCGCTTCGAAGCATTACTGGAAGACGCAGGCGCACACGCTTTTCAGCACGAAGGAGGCTCACCAGCTCCCCTAAGGTGCGCGTAGTGTATTTCCGTAGCGGGGGTTAGCACACCCACTACTATGAATTCTAATTATCCGCAATTTCTATCATCAACAAAAGATCAAAAAGCAACAAACAATACTAAAAGAGCCTTTTTTTAATATAATGTGAATAACAATACAGACTTACTCTTTATCTAATGGATAGTGTTTTAAGAAATAAACCAGTGATTGAAGTTCCACTGCTAAATCAATATGATGAACACGAACATGATTTGGCACCGTTATTCGTGCTGGTGTAAAATTCAGAATTCCGTTAACGCCTTCATTTACAAGTTTTTCAGTAATTACATCTGCCTCTGACGCAGGAACAGTTAAAATGGCAACACGAGTTCCTTCCAACTTTTCGTTTAATTCATCAATATGATATACCGGTACCCCATCAATGTCCGTCCCAACTTTGTTCGAATCAGCATCAAATGCCTTTGTAATACGGATATTATTATTCTTCATAAAACTATATTTTAGAAAGGCAGTACCTAGATTACCCGCACCAACCAATGCTACTTCCGTAATTTCATGGTGATCCAATGTACTCCGGAAAAATCCAAGTAAATACTCTACATTATACCCATAGCCTTTCTTCCCCAAAGCCCCAAAGTATGAAAAATCTCTACGAATGGTTGCAGAATCTACTTTTACAGCTTCACTTAATTCCTTGGAGGATACTCTTTTTTTACCTTGCTGATTTAAATTATTTAGAAACCGGTAATATAGCGGCAGACGTTTGGCTGTAGCTTGTGGTATCTTATTTTGCTCCATCGTGTTTCCTCTTTTCTTTCAAAAAATTTGTGAAGTTATCTATTACCTCTATCTTAACAGATATTTCACAAAATGTCGTGATATTTTTCACAAATTATTAATGTTGTTGGATAATTACCAATAGGTTAAACTAGATTTATTGGGGTGAATTCACAATGATACTAATGCAACTTAATGGATTATCAAAATCTTTCGGTGCCGAAGAGATTTTATCAAACATAAAGTTAGAGATAAAGGAAAATGATCGTATAGCCATTGTAGGAAGAAATGGTGCTGGCAAATCAACACTATTAAAAATTATGGCGAATCAACTTTCTTATGATGAAGGAGAACTAATTAAACCAAAGGATCTGACACTTGGTTATTTATCACAACATATGTCCTTGGAATCAGGAAAAACCATTTGGGACGAGATGCTTGAAGTTTTCACATCCTTATTAGAACAGGAAAAGCAACTACGAACATTAGAAAAGCAAATGGAGCAATCATCTAACCTTTCTGAGGAAGCATATGAAAAACTATTAAAAAACTATGATCGAATGCAAGTTAATTTTCAGTCAAATGGCGGTTATACTTATGAATCTGATATTAAAGCGGTTTTAACTGGTTTAAACTTTCAAGACTATGATTATGAAACACCTATCACAGACTTAAGTGGTGGGCAAAAAACCCGTCTAGCGTTAGGGAAACTTCTACTGCAAAAACCTCAGCTTCTTATCTTGGATGAGCCGACAAACCATTTAGATATTGAGACTTTATCATGGCTGGAAGGTTATTTAGCAAGTTACCCAGGTGCCGTAGTGATTGTATCACATGACCGTTATTTCTTGGATAAGACGGTATCGATTGTCTATGAAATATCTCGTCATAAAACGAAAAAATATCATGGATCTTACAGTAAATATCTTGAACTAAAAGCCCAGGAATATGAACAGGATTTAAAAGCATTTGAAAAACAGCAAACCGAAATCAAAAAAATGGAAGATTTTATTCAACGGAATATTGTCCGTGCCTCTACAACGAAACGAGCGCAAAGCAGAAGAAAGCAGCTCGAGAAAATGGAGCGAATCGATAAACCATTAGGTGATGAATCCTCTGCATCCTTCTCATTCCAAATTAATCGTCGAAGTGGCAATGATGTGTTAAAAATTAATGACTTAGGATTTAGATATGATGGAGAAAATGAGAACTTATTCTCCAATATTAATGTACATGTTAACCGTGGCGAACGGATTGCACTGGTAGGGCCAAATGGAGTAGGTAAAACCACTCTTCTTAAGGTTATTTTAGGTAACCTAAAACACTCTAGTGGCAACATTCAAATTGGAACGAATGTTCAAATTGGCTACTATGATCAGGAACAAGCCAATCTATCTTCTTCTAAGTCTGTTTTGAATGAACTCTGGGATGAGTATCCTACGGTAAACGAAAAAGATATTCGTACGATTTTAGGAAATTTCCTTTTTTCTGGTGATGACGTATTAAAGCCAGTTCAAGCATTAAGCGGTGGCGAAAAAGCACGTCTTGCACTCGCCAAACTAATGATGCAAAAGGCAAATTTACTTATTCTAGATGAACCTACAAACCATTTGGACATCGACAGTAAGGAAGTTCTAGAAGCTGCTTTAATAGACTTCCCAGGTACGATTATCTTTGTTTCCCATGACCGCTACTTTATCAATAAAATAACCGATCAGGTGGCGGAAATGAATCGTGATGGCATTACAGTTTATTTAGGAGATTACGATTATTATCTAGAGAAAAAAGCGGAAGAAGCCGAACATCAACGGTTAGAACAGGAAGCAATGCCTGTTCAAAAAAATGAACCTGATAAAAAACGAAGCTATAAAGAAGAAAAACAACTTCAAAGTCAACTTCGTAAAAAACAGCGTCGAATAACAGAGTTAGAGGAAACCATTGAGAAGTTAGAATTGAAAATAGCAGAATTAGAAGAAGAAATGACCAAGCCTGAAGTTTTCCAGGACCATGAAAAGTCATTCGAACTGAATGAGGAAATAAACCAATTAAAACAAGAAACTGAGAACCTAATGGAAGAATGGACAATACTGCAAGAAGAATAATTAGCTTTGTTAAGCTATAATGAAAGTAGGTAAATGCTTATTTTACCTACTTTTATTTTGGATACTTTTATACTGTAAGGATAATCCTAATGATATCCCCTTTAACCGTGGAGGTTGTAAAAATGATCGTGGCAATCATAACACTTATCGTTTTAATCTTATTGAATGCTTTTTTTGCAGCTTCAGAAATAGCTTTAATAGGATTAAATGATAACAAAGTGAAGAAAATGGCAGACTCCGGCGATAAAAAGGCCAAATTGCTCTATAAACTTATCTCTGAGCCGAGCAGATTTCTAAGCACCATACAAATTGGGATAACGCTTGCTGGTTTTCTTGCCAGTGCTTTTGCAGCTGACTTCTTTGCTGAGCCACTGGCTAATGCTTTACATAATTTAGGTGTACCGATAGCAATAGGATTACTAGAAACCATAGCATTAATCGCAATTACCATCCTATTATCCTATTTTACACTCGTATTTGGAGAACTCGTTCCAAAGCAACTTGCTCTTCATCGTGCAGAAGTAATTGCAAATTTTGCTGTGAGACCTCTGACAATTCTTTCTAAACTCACGTTACCTATTGTTAAACTTTTAACCTTTTCTACTAATATGGTTGTAAAACTATTTGGTGTGGACCCGAACGAACAAAGTGAAGAGGCGACAGAAGAAGAAATTAGACTGCTCGTCGATATTGGCGGAGAACGTGGAACTATTCGAGAGACTGAAAAGTTAATGATTAATCGGATTTTTGAATTTAATGATAAAGAAGTTTCCGATATCGTAACTCACAGAACCAACATGTCTGCTCTTTCTATTGATACCACGTTCCATGATTTGCTTAAACGAATCACCGAAAAAGGATATACACGATTTCCGGTATTTGAAGATCATATCGATAATATCATTGGTGTATTACATGTAAAAGATTTATTTGATTATGTACAAAATAATGAAAAAGACTTTCAGTTAAGGAACTATATACGCAAACCATTTTTTGTATTAGAGTCTTTAACGGTGGATGAACTGTTTACCGTTATGCAAAAAAATAACGTTCATATTGCTATCGTTTTAGATGATTATGGAGGAACAGAGGGCTTA
Source organism: Oceanobacillus halophilus (assembly GCF_003628505.1). Taxonomy (GTDB): domain Bacteria; phylum Bacillota; class Bacilli; order Bacillales; family Amphibacillaceae; genus Oceanobacillus; species Oceanobacillus halophilus. Next base: position 6,747 of record NZ_RBZP01000032.1, on the reverse strand, counting down.
GTAACCATTGAAGATGTCATAGAAGAAATTGTCGGAGAAATTTCCAGCGAAAGCAATGATGCTGGAGTTATGGAGGAAGAAATAACGAAACTGGACCAGGATAAATACGAAATAAATGGTACCATTCATCTTTGGGAACTGGGGGACGTTTTCGATACAGAATTCCCAACGAAAGATTTCGACACCTTAAGTGGATTTCTCATTGGCAAGCTAGGTTATATCCCTTCAGAAGAGGAACGTCCAGTCATTGAATATAAGAATTTCGTTTTCGAAGTAGCTGAAGTAGCCGACAATCGGATTGAAAAAGTTATTGTACAAATAGTGGAGGAAAAGAACGAAAAAACTACGGAATAATTACATTCCGTAGTTTTTTTCTTTACGTAAGGCTCCTTTTTAAAAAATCGTTGCTATTTAACACGACTTTGCTTTCCATTTTACGTAGACTGTAGATTACTTTAATTAAGAATAAATACTTAATGGAGTGCAATGTTCATTTACGCTGCACTTAGTCGCTTTTCGCGGGAATTTATAGCACTATACTAGCGAAGGAAAAACACGGAGACTCCTGTGGGAGGAAAGGCATCGATGAGACCCCGCAGAGCGTTAGCTCGAGGAGGCTCAGCAGCCGCCCACGGAAAGCACAGTGTATTTCCGTAGCGGATATAAAGCACTATTCTTAGCTAAAAATTAGGAATTTCTATTAACTTGTAAAAGTCCAAAAAGCAACATACTATACGAAAAGATTCTTACTTAAATAAATAATCATTCTGAATGGTTTGTTCTACTGATATTCGATAGATAACTCCTAATCCTATCATTGTGGATAAGACGGAACTTCCTCCATAACTTATCAACAGTAATGGAATCCCTGTGATTGGCATGATTCCTAAAGTCATTCCGATATTTTGGAATACATGAATAAGGATTAGACTTAGAAAACCAAAACTGTAATAGGATGCAAAAGGAGAGTATTTATAAATACTTAAACCTAATGTTACCAGTTTGTATAAGAGTAAAAAATAAAGAAAAATTACTAATGCACTGCCTATAAAACCAAAGCTCTCTCCAATGACCGAAAAAATGAAATCCGTTTGTGCTTCTGAATAATATACTTGGACACCATTTAGTCCTTTTCCAAAAAGTTGACCAGAACCGAGTGCCATATGGGCTCGATCAAAGTGCCAATTGGCGTCACTCGTTGTTTGCGTTGGGTCAAACCAAGTGAGAATTCGATTAATTTGATATGCTTCAATCCCCAACAATTCGTTAGCAAGCGTAGGAAACTTAATAATAAATCCCAGCAAAGCACCACCAGCAGCCCCAACTACTACAATTAAACTGGTAATAATTTTCCAACTAATCCCTGATAATATAATCATCATTCCTAATATAAATAAATACACCATAGCCGTACCAAAGTCAGGCTGTTCAAGAATTAGCAAAACTGGAATTGCCACCGTAATCACTAATTTCAATAGTAACAAGGAATCTGTTTTTAGATTTGATACATGATATTTCTCTTTGTGCAAAGTAATAAGTCGCGATAGATACAAGATAGTTGTTATTTTTGCAAATTCCCCTGGCTGCAAAGATAATCCCGGCAAAGTGAACCAACTTTTAGCACCATTCACTGGCTTAGCAATCGACTCTGGACTTACTAATAGGATGATAAGGACTACTATTCCTGTAATATAAACATAAAGGCTCCCTTTATATAATTGTTCGAGATCTAAATATTGCATAGCTGCAACCAATAGTGCACCAACAGCAAACCATATAATCTGTTTAATTACAAAATTACCGCTTTCGTACTGTTCCAGCTGCTGTGCATTATATATAGCCAATAAGCTCACACAGACAAACAAAATAAAAAGCGTAATCAAGTCTGTCTGAAAATAATAAGATTGTTTTTTATTCAACGTACAATCACCAAATTTCTATCCTGTAATTAAGTGAAAAATGAAATCAACTCCCATTTATCCACAAGATTAGTCGCTATATGTTTAAATTTTGTTACAGTAAAATTTCAAGTTTAGTGGATAACTACTATCCATGTACACTATCCACAGTTATAATTGGGATTTATTGTTGGTATTATTAGTTATGAACAAACTTATGCACATTATCCACACCTGAAGTAAGATTTATCCACAAAAAGTAATCAACAGCATAAATCCTTATTTTATACTCATCAACATACTTATGCACAAGTTTGTTGATAACTTTATCCCCTTTACTAAACATCGACAAAGTCTTACTTTAACAGTAATGAAGCATTTGCGTTTAAGTCAGATCCTGCTCGTTTTCCTTGCTCAAAGTTGATGGTTCCAGCAGCAGCAATCATCGCTGCATTGTCCGTACATAGTTTTAATGGTGGAACTAATAACGGAATATCTGTTTGAGCAAACTTGTCCTCTAATTCCGAGCGCAACCCTTTATTGGCAGCAACCCCACCTGCAACAATGACTTGATTAACATTATATTCCTTAGCAGCGCGCAACGTTTTTTCAGTAAGTACTTCAATCACACTAGCTTGAAAGCTCGCAGCAATATCTTCATCTTTTAATGTTTCCCCGCGTTGCTTCGCATTATGAATTTTGTTAATAACAGCTGATTTTAATCCGCTAAAGCTAAAATCATAACTCCCCTCTTCTAACCAAGCACGTGGAAAATCAATTGACTCCTTGCCTTCTGCAGCTAATCTGTCTATATGAGGACCTCCTGGATAGGGAAGTTTTAGCATTCTTGCTACCTTGTCATATGCCTCACCAGCTGCATCATCCCTTGTTTCACCAATTACCTCATAAGCTCCATGTTCTTTCATTAAAATAAGCTCCGTATGCCCTCCGGAAACAATCAATGCCAATAATGGAAATTCGAATTCCTGTTCCAAACGATTAGCATAAATATGACCAGCTATATGGTGAACACCAACTAGCGGCTTTTGTTTGGCAAAAGCTAATGCCTTCGCTGTATTTACACCAACTAGTAATGCCCCAACTAGTCCTGGTCCCTCCGTTACTGCGATTGCATCTATATCTTCCCACGTTAATCCGGATTCCTGAATGGCTTCTTCCAAGACGATTGTCATTTGTTCTACATGGTGTCTGGACGCTATTTCCGGAACTACTCCCCCAAAACGTTTATGACTTTCTATTTGCGAGGCTACCACATTAGACACAATCTCCGTTCCATTTTTCACGATTGCAACTGCCGTTTCATCACAACTTGTTTCAATTCCTAATACAAATGTATCTTTAGTCATCTTAAATTCACCCACATAACCATAGCATCTTCTCCGCTATCTGTATAATAGTTTTTCCTTATTCCACCAGGGACAAGACCAAATTTCCTGTACAACTTTTGGGCAACAATATTGGAGACCCGTACTTCTAATGATAATCGCTTCACTCCAATATTCGTCAACATTTGCATGACAAAGCCAAAAAGTTTTTCCCCTAATTTACATCCACGATAGTCAGGCATAATGGCAATATTGGTAATCTGTGCGTCATCTATGACTATCCACATCCCAACATACCCAACTATTTTTTCGTTTACTTCCAGCACATAATAATGTGCATGTGCGTTATCGACAATTTCCTGATAGAAAACATCGGTTGTCCATGGGGTTGTAAAAGAAGCTTTTTCAACTTCCATCACTTGATTCACATCTTTAAGTTCCATATCTCGTATTACAATTTCAGCCATTTTACTTCTTTTCCTCTTGAGCCTTTATCCAATTGGCTTCTGCTTCAGCTAGCCGTAAATAATTTGGAGTTAATCCATGCGTATTATCCGGTTCTTTATTCAATCCTGCTAATCCTAAGAAGCCAGGATTTGCCAAATGATACGGACCATCAGGCAGAACTGCTAAATCCTCTAGCACATCATGTATTCTCTCTTTATGTAAAGCTAAATCAGGACTTAAAAATAAAGTTTTTTCTCCGGCCTTCTTTAACTTATTCAAGGCTTCTTCCATTGAGATATTCTTTTCTTCATAAACTAAATTTAATTTATCTTCTTTCCACTGATAAATTCCAGTGAACACAAGTCCGCGTCTAGCATCAAAAAATGGACAAATATAACCATCAAAAAATCGCCCTTGATAGGCAAGAACCTCTAAACTTGAAACACCTACTACAGGAATGCCAAGTGCCCATGCCATTGATTTTGCAGTAGACAGACCGATACGAACTCCTGTATAAGACCCGGGACCTTTTGCAACAACTATTCGATTTAATTGGTCCGGAGTTAAAGAAACTTCTTGCATTAGCTGCTCAATAGCAGGCATTAAGCGTACAGAATGGTTCTTAGCTATATTAGTAACTATTTCACCTATTACCACATCATCTTTTAAAATGGCCACACCCATTACTTGATTAGACGTATCAATTGTAAGTACATACATTGTATATAAACTCCTAACTCCTTAATTCACTTATAACCGAATCAAAATGGGAACTAGTGGAAGAAAATTCAATTGTTCGACTATCCCCTTCATCGTAATTTATGTTAATATTTAATCGTTCTTCTGGAAGATATTCCTCAATAAATTTTGCCCATTCTACCACAGAAATACCATGACTATTGAAGTACTCATCGAATCCAATATCTTCCTCAGAATTTTCTAAACGATATACATCCATATGGTACAAAGGTAATCTTCCTTCATATTCCTTAACTATAGTAAAGGTTGGGCTATTTACAGTTCGTTTCACACCAAGCCCTTTGGCCAAACCTTTGGTGAAAGTCGTTTTACCTGCACCAAGGTCTCCCTCTAACGTCAATACATCTCCAGGCTCCAGTAAAGACGCCAATTTTTCACCGAGTAACGCTGTTTCGTTAGCATTATTCGTTACTAGTTGATGTTTACTCATCATCTCACCTACCTTAAATGGTTATACCCTTTTTTCAATATCTTCTCTATTTTATTGTTACGATTAAGGTAAACACCCGCTCTTTTATCTGTATCTACATATCCGATTTTTGTAACTTTTAGATTTAAATTAGTAGCAATTTGCATTATTTCTTCCCAATTATCTTCACTTACTGTCCCTATTAATTCAAAGTCTTCCCCACCGTAATATTTCCATTTATGCTGCAACTCGTAGGGAAACTGTTCATAGGTAGAACTTACAGGAACCATGCTATCATCTATATAAATAGTGACATGCGATGCCTCCGCAATTTCATTCGCCTCACTTGCAATCCCATCACTAATATCATTCAATGCTACACGTGAAATCCCTGATAATCCCTGAGCAAATTCCACCCTTGGGCTAGGCATTATATGTCGTTTTATAAAATAGTCTGAATTTCGATAGCTTGCCTCCGCCTCTTCGGTTAATATATGAAAACCAGCTTGAGAATCACCTACATTACCAGTTACAAACATTATATCTCCAGGCCTAGCATCACTTCGATAACGTGCCATTCCTTTCTTAGTATAGCCAATTACTGTAATAGAAAGGCATAATTCTTTTCCCGATACCGTGTCCCCACCAATTATATCTGTGTTATAAGTCGTAGCCAATTCTTTCATACCATTAAAAATAGCGGTTATTTCTTCCATTAACCAGTTTTCAGGGATGACAATAGAAACAAGATAGAATGCAGGATTCGCTCCCATCGCTGCTAAATCACTTAAATTAGCCGCAAGTGCACGATATCCTATATAATAAGGATCCATCGTTGCTTTAGAAAAATGAATCCCATCAACGAATGTATCTACAGCAGTAACTATATCTTCATTGGAAAACCTAAAAACTGCAGCATCATCACCAATACCTTTAACTAAAGAGGTTTGATGGTACGTTTGTTGTTTAATTGATTGAATAAATGAGAACTCGTCCATAAAACATCAGCCTTTTCTCTAGTGAACTATTCTTATGATAGCAAAAAGACAAGCGAAAAGGAAAAAATAACTAGCTATAGGGAACAAGTAATTTCAAGTACGAACTTTAATTTTTGAACACTAAAAAACACACGATTTTATGCAAATCATGTGTATTCACTATATGTATATATTATTTTAAAAGTGGCGGTCCGGACGGGACTCGAACCCGCGACCTCCTGCGTGACAGGCAGGCATTCTAACCAACTGAACTACCGGACCAAATGTTTTATCCAACAGAATTAACTAGGTAGTTAGTTGAATTATTTGGTTGCGGGGGCAGGATTTGAACCTACGACCTTCGGGTTATGAGCCCGACGAGCTACCAGACTGCTCCACCCCGCGATATGATAATATATTAAATTAATCTCATGCATGTTTTCTTGAAAAGCACTTAAAAACCTGACCTCTGCATCTTCTAGCTAATTCTAAGAAGCTGAATGCTTCGAGGTTACTCGCAGATTATCCGGTGGATGTAGTGCTCGTTGCTCCACCCCGCGATATGATAATATATTAAATTAATGAAAGCCTGGCGGCGTCCTACTCTCGCAGGGGGAATCCCCAACTACCATCGGCGCTGGTGAGCTTAACTTCTGTGTTCGGCATGGGAACAGGTGTGACCTCTCCGCCATCGCTACCAGACAATTCATTTTAATAAGGGCAAGATATATTATATGCTATTTTCTATAGAAAATGCAAGGTTTTATACCTTAAAAACTAAATAAGAGTAAATCTAAGACATCATGAAGAAGTTAGTTAAGTCCTCGATCGATTAGTATTCGTCAGCTCCACGTGTCACCACGCTTCCACCTCGAACCTATCAACCTCATCGTCTCTGAGGGATCTTACTC
>NZ_RBZP01000031.1 GCF_003628505.1 Oceanobacillus halophilus | reverse complement strand
TTATCTCTAAAAGGGATATATGGGAAGAGCCACATGCGAAGGTCCGCACGTGTGAGCTCTGTGAGAGGCGTGGTCAGTAATGGCGACGCCTACTCGGTTTTTATTTTGGGCTCTTTTCGTAGGTTTGGTTGCTTTTTTACTAGTCAGACAAATAAACGCCATAATCAACTGTAATTAAGTGATATACATCACAAAATATTATGTCCGCTCATCTATACTTAAATTAAAGATAAGAAGACATTTCAAGTTGAGTCTTATCTAAATATTTAATGGGGTGAGGTTTATGCTATTTAAACGTAGAGTTAGTTTTATTATTCGTCTACTTTTAATCGTGTTTGTCTTAGCTGCCTGTAATACCGAAACAATGGAAGAAGAACAATCCGTTAATGCTCAAGCAGATGAAAGTAAAACAGAGGTAATAGCTCCACACCAAGATTTAAATCAAGAACCAGTTGCACCAGAAATAAAACGAGATGGAAAAGATGTTTATATTAAGATGACAGCACAAATTACGGATATTGAAATTGAGGATGATTATTCTTACAAAGCATGGACGTTTAATGGAGAGGCGCCAGGACCGGTATTAGTGGTAAATGAGGGAGACACTATTCATTTCACCTTAGAAAATCAAGATCCTTCTATTCCGCATAGTGTGGATTTCCATGCTGTTCATACAGCTCCAGATACCGGTTTTGCCGATGTTGCTCCAAATGAAGTTGGAACTTTTGTTTATAAGGCAAGTAGTCCAGGAGTATTTATGTATCATTGTGGTACTGATCCAGTTTTATCGCATATTGCGAATGGAATGCATGGAGTAATCATTGTCCAGCCGGAAGATGGTTATCCAACTGATCATGAAATTAACGAGGAATATGTAATTATCCAAAATGAGTGGTATAAGTATAATGACATAAATGATATGACAAATGAAGAGCCTTCGCAAGTTGTATTCTCCACAAAAGCACTGCATGAAGGACAACCGAATACGGATGGGACTGTTGGAGCACTAATAAACGAGCCACTACATGCAAAAGCAGGAGATAAAGTGAGACTTTATGTGGCGAACATGGGGCCAAATGAACAATCAAGCTTCCACGTAATTGGTACTATTTTTGAGGATGTTTATATCGACGGACATCCAGCTAATCATAACCAAGGAATGCAAACCGTTGGATTACCTGCAAGTGGAGGAGCCATTGTCGAATTTACGTTGAAGAAATCGGGAGACTACAAATTTGTAACACATCAATTTAATCATGTACAAAAAGGTGCTGCAGGAAAAATTGTTGTAGAAGATTAATAGTATATTCTAAATAAATCCCCTTTCCAGTTGTAAAAGGGGATTTAAATTTGCCAAACATGTGAAAGCTGTAACGAATCATGTTCTTTTGCTTTAAAAAGATTTATAATGATGGGTGTTATATATTTAAGAATAATTGCGGAGGATCGAAAATGGAAGTTTTGGCAGAATTATTACATGAACCTTTACTGTTGCTTTTTGGGATTTTGTTCTTAGGTTCATGGCTCGGACAAATAAAGGTTAAAGGAATTAGTTTAGGTACAGCAGGTGTATTGCTTGTTGCGATGGTATTTGGGCATTTCAATTATCAGGTATCTCCAATTGTACAAAACTTTGGATTAGCGTTATTTATCGTAGCGGTTGGATTGCAGGCAGGACCCCGTTTCTTTCGAATGATGCGTACAAGTGGTTTGGTATTTGGTATCATTTCTATTGTCATTGTCTTTGTATCTGTCCTCACTACGATGGTGGTTTCTAAAGTATTTCACTTATCTGATGCATTAAGTGTAGGTTTGATGACTGGAGCATTGACGAGTACTCCAGGTCTAGCAGCTGCATTACAGGCGACGGATAATCCACTTGCCTCCGTTGGTTACGGTATTGCCTATCCCTTTGGTGTGTTGGCAGTTGTATTGTTTGTTCAAGTATTGCCAAGGGTTACTAAATCAGATTTGTTAGACGACTTAAACCAAGCAAATAACCCAGTGAAAAATGAAAATTCCCCAGAAGTTATTACGATTGAAGTTACAAATGCAGATTTGAACAAAAGAACGTTGAGAGAATTGAGATTTCCTAAGACCAATTCTGTAGTAATCAGTCGTGTTATCCGAAATGATCGTAATATTATTGCATTGGGTGACACAGTTATTTTAAAAGGAGATAAACTTGTTACAGTTGGTACGAGGTCTGATATCGAGAAATTTTGCAGCTATGTGGGGAGAGAAGTGGAAACAGATCTTGAAAACACCGATCATATCAAACTTCGAAAAGTAGTTGTTGATTCTGATAATGTAATTGGTAAAAATTTAAAGGAATTACGACTACGGAGAAACTACGGTGTAACTGTTACTCGGATAGAACGCAGTGGTATCGAATTAAATCAAAATCCACGAATGCGGTTCCTTCGAGGTGATGTGCTTACCATCGTGAGTAGTGAACATCGATTAGATCAAGTAGAGAAAATATTTACTAGGAAGAAGTTAGAGATAACTAATATTCATATATTCTCTCTTAGCATTATTTTACTTATAGGAATTTTGGTAGGGATGATTCCATTCTATTTACCTGGTCTTGGAACCATCAAATTAGGAGTCGCGGGAGGTCCATTATTTGTTGCTTTAATCATTGGGCATTTTGGAAAAGTGGGACCAATACACGCACGTTATTATGGGCCATCTAATCAAGTAATAAGTGATATTGGGCTTGTCTTATTTTTAGCTGGTGCAGGAACGACAGCGGGGCAAGGTTTAGTAGATGTTGTCCAAGCGGAAGGAATTAGGCTCGTTATTGGCGGCACGTTTATTACGATTGTACCTATTGTAGTTGGTTATTTCTTTGCAAGGTATATCTTTAAATTAAGCATCATTCATTCTTTAGGAGCATTATGTGGTGGGATGACAAGTACACCGGGATTAGGGGCAGTTAATCAGTTGATTGACTCAGAAGACCCAGCAGTTGCTTATGCAGCAGCATACCCATTCGCACTAATATTAGTTGCCATATCCTCACAACTAATCGTATTTTTCTTATAGCGGTGCCTGGCACCTCCCGAGATATGTCAAATATTGTCGGTGCTCCAGGATAATTTTGTTCATTATTTTAAGGACTGTACGATTTTAAAAACATAAGTATCTGTCAATTCTGTTATAATGGAAATTAAATAGATTATTATCGGAAGTAAAGGATGGATGATTTGCTTGGCAGATACACATATATTTTCTAAAGGAGAAGAAATAGCAAATGCAATTACTCATGGAATTGGAGCGGTTCTGAGTATTGCTGGCTTAGTGGTATTGATAGTGTATTCTTCACTATACGGTACTGCTTGGCATATCGTGAGCTTTACAATATTTGGTACAACAATGGTTCTTCTGTATACATCCTCGACGTTGGTTCACGCCCTCCGCCCTGGGAAGGCTAAGGATTTGTTTGAGATATTTGATCATTCGTCCATCTACTTATTTATTGCAGGTTCCTATACACCTTTTACCTTCCATGTTATCCAAGGTTCATTAGGATGGACGATGTTTGGGGTTGTGTGGGGACTTGCCATTGGTGGAATAGTTTTTAAGTCTTTTTTTGTGAAAAGATATTTGTTTACCTCGACTATATTATACGTTCTAATGGGGTGGATTATCGTTCTCGGCTGGGATGAAATTGTTAACAACCTTCATGATAATGGGGTTATTTTGTTGGTAGCAGGTGGCCTTTGTTACACAATTGGCGCAATTTTTTACGTATGGCGCGGCTTTAAATACCACCATATGGTATGGCATATATTTGTTTTAGCCGGAACCATTTTACACTTTTTTTGTGTTTTAATATATTTACTGCCTTAAGGTGCCTGTCACTTCCCGGAATTTGTCGAATGGCGGATGAGAGTAATTACTTCAGTTCAATTAGCTCAATTGGACTGTTTTTTTGTTTCTAATAAGATAAATTTATTATCCTCTGTATATCGAAGAATCTGTCATCTACTATTTCTATGAGCATACAAAGCAAGTGGGAATATGTGATAAAATGATTGTATTTAAATCCTTTTGGGCATTTAAATTTTATGATGGGGAGATAAATATAATTATTCAAACATCGGGGGACTAATATAATGGGGATTAACGATATCATCGTGTACATAGTTATTGGCTTCTTTTGCTTAGGAGCCTTTGATAAAATGATGGGGAATAAATGGGGAATGGGTCCACGTTTTACAGAAGGCTTTATGGCAATGGGTTCGCTTACGCTTGCAATGGTTGGGATTATATCCATATCCCCAGTGTTGGCAAAAATTTTAATACCTATTGTAACTCCTGTTTATGGCGTGATTGGTGCTGATCCCGCTACATTTGCAAATACGCTGTTAGCTATAGATATGGGTGGGTATTCTTTAGCAACAGAGATGTCTCACAGTGAGGAGGCTGAATTATTTGCATGGGTTTTTTTAGGGACGATGATAGGTCCAACACTATCATTTACCATTCCAGTGGGGCTAGGAATTATAAAAAAAGAGGATCAAAAGTATTTTGCAAAAGGAATTTTACTAGGGTTAACAACTGTTCCTATTGGTTGTTTAATAGGAGGATTAGTCGCTAGACTTGATATAATACTTATCATTAAAAATCTTATACCTATTATACTATTATCATTTTTTATTTCCGTCGGATTGTTTAAGTATACAGATAGGATGATTGCTATTTTTTCTATTTTTGCAAAAGGGATACAAATGATGGCTATGGTAGGACTAGTTGCAATATGTGTTGAAACCGTCACAGGCATTGTGCTTATTCCTAACATGACTCCCATTGATGAGGGAATAAAGATTGTTGCACTCATAGCTATTTTTCTTGCAGGTGCATTTCCACTGGTATCATTTATATCTATCATTCTAAAAAAGCCACTACAGAAAATAGGAGATTTGTTAGAGGTAAATGAGATTTCAACAGCTGGAATGGTAGCAAGTCTGGCGCATCACATACCTATGCTCTCTTTACTTAAAGATATGGATCCTAGAGGAAAGGTAATTAATGTCGCCTTCGCGGTAAGTGGAGCTTTTGTTTTAGGAGGGCATTTAGGATTTGTTGCGGGGATTAATCAAGAATTGGTATTTGCAATGATTGTTGGAAAATTAGTAGGGGGAATAAGTGCGGTACTCATAGCTGTTTTTGTAACTAATAAAAGATATAGGTTTATATAATGTTTATAAATTCGATGTAACCTGTCTAGGTAATGAGCGCTATTTTACTCTCGAAAATACATTACGTTTTCCGCGGGAGGCCTGAGCCATGCCCACGGAAAGCGAAGTATTTTGCCACAGCGAATGTAATCTCATATCGTCATTTGAATTAGCAGGAAGTATATGATGGTTGGAATCACCTTGACGTCTATTTAATCTTTAATACCAACTACACGGATTCTCTTATAGTCTGCTATCCAATCGCCACTATGATATAAAGATTCTTTTAATCTATTCTCAGCCTTCCATAGAATGGAGTGTTTCCTATCCTCATCTATTCCGTGAAGGAGAGAATTGCCGAACATCTCGAGCCAATTTCTTAAACCGTCTTCTCCATCTAGTAAGGTTGGTCTGTCAAAATGATACGCAAATGTAACACTGAAACCTATCTCTTCCATTAATTTTGTATACTCACCTATACTTGGAAAGTACCAAGGAAAGTTTTCTGGTTTGTAATTTATTCCGTTTTCCTTAATCTGAAAGTTAATTTCGTTGGTAATAATCTGTACATTTCCCTTCCCTCCAAACTCTGCAACAAATCTTCCGCCTTTTTTTAAGACTTGATATATTTGTTGAAGCGCTTGTTCTGGTGGTTTTACCCAATGAAGAGTTGCGTTGGTAAATACTGCATCAAACTCTCTTTCAAACTTCAATGAAGTCGCATCCTGCACGTGAAATGGAATATCGGGATACTTTTCTTTCGCTTTTTGAATCATCTTTTCAGATTTATCAACACCGATAACTTCCGTGTCATAGCTTGTTAATTCTTTGGTTAAATCTCCAGTCCCACAGCCTAAATCTAGAATTCTCTCCTCCTCTTTTGGATTCAGTAATTCAATTAAATCCCTACCAAATTTAGATACAAACGAATGTTTCTCATCATATAATTTAGGGTTCCAGTTGTCCTTTGTTTTTTCAATCATTGGTTCTTCTCCTCTATATTGTTTTTATTTACATTAACATACTTAACTAGAAAATAAACCCAATTTTTAACGTGAATTTAAATTCTCAGTAGTATTTCAGCATTAAAAAATACTTTTCGTAACGATGTCGGAGATCCAAACACCGAAAAGACTTAAAAAAAAGCAATGTCCCTTGTAAAAGGGAACACTGCTTATTTATCTTCCGGTTTTTGCTCATGTTTTATAGCTAATCTGGTAGTAAAGTAAACAATAACTCCTATTGCTATTAACTCAATAATCCACCAAGATATTCCATACCCCATAAAACCGCCGAATCCATTTCCGCCCATCATAAGTATTCGCCTCTCAAAACTATTCATTATTCCTCGGTTCTGATTACCTTTCATAAAGCCATTTCTGTACATATAATGATTTCTATGCATAAAACTATTTTCTTTATGGCATTCTTCAAACATAGCATATTGCTTTTTTAAGGAAAAATTCGGATGCATTTCCTTCATATAAGGCTGTATGTACTCGAAATCAAAAACGTTATTACTTTGTCCGGCAGTAACAAATGTTGCTCCACCAAGAACAATCGAAGCAGCTATTACTCCAATGAGCATTTTTTTCATTCGTAGCATCTCCTTTCTTTTTCATCTTTATTTTATCGAAAAGAAATGTAGATACTATGTGGAACTTGTGTGGAATTTGTGAAGATTATTTCATCCTAAATTTATGATGATACTATTAGGATAGAGGTGAAACGGGATGACTAAAATTTTAATTGTAGATGATGAACCAATGATACTAGAAGTATTGGAAGCTTATTTTGATAAGGAGGGCTGGGATATTTATTTCGCATCAAATGGGATAGAGGCTTTAAAAAAATCGAGAGAAGTAAATCCTGATATCATGCTACTAGATTTGATGCTCCCAGATATATCTGGAGAAGAGGTATGTCGCTTAATAAGAAAAGATAGTGATATCCCAATCATTATGTTAACAGCGAAATCAACAGAGGACGATGTTATTAATGGTATAGTCATTGGTGCAGATGATTATGTGAAAAAGCCATTTAGCCCTAGAGAAGTAGTTATTCGAGCAAAAGCGCTATTAAGGAGAATAAAGAAGAATGTAGATGAAAATCCAATGACATTTAATAATAAAGAATTAGTGATTAATCCAATAAAAAAAGAAATTTTAATGGGTGGCAAGTCATTATCATTAACACCAAATGAATACAAGTTGTTATATATAATGGCCTGCCATCCAGGGCGTGTATATAGTAGAACCGATTTACTGGAAAAAATACAAGAAGATGGGGCATATTTTGAAGGTTACGAGCGAAGCATTGATACCCACATAAAAAATATACGAAAAAAGCTTGAAGTAGATTCCCGAAATCCAAATTATATCTTAACGGTATTTGGTATGGGTTATAAGTTTGGAGGAAAGCAGGATGAAACTGACTCTACGGTATAAAATATTATTTTTCTTTTTGGTTATTTCCTTTAGCGGTATTTTCATCACGGCTTTTTCTATATTTTTTGGTGTGGAAGAGCAGTTTGACAATTATATACAATCTAACCGGGAACAGAACATAGAACTAATTCAAGAGGAAGTTATTGAACAATATACGACCAATGGTGAATTAATTAGTGATCGCTTAACAAACTTGTTGCATCAACAAGGAATGACGGAAGGGGTTTTTTATACTATTTATGATCAACGAGAGCAGGTTGTAGCAGATACAAACCGAAGTTCAGGTATGATGAGAGGTAGAGGGATGGGGATGCATTCTTCCAATGAGTATACATTAAAGTCCTATGACCTTGCTATCGATGATGTATCCATAGGTACAATAGATGTACATTATCCCCTTGAATTTATTGGTGAGGAATTCGCCTTCTTAAACTCTATTAAAAGAAATATTGTCATTGCCATTATGGTAACAGTTATTTTGTCTATTATATTCAGTTTGATTTTTTCTAAAAGATTAACGAATGGTTTCGCAAAAATGTCTAAGGCGATAATAGGATTGAAAAATCATCAAAAGCAAGTACAAATACCAGTTGAAGAATTGTCCGGAGAAATGAAGAAACTTGGTGAATCCTTTAATGAGCTTGCTGATTCTATAAGTAAAGAAGAAAGGTTAAGAAAACAGTTTACAGCTGATTTCGCCCATGAATTAAGAACACCACTTACAACGCTTAGGAGTCATTTAGAAGCCTATCAGGATAAAATTTGGGAACCTACACAAGAACGACTGCAGCAAAGCCATAATGAACTAATGAGATTGGTAAGGCTTGTAAATGAATTAGAAAAGTTAATTGCAGCAGAAAACCCGCAAATAAAATTAGCGAAAACCTCTATTCATGCAAATGAACTGGTGACTTTTATGAAAAATCAATTCACTCGAAGATTTCAGGAAAGAGGAGTAGGATTAACTATAGCTCCGTCCACAAAGGAAATTTGGTTTAATGGAGATCGTGATAGAGTTATACAAATATTAACTAATATTATTAATAATGCACTTCAATACACTCCAACAGGAAAAGAGGTTTTGTTAGCTGTTGACGAGGACAGTCACCACGTAACATTTATGGTCAAAGATGAAGGAAAGGGCATTGCTGAGAAAGACATCCCTTACCTTTATGAGAGGTTTTACCGAGGGGATAAATCCAGAGATAGGAAAACTGGAGGAATAGGTATTGGATTATCCATTGCTAAAGCACTTATTGATGCGCACCAGGGAAAAATTACAATTGAGAGTAAGGAACGAATCGGAACCACTGTTATGGTCTATTTTCCTAAATCATAAAGAAAGTGGTTGAACAGTAGGCATTGCAGGAATGGAAACATTGAAGTAAAATATAGATATCTAATTATTAAAAATAATTTAACAATATTACGGTTGGACTATGATTATAATGTGCAGGAGGACTTTTATGAAAAATGCAAAGCTTAATTGGGTTCGCTTACCGATTGATAATCTAGAAAACTGCAGGGAATTAGGTGGATATGAGACAAAATACGGGCAGCAAACAAAATGGCATTCCTTTTTGAGGTCCAGTGATCTGAGTGGAATAGAAGAGAAGGATATTCGATTTTTAAAGGAATATGGAGTAAATACGGTTATTGACCTGCGAAGAAAGAATGAAATAGTGAAGGCTAAAAATCCATTATCTGACACTGATTTTGTTGATTACCATAACATTCCCTTTATAACAGATACCATCTCAGATATTACGAAATATTATGGTAAAGACCAAGAATTAACAGTTAGTGAATTTTATATTCAGTTATTAAACCAAAAAGACTCCGTTAAACAAATATTCGAGACGATTCATTTTGCAAAAGAAGGATGTATTCTGTTTCACTGCCGAGTTGGGAAAGACCGAACCGGGGTATTAGCTTTACTGCTTTTAGGGTTAGCGGGGGTTAGAAAAAAAGATATTATAGCAAATTATGAAGTCTCCTATTCGAAACTAGAATCATTACATGACTTCAAACAAGAAGATACATCATTGCCGCTTTCCTTCTTATACTCTAATCGAGAGTATATGATGACGGCATACGAATTTATTAAAAATAATTATGGCACTTTTGAGGATTACCTGCTATCTACTAATTTAAATCCCGAAATTATTGAGGGAGTAAAAGCGAGGGTTATTCATGATTATTCTCCTCACAAGTTAGAACTCAATTAAATTATTTATAGAAAAACTACTATTTCTACGACAGGGAATAGTAGTTTTTCCATTTGACAAGGGCTATTTTCTAAGAGATTTGTTTCTTTCTTTTTACACTTAAGCTTTGTTCCATATTTTATATAGATTGTTAATATTTTTTAATTCAGAATAGTGTAGCTCTCGCTCACACTTAAGTTTGATAAGTGCAATCATTCGCTCCGGCAGAATACTTGCGGTTCGCGGGCACGGCCTCAGCCTCCTCGCGGAAAGACCGTAACTGCGCCTGCGTCTACTAGTAACGCTTCGAAGCATTACTGGAAGACGCAGGTGCACACGCTTTTCAGCACGAAAGAGGCTCACCAGCCCCCGCGGAAAGCGTAGTGTATTTCAGAAGCGAAAGTTAAGCACATTATTCTGAATTCAGATTATCAACAGTTTCTAACACCTGTACCAATTAAAGAATAACCAAACTTATAAAAAGAACATGATTAAATAATTGTTTAATAAATGAATAATAAGGGAATAGATGTCATTAATTGACAAAATAAGACAAATTACCTGTTGTGGCTTCTGTTTGATTATGTAACAATGGTATAGCTAAATTGACAGAGAGGTGAGCAAATGTTCGGATGGATTGAAAATATTGATTGGACTGGATTATTAGTTGATATAGGTATTATTGCAATTAAATTAGTAGCCATATTAATTATTTATTTAATCGCAAAATCAATTGGCAAACGTGCTATAGAAAAAGCGTTTAGTCGAAATAATAAGGGAATGACTCAAGCAAGGTCGAAAACACTTCAATTAATTAGTGTGAACATCTTTACCTATTTTTTAATGTTTATTGTAATCGGAATTGTTTTTGATTTATTTGGATTAGATATTAAAACATTGATTGCTGGTGCAGGTATTATTGGTCTTGCAATTGGCTTTGGAGCACAAGGATTAGTTAGTGATGTTGTTACAGGTTTTTTCTTGTTACTAGAGCAGCAAATTGATGTGGAAGATTATGTAACTGTTGCTGGAAAAGATGGGATTATTGAAGAGATTGGGTTGCGAACTACAAAACTAAGAGGTTTTGACGGAACACTTCATTATATTCCAAACCGAGAAATTTCCAGTGTGAGTAATCATTCTAGAGGGAATATGCAAGCACTTGTTGATATCGGAATTTCTTATGATGATAATATTGATACGGCCATGCGAGTTCTGCAAGTGGCTTGTGACAGATTAGCAAGTGAAGATGAAGATATTATGGAAGGCCCAGATGTTGTTGGTGTACAAGCGTTTGGTTCATCAGATGTTGTCATTCGTGTTGTGTGTAAGACAAAAAATATGCAGCAATTTGCAGTAGAAAGAAGAATACGAAAGGCGCTAAAAGAAGCACTTGATCAGCACGGTATTGAAATTCCTTACCCGCATCAGGTGAATATTACAAAAAGCAATTAATTCGGACGTCTCAGGTAATTTTCCTGAGGCGTTTTTGCATTTTTTAAAGTAATTCGTTCAAACTATATTTAGCAACTTTCCATCTCCAATTCTTTTTGGCGATTGGTTTTGTTGTACTTAAATACACAATCTCATTCTACTAGAAGGGGGCATGGAATTAGATCAGTATAGAAATAAGCAAAGTAACGTACTAAAATAATAAAACGATAAATTAGATAAGGAGATTTTACATGTCAGAAGAAAATAAAAATAAGAATAAAGATAAAGGAAGACAGCGTAATGTTATTAAATATAACACAGAACCTGAAACAGGGCGTCAACGTGATGATGTAGAATTTGCTCAAGAAAGTGAATTTCTAAATATAAATGGGCGGAGAAATAAGAGAAATCGCCCACAATAAATGAGTATGAAGCATGGAAAGGTTATCATCTTATCCATGCTTCAGTTATGAATAAAATTGGTTGTTTTCTAAAAGATTATGGCTTTATTCCATATAAAATACACATTTTGTATCAACCATTACTATTTGAGCAAACGATAACATTTTTTTCATTTGGTTACGCTACGCCCCATATCAACTATGCATATATCCTCCTAAACTTAGCGAAGACCTTAGTAAAAAGGGCTACTAATTAATTTGGGTTAATTATTGTAATAAATTGAATTATTTAACATATAAGGGTAGAATTCAATAAGTATGCTATATTAATAGGAAATTTGGTTTCATAATAGGAGAAGAACAGGCATGGTGGGAGAGGTTATATTTTGAGGGATTGGTTTTACGAGCATTTGTATATTTTCTATACCTTTATTATTATATTATCAATCATTAATTATTTCTGGGTACAGGATTGGTTGAATTATATTATTGGTGTTCTTGCAATACCAATGTTAATTGTTTCCTTCTACACTGCAACGAAATTATTCAAGATTCTAGGGACTGCCTTTATTTTAGTAGGATTTTCGATGTATATTTATGTTGGCCTTCCACTATATAATATTCCATTATTTCTAACTTCTAATATGTCTTTGCTTGGATTTTTAATTGTATTACCATGGATTAATACAGTTGTCCATGTTGGACGTTATGATAAACAAATTAATAGACTGATGGTTGAAAATGTAGAGGATTTAGGTGCTCTTTATGTAAAAAGTACGATTACCACCTATATATTAATGATGTTTCTTAATCTGTCAGCCGTGATTCTTTCACAAGACGTCTTGCAAAAAAATATGAAACATATGAGTAAAACTGTCCGTGATGTATTTATTAGCAAAACAACTATTCGTGCCTTTGCACTTGCTTTAATATGGAGTCCGATGGAAGTAATAGTTGCAATTACGATAGAGGCCACAGGTGTGAATTATTTGCGATTATTACCATGGCTAATTCTAGTTTCTGTTCTTACACTTTCTATAGATATCATTGTGGGCAGACAGCGATTTAAATCAATTCCTTTTAACCATCAAAGTCGAAATTCTAACATATCATTAATTGGTATTTTAAGAAAAATTATCCAATTATTCATAGCTTTGGTGTTGTTTTTAACTACTATCCTAATTGTGAGTAATCTGTTTAATCTGAACTTTATTATTACTGTTACCCTCGTCATTATTCCTTTTTCTATAATTTGGGCATTTCTTATTAAAAAAATGCAATCTTTTAAACTATTAGGTTATAAACTATGGAAGCGTCAAACGAACAATATGCAGAACTTTATTGTTCTTTTCACAACTTTAGCATTTTTCTCCAATAGTTTAAATGCCACACCTTTCCTGGAAGTTGTTCAAAAGCCATTTATGTTATTTACAGAAAATCCATTAGTCGTGTTTTTGTTTATCATGTTAACGTACTTTTTCATGGCACTTCTTGGGATTCATCCAATTGGTGTTACCGGTGTATTGGTGGAAGTACTTGCACCAATATTCACCATCTTTAATCCGCTTAGCATAGCAATTGTGCTGATTGTCTCTGCACTAGCAACGTCTGGTTCCAGTTCTTATGGAGTTGCCGTAACGCTGACAGCTATGAATACCCATCAAAATCCTTATAAAATTACGTTGCGAAATCTAATTTTTACCTTTACCTTTGGGTTTATCGGGATCTTTGTTGCGATGCTGATTCTATAACGCGTAATGAAAATAAGATAAACTTGAAATGAGGAGCGGGAACTACTATACAGAAGTAAGTAAATATGGATATATATATTATAAATTGAAAACAATATAAAAGTCTCTTATCGTAGGCTTTGTTTTCTAACTATGTCGGGATAGATAGGAATTGTTGATTTATTTAATTAAGAATAAATATGAAAAGCATCAACAACAAGACATGTTGAATAAGGGTGAGATAGTGTGAATGTCAAAATGGAAATAATATATAAAACGTCGAAAGGGACGGAGAGTAGATTTACATCTGATGAAATGCGGGCACCAAAAGCGATATTAATTGCAGAGGACCTGGAAAAAATGAAGCGTTTAAAAGATGTTACATTTTACGATAGCCAGGATACTTCATGGACTTTAAAAGAACTAAAGAAATTTATGAAAGGTATCCAAACGGAACCTCATAACGTTACTGTGTATTTTGATGGTGGTTTTGATTTGAAAAGGAAAAAATCTGGTTTAGGATGTGCCATCTATTATGACCAAGACGGTAAAAGTTTTCGCCTGAGGAAGAATGCACTAATCGAAGAGCTGGAAACGAATAATGAAGCAGAATATGCGGCATTACATCTCGCTTTACAAGAATTAGAATTATTAGGTGTGCATCATCTAACTGTTGCATTTATAGGGGATTCCCAAGTGGTTATTAATCAATTAAATGGAGAGTGGCCATGTTATGAAGAGGAATTAAATCGGTGGGCAGATCGAATAGAAGAGAAGTTAAATCAACTAGGAATTCGTCCGGAATATGAGGCTGTGTCTAGGAAAAAGAACCGTGAAGCAGACCATTTAGCCTCTCAAGCCTTAGAAGAAATAGAAATTACAAGTACAATAGAAATAAAGTCATGAATAAAATGCAGTTAACTTTAGAGTTGCTGCATTTTTTTTATTGGGGAAAATCGATCCTGTTTTTGCAAATGCTTCAGATGAACTTTTTGTTTAGATGGATATTTTAGAAGTAGTTATTGCTTTTTGTATTTCTGATATATATCTTTAAGATATATATCACAGAACTTTTAAGCGGAATTCTTCAAATAGCATGTGACTCGAAAGTTGTATTATTTTGTAGATTATATTACCATTTAAATTGGTGGAATATAGAATTATACATAATTAATCTTATTCGAAGGTAAAGGAGAAGTACAATTGAAAATAGGGATTGATAAGATAGGGTTTTACACCCCTCATTTATATGTTGACATGAATAAGTTAGCGGTTGCAAGAAACGTGGAACCTGAAAAGTTTACGATTGGAATTGGCCAGGAGAAGATGGCTGTTCCTCCACTTACACAGGATTCTGTAACATTGGCGGCAAATGCTGCGTTGGAAATTATAGATGATGCGGACAAAGATGCGATTGATTTTGTTATTTTTGGTACAGAAACAGGTATCGATCATTCAAAATCAGCAGCTGTTTATGTTCATCATTTATTGGGATTAAATCCGAATGCAAGGGCTGTTGAGACGAAGCATGCTTGCTACGGTGCAACAGCAGCCATCCAAATGGCGAAGGGTCACATCGCATTAAATCCAGAAAGCAAAGTATTAGTTTTGGGGTCTGATATTGCTAGATATGGACTGAATACATCAGGTGAATCAACTCAGGGTGCAGGTGCAATTGCATTATTAATTAGTGCAGACCCAAGGATAATGACATTGGAAGATAAAAGTACATACCTTACTTCTGACATTATGGACTTTTGGCGACCTATATACTCAGATAAAGCATTTGTTGACGGTAAGTTCTCTAATGAACAATACATCTCCTTTTTCCAAACGGTCTGGGATAAATTTAAAAAGGATCAGGGCATGGAACTGAGTGATTTTGAAGCGATTTGTTATCACTTGCCATATACAAAGATGGGACTAAAAGCTCTACGTACAGTATTAGATGAAACAACAGACGAAATGAAAGAGCGATTAACTGCTAACTACAAGATTAGTACCCAATATAACCGAAATGTTGGTAATATTTACACGGGATCATTGTATTTAAGTTTGCTTTCCTTACTTGAACTGAATGTAGCTTTACAGGAAGGATCAAGAATTGGTTTATTTAGCTATGGATCTGGAGCAGTTGGGGAGTTCTTTACAGGAATTTTAGAACCAAATTATCGTAATCACTTACTGACGGAGAAGCATAATAAGTTATTTGCAGAGAGAAAAGAAGTAAGTGTATCAGAATATGAGGATATATTTGAACAAAACCTACCAACGGACGGCTCAACCAAAGAATTAGATATTCAAGAAGACCCAGCTGCAATTTGTTTAGCTGGAATTACCGATAACATGCGTCAATATGTAAATAAATTAAGATAAGAAATAAACAAAAAAACAAAAAACTCTAGGAACGTGGAATGTCACGTTCCTAGAGTTTATTTGCTGAGGATATTCATTGATTGTGGCTAACCTTATAAATGTCAGATGTTGATATAACAAAGCTATAGGCGGTTGAATAATCAACGGCCTATTTTTGTGTGTTTTCCTGAGTATTTATAATTTTATGTTATAATTAGATAATTGTATTAAAATACATAAAGGTGGGACTTATTTTGCTAGAAAGAATATATAAAAGAATTGATGAATTATACCCAGAAATGGTAGAAAGAAGAAGGTACTTGCATCAATATCCTGAAGTTTCTTTTCAGGAGGTAAAAACGGCCAAATATATTGCAGAATTTTATGAGGAATTAGGTATTCCATATAAAACGAATGTAGGAGGCAATGGTGTCATTGCAACTCTAAAAGGAAACAAGCCTGGGAGAACAGTTGCAATAAGAGCAGACTTTGATGCACTTCCAATCCAAGACGAAAAAGATGTAGAATATAAATCTAAGATAAACGGAGTCATGCATGCATGTGGTCATGATGGACATACCGCAACACTTTTAGCGCTAGCTAAGACAATGAAAGAATATCAGGAGGAACTACCTGGTACGATTGAATTTTTACATCAACATGCTGAAGAGTTGGGGCCAGGTGGTGCTAAACCGATTGTGGAATCCGGTGCTATCGATCATGTAGACGCTGTTTTTGGTACTCATTTATGGGCTACTACTCCTCTTGGGAAGTTAGAAATATCCAGAGATGTTTTCATGGCAGGTGCAGATAGATTTGAGATTACCATCTGTGGTAAAGGTGGGCACGGTGCCTATCCTCACGAGACAAGAGACTCTATTGTTATTGCATCTCAACTTGTAACAGAAATTCAGCAAATTGTAAGCAGGAGAATAGATCCGTTAGAAACCGCTGTTATTACAATTGGTTCCTTTCATGCCGGAGAAGCATTTAATGTTATTGCGGATTCTGCAAAAATAGTAGGCACGGTTAGACATATTAACACAGACATTCAAAAACAAATCATGGAGGAAATGGAAAAAATGATAAGAGGTGCTTGCGTATCGGGTGATGCAACATATAAATTTAATTATATTAAAGGTTATCCACCTGTTGTTAATCACGAAGAAGAAGCTATACTTGTGATGGAAGCGGGAAAAGACATAGAACAGATTCATACTGTGGAAGAAGTTAAGCCTTCTATGGGGGGAGAAGACTTCGCCTATTACACAATCGCAAAACCTGGGGCATTTTTCTTTACTGGGGCACAAAAAGAAGGCAATACTTATCCACACCATCATCCGAAATTTGATTTCGATGAACGAGCAATGCCTATAGCTGCGAAAACATTAATTGGAGCTTATTTTGCTTTTCAACAAAAATAATTTTGACTTTCTTATTTTCAGGCTGCCATATACTCATGGGCAGCCTATTATTTTGATATTTTTTTTACTTTCTCAGCTACAGCGTTGGTTAGTTCCGATGCAGTCTTAGGGATAACAGACTTTAGAGCAGGATTAATAGCAGGAGCCAAAAAGCCACCAGCCGTGATATCAAGTTGACCAGTTATTTTTGTTGTAGTATCGTTAACAGGTTTTGCCTCGAAAAATCCACTACCACTAAAGTTTTCATTTAATCCTTCTAATAGGAATGTTACCTTTGTTGGCTCTTCCCATTTGGTAATGTTGTTTTTCATATGGAGTGTTTTTTTCATAAAGCCAATGTCACTGACAAATTTCCAGGTGGAGTGACTGTCATTCATAATTTTGTGCTCTATGTACCCAGGGACCAGTGGTGCCCAATTATTAATATCACTTACAAAGTCCCAAACAGTCTGAATAGGAACGTTTAATACAACGGTATGTTTTCCATTTGCCATTCTTAAGCCTCCCTTTATACATCCAATCTATTATGAACATATTAGTATTATTGTATGAATATAACAGAAAAAATTTTAAAAATATGGTTCTATATTAAATAATCTTACAAACATAGTTACAGCAATGGTTTTGGTAAATTAACTTTTGATAATTTTCAGAGTCCATATCTCGTAAATTGTCGGAATTCCCTTGAAATTTCATCTATATCAGGTATAATAAAAAACCGAATTTATAAAACAGTATTTTCCGATATTTCACTTAATATTTTATTTTGAAATTCGTCGGTAGATATGTGTGAAAATAGGGGGAGAAAGACATGGCGCAACCAGAATTGAAAAATGAGGAACCTATTAAACGAAAAAAATCCAGATGGGAGATGCCGGATACATACGTTATATTGTTTCTTGTATTATTTGTTGGTTTTATAGCTACTTTTATTATTCCATCAGGTGCATTTGATAGGGAGACAGTTGATGGTGTGGAAATGGTCATTCCAAATACTTTCCAACAAACAGAGGGAGAAACATTAGGACTTCTTGATCTTTTTAATGCGATTCAGACGGGAATGATTCAATCAGCTGATATTATCTTTATGATATTATTTACAGGCGGTATGTTTGAGATAATTGAACGGTCTGGTGCTTTAAGAGGGGTAATCAACCGTGCAGTCCGATTGACACGTGGGAATGAGTTTTGGCTAATTGCAATTGTTTCCACCATCTTTGCGTTAGCTGGTGCTGTTGGAGCTGTTGCGAATGCAGTCATTGCTTTTGTTGTAGTTGGGGTGATTATTGCTAGGACTCTTAAACTTGACCCAATTGTGGCAGTTGCAATTACTTTTGGTGCTAATTTTGCTGGATTTAGCGTTGGATTTATTAATCCCTACACCTTAGGCATAGCGCAAGATATTGCCGACTTACCAATTTTTTCAGGGGCAGCTTTACGTATAGTAGTATTTATTCTTATTTTAGGACTGACAATCTGGTATACATGGCGATATGCCAAAAAGATTATGGAAAATCCAACCGAAAGTCTTATGGGAGTATATGAAGATGATGATGATAATACTGGAGGACTAGATGATCCATTTACAACAAGACATAAGCTTTTATTAACATTTGTCGTTTTATGTTTAGGGTTTTTTGTTTATGCTTCTACACAATTAGGATGGACTATTAATCATATGTCTGCATTTTTTGTATTTATTGCTTTAGGTTCAGGCATTATTGCAGGTATGCATTATAACTCTATCGCTGGAACATTTTTAGAAGGAACTAGAAAACTAGTGTATGGTGCGATGATAGTAGGCCTTGCGAGGTCAGTAATTGTCATCCTGGAAGATGGTGCTATTATAGATACTATCGTCTATGCTCTTTCTGTTCCATTAGAAAACTTAGCACCAGTATTGTCTGCAATTGGAATGTTTGTTTCTAATTCCTTATTAAACTTTTTAGTTAACTCCGGAAGTGGTCAGGCTATGATTGCGATGCCACTCTTAACTCCGCTAGCTGATATGATTGGAGTAACTAGGCAAGTGGCAGTTCAGTCATATCAATTTGGTGATGGACTAACCAACTTAATTTTTCCTACATCTGGTATCTTGATGGCAAGTCTTGCGGTAGCTAAAGTTCCGTATGCAAAATGGTTAAGATGGGTATTCCCGTTGTTCCTTATTTGGCTTGTTATAGCAATTGTTACATTAATAGTTGCTGTAGTTATCAATTGGGGACCGATGTAATATAATAGATTTTATTCAAAGCAGCCACTACTTGATAGGTGGCTGCTTTTTCTAGGTTAAATAATTTTGTGAAATTTGAATAATTTGATAAAATGCAAAGCAGTGCAGTTCGTGTTATGGGGAGTAAAGGTGGTTTTATACCGAAATGGTACGTTGGAAAAGGAGAGATGTTACCAAATGATGATAAATGGTAGGCGTGTAAAAGGGGCTGTTGATCAAGAAACACGCTGTAAACATTACGATTCTCTACAAGATCGTATCGCAATAAAATTTCCCTGTTGTCAGGAGTATTTTCCGTGTTATCAATGTCATAAAGAACACGGCTGTGGCGGTCGGGAAATTTGGCTGAGGACAGAATTTCACCAAAAGGCTATTCTATGTGGGTCATGTAAAAAGGAAATGTCGATCCAATCTTATATATGCAGCCAATCAGAATGCCCCAAGTGTCAAGTTTCGTTTAATCCAGGTTGTAAATGGCACCATCATTTATATTTTGATATCTAAGTAAGAAGTGTAGTTCAGTATTATACTGTTTGAATAGGAACAGGCTGGGACATAACTAAAGTGTTTAATTCAGAAAACGAACAATGTGCTACATAGCGGAGGAAATATACGTAGACTCCTTGAAAAAGAAAATCGCTTTTTCTCACGAAGATGTTTCGCTGCCGTAGCGTTCCTTGTCCTGCGGAAGAAGAGGATCGGTGAGACTGCGTAGTGAGGGAACTACTTGAATACTCTTCCCTGCTCCCTTGCGCCGTGGAAGCCCGCTTCAAAGCATCACTGGAAGACGCAGGCGCACACGCTTTTCAGCACGACGGAGGCTCACCAGCTCCCCTAAGGTGTGCGAAGTATATTTCCGGAGCGGTATTTATGCACCAATCCACCAATCATGTTCGGGTTTTCCTTTGAGAAAATACTTTTGTCCCAGCCTCTTTAAAGGTTTTCTAATTCCTATGAAGAAATATGTATCTATCGAGGATTACGGCACATTCCTGGTATTAGAAATATGTCGATAAACAACCAAACCCATAAAATTCCCAATGGGATATATCCAATAAGAATCCAAGAAGTTGCCCAACCGAACAATCCAAGCAATAACTGCATAATCCCCGTACCTATTCGGTGTAAAAACGATGAATTCCTGCTTGTCCAAATATTAACCATAGGATATAAGCCAATGCAATATTTTTTTGGGGCATACCAGTAGATACCTCCTTTATTTAGAAAAGTATTTTACTATTAATAGTATACTATACAAATAATGAACTTATTAAGAATTATTTTATCTGTTTGAAATGAAGACATATAAAGAACGATTTTTGATTATAGGATTTGTTTGAAAATATATGTTTCATAAAAAGGGAATAATATGGAATGGATGGAAAGAATAACAAGTGATAAATATATTTACTTTTTACCATGACGATGCTATTATATTTTCTGTCATCAACATCACAGTAGTTGTTTAAGTACTGAAGAAAGTTATTGACTTTATTTTTTTGCTTATATATAATAAGCTTCGTGTCACAAAAACAAACTTTGAAAATATGAAATTAGTTATTGACGGCTATCTTTGTGATATGGTATATTATTTAAGTCGCTTTCGAGCGATTAACTAAATTTGCTCTTTGAAAACTGAACAAAATAACCAGTATGTTAAGACATAAAGGAAACTCGTTTTTCTTTATAAAATACAGAAGGTAACACTTCTGGAAGCTAAGAATTCTCTTTGTGATTGATTGGTGTTAATCACAAAACAAACTTTTTTGGAGAGTTTGATCTTGGCTCAGGACGAACGCTGGCGGCGTGCCTAATACATGCAAGTCGAGCGCGGGAAGCTAACTGATCTCCTTCG
>NZ_RBZP01000030.1 GCF_003628505.1 Oceanobacillus halophilus | reverse complement strand
TTATCTCTAAAAGGGATATATGGGAAGAGCCACATGCGAAGGTCCGCACGTGTGAGCTCTGTGAGAGGCGTGGTCAGTAATGGCGACGCCTACTCGGTTTGAAGAAGAACAGGACCGACTTAGATATTGAAAAAGATACAATTTCGATCTTTCGAGGTTGGAAGCCAACTGGGTAGAGTGCGTGCAGTATTTTATAAATGCACTCCAGATACTGAAAGGGGAGAAGGAGCGCTAAACATGAAAAAGTTTTTTTTATTATTTATTGGATTACTTATCCTACTTTCCGCATGTAATGACACTGAAGATGCCAGAGTAGAAGAAAACCAATCAAAGGATACGAAAGAGATTATAGTGGAAGATGCTGAACCAGAAGAAACAAAAGATGATTTAAGTATAACAGAAGTGCAACAAATTATAGATAAACATAAAGAAGATAATGAAGCCATAAGGTCACAACTACAAGAAAAGCATTCCCAGGAATGGTACCAGCAGGATTGGACTTTTGACCGTGATGATACTGGTGAGGAATTTCAAGCTGCTGTCTCTACTGTCAGAGAGTCATTGTCTGAAATAATGACAGATAATTTCTTAGATGAATGGGCTGAAATATACACTCGTGCTTACTTTTGTCAATGTGACTGGAATCTGACATTATACGAATCTATTAGTGGTAGACTGGAAATCGTTGATCAATCTGAAGATCAAATTCAAGCAAAATTTATGTCTCTTGAAAAGGAAGGAATGGCAGAGCAAGGCGGAATAATGAATGTGTGGACCTTTCAACTAGATGGGGATACGTGGAAATTAAACGAAAAAGAAGCTGTCTCACCTGAAGATGAAGCCCTTCATTTGACTGTTGATGACATAAAGGAAGCGTTTAAAGGTAAATTCATAGAAGAAACCGAATATGAAGGGAATAAGTACCTTGTTTTCTTAAATGGAAACGACTTTTATGAAGTTTGGAATGTGATTGACGGTTCAGCTAATTATGAACTGAGTAACAAGTATAACGAGGTTAAAGAGGAAACTGAAGAGGACGATGCAATGAATGACGACCATATTGAAAATAATGAAGAGGAATTTCCTGAGTTTACAGATGAAATGGTCCCGTTTGGTGGAGACTGGGACCGAATAAATAATGATGAAGGAGACCAAGGCTTCATATTGTCTCGGCCGCCATATATGGAAATTGCGATTAGAACTGAAGAGGACAATTATTTAATTACTGGCTCTTTTGAGGTAATATCGGAAAACAGTGCAAGATTCTATGATGACGAATCAGGCTGTGAATTAGAGATGATTTTAAAGGAAGACGAGACAATGGAGGTAAATGAATGGACCGAGTGCAGTTCTCTCCTCTCAACACCAGAAGGAATCTATGAGTATATTGTAAGAAGGGATATATAGCAGTTCTTCTTGCATACTGGTCTTTTTAAAACATTAAGGGTACTCTAGAAAATAATATTTGTGGTAAGGTTTCTGAACCGTCTAACTTAACGGAGTTTAGGAATGTTAAATAGATAAATCAAAGGTAACCTTCTTTTACTTAGTTTAGGTTTAGGATAGGTTCTTTTTTTATTGAATAAGTAAGATTCCTAAGATAGCTGAAAAGAATTACATATTTCCATTGACGGATTATAGACCACAATTTTTAGGAAATGTCTTCAAAAATTCCAACCTTTTGCTATAATGGTTAAACATGGGTATTATATCATGGTTATAAAGGCTTAATAAAAAGGGGGGGAATTGCAGGTATTTGGTTCGTACACAAGGTAAAAGTTCTTTCCAAATGCAAATAAATATAAAGGAAAACCATGTAGTAATTCCTTTGTTTACTAATTGTTTAATAGACTTAACTCTATTGGCAATATTTTTATCGGAATATTTTACTTTTTTATTAAAGGAGAATTATAACTATGCTACAATGCACAAGTTGCCAACATCAACAAGATTCAGGGAAATTCTGCGAAGTTTGTGGAAGTTCTTTACAGAAAGTAGAAAATCAAGGAGCTCAGCAAGCGCCATCTGAAATTCATGAGAACTCACAAGCTGCTGCGACAACTGCTCCGTCTCAGCAAACAACAGATAATGTTAAGAATGCTTTAGGCAATTATGGTTCTTATATCTTAGATTTACTAAAAAATCCTACTAAAGCATTACATTTAAATGAAACATTTTTTGCCAATGGTTTAATTAACATGGGAATTTATGTCGTCGGACTTGCATTAGGATTTTATTTCTTAATTCAATCTATTTTTGAACAGATCATGTTGCAAATGGACAGTATGTTAGGGGAGTTTACCCAGATTATCACAACATTTCTATTTTCTTTTATTGGTATCGATACAGCTTTATTTGATCAACAGTTTGGTAAAATTCCATTTTTGGACACGGTTTTCCCATTCTTCCTGA
The DNA here is from genome assembly GCF_003628505.1 of Oceanobacillus halophilus. GTDB lineage: Bacteria > Bacillota > Bacilli > Bacillales > Amphibacillaceae > Oceanobacillus > Oceanobacillus halophilus. The sequence goes on along the minus strand of NZ_RBZP01000030.1, from coordinate 22,499 downwards.
CAGGTTTATTCTTTTTGGGATTAGGATATGTAACAATGCTTGTTGCTGTAAAAGTAGCTAAAGCTTCCGTTTCATGGAAGGAATTAATTGCACAATACGGTGGGTTACTTGCTCCATTTGTTGTTTTAAGTGTTCTGTCTATTGTTACCGGATTGTCGGGTTCTATAACATTTACGATTTCTATTGCACTCATTAATTTCATTTTTTGTACCATTTTATTACCTGCATTGCTTGTTTTTGAAAATATTAAAAACGCAACGAATCAACGTGTTTATATAAGTTTAGCTACATCAGCTGTTGCTCTTCTAGTGACCTATATCTTTGTTGAAAATCAGTTGTCAAAAATTATTAATTACATAGAAATGATGTTTTAATCAAATAGGCTTTCTCATGAATTTGGAGATGGCCTATAGAGAAGGAATAGCAATCAGGAAGAAAAGAGGTTGAAAGGTGAAACGTTGTCAGAAATGCGGGACAGAAAATAAGGATTCTGCTTTGTACTGTATTCAAGATGGTTATCCACTACAAACAATATCTGAAAATAGCACTCATCATGAAGGGGAAAATAACACTTGCACTCAATGTGGTAAAGAGAATAGTAAAGGGTCGAGATACTGTGGGTATTGTGGTCTCCAGATGGGACAGGTGGCTGAATCGAAACAACATGAAGCAATAATGCCTGAGAAAAAATCAAATTTGGTAGAATCAGGAAACCTTAAAAAGTTTGTAAGAGATTTTTTCGACATACATAATATGGAAAATAGACAACTCTTCAAAACAGCAGGAATAGGAGCAGCTATTGCCATTTTTGTCGTTTTTATCAGCAGTTTTATGGTCGGTAATTTTATACAAGACAATTTGATGGGGCATCTAGAAACAGCTGCATCGGAATCCTATTATATGGATTCACCGACTGAAATGTATCATGAATTTTTAATGGACCTAGAAAATGACCTAGCAGGTGAAGAATTTACTAGTAATGTGGAAATAGAAAACATAGCAAAAGAAATAAATCCATTTAAAATGACCAATATGATGATGTTGAGTAATTTAGTGGGGCAGAAGGTAAATTTAAAAGGTATTGAGGAAATAGAAGTTGGGCAAATTAATTTTTCCTTAGAACTAGGTATCTTTCTATTGGCTCTTATCCCAATCTTAGGGTTATTTCTTTCTGGCCTGTATGTGAAAACTACTAATCCAAATTTACTTGCAAAACAGTACTTGCAAATCTCCATTTATATTGGAATTATTTATAGTTTATTTATAGGGATTATGAGTTTTATAGCAGGGACATCTATAATAATTGAATCTACCGTAATGGATATATCAATGGAATATACTCACTCGTTTTCCTTTATACAATCACTAGTTAATGGATTAATCCTAGGATTTATTTTTAGCCTCTTGGGTATCTATCAAAAAGATGCTATGAAGCTTTCACAGCCAGTGACTATTATTGAGTATATACAGAAAACGACTTTCATAATTCTAGGAAGTGTTTTAATCTCTACGATAATTGGATATTTATTCCTAACTTCAAATGTGAATGCATCTTACGAATTAGCGAATTTTTCGTTTTTGGAAAAAGCTCCTATATTCATCCAAATGGGTGTTTATTTATTAAATGTAGCCATGTTTAATGGTTTTCAGTTGAGCAGTTACATAGAAGGTATCAATCAAGATATGCAATTATCAATTTTCGGCATATCGGGTAATTTTGCAGAGGTATATACTACCTTTGATTTCAACGATGGAAAGATTTATATATATTTACTAATGTTTTTAATGGCTGCCTTATTTATTTGGATTGGTAGGCAGTTTACTCGTATTCATATAAAAAATTCTTCATTGATTTTTGGTGCAGTCTTTGCCATTATATTTACATTTATTACTGTAAATACCAGCCTAACGATGGAAGCTATGACGAGTTTTGGCATAAGCGAAAATGTAACTATTAATGTAGGCTTTTCTGCTGTCCGTACATTTATAACAACTTTCATTTATATTAGTGTGCTGACTTATATTGGAGGAAAGTATTTCAACAAGGAAAAGGCTATATCTTAACAAGCGAAGAGAATTGCTTTAAAGGAGGATAATATGAAGTACTGTAAAGAATGTGGCCACGAAATAAAGAATAGTGATCAGCAATTTTGCGTCCAGTGTGGACATCCTGTTGATTCCAAGGCAGCGAGTCCAAAAGTGGAAGTAGCATCTGGAAAAAAAGTGAGTCCTCAAGTACCAAAGAAAAAACAACCGATGACCAAAAAGCAAAAACGATTAACGATTATCGGGGCAGCTGTTGCCATTCTTTTCATTGGTTTATATTTTGTGGGTGCCCATTTTACTTCTGTGGATCGTTTGGTTGCGAAATATGAAGAAGCTGTATCAGAGCAAGATGCTGATAAACTAGCAAAAATATTATCTTTTTCTGGAACGAATGATGAAATAGAGGAAGAAGATGTTGAAGGTTTCTTACTCTATTTAAAAGAGAATCCTAGCGAAGCAACCGCAATCACGAAATTTTTGCGTACACAAATGAATCGTATCGATGGAAAAATGTCTCAGCTAGTTAGTGGTTCTCAAGATGACAGTGGTAGTAACTTCATTAGTATTGAAAGAGGAGAGGGATTTTTATTCTATGAAACCTATGAACTAGCGGTGGAGCCGATTTATGCAACACTACATACAAATGTAGATGGCGCTACTCTATTTAATGGGGAAGAAGAACTAACTACTTCTGATTCTACTGAGTATCATGCTGAGAATGGTCCATTTCTCCCAGGTATATACGAGTTTAAAGCAGAGGTGCAAACAGATTTAGTAGAGTTATCAACTGAAGAACAAGTAACGTTAACTCATTCCGGGAAAGATGTCGATCTTTACCTTGATGCGTCCTATATTACATTTGATATTCCTTTCCAAGCCGAGTTGGAAAATCGCGTTCTGTTAAATGGCGAGGAAGTGGATTTTGATCTCTTCAGTGGGGAAGAGCTTGGCCCTGTATTACTAGATGGTTCCATGAATGTTTCTGCTGAGGTTGATTTTCCCTGGGGTACGATGACGACTAGTGAACAGTCAATGGAAGACTCCGTTATTTCTTTATCGTTTAACCTTAATGAAGGATTACAGGAAGATTTGAAGAAGTCCTTGCAGGATTATACAGATTCCTATATGACCGGCTGGGAGGAAAATGACTTTTCTTCATTAGACTATGTATCAGATGATCTATATGAATCCATAGAGAACGATTTAGATGTGCATGAATATCTGGAGGATTATATCTACTATCAGCAAGTGTCTTCTATGAAATTAGGAGAAAATACTTTAACTGTTGACTTTATCGATGATCAGTATTATCTATCCGCCTTAATCGAGCAAGATTATAAATCAGGTTCTAACTATAGGAATAGTGATGGTGATTATGATGATAGCTATACAGATATGTATCGTTATCAATTTATTTATAAGGATGATACGTGGAAAGTTTATCATAAGGAATCTGGCTGGTATGATGATTTAGAATCGCCAGTTGATTTAGGAGTTTCAACTGATTTAGTTGTGTTGGGGGAGGATTATGAGCCTAGTGACAACGAGGTGAGTCAGGATGAAATGGCAAGCTTTATGGATACTTATTTCACTACAATGGTGGAGTCCATCAATGAACGAGATATTTCTGTTAGTGAATCTGTCCTTGATTTAGAAGGGAATTCCTATCCAGAACATAAGGATTATTTGGGTTATCTGGAGGAAAAGGGGATAACAGAGGAATTTATTTCTGTAGATGTCGTTGATTTTGAAAAAGTAGAAGATGGCTATCGTGTAACCACGAATGAAGAATATAATATCTTTTATGAAGACAACTCTGGTAAATACAAATCCTTTGAATCAACCTTCCTCGTTACCAATAAAGATGGAAAACTAGGTGTTCATACCTTAGAAGAAACAGATGAATTAGAAAGTAAAGATTTATAAGAGGGACAAGGGGACTGGTTCCCTTGTCCAGCACTCTGAGGCTGCTATGATTTTTTAATTTGGCGAAATATTCAGTCACTTGATTGGGACGAGGAACCTGTCCCCGTGTCCCCCTGGGTCTTGTTGAAAAAGATTGTGAACCGGGGTATAATGTCGAATGTGCCATATTTACTAAATTTTCCAATTAGTGTGTGGTCGATTTTGACTAGATTAGGGGGGGATGAATAATAAAGGTCGGTCTATTGCGTTTGGTTCTTATCATTAGCATCGTCGGTATCATATATTCTTCTTACTATATTATTACTTACATAAACGAATACCGTGTTTCTGAAAAGAAATACGAAGAGATTGAAACTATTTATCATCAGAACGAAGGAGATCCTAATGAAGAATTGAAGAGAATAAACGAAGATTTCGTTGGTTGGATTGAAGTAGATGGGACGGAAATTCAATATCCGGTAGTTCAAGCAGTGGATAATGATTATTATTTAACCCGAAACTTTCATCAGGAAGAGGATAAAGTAGGGGCAATATTTATGGATTACAGGAATTCCACTGATCGTTTGGACTCTCATACGATTATTTATGGTCACAATATGAAGGATGATAGCATGTTTGGCAGCCTATCGAACGTGCTGGATGCGGATTTCTCAGATGACAACACTATTAATCTAGAATTCCAGGGAGAAACTTATCAGTGGGAAGTTTTTTCCGGATATGTGACAAAAGAGACAGATTGGATGCAAGTTGATTTTGACTCCACAAACAATAGTTATCTTCCTTTTCTTCAGGGTCTAAAAGATAAGTCAAACGTAATTTTTTCTAGAGAAGAAGTAACGAAAGAAGATAAAATTTTAACCCTAGCAACGTGTACAAGCCACGATATTGATGAAAGGGTTATTGTTCATGCAAGATTAATAGAAGGGGATTGAGAAGATGGATTTTAAGAAAATTTGGGTGGGAATCGTCATAGTTGTCCTTGCCTTATTTGGTATGGCAAGTGTATCTAGTGCTGAAGATAATAGTATAATAGATATCGATTTTACAACGGATAAAGAAGCCTATGAATCTACAGATGAAATTACATCCACAATAACGATTACCAATTCATCCAATCGTTATTATGCAGAAGAGCTGGATATTCGAACGAGTTTACCAGATGAATTAGAAGTAATGGATCAAGATATGAAAGTGGATGATGGACAAGTTATTTGGGATGTTGACAGTCTAGAACGTGGAGAGTCAACAGAGTTAACAATTAAGACTAAATTAAAAGAAAATATGGAAGAAAGCAGTAATCAAGTTGCTGGTGAAAAGACGGACAGTAGTGATAACAGTGCTGGTACCAATACATCCAGTTCTAATGATGAACTAACCGCTCCTCAAACAGGTGATTATTCATCAATAGTTAAATATATTGTTATTTTAGTTGTTTCTGTTGTTGCTGGTGTACTGGCATTTATCTTTATGCGTAAAAAGAAACTACTAAAATATCTTACTTTTCTTTTGCCAATACTTATCATCTTTTCTTCCGTTTCAGTGGCCCATGCGGAAGAAAGTAATGTACAAACATTCACAGAGACACATCAACTAACCATTGGCGAACAAAGCTATAACTTAGAAACCACTATTACAGCAACGATTCAAGATGGTCAAGTAGAAGTACCTGTAACAGGAACAGCCTTTGATTCTAATGGAAACCTGATGGAAAATGATGAGCTGACCTTTACTGCAAAAATCGAGGATGAGTTAGTGGAAGAAGTGGTGCAAACGGATGATGAAGGATATTTTGTTGTTCGTTTAGTGGAGAATGTCACTTATGATGTAAAAGGAAATGGCTTAGAGGCACAATTGAAAGCAAACGATTTAAATGAAATGGAACTTACCAACCAAGAAGGTGAAATTCAACTTGGTAAAAAATTAGTAAATGGGGATAATCGTTCCTCCTTACAACCAAGTGCAATTTATCTATCGGATGAAGAAGCATCAAAAATAACGGAGATTTCTTCTGACTTATCGCAAGCAACGTTAAGCGAATCGGTGGATATCCAAGCAGATGACTTAATTGTTGTTCCTGAGTGGGAAGACTATCCAGCTGGGATTGCCTTTCAAGTTACATCCGTTCAGGTGACAGATGGTACGGTTACATTGAACCTGACTCAACCAGAATTAGAAGACATTTTTAAAGAAATTATCGGTGATCTGGAAGCGGACATGACCTCTGATAATTTTGTTCCAGCAGAAGGAGTTAGCATTGCTGAGGATCCTACAGCTGGCCTAGAGCATTTTAGTCCACGCTATACATCTATTACAGACCAAGCAATGTCTCTTGGCGGAAAGGTTACTCTAAACCTGGGTGATCTTTATAAAAATGAGGAATTCTCCTTAAAAGGTTCCGTTGATTTAAGCGGACAAGTTACTGGAGATATTGATTGGAGACTAGGCTTAAATCCAGTAGAGGAATTTGATTTTAATTTCCAAGGTGAGCAACGAGTAAATGCAGAAGTCGCTACAAGTGTAACCAAGAAAAAAGAAGTACCATTAGGGAAGTTTATTGCTCCAACGCAAATCCCAGGTCTTGCCGTTTCTGTTCCATTTGACTTGGTAACTTCCGTCAATGGAAAAGTTAGTGTAAAAATATCTTATGGTATGCGTGAAAACATTGGTTTAGCTTATGAAAGAGGCTCTGGCATGAGAACGTATCCAGAGGAAAACTTCGAGCCATTCTTTAATACGTCTGATATAAATGGATCCGGTGGTGTATCAGCTGGTGTAAGAATGTCTGTATTAGCACAAGCATTAGGGATTGATCTTGCAGGTGCGGCTGCGACCGGAAGTGTTAGTGGAAATGCAACGACATCTATTTTAGGACCAGAAGGACTATTTCAATGTATTACACTTGCTGGTTCCTTCGATGGTAAATTGAATTTAAGAGCACCAGTGTTCGATTGGGAGTCAAGTGGAAGTATTGATTTTTCCAAAGTATTTGCTAGCAAGAAATTCGGAAACTGTGTAAGTTCCATTAACATCAATCCGTCAGAACTAGAGATGAGCCCTGGTGAAACAACATCTGTTAACGTAACAGCAAGGGATAATATCCAGCAAGCTCCAATTAATAATGATGATAAACTTCGATTTGACGTTTCCGATGATACGATTCGAGTGGAGAAAAATCCAACCCGAGTGGATATCGTTGCTTCTGAATCAGCACAAGATGGAGATGTTATCGAAGTAAAAGGTATATATGACACAGGGGATTCCGAAATAACGGATACCTTAACCGTCAAAATTGTGGATGAGAGAGAAAAAGGAAAACTTGTTGGAAAAGTAGTAGACGCAGTAGAAGACACGCCACTCTCAGAGGCAACCGTGAAAGTTTATCGAGATGATCGTGAAGTATCCTCTGTTCATACAGCAGAAGACGGTACCTATGAAACGAATCTAACTCCGGGAATGTACAAGGTGGAAGTATCCCATACTGGCTATGTTACGGATTCATCCCAAGTCGAAATCACTTCGTCTGATACAACTACTTATGACTCAGAGCTTCAATTAGTTGGAGATGAATATGCGGGCACTGGGACAGTAGCAGGCCAAATTGTCAATGCATTAACCGGAAATGGTGTCGCAGAGCTTACCATTGAAATTAGAAAAGGGAAAAACAACACTACTGGTGAAGTTGTTGAAACTCTGACTACAAATGACAATGGAGGTTATGAAGTAGAGTTACCTGGTGGAAACTATACGATGGCATTGAATAAAGAGGGGTATATTCCAGCTCAGGCGAATATCTTGTCTATTGGGGGAGAAGTAAGAGGAAACCAAAATGGTACCATTTCACCTGATGGTGTCATTGATGAAAATTTAAGAATCGTCCTAACTTGGGGAGAATCTCCTCGTGATTTGGATTCTCATTTAACTGGTCCAAAAATCGATGGTGGTCGATTCCACATTTACTACTCTGATAAAGTGTATAGAGATGATGGCAATGATGTGAACTTAGATCGTGATGATGTCTCTTCGTATGGTCCGGAAACCGTAACGGTTATTAATAAAATGCAAATGGGAACCTATACGTACGCGATTCACAATTATACAGGACGTTATCTCAATGAAAATAATCAACTAGATTTATCCAATTCAGATGCACGTGTACAAATTTACCGTGAAGACACGCTGCTTGCTACCTTTAATGTTCCGGTAGATCAAGTTGGGAACTCATGGAGAGTGTTTGAAATCCGAGATGGCGAAATCGTTCCTATCAATACGATTGAAACGATTAGTAGTTGGGGATCTGCTGACTCCTTTGCGCCAGTGGGAGAGTAAATAGATCTTCATTCATGAAAAGAGTGTTTCGTTTGTTCAAGCGAAGCACTCTTTTTGCATAATTTATTGATGATAGATATACTTATAGAAATTCTAAGAACAACGTAATCTAGTAACATTGCAATTTGGGGAGAGGGTGGATTCGTTATGGTGAAGAAGTTATTTTTATTGATTGTTTCTATTGGAATAGTTTATTTAGCCACAGAATGGGTAATACGGGGAATTCATTATGTTGTTTTTCAATCTCATACATATATTTCGTTTGTGACTCCTATTCTCCACTGGACAAAATACCTAGCAGTAGCAATTATTCTACTTTTTGCATTTAAAAAGTATGTCCCGCTTGCTGATGCAGGGAAAAAGATTATTCCTGTCTTATTAATCTTATCTGTTGTTATGTTTGTTATCTCATCTCTATGGTTTCATGCGGTAGATGAAGAAAAAATTGTGAAGCATCGTGTCTTTCTCCATAATACAGCAAAATGGGAAGAAGTAGATTATGTTTCTACGGAAATTAAACACGAAGAAAAAGTAGTGGTAGACAATGCAAACAATTTGAAACCATTGAAGGTTATTGCGAATTATCGTATTCATTTAAATGATGGTTCTGTGATAAATGTATGGAATAACCTAGCTTCCATGTATAAATTACATCAGCATGTTCTAGAAAATAAGATCGAAGTTCAACACTTAACAGAACTGGATCCTACCTATTTTGACCAAAACTTTGCATATTATTTTGAAGAAGACCTAGATAAAGCGCATGAGATATTTGGAGTTGAGTAAGGGGGCCTTGTCTCGGATAAGGGGGACAGAGGGACAGGTGCCTTGTCCCGAAAGAAGATAGATGTTGAGTTTTATAGGTTACAAATGTGGGAGTGAGTGTAGAGCATATAAAAGTGCTGCTATGCTACTTCCTTTTTTTTTGTAGAGGGGGACAACTAACCTGTCCCCGTGTCCCCCTCCCCGTCAGTTAATTTCCTTCTCGACAAATAAAAAGTGTTTATGTTATGATGTGTGTAACCGGTTCCAGGTAGGAGGTTGAATGAGATGGCGACTACGATTCGAGATGTTGCGAAAGAGGCTGGTGTTTCAGCTGCAACGGTATCGCGGGTGTTGAATAATAGTGGATATGCGCATGAGGATACAAGGAAAGCTGTGTTAGATGCTATTCAAAAATTAAATTATAGGCCTAATGAAGTAGCTCGATCCCTTTATAAACAAAAGTCTAAATTGATTGGTTTAATACTTCCGGATATAACCAACCCGTTTTTCCCAGCGTTGGCTAGGGGAGTGGAGGATTATCTTCGTGAACATGGCTACCGTTTAATTATTGGAAATAGTGATGAGCAGCTTGAACAGGAAATCGACTACTTGGATACGTTTGCGCAGCACAATGTCGTCGGTATCGTTGCTTCTATTAATGAACCCCACAGTGACATGCTTTCTGACTTAAATGTACCAATTGTTTTGCTGGACAGAACGGTGGAAGAATTGCCTGCTGTCTATGCAGATCAGTTCGAAGGGGGCAGGTTGGCTGCGGAGAAAATGTTAGAACGCGGAAGTAAGGAAATTACGATTATCAGAGGACCAATAGAGGTCAGGCCTGTCTATCAGCGTTTTGTATCATCGTTTCAAGTACTAAGGCAAGCAGGGGTAAAGGTCCATGTATTTGACTCCAAGCTTTCATTTGAAGGCGCTAGCAAATCGGCAAGCTCGTTATTTGAATTTTATCCAAACACGGATGGAATCCTAGCTTGTAATGATATTGTTGCCGTTGCCATGATGAATGAAGCACAACGCACCGGACGAAAGGTTCCGGAAGACGTTCAAATTATCGGTTTTGATGATATCTCTATAAGTGAATTAGTTTATCCTGGGTTATCTACTATACGTCAGCCTGCCTACGAGATGGGGGAGAAGGCTGCGGAGATATTGCTTAAAAAAATAAATCAACAAGTCTTAGATGATTTACATTGTCAGTTACCCGTTCAATTTATCGAAAGACAGTCCACAAGAAAGGTAGGAGAATAAGATGGTGAAAGTGGTAGTGGTAGGAAGTGCCTCCATGGATTTAGTCGTTACAGCAGATAGAAGGCCAAAGGCTGGGGAAACGCTTATTGGCGAATCATTTCAGACGGTTCCAGGAGGAAAAGGTGCCAATCAGGCAGTTGCGGCGGCAAGGCTTGGTGCGAATGTTTCTATGATTGGTCGAGTTGGAGAGGATGCATTTGGAAAAGAAATCCTCGATAATTTAAAGAAAAATGGTGTCTCTGTAACGTATGTGGAACCCGTTCCACAAATTCCATCAGGTACAGCTCACATCACACTGGCGGAAGGCGATAACAGCATTATTGTCGTTAAAGGTGCCAATGATGTCGTCACACCAAGTTATTTGGAAAAGGCTGTTTCGGACCTCAAAGAAGCCGATATCATCATGGTTCAACAAGAGACCCCAGAGGAGACCATTGAATATCTTGCAAATTTTTGCCGGAAGTTTCACAAAAAGTGGTTACTGAACCCTGCTCCAGCACGGAAAATTAGTAATAACGTGATTGAGTCTGCAACGTATCTGACACCGAATGAGCATGAGTTTGCAGTTATGTTCGGGGAAGAGGAACGTTCAGAAGTACTCGCTCGTTTTCCCAATAAATTATTGATTACAGAGGGAAAAAATGGTGTTCGCTATTTTAATGGGACGAAAGAAGAAGTGGTTCCATCTTATGTTGTGGAGCCTGTTGATACCACCGGTGCAGGTGATACGTTTAATGCTGCTTTTGCAGTTGCGGTTGCAGAAGGAAGGAAAATAGACGAAGCAATCCGATTTGCTAATCGCGCTGCATCGATTTCAATTACGAAGTTTGGAGCACAGGGTGGTATGCCATCAAGAGATGAAGTGGAAGGAAGTTGAAAGGAATGAAAAGATTAGGGATTTTAAATAGTGAGATAGCAAAGGTTTTAGCAGATTTAGGTCATACAGATACCGTGGTTATTGGAGATGCGGGTCTACCAGTTCCAGAAGGCGTCGTAAAAATAGATTTGGCACTGACACCAGGTATGCCATCTTTTCAAGAAGTGGTTCGAGCGGTAGCGGATGACATGGTTATAGAAAAAGTGACAATCGCATCTGAAATAAAGGATGCAAATCCAAGTCAACATGAATTTATAACGACATTCTTTGATCAGGAAAGACAATATGTCACACACGAGGAATTCAAAAAATTGACTAGAAATGCTAAAGCCATTATTCGAACAGGTGAAACGACTGCCTATTCTAATTGTATTTTACAGTCAGGTGTCTTTTTTTAATAAAAAGGGGTGATCACGATGCGGATAGTAATGGAAAATATTCACAAGGCCTTTGGTGCCAATAAAGTTTTACAAGGAGTTGATTTCACACTAGAGCCAGGAGAAACCCATGCATTAATGGGAGAAAATGGTGCAGGGAAGTCAACCTTAATGAATATATTAACCGGGCTTTTTCCACAGAATCAAGGCAAGATTACGATTGACGGAAAGGAAACGGCATTTACAAATGCAAAGGAAGCGGAAGAAGCAGGGCTTGCCTTTATTCGGCAGGAGCTAAATATTTGGCCACAGATGACCGTTTTGGAAAATTTGTTTATCGGAAGAGAGAAACGAAATGCCCTCGGTGTATTAAAGGAAAAGGAAATGAAAAAGCAAGCGGAGGCTATTTTCAAACGGATGAATATTTCGATTCCATTAAATAAAGAGGCTGGAGAATGTTCGGTTGGAGAGCAGCAAATGATTGAGATAGCCAAAGCGCTCATGCTGGATGCTGAAGTAATTATTATGGATGAACCAACCTCTGCATTAACCGATAGAGAAATAGAAATGCTTTTCCAGATAATGAAAGAGCTTACATCCGGTGGGGTTTCACTAGTTTACATTTCACACCGGATGGAAGAAATTTTTGAAATCTGTGATCGAATTACCGTTATGCGTGACGGTGTATCGGTTGCTACTTCTTATATCAAGGAAACTTCTTTTGATGAGATTGTGAAACAAATGGTTGGTCGTGAATTAGAAGACAGGTATCCGGAACGAAATCCAACATATGGTGAAACCATTATGGAAGTGAATGGTCTGACGAAAGAAGATGTATTTGCAGATATTAGTTTTTCCATTAGAAAAGGGGAGATATTAGGCATCTCTGGCTTGATGGGCGCAGGACGAACCGAAATCATGCGGTCCATCTTCGGAATTGATTCCTTTGATCAGGGGGAAATAAAAATTGACGGAAAGGCCATTTCCATAAAAACCCCGGCCAGTGCTGCCAAACAGGGATTAGCATTTATTACTGAGGATAGAAAAGAGGAAGGGCTTGTTCTTGATTTTTCCATTCGTGAAAATATTGGCCTAACCAATTTAGAGAGTTTTTCTCCCAATGGAGTCGTTAAAGGAAATGATGAGAAACAATTTGTGAAAATGATGATTGAACGTCTCAAAGTAAAAACGGAGTCACAGGAAACACAAGCTGTGAACCTATCTGGAGGGAACCAGCAAAAGGTCGTGATTGCGAAATGGGTAGGTACTGCTCCTAAGGTTTTAATTATGGATGAACCAACAAGAGGAATTGACGTTGGAGCGAAACGTGAGATTTATCATTTGATGAATGAGCTAACGGATCGTGGAATTGCCATTATCATGGTTTCCTCTGATCTTCCAGAAGTATTAGGAATGAGCGACCGAATACTTGTTATTCATGAAGGGAAAATCTCTGGTGAATTAGCTAGAAAAGAAGCAACGCAAGAAAAAATTATGACGTTTGCTACAGGGGGTAATTAACATGAAAACATCAAAGCTAACAACGATCTGGAGTAAATTGGTTCCATTATTGGCGCTGTTTGGTCTTATTGTAGTTGTTACTATATTAAATCCATCTTTTATTGATCCTGCCAACATTATGAATCTACTGAGGCAAATATCTATCAATGGGTTAATCGCCTTTGGGATGACTTTTGTTATTTTAACTGGTGGAATTGATTTATCCGTTGGTTCGATTCTTGCTCTAACCAGCGCGCTTTCTGCAGGGATGATGGTAGCCGGGGTTGACCCGATTCTAGCCATTGTTATTGGTACCTTGCTCGGTGCTGTATTCGGAGCACTTAATGGTGTCCTTATTGCTAAAGGAAAAATGGCACCGTTTATTGTCACACTTGCTACGATGACCATTTATCGTGGCCTAACCCTTGTGTATACAGGCGGTAAGCCAATTACTGGGCTTGGAGATTCCTATGCGTTCCAATTATTCGGTAAAGGATATTTTCTAGGAATACCTGTTCCAGCAGTTACGATGATTTTAGCGTTTATTGTTTTAGCTTTTATGCTTCATAAAATGGCATTTGGTCGCAAAACCTATGCCCTCGGTGGTAATGAAAAAGCAGCACTTGTTTCTGGTATTAAAGTTGACCGAGTAAAAATAATGATTTACTCGATTAGTGGGATGATGGCAGGTTTAGCTGGTATGATTCTTACTTCTCGTTTGAATTCTGCTCAGCCAACTGCAGGTCAGGCATACGAAATGGATGCTATAGCCGCTGTTGTTATTGGTGGGACAAGCCTTGCAGGTGGGAAAGGACGAATTGCTGGTACGTTTATCGGGGTGCTGATTATCGGAATTTTAAATAATGCGATGAACTTGCTCGGGATCTCATCTTTCTATCAACAAGTCGTTAAAGGTGTCGTCATCTTGATTGCCGTATTATTAGACAGAAAGAGATCATAAAGAGGTGAAAAAAATGAAAAAAATACTAACGGTAGCACTTACGTTGATGTTGGTCTTTTTAACAGCGTGTTCCATGGAAAGTCCATTTGTTAATAATGATTCTGCTGATGATGGAAATATAAAAATCGGATTAAGTATTTCTACTTTAAATAACCCATTCTTTGTTTCGCTTCGTGACGCGATTGTAGAGGATGCGGAAGCAAAAGGATATGAAATTATCGTCGTTAATGCCCAAGATGATGCGGCAACAGAGATTAGTGGGATTGAAGATTTAATTCAACAAGGTGTTGATATTCTATTAGTTAACCCAACAGATTCTGCAGCAGTTTCTTCCGCTGTACAATCAGCAAATAATGCAGAGATACCAGTTCTTACCATTGACCGTTCCGCAGATAAAGGAGAAGTAGAAACACTCATTACTTCCGACAACGTGTCAGGTGGAGAAATGGCAGCCAACTTTATTGTAGAAAAAGTTGGTGAAGGGGCGAAGGTAGTGGAAATTGAAGGAATTGCTGGTGCCTCTGCTACAAGAGAACGTGGAGAAGGATTCCATAATATTGCCGATGAACAGCTGGAAATTGTGGCAAGTCAACCAGCAGACTTTGATCGGACCAAAGGATTAACCGTTATGGAAAATACGTTACAAGGAAACGGCGACATTCAAGCTGTCTTTGCTCATAATGATGAAATGGCCCTAGGAGCAATGGAAGCAATCAAAGCCGTCGGAAAAGATATTATGGTCATCGGTTTTGACGGTGTGGAGGATGCAATCGCATCAGTAGAAGCCGGCGAACTAACAGCCACCATTGCCCAACAACCAGACCTAATGGGACAAGAAGCCGTCTCGGCAGTTGAAAAAGTACTAAATGGAGAAGGTGTAGAAGAACTAATTAAAGTTCCGTTGGAGTTGAAGAAGTAGGGGGACACGGGGACAGGTTCCTTGTCCCAAAACTGTGTTTCTTTTTAACACAGTGTCATATACAAGAGAAGTTAACAAATGTATGACCATAGTGAGGATATAATAATAAAAGCATGGAAAAAAGTGCAGCACTCTGATAAAAATACAGTGCTGCACTTTTTACTTTATCTTCTATATTAGTTGCAAGTTACTCAACAATTCAAGAACTGACTGGGGGACGAGGAACCTGTCCCCGCGTCCCACCACCTCAAGAATAGACTGGGACAACTCACCTGTCCCCATGTCCCCCATCCCCATGTCCCCCAAAAAAGTATAAATCATAATACCAAGTTGCATACTAGGGTTGTACAATTTTTTATGACAAAAATGGAGAGATAAGATGAATTTCTGGAAAAGTAAGTGGAAGGGGAATAAGAGGAACAAGGAGCCTTCCAGTAGTATGTTAGATACTTCTCAAGAAACTCGTTTAACGACAAGCTTAGATGAAAACGTACAAACAGTTAAGAAAGTTTTTAAAAATGATGCTGACTTTTCCACCCGTTCTTTCCATTTATTTAATAATATACCTGCTACTTCCCTCTTTATTAGCAGTTTAGTGGACAAGGAGAAAATCAATCGAGATATTATTCAACCGTTACAAGAAAAGAGAAGTAGTAATAACGAAGAATCAGCCAATAGTACAAAAAAAGATTTACTTCAATCTCTGTTGAATGATTATCTGTATTTTGCGGATGGGGAAAAGAAGCAGGATTTAAGCAGTCTACTAGACGGATTATTGCATGGAAAGACTGTTATCCTCTTGGATGGAGAGAGCCAATATCTGTTGTTGGATACCCTGAAAACAGAAAAAAGAAGTATTGAGCAACCGGAAACAGAAAGAGTTGTTCGTGGGCCGCGGGATGGGTTTATTGAGCAAATGGAGTCCAATATATCCTTATTGCGTTATCGGCTTCCTGTGCCTGAATTTCGTGTGGAGCCCTTTGAGGTGGGAGAGAAGACTAAAACAAAAGTATCTGTCTGTTATTTGGATAATGTAGTAAGTGATGCATTGTTAGAAGAAGTAATCAAAAGGATTCAAGATATTTCTATTGACCGTATCTTAGATGCTGGTTATATCGAACAGTTTATTCAAGATAACCCACGTTCCCCCTTTCCACAGGTTCAAAATACCGAACGTCCTGATAAAGCGGTTGGGAATATATTGGAAGGGAGAGTGATAATTTTAGTGGATGGGTCTCCCTTTGCATTAATTGTTCCAGCGGTATTTAATCAGTTCTATCAAACGAGTGAAGATTATGCGGGAAGAACGATTATCATGAGTATTATCCGTGTCATTCGTTTTTTATCATTGATTTTTTCGCTAACCTTTTCCTCCTTATACATAACAATCGTTTCTTTTCATCCGGAAATGATACCTGCTCAATTTGTCGTCGCAGCATCTAGTGGAAGGGCAGGTGTTCCGTTTCCTGTTGTGGTAGAGGTCCTATTGATGGAAGTGGCAATGGAAATACTGCGAGAAGCAACCATCCGGATGCCCCAACAAGTTGGTGGCGCACTATCCATCGTAGGCGTCCTTGTCATTGGGGAAGCAGCTGTGTCAGCAGGGTTTGTGAGTCCAATTACCGTGGTGATTATTGCATTATCTACGATTGGATCCTTTGCGACACCTTCATATAATGCAGCAATTGCCTTTCGGTTACTGAAGTTTCCCTTAATCATTCTTTCTGGATTTATAGGGTTACTAGGACTAGCGGTAGGCCTCATGTTCATTATCAATCATATGATTTCTTTACGATCGTTTGGGGTTCCTTATCTGAGTCCAGTTTCTCCTTGGAATAAACAAGGTTTTAAGGATTCATTAATTCGTGCTCCTCTTCGTTGGCTTACCGAGAGACCAGCTGAACTTCAACCGAAAGATAAAGTACGTGTAGAAAGCGGTGTGGAAAGTGGCCCGACTAACCCTTTCAAGAGGAAGGGGGAGAATGATGAATAAGCCTAGTGATAAGGTGACCAACCTTCAACTTGCTTTTATTATCATTAGTACGATGTTAGGGGTATCCATGTTAGGTCTCACCCATTTTACAGTAAGGGGTGCGGGAAACGCCGCTCCTTTTGCCAGTTTGGTGGGGATTTTTATCGCCTTTATTGGATTGATGGGGTATGTGTTAATAGGAAGAAGGTTCACAAAGGATACGTTAGTGGGATATAACGAAAGCATCTTGGGAAAGCCAATAGGTAGATTATGTAGCTTTTTGATTGTAATTGTATTTTTGGCTTTGACTGGCTTAGAAACGAGACAATTTGCCGAAGCAGTTCAAGGGTCTATTTTGCCCAATACACCGATGCATATTTCAATAATCGCTATGATTTTGTTATTTGCAACCACTAGCTTCCAACGAGTAGACACGTTTGCTTCCATTCATTTTTTTTATGTGCCACTTATCCTTATCCCGATTATTATCGTGGTTGCTCCTGCATTTCGAGATATTGAAATCTATCACATGACACCGATCTTAGGGAATGATCCAACTTGGGGAGGATTTATGAATGGAGCCCTTGCTGTTACACAAGCGATTGGCAATTTCGTAGTTATTGCGATGGTAATTCCATTTATGAAATATCCGAAGAAATCATGGAAGGGAGCAGTAGGGGGATTTTGGATAGCAGGATTTATCGTTATATTCATGACAACCATGACAGTTGCTGTATTTGGGGAAAATGAAATCAAGAAAATGTACTGGCCGCTATTAAATTTAGGGAGAATGATTACCATTCCAGGAGAGGTTTTGTCCAGAATCGATGCTGTTTTGTTGGTTTCATGGGTATATGGTGTTTTTACAACTTTGCTTTCTTACTATTTCCTTGTTGTTAGAGGGGTTTGTGGGATTTTTCGATTCCACCACTATCGGGTAGTATCACTGATTACTGCTCCAATTATATATGGTATTGCTATATTTCCTCGAGATATCTATACCTTGTATGATTATATTCGGATGTTTTCTAGCTATGGGGTAGTTCCTTTATTGGTTTATCCATTTTTCCTTCTTTGTATATCTATTATAAGGAAGAAAAAAGGGGGATCTGTATGAAAAGGATTCCTTTGCTGTTTGGTATATTACTTGTGCTGTCAGGATGTTGGGATAGATATGAATTAGAAGAAAGAGCGAATTTATTAGGACTTGCTATTGACGTGGCAACGGAGGAAGATATGGAAAAAGAGCCTTCAGTTACACACAAGAATGGAGAGTTTCCAGATAGAGAAGAGGACGACTATATCAAATTAACCGCACAAATTTCTTTACCTGGTAAGATTAAATTGGGTCCAGAAGGTGGGGGTGGGGAAGGTTCTAAGAAAAATGCCTGGGTACTAGAAACGGTTGGCCATACCATCAAAGATGCCATGGCCAATTTACAACAACAATTAGCTGAGAAATTATATCTCGGACACGTTCAAATCATCGTAATCTCTGAAGAAATAGCCGAGAAAGGAGTAACGGAAATAAATGATTTCCTAAGGCGCAATCCTGAAGTGAGAAGAACTTCATGGATGGTTATAAACGGCGGAGATGCCAAAGAAGTATTAGAAGCTGCACCACCCGTTGAAAGTGTACCTTCCTTGTATTTATCCAATACGTTAGACAATGCTGTTCGTCAAGGAAAACTTCCAAGGGAGTATTTAGGAAAGTTTTGGATTGATTTAGCTGATATTGGGATTGATCCAATGATTCCATCCATTAAGGTAGAAGATAAAGACCGTATCCTTGTTGATGGTATGAACTATTTTAAGGGAGATAGGATGGTCGGAAAGTTCTCTCCAATTGAGATTGGTGTTTATATGTCGGTTATGGGTGAGAACCAAGGTGGATATAGTTATGCAGTCAAATTACCGGAAGAAGAAGGTATCTATATGATTAAAGCGACTGAAAGGGACTCCAAAATCATGACCGAATTAAAAAATGGAGAACCACGTGCATCCATCGATATAACTATTGATAGCATTATTGAAGAAGAAACAAAGACAGAAAACTTAAACCAAAATACCGTTAGGAAAATTGAACAAGAGGCGGAAGAGAAAGCGAAAAAGTTAGGTGATGAATTTGTTAAAAATTTACAAGAAGATGGATCAGACGTATTTGGCTTAGGAGCAAGAATTCGAGCAAAGCATAAAAACTATTGGAATGAAGAAATCAAGACCAATGATAAATGGACCGAAACCTACAAAGAAATGGACATTAAAGTAACATATAACATAAACATCAAAAGAACAGGAATGGAATGGAAGTGAGTGGGACGGAGGGACAGGTTCCTCGTCCCGGAGCTTGAAATGGAGGGGTGGCTGATAGGAAAAGGTGGGGGGGACAACTAACCTGTCCCCGTGTCCCTAGTGGAAAGGTTGAGTAAGATGCCTAGTGATACCATGGTTATTACGAGGGATGATCCTCCGTAACTGATTAAGGGTAGGGTTATGCCGGTGATTGGTAGGAGTCCTGATACTGCACCTAAATTAATTACTACTTGGGTCATTATCTGAAATGTAATCCCAATAGCGAGTAATTTGGCAAACATATCCTTACAACCTCTAGCAATACGGACGCCGCGAAACATAATAAACATATAGGAGCATATCACAATGATCAATCCAATCATTCCCAGTTCCTCAATAATAATTGCCATAATAAAATCTGTGTGTGCTTCAGGCAAAAATCCCAATTTTTGAACGCCGTTACCAAGGCCCGTTCCCCACATGCCACCGGTTCCAATTGCGATATACCCATTAATTAACTGATACCCATCCCCAAAAGGGTCGGCAAATGGATCGACAAAGGAAGTAATTCGTTCGACACGGTAGGGGGAGGAATAAGCAAAAAATAGTAATCCTACTAGACCAACACATCCGAGCATAAATAGATGTTTCATTTTTACTCCAGAACAGATGACGATAATGGCGCATACAAACAAAATAGAGGCCGCGGAACCAAGATCAGGTTGTTTTAAAATTAACAGGAAAATAATTGCTAAAATTAGCATCGGAGGCAAAACCCCATCCTTAAAGTGGGAAATGGTTTGCTGTCTTTTAGCATAAAACGAAGCGAAATAAATAATCATAAATAGTTTAATCACTTCGGTTGGCTGGAACGCAAGAGGGCCTAACTCAATCCAACGCTGCGAATAATTTCGTTCGCTTCCTATTCCTGGAATAAGAACAAGAATCAATAATAGAATGGAAGCCATTACCAGTAAGGGACTTAATTTACTATATACTCGATAAGGAAAAAATGCTGCCAATACAAAAAAGAAAAGACCAATGAATAACCATTGCAGCTGTCTCCTATAGAAATAATTAGGAATGCCATAATCAACATAAGCGATGGTATAGCTACTGCTATATACCATCATAATTCCAAACACAGCGAGAAATACTATGACGAATAGTAGGGTATAGTCAAATTGTTTGATCTTTTTAGCTATTAGGGATTTCATTGGTCGGATTCCTTTCCACTTAGATAATATTTTCACTAAATATATATTTTTTAGAACGTAATTGAACGCTTAATACCAATCCTAATGCAATAAAATTAGTTAATAATGCACTTCCGCCGTAACTAATGAAGGGCAGCGCTAAACCGGTAATAGGAGTTAAGCCGATGGTCATTCCGATATTTTGAAAAACTTGAATTCCAATTAAACCAACTGTTCCGATACAGATGTATACACCGAATAAGTCGTTGGCCTGAAATGAAATTTGAATAATCCGATAGATTAGTAGAAAGTAGATGAAAATCAGTAGGCTGGTTCCGATAAATCCAAATTCTTCTCCAATGACCGCAAAAATAAAATCGGTATGTGCTTCTGGTACTTTTCCACTCTGTACTTGGACACCTTGGCCTAAACCATTTCCAGTTAGCTGGCCAGATCCTATCCCCATTTTAGCCTGCTGGAGCTGATATCCATAATCGGAGGAGTATTGGCTTGGGTTCAACCACCCATAGATTCGAGACAACTGATGTGGTTGTAGAATTTTGGTAAACAAGTCGTGCTGATATTGAAATAAATAAATAAGAAACCCAATTAGCCCTGTTATTCCAGTAGCAAATATAGCCATCATTTTGGTTGAAATGCTGGATACGATCATTAAAGAAGCAGCAACTCCAACTATAACAAGGGCAGACCCTAAGTCGGGTTGAACTAGTATAAAAAGAAAAGGAATCAAGGAGAAACCAATCACTTTAAGTGTAATGGGGATGCTTTTCTTAAATGATAATTTCGTATTGCCTTCCTTACTTAATAAATAGGATAAATAGAGGATGAGAAATATCTTCATAAATTCTGATGGCTGAATCTCTATTATTCCTAGATGAATCCAGCGTTGGGAACCATTTTTGATGGTACCAAAAAAATGAACCGTGAGCAGGGCAAAAATCCCCGCTATATAGAACGGAAATGCCCATTTCTTCAGCAATTCATAATCAAATGTAGCTATGACAATCATGATGATGAAGCCGATGAAATACCAAATGAATTGGCGAATGGCAAAATAAAACGGTTGGTCTTGTGCATATTGACCGGACCCACTATAGACAGCAAACAAGCTGAAAATACATAAACTAAATACCAATAGCAAAAGAAGATGATCTACTTGATGTTCTTTTTTATGCATAGTGATAAGGGATGAACCTTTCTTATTTTTTACTTTCTAACTGTTGCAAGACGGTTTGTAGAACCAAGGCATCGTCTAAAAATCCAACAGGAAAAAGATAATCCGGCAGCAAATCAGTCGTTACAATAAAATACAGGAGTGCTCCTCCCATTAAGGCGAGCTGGTATTTCTTCCCTTTATTCTCAGTGAATTGTCCGTACATCCACTGTAACTTTTGTATATAAGGGCCAATCCCACCACCAAGTTTGCTAAGTTTCGATTGGAAGTTTTCTAATACAACCTGCTTACCTTCTTCCGTTTGACTATAAATTTGATAGTTTGCTAATTCTTTTTCCATTTGTTCCAGAGAAAAGTTTCCTGTATAAACTTCGGAGGACTCTATGAGTTTTTCGATATTGTCTAAAGCAATATGTAAATCTGAATTTTCCTCTTTTTTTTGTTCTATCGGATAACCAGCAGCCTTCATTAATTCAGATAAATCTATATCCAGACCAGCAGCTAATTTCTCCAGATGTTGTAGATTCGCTTTTCTCTTTCCATTCATCATCTTAGATATCGATGCATGATCAATGCCAGATAAGTTACTAAGTTTTCGTATCGATAAATGTTTTACTTCCATCTGTTTCTGTAAAAATGAACGCAAACTCTCGTGATTATAATCCTCCAAAACACTCAATTCCTCCTACCACCATAACTAGTTTCTATAAAGGTAACAAAAGTGGTGACTATTTGTCAACGATGATAGCGAATCTGTCACCATAGGTGCGGGGGACGTGGGGACAGGTTCCATAGCCATCAAGCTAACAAAAAATAATGAATACAAATCATTAATTTTTGTTAGCTTTTTCTCTTTTTTGTTTTTCTAAATAATTTTC
>NZ_RBZP01000002.1 GCF_003628505.1 Oceanobacillus halophilus | reverse complement strand
GAGTAAGATCCCTCAGAGACGATGAGGTTGATAGGTTCGAGGTGGAAGCGTGGTGACACGTGGAGCTGACGAATACTAATCGATCGAGGACTTAACTAACTTCTTCAAGATGTCTTAGAGTTACTCTTATTTAGTTTTTAGGGTACAAACCTAGAAAGTAAAGGATGTTCGGTTAAAACCGTTCACGTCCTGTGAACAACACCGAACGACCTACATCATGTAGGCCTAGTAGCGAGAGCGGAGAGGTCACACCTGTTTCCATGCCGAACACAGAAGTTAAGCTCTCCAGCGCCGATGGTAGTTGGGGATTCCCCCTGCGAGAGTAGGACGCCGCTAGGCAAAGCAAAATCCTAAGATTATTATAATCTTAGGATTTTTTTCATGGGCAGAAATTATAAAATTAGACATGATGTAGATTTCAAGCATGAATAGCCACGTCAAGCTCCAGCGCCCAGGGACTAGCAGACTTTCCACCACCTTTGTTGACAAATAAAATAATAAGCGCTGCAAAGACGCTCCCCGATCATATAAAATACCCCAATTTTATAATTTTAAATGTAAGTGCAGATACAAAAAGAATTACAGATAGAACTGCAAGCATCAATGTTTTTTCATTCAGTTTAACATTCTTTAACTACTACTTTTCTATTCTATTACGATATACAATCAGAGAAATTAGATTAAGATTTCTAGTAGAAAAGAACTGAATTTTATAAAAGACCTTCTATCCTAATTACTTTTCCATCTACTTCTCGACCAAATTCCTATTTTACGATAAAACTTTATCGCAGTAATATTTGATGGAGGAAACCCTTAAATGATACTCACTAACCTTATTCCTTTTAAACCATTGTTTTACATAGACTTACGATAAATGAGTCTTTGCGCAATTTAACCACGGTACCTTAATAAGATAAACGACAAAAAACGACAAATCTCGGGGGGTGACAGGCACCTAAAGGGTACCTGCTTTACTTTTTGCTTGATTTATTCGTATAATAATTATATTGTGTACTATTTTAACTTATTAGAATGAGGTTCTAATAAAACAACAAGAGGAGGCGTTTATATGAAACAAATAAGATGGGGATTGTTGTTGGTACTCGGTTTACTGCTAATTGTGCTAACAGCATGTGGTGGACAATCTGAGGAATCCGATGAGTCTGGTGAATCAGCTGATAACTCTTCCGAAACGGCTGAAGGAGGAGAACAGATTCTTCATTTGTTAAACGCAGAAATTATTCCTTCTATGGATAGCTCGATGGCAACGGATTCTTATGCATTTCAATTTTTAGGTGCCACGATGGAGGGTCTATATCGACTAGATGAGGATGCGAATCCGGTAGAGGGGATTGCAACAGAACATGAAGTCAGTGAGGATGGTTTAACATGGACATTCACACTACGTGAGGATGCAGCTTGGTCTAATGGTGAACCTGTTACAGCAAATGACTTTGTTTATGCTTGGAGACGTGCAGTCGATCCAAATACTGGCTCAGAATACGGACCTTATATGATGAACGGTGTAGTAAAAAATGCAGAAGCAATAAATAATGGAGAAATGGATGTGGAAAAGTTAGGTGTTGAAGCTGATGGAGAATATACATTAATTGTAGAATTGGAAAATCCAACACCATATTTTGAATCGCTTACCACGTTTCCTACTTTCTATCCTCAACATCAAGCCTTTGTAGAGGAACAAGCTGATAACTATGCGATTGCATCAGAAAACTTACTTTTCAATGGACCATTTACATTGGAAAAATGGACAAGCACAAGCAATTCGTGGGAATTGGTTAAAAATGAAAACTACTGGGATAAAGAGACCGTTCAATTAGATGAATTGACATTTGAAGTGGTAAAAGACCCACAAACATCTGTCCGATTATACGAAGAAGGTACAGTAGATCGTGCTGACCTTTCATCAGACCTTGTCGATCAATATTCAACACACGAAGATTATGAAGTCGTACCAGAAACATTTGTTTTTTATTTGAAATTTAATCAAATGAATAGCGAAGATTTAGCAAATGAAAATGTACGTGCTGCCATAAGCCGATCATTCAACAAGCAAGCTTTAGTAGATGAAATTTTAAATGATGGCTCACTTGTTGCAAATGGTATTGTTCCGCAAGACTTTGTAACAACTCCAGATGGAGAAGACTTCCGAGAAGCCAATGGAGATCTTGTTACATATGATCCAGAAACAGCTAAAGAATACTGGGAAAAGGGATTAAGTGAACTTGGAAAAGATACCGTGGAACTGGAACTTCTTTCTAGTGATAGTGAAGAGAGTAAAGTGATGGGAGAATATCTGGCAAACCAATTGGAAACGAATCTTCCAGGTTTGAGCATCAAGTTAAAACGCGTCCCATTTGAACAACGTAAAGACTTGGATGCAAAAATGGATTATGACATACAAATTTCGTCATGGGGTCCAGATTACCTTGACCCATATACCTTCTTGAATCTGTTTGTAACAGAAGGCGGCAACAACAAAATGGGGTATTCCAATACGGAATATGACCAATTAATGGAAGATGTAGCTACAACCTACGCGACTGATAAAAATAAACGATATGAAACCTTCTTGGAAGCAGAAAAGATTCTCTTTGAAGATGCTGCAATCGCACCTATTTATCAAAGCTCCACTCCGCAGCTTGTTTCTGATAAGTTACAAGGTGTTTATGTAAATCCATTTGGAGCTACTTATGAGTATAAATGGGGTAGTGTGGTCGAAAACGAATAGTAGTCATGGAAGATAAGAAAACCCAAACGGTAATAAATGTCGTTTGGGTTTTCTTGAATTACAATACTTTTGCTATTCGACAAAATCCGGGGAGTGCCAGGCACCTGCTGGATGGCACCAGCTGTTTTTTATTTTCCTCCGCTTAATTCAATTAAGATTTTTGCTTGATTTAAGTCGTTGGATAAGGAATGGAATCCTTCTTCTACAATGTCTTCGAGTTGTATTTTTTTGGTCATAATTGGTTCGACATTAATACTTTCATCCATTAATACTTCAACAGATTTTTTAAATGTAGCAGGTTCATATCCCATAGAGGAGGATAATTTCACACCTGAAGTCATTAAAACGATAGGGTTAAATTCAAACTAATACATCTGTATCTTTCAATTGCTTTACTTCACGTTCTTCCACTCGAACATCTTTTTGATCGTACCAAACTGCTGCTTTCATCGTATGCACTCCTCTTTTTTTAATTAGTCAGAAAGATAATTTAATACATAATTGAAAAAATGTAACCATTTACATTATAACGCTGAATATCTGTGAATAGGCGAACAATATCAATTTGTTGAAAGGTTATCAAATAAAGATAATATTTTGGAGATTAAATTTGACAAAGTTTGCGGTTGTGATAACAAAAAAGTGTTTGGAGGACGATGAAGGAAGTGGCAGTTGATGAACGACATGGAACCGCTGAAAGGTAATGGAGCTCGATGAAAGGAATCTCTGCCAAGTAAT
Source organism: Oceanobacillus halophilus (assembly GCF_003628505.1). Lineage (GTDB taxonomy): Bacteria > Bacillota > Bacilli > Bacillales > Amphibacillaceae > Oceanobacillus > Oceanobacillus halophilus. The sequence goes on along the minus strand of NZ_RBZP01000002.1, from coordinate 522,923 downwards.
CAGTTTCCAATCGAGCTTCATTACCAGCAGGGCTAAATATAATTCATAATCGCCTGTGAATGATCTTCTAAGTCAACATTACATCCACTTACAATGAGCACAACATTCGACTGTTCATTCAATGGCAAATGCTTATCCAGTAGAGCTCCGACACCAATCGCTGCTGCCCCTTCTACAATGATACCGTGCTCTTGATACAGATAAGCCATTCCTTTTGCAATAGATGTTTCTGGAATTAAGAAGGATTTGTCAGCATAGCGCTTAACCATAGGGAAGGTGTAGGTATTATTGGCGCCTATTCCGCCTAGTAAACTATCAGCTAGGGTAGGAGATTCTGAGACCGTTATGGGCTTTTTGGCTTTTAAGCTTTCATGCATCGCCGCCCCTTTTTCGATAGAGATACCATAGATACATATATCTGGATTGGTATGCTTCATGACAAGACCGATACCGGATAACAATCCACCACCGGAGAGCCCAGCAATAACGCAATCTACTGTGGGTAATTCTTCCAAAATCTCAAGAGCGATGGTTCCTTGACCAGCAATAATATTGGGATCGTCAAACGGCGGTATGACGGTAAACCCCTGTTCCTTCTGTAACGCATAACAACGTTTTTCTGCATCATCCTGTCCTTCACCATAAACCTCTAACGTTGCACCCAATTCTTTTATTCTTGCTAATTTGGCATTTGGTACGTTTTTGGATACACAAATGCAAGAAGGTATCCCCAGTTTCTTAGCAGCTAAAGCAACGGCAAGACCATGATTTCCAGTTGAAAAAGTTGTAACTCCTTTCTGTTTTTCTTTTTCTGATAACTGGTTGATGGCATTCACCGCTCCCCTCATCTTAAAAGCTCCACTCTCGTGTAAATGTTCATATTTTAAATAAATATTTGCTCCATATTGTGTAGATAATGATTTGGAATAGATGAGTGGCGTTTTCTTCACGACAGGTCGAATAGATTGATGTGCTTTCCAGATGTCTTGAACCGTAATGGGATTTGCTTTCTGATTGTCAGAGCCTTTATTATACAATTATACCGCTCCTTTCGAATGTTTTAGCTTTATATTCATATATATTCAAGATACGATACAGGAATTATTATATTTTGAGTTACATTTAATAATAAAAAGAGTCATTCCTGATAGAATGACTCTTTTCTATTCGACAATAAGCAACAAAATTCGAGGAGTGACAGGCACCGTTAGGGTGATCTTTTTTTGGTTTCCCAGCTTTCGATTCCAGCTTGATTAGGGAGTGTGTGTTGATGGAAGACGGGGTCTTTTCCTGCTTTTCGCTGGGTGCGGTAGTCGTCAAGTGCGATTTTTGCAATTTTAAAGAGTCTGGCAATAGCATACAGGTTAATTAAGGCCATAATCGCCATGGTTAAATCGGCAAGAGCCCATACAAAATCGAAAGAAGCTAAAGTTCCGAAGATAATCATCACTAGAACAATGATCCGATATACAAATAATGCCATTCTGCTTTCCTTGATGTAGTAAATATTGCTTTCTCCATAATAATAATTTCCTAAGATAGAACTGAAAGCGAAAAGGAAAATGGCAATAGCGATAAATCCTCCTGCCCAATTTCCGAGTAATTGTGAAAAAGCTGCTTGTGTAATTTGGATTCCATCCACATCGCTACCTGCAAATCCACCAGCTGCAATAATAATGAATCCCGTGGCACTACATATTAGTAATGTATCAAAAAACACACCAAGTGCTTGCACTAATCCTTGTTTGACGGGATGGGTTACATCTGCGGTTGCAGCTGCATTAGGTGCAGCACCCATTCCAGCTTCATTGGAAAATAATCCTCGTTTTACCCCCATCATGATAGCCGCTCCAAAACCACCACCGGCTACTTGCTCTATGCCAAACGCATTTGCAAAGATAATGGAAATAATCTCCGGTATCGCACCAATGTTAAGGATCAAAATGAAAACAGCTAACAGAATGTAGATGATTGCCATAACAGGAACAATGATTTGTGAAACACTGGCAATGCTTCTAATTCCTCCGAAAACGACGAGAGCTGTCAGTATGGTTAATAAAATCGCCATCACAATGGGACTTACAGCAAATTGATCATAGAATGCCAAGCCAATTGTATTAGACTGAACGGAATTAAATACGAGCCCATAGGTAAAAGTGATAGTTACTGCAAAAACGACACCTAATGAGCGGCTTTTTAGACCTTTTTCGATATAGTATGCGGGTCCGCCTCTGTAAAGGTTTTTATCTTTCACTTTATAAACTTGAGCAAGTGTACTCTCCACAAAACCTGATGCTGCGCCTAAAAGAGCAATGAGCCACATCCAAAATAGCGCACCAGGCCCCCCGAGTGCTACAGCCGATGCAACACCTGCCATATTTCCAGTTCCGACTCTAGAAGCTGCACTTATGGCAAAAGCTTGGAAAGAGCTTGTTCCCTTCCTGTTTTTACCTTTGCTCCCCGTGTATACCCGTTTATCTGTAATCACTCGAATCATTTCACGAATCGAAAATTGTACAAATCCTGATCTTATCGTGAAATAAAGACCTAATCCCAGTAAAATAATGATAAGTACATATGACCACAATAAATTATTTAATAAAGAAACAATGCCCTCGATAAATTCCATTTCTGGTAATCACTCCTTAAACATGTACACCAAGTTAGTGTACCCAAAATAAAAGATTAAAACAGAATTTTAATCAAGCACATTTTTAAAAAAGTCAACTCTGACAAAATTCGACAAATCCCGGGGAGTGACAGGCACCTTCTCGAATTTTCCAATTACATTATGTGGGTAAAGTAGTATAATAGAATGAAAGTAGTTCTTTTTGCCTAATTAAGACGAAAATCACTAAGGGGATGTTGTCATTGATTTGTCATCATTGCGGGGAACCAATTCCAGAGGGCTCTCATTTTTGTATGAATTGTGGTTCTAAAGTTATTGCAGACAACAAACAAGGTACGTAAAGTAAAGAAACAGAATTGTTACCTCCAAATAAAGAAACATCGCTTTCGGACGCGAAAGATATGACTCGTTCAGAGAAACCAGAAGTTCCAACTTCTACTGATAATTTTACTCATGAGGAGGTTAGCCAAGAAAATCTGACACCTCAGAAACAGAAAAGTTTGACATCGAAATTCGCATGGTTGATTCCCATTATTAGCCTTTTCCTTGTTAGTACTGGATTACTCACTTATTACTATTATGAAAAAAATATTAATGAAGAAGTGTTGAATTTACAAAAAGCGGCTGAAGAAGCTGCATTAGATGGTGATTACTCAGAAGCGGTTGAAGCCTTGAATAAAGCTATCCAGCTACGGCCTGATTATGAGGTGCTTGCTAAAGATTTGGAAGAGATTCAGTTGGCTAAAAGTCTGTACGACGAAATAGATAAAGTTCAAAAACGAATCAAAGAGAAGGATTATGAAAACGCGGAAACACAGATATTTCAGTTGAAAGAAAAAGTCAACGTCCAATCTGGTCCATTATTTACGGCTTTTTCAACGCTTATCGACTCAGAAGAAAGCAGTATGAAGATTGGAATGATTAAACAAGAACTCGATGATATAACGACAATTGATGCTTTGAAAGATAAATTACAAGTAATTGAAACCTTATCTACCGATGATGGAAAAGAAGTAAAGGAACAAATCTTGACTAAAATAGTAAAAATGACTGTCGATAACGCAACAGCAGAATTGGAAGAAAATCAGTTTTCTGATGCTTTGGATACTGTAACGAAAGGATTAGAATATAAACCGGATGATGAGCAGCTCCTTTCATTAAAAAGTAAAATAGAACAAGAGGAAATAGCTTTTGAACAAGCGGAACAAGAGCGTATCGAGCAGGCAATGGAAGCTGCAGCAAGAGAAGATTTACAAAATCGTACAGCCGCAGTGGAAGTAATCACATTTGAGACAGAAATGGATGAATACGGAGATGTGTATATTTATGGAACCGTTCGTAACGTTGCTACTCGAGGAATTTCTGATGTGACCATTTACTACACCTTATACGATGCAGATGGGCTTTATTATGATGAAGGAATGGCTTACGTTTACCCTTATCAATTAAATCCAGGAGATCAAGGATCATTTGAAGACATAGTCTATTTTATTAATGAAGAGGTAACCGTTGAGATTGACAATATAACATGGTATCTCCATTAAGGAAGGTGAGTAAATTGCAGAAACGATGGATGGTCAGTGTGTTTTTTACCGTATTCATATGGAGCGTTGGAGCTTTTGGAGTTTACTATGTTAGTCATTCGGTTCCAAATCAGCTTCAGGAGCCATCAACTATCTTAGCTGAAGAAACAGTGCAAACAAAGGAAACCGAATCAAAAGACCTTAAAGAAATTATTTATGAAACGCAGAAAAGTGTCGTGAAAATTGAATTGGCAGATGGATCACTAGGGTCAGGATTCTTATTTAACGACAAAGGAGACGTGGTAACCAATGCTCACGTGGTTGCAGGTGTAGAGAACGTCACCGTTACCACTGCAGATTCAAATGAATTTTCTGGGAAAGTAATAGGAATTAGTAGTGATGTGGATGTTGCGGTTGTGAGAGTAGACGGCCTTAAAGGGATGGACCCTTTAAAAATCAGAAGCAAAGATTTGGCGGAGATGGGCGATGAAGTTCTAGCATTGGGGAGCCCTTTTGGCTTGGAAAAAACGGTGACGACTGGAATTATCAGTGGAGTAGAACGTGACTTAGATTTAGAGCCGTATCGATATGAAGATGTCTATCAGATCTCTGCACCAATCGCACCAGGGAATAGTGGTGGTCCGCTGATTCTTCAGGAAACTGGAGAAGTATTAGGGATTAATTCTGCAGGGTCTGATCAAGGGGCAATTGGCTTTAGTATTCCGATTGTAAATGTGCTTTCTCTCATTGAAGGATGGTCAGATACACCGATGACTACTTTGCCGAACGTGGTAAGCGCAAATGAAAAGCATTATGAAGAAGCTTCCTATAATACTGCAGACAAAGATATGGCTATTTATTTGGTTGATTATTTTTATGAAAGCTTAAACTATGCAGATTATGTCACAGCCTATGCATTATTGGGGAGTAATTGGCAATCCGATATTTCCTATGAAACTTTCCGAGATGGATACATGCAAACGAAATCCGTATTCATTGATGACATCGTCGCTGCAAACAGTGGCGATGAAGTGGGAGTTACCGCCTTTATCACGGCAGAAGAAACCAATAATGGATTAACATCCTATAGTAAATACAAGGTGAAATATGTGGTCGGGTATGAGAATGATGAGTTAAAGATACTTTCTGGTGAGGGCGAAGTGATTAAGTAAATATTCATGAAAGGAGAACTGGTCCGTCCAGTTCTCCTTTTCCTATAAAATAAGACAAATGGTATAATTAGAAAAGAAAATAAAAGGTTCTGACAAAAAACGACAAAATCTGGGGAGTGACAGGCACCAAAAAATAAAAGGAGGGGCAGCCTTGAATATTATTCTCGCACCAGACTCTTATAAAGGTAGTTTATCAGCGTTGGAAGCAGCTAAAACCATGAAGCGAGCGATCACGGATATCGATAATGGACACTTGATTTCCATGAAGCCTATGGCAGATGGTGGAGAAGGTACAATGGATGCGATGCTTGCATCTAGCAGAGGGAGAAAGGTAGTAATCCAATGCGCTGGAGCGACAGGAGAGAAGATTGAAAGTTATTATGCCATGCTTGATTCTCATACGGCAGTTATTGAGCTGGCTGCTATTGCAGGACTAGTGCAAGTTCCTAAGAAAAAAAGAAATCCAGACTACACTACAACATTTGGTATAGGCGAAGCAATCTTACATGCACTTAATAGGGGGTGTACATCCATTATTATCGGACTTGGAGGAAGTGCTACAAATGATGGTGGTCTGGGAATGCTGCAGGCTCTAGGAGTAAAAGCATGGGATGAAAGAGGAAATGAACTTGGTGGATTTGGAAATGATTTACAACAGGTTAGTAGAATCAGTTTTACAGATGTCGATCCAAGGGTGTATCAAGTTGAAATGAAAGTGGCCTGTGATGTGGATAATCCACTTTGTGGAAATCGGGGAGCAAGTGTTGTGTTTGGTCCGCAAAAAGGTGCAAGCGTTGATCAAATTCCTGTTTATGATAAAGCACTGGATCATTATGGGAATCTAGTGGAAGCGGAAGTCGGTAAGTCATTAAAGAAAGTCCCTGGAGCAGGAGCTGCTGGTGGTACTGGTTTTGCCTTTCTTTCTATCGGTGCCGAGCTTGTGTCAGGTGCAGAATTAATGGCTAAGGCTATGAAACTAGAAGATGATATAAAGCAAGCTGATCTAGTATTTACAGGTGAAGGTCAAAGTGATGAACAAACAATGTACGGAAAAGCTCCAGGGTATGTGGCTCAGTTAGCAAAGAAATACAAGGTACCTGTTATCTTACTTTCGGGAAGTTTAACAGGAGATATAGAGAAACTACAAGATAGATTCTCAGGATGTTTTTCCATTATCAATAAACCTTTGACACTGGAGGAATGCATCGAGCATGCACAGGATTTGTTGTATGGACAGACGAAACAGATTATGTACTTAATGGAATCGCTTAAAAAATAAAGCACGTGCTCCGTTCAATATGAATGGAGCACGTGCTAAATTAACCCTTCGACAAAAACCGGGGAGTGCCAGGCACCTTCAGTCATTCGACAAAAATCGGGGAGTGACAGGCACCTCAGCTTCTGTCTATGACCATTTTTCCTTGGTAGAATATATTTCTTATTTTCTCTGGGTCGGTGATTTCTAGCCCTGGAACACCTTCTGTTACGAGGAAGTTAGCGTCCATTCGTTTGCGGAGTCTGCCAAATTGGTTTTCTTTTTCTTTCCCTAATATTTTAGCAGGATTAGCGGTTATAAGTGCTAATATTTCATTTTCATCATAACGATGTTCTTTTAGTTTTTTCATAGATGGCTGAGCAATCTCCATAAAGACTTCAGGTCCTTTTAACGAGTGGTCAGCAAAAGGTAACCACTCTGCTCCAGGATAAGGAGGTAAATAGGCATCTGTTGCAATAGAAGTTTCTATCCCATGTTGAACAAGGTTCAGAATGTTTTCTGGTGAGTTTGGTTCCAGATGTGTACCACCTAAGGGAGTTGCGATAATTTTTAAGCCTAGTTTGGAAGCTTTATCGATTTGTTCGTCCGAAATGCCATGTGCATGATGCAGAACATCTACACCACTATGAATGGCCATATCAATTGCTTTCTCTCCTGCTACGTGAACCCCGATTCTTTTTCTTTGACTATGAAAGATTGAAACAATTTCCTTCAATTCTTCTTCATGATAAATAATCTCACCTGCTCGTGGAACCATATCTTCTGTGAAATTTGCTGGAGTAGCGTTTAGAAAAAGGTTCTCCCCAGGATAATCACTTTGTGCTGCCATTTCAAATAAAATACGATGATTGAGTAAGTCATCCTTTTGGACGGGTTTAGCTTCCGTTACAGATGTAAAGTGTGCTAAGTCCTTTAGACCTATCGATATGCTCGTTGCAGCGAAGGAAATATCCAGGGGAAGTCCCTGTACCGCCTTCTTATAATCCCTAATGGAAAAGTAACTTTTGGGATGTCCGCAAATTTGTTCGCCAATTGCCGTTATTCCGGACATGAGTGCATTCATCATAATGGATCGTCCCATGTTTAATTGCGTTTCTTTTGTGATAGGGAATAAGGATGCTGGTGCAAATTCCATTAGATGCGTATGGCAGTCGACTAAAGATGGTGTTACAACGTAATCGGAGAAATCGAGAACTGGAAAAGATGGTAGTAATTTTCTAGCAACACTCCCGTCCATTATTCCGGAAATTTTCCCATTTTGAACGACCATCGCTCCATTATAAATCGTTCCAGCTTCCGTTACAGTAACTAGTTTCCCTGCGTAAACAATGTATGCATTTTCCATTTATCACACCACCAATAAAGGAGTTAGGAAATATCCAATGATACATGCAGTAATTACTCGGATGACCATTCCAATCACAGCTGCCCCGAGTACTTCTCGCTCATTTAAGTCGGTTGTTTCTGCCCAAGTGACAGGTACCTGGCCGAATATCACAGATAATGGCAACCCTGAATTTGCAAGTACAAATGATCCAACTATTAAACGTGGATCAATGCTTGCGCTTAATTCTGCTAGTTGTGCAACGGCAAGTGTTGGTGCGGCAAGAATGGAGATAATTCCTGTGCTCGGTTCAATGCTAAATGTAGTTAAAATGGTCCCTAAACTAGCTTCAATCGGCCCCCATATCCCGAAATAATTCAGTGCACCAATAAAGAAAAAGACAACCGCAACGGCAGGAATAATCGTGAGCAATAATAACTCTGTTCCTTCTTTTGCTGAAGAAAAAATGGTGTTCATGATTTTGGTCTTTGGTGTAAAACGTGGTAATTCCTCCAAATCAACTTTTTTTGTATCTCGATACATAGTTTTTGAAAGTATCCAAGGAACGATAATTAATGGTGCGAATATGGAAAGAAGGACAAGCGGAAAGACACTAATTCCAAAAATGGACAAAGCAATAATTCCTAATACGAATGTAGCGAAAGATTGTGGGGATTGAATCATGGTTGCTACAGCAATTTTTTGTTCGGCCTTTGTTGCTTTGGCCTTAACGAGAATCGGTCCGGCAATTTTACCCGCAGCATTAATATCACCAAGAATATTATAGGAGCTCGGAATGATGACAGATGGATTTATTTTAAATGCTTTCATAATCGGTACAAAGATACGAATCAGTCCATCCGTAAATCCAAAACGCTCCAGCATCCTCCCAACAATAACACTCACAATGATTGCTATTCCAACTTCACTTAATAAGAAGGTATCGATGACAACAGGTTTTACTTCTTGAATAATAACGTCGAATAACTCTGATAGCGCACTTGGTGCAAAGAAAAGCAAAATTAAAGATAATGCAACGATGAACAGGCCAAGGATTTCATAAACATGCCACTTTTTTCGTTTTGGAGAACCTTTTGTAATAGGTTCTTTGCTATCCATATGAATGAACCTCCTCTAGGCATTTGTACCAGTATATGTAGATTTTAAGAAGAGGTGTCAGTCGAGAGGATATAAATAGAATGAATGATACAGCAAAAGATGGTAACAACAATTCGGAGTCAAAAAGGGTAAGCCCCTAACTGAAAAGTAAGAGACTTACCCTTTTGACCAACAACTGTCCGCAAAATTCGACAAAAACCGGGGAGTGCCAGGCACCTTAAACGAATTTATTACGGCCTGTCCCGAATCCGAATAGCATGACTAGGACGGATACGGTGATGATGGTTAGTATTGGAACCGTCCAAGATTGGGTGAGGTCATAGAGATATCCGATAAATATTGGTCCGAGGGCAGCTAGTATATAGCCTAACGTTTGTGCCATGCCAGACAATTGAGCTGCTTGCTTCGCAGTTCTGGCACGCATACCTAAAAATGCTAATGCCAAAGCGAAAGTTCCTGCAAGTGCAAATCCAATTAGAATAATGCTCAAAATCAAAATAAAATAGGACTCTCCTAGAAGCAAACCACTGTATCCTCCGATAGAGCAAAGGCTAAGTGCAAATACAATCACTCGCTGTGATTTAAATTTTTCCGCAATAACCGGAACAAGGAAACTGGCAGGCAATCCAATAAATTGGGTAAAGGATAACAACCATCCTGCAGTAGTCATCGATACCCCGGAGTCATGTAAGATTTCCGGTAGCCAAGAAATTGTTACATAAAAGAGAAAGGATTGCATCCCCATAAAGAGTGCGATTTGCCATGCAAGGGGGGAGCGCCAAATATTGCTATTACTAGTAGGGATATGACGGTTATCCGCTTGATTATCCGTATGTACCTTTTTCGAGAGATACAGCATAATACCTATCCCCATCACGGCAGGAATAGCCCAGATAAATAAGGCGAATTGCCAACCTAAGTTCAACCCACTAGCTAATGGGACACTTACTCCAGATGCGATAGCAGCAATGATTCCCATTGAAGTTGAATAGACGCTAGTCATCAGTCCGACTCGTTTGGGAAATTTATCTTTAATTAAACTTGGCAAAAGTACATTTAAAATAGCTATTCCCAGTCCAATAAAAAAAGTTCCCACAAAAAGTATCATGACCACTGATATTGAACGAATACTGATCCCGATAAGTAATAGCGCCATTGCTAACAGCATAGCCCGTTCATTTGTATAGCGGTTTCCAAGTATCGGTGCGATTGGCGACATAATTGCAAATGCAATAAGCGGCAAACTAGTAAGTAATCCAGCACTCCAATTCGTTAAACCTACGTCATCGCGGATTGTACCGATGAGTGGACCAACCGAGGTAATAGCAGGCCTAAGATTAAAGGCAACAATGACAATACCAGTTATTAATAAAATTTGATACATTTTCTTACTTCGTTCAGGCATATTATGCATTACTAGTTTAAAACTCCTTCCAAACCGTCCATTTTCACTATAGCACAAAGGACTTCTCTGTTACATATGATGAAAAAATTCTTTTAAGATTAGTGATAAAAGTGTGCCGCAGCACTATCTCCGCTTACCATCAGGTACGTATAATCGACAAAATTCGGGGAGTGCCAGGCATCGGACAAGTTGAAATGAATCTTAACCCCAACCCCCGCCTGAAATTTGGTGTTCGACAAATTCCGGGGAGTGCCAGGCACCTTCAAAGCAAAAATAAAAAGAGCTATTGATGAGTTTCGTTACAATAGCCCTTCTTGTTCATATAAGTAGTCGTATGGTATGTCGATGAATATATAGCTTTTTTCTGAAAGTGGGTAGGAATACGTTCTGATTTGTTCATCACGTTCAATATCGGTATATAAATCGGATAGAATCCCTTTCTTCTCCACATTCATGCGAACAATGTTTTCAAAGAAATATGGACGCCAGCTCCAGTTCTTGAGTCTTCCTTCATAATGAAGTTCCCAATCTCCGTCTTTATTTTTCTCCGCATTGGAGGACAATTGGATTCCTTCATCATTGCAAATGTACACTCGAAAAGCAAACTGACTGCAAGCATGCCCTACCGTGAAGATAATCTCATCAAATGGAGCATCGGACTTAATGTTTGGGAGTGTTTCATCAAATTGTTTATTAATACGACTTGCTAGCTCGAGTTGTGCTTTCATTTTCTTTTTCTCAAACTGAACAAAAAGCTGAAAGTCTCGTTCAATTTTTTCTTTGCAGGAATCCTCTTCCGCAAACTCTTGCTGGGATTGCCCTAAGTATCTTCCTTGGTAATATCTGCCACCATTACGCCAAGCATAGTTAAATTGATTGTATGTGGAAATCCCTTTAAAGAGTAATGTTGCTCCAATCTTCCTTGCCAGCATGGAGATGGAATAATGCACGTCTCGATAAAGGTGTGGCAATGCATCATCTTTCAGAAAGCTCACATCAATTTTTACTATATTCGGTTCAAATAAAGCCATTTGACCAAGATTTCCGTTGGTTTTCCCTACATCATCCAGAGCAATTTGAATGCCTAATGTTTTCATATATTTAAATAATGTATCCAAGGATTCCATTTCATCTGTGATATGTTCTTCCTTTAATTCAATGACAATCCTACTTAAATTTAATCCTTTTTCTTCATAGGATTGCAAAAGAGTAAGCAATGTTTCTCCATCATCTTTAAACAATAACCTTGCATCATAATTAATGAATAATAGAGATGATGACGAATCAGCTGTTAAAAAGTCATCCAATGCTTTTTGTTGAATCTTACTGTTCACTTCCAGCTGAAAATCATGTGGGATGGATGGGTCCTTGAAAAACCAGTCCAGTCGCTGTCTTTCTCCTTCACCTTCCTGATAATAAGCTTTTACCTCATACCCGATAACCTCCCTTGTGTCCGCGCTTACAATAGGCTGGTAATAGGGTATGACTTGTTCTAGATTCATCATAATATCTAATGGATCCACAATCATGCACCTCCATTATAATCTTTCATTCAACATTCTCATTATACCATAAGAAAGTGCGCTAAGCCTGATTAATGTCGCCCGTAAGAGGTGCCTGGCACTCCCCGAAATTTGTCGAATGAGAGGTCAAAAGTATTTTTTAGTCGACGAAAATAGTGTAAAATTGATATGGGTAAGAAGAAAGATATATACTAAAGGATATAAATGGATAAGTAGGAGGATTTGTTCAGTGAAAATTGCAGTGGCAGGAACAGGTTATGTAGGTTTGTCGAATGCTGTTCTATTAGCACAACATCATGAAGTAGTAGCACTAGATATTGTAGAAGAAAAAGTGAACATGATAAATAATAAAAAATCACCAATCGTCGACGAGGAAATTGAAACCTTCCTGGCGACGAAAGAGTTGAATTTACGAGCAACAACAGATATTAAGGAAGCATTTCAGGATTCCGATTTTGTAATTATATCAACACCAACAAACTATGATCCTGATAAAAACTATTTTGATACCAGTACCGTCGAGACAGTAATAAATAATGTTTTATCGATTAATCCAAATGCTGTGATGATTATTAAGTCAACCGTTCCAGTTGGGTATACAGCAAGTGTGAGAGAACAGTTTGAAACAGATAATATCATTTTTTCACCTGAGTTTCTTAGAGAAGGAAAGGCGCTTTATGACAATCTGTACCCATCTAGAATCATTGTGGGAGAACAGTCTGATCGAGCACGTGATTTTGCGGATTTATTAGTAGAAGGTGCAGTAAAAGAGGATATCCCAGTTTTATTTACGGATTCTACCGAAGCTGAGGCAATTAAGTTATTTGCTAATACATATCTTGCGATGAGGGTTTCATTCTTTAATGAGCTCGATAGCTATGCAGAAGTTCGTGGCCTGAATTCCAAGCAAATTATTGAAGGGGTAGGTCTTGATCCACGGATTGGCTCCCATTATAATAATCCATCCTTTGGCTATGGCGGATATTGTCTGCCGAAAGATACCAAACAATTGCTTGCCAACTATGAGGATGTACCGAACAACATTATATCAGGTATCGTGGATGCAAACCGTACGAGAAAAGATCATATTGCCGAAATGATTCTTAGAAGAAAGCCGAAAGTAGTTGGAATATACCGACTAACCATGAAGATGGACTCGGATAACTTCAGACAATCTTCTATTCAAGGCGTCATGAAACGTATCAAAGCGAAAGGTGTGGAAGTGGTTGTTTATGAACCAGTTCTAGATACCGAAGAATTTTATAACTCCAAAGTAGTGAACGACTTTGATGAATTTAAGAAAATAAGTGACGTAATTGTTGCCAATCGCATGTCAGAAGAACTTGCTGATGTGGAAGAAAAAGTATATACCCGAGATCTTTATAGTAGAGATTAATCTATGGGATGTGAAATCATCGTGGTTTCGCATCCTTTTTTTAGGAAATTATCGTCAATAGTAGCCAGAAAAGAAACAATCTTTCACTCAACTTTATATTGACTCAACCACTCTATTACTTTACAGTAAATACAAATCTAAAAGTAAGAGGTATGAAAATGAACAAATATATGCAAGGAAAGATTCATAGTTTTAAAGAAGAAAATGAGAATAGGGCAAGATTTTTGATTAAATGCCCAGATCAACCTGGAATTGTAGCAGCTGTGTCTGAATTTTTATTCCAGCATGAGGCTAATATCGTCGCATCTGATCAGTATACGTTAGATCCTCAAGGCGGACAATTTTTTATGCGAATTGAATTCGAGTGCCCCAATTTGAAAGAAAAAGGGCCGTTTCTGGAAAAGGACTTCTCCCCTATTGCCGAGAAGTTTTCCATGGAGTGGAAGTTCATGTACGTTAGTGATTTGAAGAATGTAGCGATTTTTGTTTCAAAAGAACCACACTGCTTATTGGAACTCCTGTGGGAATATCAAAGTGGTGATTTGCTAGCCAACATCTCGCTTGTCATTAGCAACCATGAAACATCCCGTGAAATGGTAGAGTCGCTAGGTATTCCGTTTTATTACATACCTGCTAATAAAGATACCCGAAAGCAAGTGGAAGAAGAGCAAAAGCAGCTGTTAGAAAAGTATGAGATAGATCTAATTGTGCTAGCACGCTACATGCAAATTTTAACCAATAACTTTGTTGATAACTTTAAAAATCAAATCATTAATATTCATCATTCATTCTTGCCTGCTTTTGTTGGAGCCAAGCCATATGAACGAGCTTACAGGCGTGGTGTGAAGATGGTTGGAGCAACTTCTCATTATGTCACCAGTGATTTGGATGAAGGGCCAATTATTGAGCAAGACATTGGGCGAGTTGATCATCGTGATAACGAAAAAGATATGAAAAAAATCGGTCAAGCGATTGAAAGAAGTGTGCTTGCCCGAGCGGTGAAATGGCATTTGGATGACCGTATTATTGTGCATGAGAATAAAACGATTGTATTTTGAGGAGTCAATGACTTCTCTTTTTTATAGTCTTTTTTCGTATTGCTTTTAGAACTTTTACAGTTGTTGAAACTCCTGATTTATTTAATTAAGAATAGGCTTTATATCTGCTACAGAAAGCAAAGTGTTCTGCCGGAGCGAGTGACCGCACAAACCTATGAATGTGAGCGAGGGCTATAAAATTAAAGAAATCAATAGTCTATCTAAAATAAAAATTAGCAAGAACCTTCTAGAAAAGGAGCCTTTTTATATTTGTCAGAGGCACTGTCAATCAAATAGTTCACGTTTCCCTTCCTTTTACCTGTGTCAATAGTATGAATCTCTTCGCTTTTACCTTTTTTTGATTCCATAGGAGTATAGACTTTCTTCTGTTTTTCACCTATTAATAGAATTAGGATAATTTTTAATAGATTGACTATTTAAAGGAGGAGAAAGATGAAGCGAATACTGCCTATTTTATTTTCAGTAATCTTGGTATCCAGTTTGTTTATAGGACAAGATACTGTCATTCATGCCAACAACGGTGCGCCAGATTCGACCGTGCAAGCTAAGAAAGCGCACCCTACGTTTACCTGGGGGAATCCAGCTCCAAGTGCACCTGTGCTACATCCTAGCTCTGCTAGGGGAGCAGGAATGCTAGAGGAACCATTGGATGAAATCGATACAGTGATGGAAGAGTTGATAGAAGATGGGACCATGCCAGGTGCGGTCACTTTTGTTGCACGGAGTGGGAAAATTGTTCAACAGGAGGCATATGGACATGCTCTGCTCTATGAAGATGATCAATTTACTGAAGTAGAAGAGCCGATTGCCATGACCGAAGATACGATTTTTGATCTTGCGTCCATTAGCAAAATTTTTACCACAACTGCAGCAATGAAATTATATGAGGATGGTTTGTTTGAGCTAGATGATCCGGTTTCCTTGCACATTCCGGAATTTGCTGAAAATGGAAAAGAAGCGGTGACCATTCAACAGCTTATGACGCATACTTCCGGTTTTGCACCAAGTGCTCCTGTTGCGGATGTAGAAGGATCAAGGGAGGAACGTTTGCAGTATGTTTTAGAATATCCATTAGATAACGAACCTGGAACAGTGTATACATACAGTGATTTGAATATGATTACACTAGGAGTATTAGTAGAACGGTTAAGTGGAAAAAGATTGGATGCGTATGTAGAAGAAGTTATTACGGAACCACTTGGAATGTCAGATACGATGTATAATCCACCAGAGGAGTTAAAGAATCGAATCGCTGCGACGGAATATCAGCCATGGACAGATAGAGGAATTGTGTGGGGAACGGTTCATGATGAAAAGGCTTGGTCTTTAGATGGGGTAGCCGGGCATGCAGGTGTCTTTTCGACAGCAAGTGATTTGGCCAAATTAGCTCAAATGTATTTGAATGAAGGTCGTTACGGGAATGCTCAAATTTTACAGCCAGAAACCGTGGAGTTACTGGTAGAAAATCAGATACCAGAATTTCCAGGTGACGATCATGGTTTAGGTTGGGAACTATCCCAAATGTGGTATATGGATGCTCTTTCTGAATCAACGTCTTTAGGTCACACAGGGTATACAGGAACCTCGATTGTAGTAAGTCCAAACAATGACACCATCGCTATTTTATTAACCAATCGTGTGCACCCAACAAGAAATACGGTGTCCACTAATCCTGCAAGACGTGGCCTTGCTCAAAAAGTTGCTGATGCTATACCTGTAGATATACCGACTAAAGATGGTGCGTGGTTTGCGGGTTATGGCGGAAACGTAAATAATACTCTAACAGCGGAAGTAGATTTAGAGGAAGAAGCAACACTGTCATTTGAAACTTGGTATCTTACGGAGCAGAATTCAGATATTGGTTACGTAGAAATAACCAATGATGGTGAGAATTGGACAGCTTTAAATGAATTTTCCGGGAGTAGTTCTGACTGGATTTCAGAACAAGTAACTATCCCTGCTGACACTACAGAAATTCGTTTTCGATATGCAACAGATACGTATTATAATGGGCGTGGCTGGTATATTACCGATACCAAGCTAGAAGACCAAGCTAGAGAAGTGCTATCTTTTGAGCTAACAACGGAGGATTGGGTAAAAAGGGGATATTAAGTCAAATATAGAAGGAGAGTAGTCCTGGAACTAATCTGGACGTACTCTTCTTTTCTTATGTGCATCACACTTATTTTAAGAAACTTCAACTCCTTCCAACAAAGATGAAACTTTTCTATGAATCATTCGTATTACATGTATAAGCCATTTACAGGAGGAACATATGTGAAGAAATATATTCCGATATTCATTTTATTTATATTTTCTATCTTCTTTTTAGCAGGATGCTCCGATGAAGAACGTTTTTTTACTATAGATAATGTAACCATCAATGCTTTCATTCAAGAGGATGGGACGATTCATGTAGAAGAATACTTTTCGTATACCTTTCATGGTTCTTACGAGGGGATGACGAGAGCGATAGAGTCAGATGTTCATGGATTTGAAGCTTTTATAACGGATGAGTCAGGACGCACGATAGAACCTTTGGAAACAGAAGAAGAGGATGGAACCTATAAAATCTACTCAGATTCCACCGATGAGAAGAAGAATGTTTCCTATCAGTATGCAATTGAAGGGTCCGTAAAAAAATACACAGATGTAGCAGATTTAAGGTATGCATTTTTTGATGAATCAAACGAGACAGACCTTCATCAAGTGGAAATCTCTATACATCCACCGGAAAACAATATGTCAAATACCCATTATTTTTTACATGAAGATGAAACTGGGAAATTATCCAGTAATGGCCAGAGCTTAGTCTATAACAATTCTCTGTTAGAATCAGGGGAACAATCATTAATTCGTTTTGTTTTTCCTGCCGAGCAATTGCCAAATATGGAAATGAGCAGTGAAAAAATGATGGAAGATGTCATTCTGGCAAACGAGGCAGAATTAGTAGAACGAAAGGCCAGTCTCAATGAAAACATGGAAAAAATCGTTCCCATCATTATAATTCTTATTGGAGTAGTTAGTATTACTACCATCCTCATGCTTATTTTTCATCCATTTCGTTATCGTGGGGATAAAAGCGTAGATGCTCTCATTCGGCTTCTTGAAAAAACAGATCCATTATTCGTGAAATATCTGTTTGGTCAAGGTTATTTATCAGAAGAAAGTTTTATTGCTGCCTTATTTTCATTGAAACAACGAGGAGTCGTAAAACTTCAAAAAGTTCCATCTGAGGTAACAAAAGATAAGAACACATTTCGCTTTACTTGGGTGAAAGATGAGGCGGAAGTTGATGCAGCAGATCAGTACCTGCGAACATGGTTATTTACCGAGTCAGACGATGCGGGTGACTATTTTCTATTGGAATCGGTTCTTGATCATAAGAGTGAATCGGATGAAGTGAAGAAGGAGAAGGCAGAACATTTCCAGAGCCATTTCTCCAAATGGACAGAATTAGTGAAAAAAAGGGAAGGATTTCAGGAATCACGCAAACCGTTTAAAGCTTATTCTTTTCTTTCGATACCAATTCTTTTAGCTTCATTTGGTTTGTATTATTACTTTACGACGATTGATACAATCAGCGCAACCGAACAGTGGGTGTTACCACTAATCACTGGTGTGATAACGATAATAGCATTGGTCTTTAACCGAAACAAATGGGTTCTTTATGCCTATTATTTTATGATCATTATCATGACAGCTATTGGCTTTAGTTTCACTCCTGCGATTATTTGGACATTAGTATTTTATGGGATATCCTTTATTGCATTATTAAGTGTACCGGCCAGATATTGGAACAAGGAAACTCGAAAATTAAAATTTGCTATTAAAACAGCAAATAAGTTATTGAAGAATGATCGTTATCCGGTAGATGCAAATGAAGAGAAAATAGAACGCCGGTTGGAGTATGCAATCGTTTTAGGGAATAGTGAAGCATATGCCAAAAGATGTGGAAAAGAAGTTGATGCCATGAACTGGGAGGCAAATCTTCCGTTGCTTGCTAATCCGGCATTTGCGACAGCAGCTTTTAACTCAACGGACTTTTCATTATACACCGCTACGCTGTCATCGAGCAGCAATACCACGAATACTACATCCTCTACAGGTGGTGGAGGAGCAGGTGCATTTTAATACAAAGGAGAAAGGGCGGCCATGTGCCAATTCCTTTCTCCTTTTTAATCCTTATTTTCGATTTGAATCGCACTTCTAGCGAGTTTATCCGCATGACTATTCTGCTTACTAGGAATCCATTTGAAGAAAACATATGGAAAGTGATTGGATTCCGCTCGTATTTTTTCCAGCAAAGGTAAAAAGGTAGCGTTTTTGGAATAATCCTTTTCTACCGTATCTACCACTATTTTTGAATCAGATCGAAAGGATAGAATCTCACCTGGAAAGGATTCCTTGCAGATTTCCAATGCTTTGATTACTGCATGAAATTCTGCTTCATGATTGGATAACTCCCCTAACGGAAAAGTATATTCATAGGTTGTATTGTTTGCTTTGATATAAATACCAGCCCCGCTTTTGCCAGGGTTCCCGCTCGATGCCCCATCTGTGTACACTTCAATCAACCAGTCGCACATCCTTCCCGCCAAATTATAGGCTAATACTATCGTAAATCTTACCATCTCATTGGGTGCCTGTCACTCCCCGAAATATGTCGAATGATGTTATGTTATACGTATACAAGTTCAATGTTTCACAAATTATCCATGGTTATGTACCTTTCCAGACAGTATAATAAAATTATTATTTGAAAGGTGGACTACATATGAGTAAAGGTTTAGATTTTGAGAAAGAAAATTCTGCATTACTAATTATTGATATGCAAAATGCATTTATCCATCCTGAGGGATCATTATCAAAAATGGGATTAGATACATCAAGAACGTCTAGTGTTATTCAACCAATTCAACAATTAAAAGAGGAATTTAACAAACAAGATAGACCAATAATTTATATCCAACATACCCATCGTCCAGACAAAACAGATGCAGGGTTAGTAGCCAAAGTGTTCCCTCCTATTATGGAACTAGGACATTGTTTCGATGGTACATGGGATGCGGAAATTATATCTGAATTGAGACCAGACCACACGGATTACATAGTCAAGAAACATCGCTATAGTGCTTTCTATCATACGCAGTTAGAAGAAGTGATGAAAGGATTAGGTGTCGAATCGTTAGTGGTGACTGGGATTGCGACCAATGTATGTGTAGAATCGACTATTCGAGATGCTTTTTATCGTGATATAAATGTATTTGTTCCAAGAGAATGCACTGCATCTTTCACAGAGGAAGCAGAACAAGGATCTTTTGGGAACTTTGAATTTGCTTTTGCACGAGTTGTATCAGTTGATGAAATGAAAAATTTATTAAGGGATTAAAATGGAAACAGGGGAGCAGTTGAAGTAGTTGAACTGCTCTTTTTTTCGTAAAGGTGCTGACCATACCATTATAAAGATAAAATAAAAAAGCCCTTCTCGGGATGAGAAGAGCTTTTTAAAAGCTTACTTACGCTTTAACAACGTTAGCTGCTTGTGGTCCACGGTTACCTTCTTCGATATCGAAAGTTACTTGTTGACCTTCTTCTAAAGTTTTGAAACCTTCACCTTGGATAGCTGAGAAGTGTACGAATACGTCGTCTCCACCTTCAACTTCGATGAAACCGAAACCTTTTTCTGCGTTAAACCATTTTACTGAACCTGTGTTCATAAGAAAATTCCTCCATGTGCTTTGTTAGCACGTTTATTACTTTTTCTGTTCAAGAGATAGATAACCAAGACCATAATCACTTAAAAGTTCTTACATGTGCTTGTATTGCTACCGAACATCAATAAGTTAATCTTATTATAACACGTAAAGATAGGAAATTATACATTTTAAATAAATAAATTTCAGTAAAATATGGAAAAACCTTATAAACCCTTGATTTAAAGGCTTATTTCTCTCTTCGAATTCTTTTTTTCTTCCAGCTTTTTGTGGTTTTTGACTTGGTGACTAGTTCCTGGCCACTGTTTTCACATTGTCTTAGATGTAGTCATTCATCATTTTTCCGTTACATCTTTTAATAAAATAACATGATTCCTCCTTATTATGGACATATTAAAGAAATAATGTTTGAAAAGATATCTCGAATGCATTGGGTTTTTGTTTTGCAGACTAACAAATATGGAGAAAAACAGATAGAAAGGACATTTACATCATGAATCGAAACTTAATAGATTGGCCTACTTTTATAGGTGCATTGTTCATTATTTTAGCTGTTTCCCTGCCATTAATGTTTTTCCCAGAAGCGGGAGCAGAAGTAATTAATGCGGCAAATACATTTATGACGACCAACCTAGGAGTTTTTTATATCCTGCTTGGTATTTCCGCGTTATTTTTCTTGTTATATGTAGCATTTAGTAAGCATGGGAAAATCAAGCTTGGTGGAAGGGAGGTAAAAAGAGAATTTAATACTTTTTCTTGGGCAGCGATGCTATTCTCAGCTGGTATCGGTTCGAGTATCCTGTATTGGGGAATGATAGAATGGGCGTATTACTATCAAGGACCACCATTTAATGCAGAGCCAGGATCACGTGCGGCAATTGAGTATGCAGCTTCTTATGGTATTTTTCACTGGGGACCAGTTGCTTGGGCTATTTATACATTACCTGCTCTGCCGATAGCTTACTTTTATTATGTTAGAAAAAAACCAGTGCTGAAAATAAGTGAATCGGTACGTCCGGTATTAGGGAAAGTAGTGGATGGCCCTATAGGCGTCTTAATTGATGTTCTGTTTATGTTTGGTTTAATGGGTGGGGCTGGAACCACTCTTGCTTTAGGAACGCCCATGATTGCTGAAGGTGTAAGTGAAATTACAGGAATTCCCGTGACGATGGGACTTCAGGCAATAATTATGTTAGTTGCTACGGCTATTTTTGCTTTGAGTTCCTATTCTGGTCTGCAAAGAGGGATAAAATTCTTAAGTGATATCAACATTTGGCTAGCCTTATTTATTCTAGGTTTTATCTTTCTCTTCGGTCCTACTTTATTTATTGGCGAAACAACAGTAACAAGTCTTGGAATCTTAATCGATGATTTCTTTCGTTGGGCAACATGGCTGGAGCCACTTGCTAATGTCGATGGATATGAGAATTCCGGATTCCCGGAATCTTGGACTGTTTTCTATTGGGCTTGGTGGCTTGTTTATGCGCCATTTGTCGGGTTATTTGTTGCTCGGATTTCACGTGGACGTACGATTCGCGAAATGATTCTAGGAACAATGATATGGGGAACCATCGGATGTGTGTTGTTTTTTGGAATACTCGGGAACTATGGGATGTACCTGCAAATTTCTGGTTCCTTTGATGTTATTGGATTTATGAATGAGTATGGGGCACCAGCAACGATTATTGAAATTTTAAACCAGTTACCAATTTCTGGAGTGATTGTATTTATCTTTACGATATTAGCGTTAATTTTCTTATCGACAACATTTGATTCCGCATCCTATATTTTAGCCTCTGTTGTTCAGAAGCACATTGATATGGGTGAACCGTTACGATGGAATCGCTTGTTCTGGGCATTCACCCTCTTATTACTACCAATGACACTCATGTTCATCGGTGGTCTGGAAACCCTGCAAACAGCAAGTATTGTTGCAGGTTTCCCGGTTTTATTCATCATGTTCTTACTCGCCTGGTCGTTTATCAAAGCATCAGGAGAAGACCTAAAAGCACACCGAGAATACCGAGCCAACGTCATCTACATCGAACGAAAACCAGAAAAAAAATCCAGATGAGGTGCCTGTCACTCCCCGGTTTTTGTCGATAGTGGTCGAAATGTTGCAATGGTGCAGGTTATTTAGAGAGTAGAAGAGAGAGGCTGTTGTCGGCTTCTCTCTTTTTGCTATATTTTTTTCAAAAGAAAGAAGGAAATATAAGCTTTTAAGTCTTGTGAGTATTGGGTTTATAAAGAGAATCAACAAAATCGACAAGAAATTACAAAACTCGAGTAGTGACAGGCACCGACTTTAAACTTATAATGGTAATTACATTCTGATAATTTTGAAAGGGGTGTGTATCGGATGCCGATTAATATTTCGAGGGAATTGCCAGCTCGAGAAATGTTAAAGCAGGAGAAAATATTTGTTATGGATGAAGATCGAGCAAGAACGCAGGATATTCGTCCATTGAATATATTAATTTTAAATTTAATGCCAGAGAAAGAAAAAACAGAATTACAGTTATTAAGATTACTTGGTAATACACCATTACAGGTGAATATTTCGTTTTTAAGGACAGCAACCTATCAATCCAAGCATGTCAGCAATTACCATTTGGATTCTTTTTATACCACATTTGAAAATGTAAAAAACAATCGCTATGATGGATTAATTATAACTGGTGCTCCGATTGAACACTTAGAATTTGAAGAGGTTAATTACTGGGAAGAATTAACACAAATCATGGATTGGGCTAAGGAAAATGTAACGTCCACCCTAAATATCTGCTGGGGAGCTCAAGCTGCCTTATATTATCACTACGGTATAGAAAAGTATCCATTACCAGAGAAATGCTTTGGTATTTTTAAACATAATATAGATGATCCGAGAGTAAAACTTGTTCACGGGTTTGATGAAGTATTTCATGCACCCCATTCCAGACATACAGGCGTTTTTAAAGAGGCTGTTGAGGCTCACCCGGACCTATATTTGCTTTCTATATCAGAAGAAGATGCTCCATTCATCATAATGTCAAAGGATGCTAAAAACATCATGATTACTGGTCATTTGGAATATGATGCAACAACACTTGCAGAAGAGTATCATCGTGATTTGGAACGCGGAATGGAAATTAAAATACCAAAGAATTATTTTCCGAATGACGATGTTAATGAACGCCCATTACATACGTGGCGATCACACAGTCATTTACTCTTTTCGAACTGGCTAAACTATTATGTGTACCAGCAAACACCATATGAATGGTAAACCATCTATAAAACTAGTGACAATTTACTTAAAGTTTTCGTTAAATAATATAAATTAAATAAGTTTCATAGTATAATAGTAGGTATATCTTTTGCAAAAACAAGAAAAAAATATGTTGGACTGTTGAAAGAGCCAAACCTACATGTTAAATACAGTAACGCTGGCATTGTATTATTACGCAACAAGAAAGACTTCTTCTGGTCCTGGGCAGTTAGGAATGAATAGGATTTCCCACGGGTTCGGGGCAGAAGAGCTTTTCTTATAAATTATTCATAGATACAGTGGCCAGGGTAACCGCCTCTCCATTATCAAAGTTAAATAAACAAATGGTTGATAGCGTTTTCATCCCGACGATGGTGTTAAACATTCAAATGACTTCTTGTAGACTAAATAAATTTACATAGAAGTATTCATTCATAAAATGAGACGAAACTGAATCTTCGGTGGCTATTGCAAAAGGTGTAAGGAACAATTTAGGAAGGGCTTAATGGAGCAATATGTACAAGTCAGCCCTCTCCATTTTAGGAATATCTTGCTTTTACTACACACAGAAAAGGTGATTAATGTGGAAAATGTTAGGAAGAGTGAATTTGATGTATTTCAAGTAGACGAACATAAGGCGGAGCCGGGTGATATCATCCAATTTCAACGAGAAAATGTTATTCTAGAAGGGACGGTTCTTCCATCTCACGGAGAAAACAGTATCATCGTAGATTTATCATCCATGCCTATAGAAGATTTAGAAATGTTTAATCATGGGTATTCCAATACGGTGGTAGCACACAGTAAATACAAAATTTTAGAGAAAAGATCTTAATATATTTCTAAGAAGCGAATGGTGAACAGATGCTATTCGCTTTTTAGATGGGAAAATATCTTATCGTGATTAGGAAAGTGGGCTGCATAGCAGATATGTTAAGCAATTATTTAACTATGGCTCGAGATTACGGAGGAATAAGCCAAAGACATAAGCAAAAAGTAAGTACATACTCAACACAAGAAAAAATTGCCCATCCATATAATTAAATAATTCGACAAATATCGGGGAGTGACAGGCACCCTAGCGAATAGTATAATAGTCTCAGTGTTTATTTTGTTCGCAAGGTTTATGAATTTGGACAAGGAGTGAGCGATTAATGGCGATACTTGTAACAGGTGGAGCAGGATATATCGGGAGTCATACGGTTTTATATTTAAAAGAACAGGGAGAAGAGGTTATCGTACTGGATAACTTCACCAAAGGACATAAAGCCGCATTATTGGAAACACCATATTACGAAGGAAACCTTCATGATGAAGCGTTATTGGATAAAGTATTTACAGAGAATACCATAGATGCTGTCATTCATTTTGCAGCGAGTTCTCTTGTAGGGGAAAGTGTTACCGACCCATTAAGTTATTATGAAAACAATGTAATGGGTACTTTCCATCTGGTGAAAAAGATGGTGGCGCATGATGTGAGACGCATTGTATTTTCTTCTACTGCTGCAACTTACGGTGAACCAGAATCAACGCCGATAAAAGAGGACGATCCAACAATACCGACAAACCCATACGGAGAAACAAAATTGGCTATAGAAAATATGTTGAAATGGAGTGACCAGGCATATGGACTAAAGTCTGTTTGTTTGCGTTATTTTAATGCAGCAGGTGCCGATCCAGAGGGTAGAATTGGTGAAGATCATGATCCAGAAACACACTTGATTCCAATAGTTTTACAGGTGGCTTTAGAGCAAAGAGAATTCTTGAAGATTTTCGGTGACGACTACAACACGGAGGATGGAACATGTATCCGTGATTATATTCATGTGATGGATTTGGCCCAAGCGCATTATTTGGCCGTGAAAAAGCTTCGTGAAACCGAAGAAAGCAGTATTTATAATCTAGGGAATGGACAGGGTTTTTCCGTAAGAGAAGTACTGGAGACATGTCGTCAAGTTACCGGAAGAATAATAGAAGCGAAAGTAGCACCAAGGCGAATGGGAGATCCAGCTATACTGATTGCATCCTCCAAAAAGGCGAAGCAAGAACTTGGCTGGACGCCACAATATGCAGCACTTGAAACAATGGTTCAACATGCATGGAATTGGCATGTGAATCATGAAAATGGCTTTAATGAATAAATGTAGTTAACTACATTTGTCGAAATATGGTATAATTTCGGTAAATTTAAATAGGGGAAGATGAGAATGTCTGTGGAGACAAGAAAAAATAAAAAGAAAAGACCACTATGGCAAAAAGTGACCTTTAGTGTTCTTGCGGTAGTATTACTTCTAGTAATTGGTGTTGGGGCATATGCTTTTTCCATCTATAATAATGCCAAACAAGCAGTAGATGTAGATATGCATGAAAAGGTAACATCCATTGATCCAAAAATCGTCAAACAAAAAGTAATCGATAAAGAACCTTTGAACATCTTGCTCCTTGGTGTCGATAAACGTGGTAGCGATAGAGGCCGTTCCGATGCATTAATGGTATTAACCTTAAACCCGAAAAACGACGCGATGCAATTAGTCAGCATCCCGCGTGATACGAGAACTATGATTGTTGGAAAAGGTATGGAGGATAAGATTAATCACGCTTATGCATATGGTGGAGCAGATATGTCGATTTCTACCGTTGAGAACATGCTGGATATTGAGCTGGATTATTTTGTTCAGATGAATATGGAAGGCTTATCTGACTTGGTAGATGTGCTTGGTGGAATTACGGTGAATAATGATATAGCTTGGGAAGGTTCAAATGGATTCACATACTCTGAAGGCGATCTTACGCTAGATGGTAATGAGGCATTAGGGTATGTTCGTATGCGGAAACAGGATCCAAGAGGAGATTTTGGACGTACAGATCGCCAGCGGAAAGTTATTACTGGAATTATTAATAAAGGGGCGAAGGTAGGTTCCGTAAATAAAATTAATGGCGTCATTGATGTACTAGGAAATAATATGACAACCAACATGGAGTTTAAAGACATGAAGGATTTGTTGTTAAATTATTCGAACGTACGACACAATCATGAAAGCTATATGTTACAAGGAAGCGGAACGAATATCAATGGAATTTACTACTATGTTATTCCTGACGAAGAAATAAACAAAGTCAGCAAAATGATAAAAGACATGAACTCTTAATATAAATCAAAGCCCCAATGCACTAGAAACGTGCATGGGGCTTTTAGATTGGAGCCTTTTAGGTGCCTGGCACTCCCCGATTTTTGTCGAATGGGAAGCAGTGACCTTAAAACCAGCCTTTTTGTCGGAACCATAAAAACATTAGAATGGTTACCAGCAGCATGACTCCAAGTACCGCAAAATAGCCATAATGCCAAGTGAGTTCCGGCATATGTACAAAATTCATTCCATATATGCCAGCAATAAAGGTAAGTGGAGCAAAAATGGATGTGATTACCGTTAGAATTTGAATGACTTTATTTTGCTGATACGAATTTAAGGAAATGAAATTATCACGAATATCATTCGTTATTTCACGATTTGAATCAACCATCTCGGATAGTTTCAATAAGTGGTCATAAATATCAGCAAAGTATTCTCGATGTTTTTGAATTCCTTGTAAATGGTGTGAATTTATCATTCGATAAAGCAGATCACGTATAGGATTAATCGTATGTCTTAACCGAAGAAGTTCATGCCGCAAATCAAATAATCTATCCAAAAGTAGGTTCATCGCTTTATTTTCAGGATTTTCTTCTACTTCATTAATTTGTTCCTCGAGCTGATAAATAATAGGAAAGAAGTTATCCACTACTTTATCAAAGACTTCATATAAAACGCGAAATTCATCCCAATCATCCATTTTTTCTCGTTTTATCATATTATTCCATACTTGATTTACTTCGGTAAGGTCCTGCAAATGAAAGGTTACAATATAATTTTCGCCCATAAAGAAGTCAATCTCATGTTGATTATACCGCTCTGTTCCTACCGTATGGTTAACGATTAAGGAGAAGTCATCATAATAATCAAGCTTAGGGCGCTGCTTGGCATGAATACAATCTTCAATGGCAAGTGGATGGAAATTCAAAACGGTATCAAGCTTATTTATTTCTTCATCTGTTGGTTTATTAAAATCAATCCACCACCACTTGTATTGATCTGATTGAAATTGGTCAATGTTACGTAACAAAACCTTTTCATTTTCCGATGTAATGGCAATAATTTGAATCATAGCAGCAACATACTCTCCTATTATCAAGCTTCTTCAATTACTTTCACTTAGCTATAACCGGAAGCGGGCCAAGCTATACTGGTACAGCTGATATCTGTATTACAAGATAAGTTCAACAAGCCTACAATGAAAACGCATGTTTGGTCCCTTGTTTTCCGGTTCATACTACTAGTAAACAGAGCCTTAACAGGCAGGAAGAAGGTTAGTAGTTATGAAAAAGGGAGTTACTTACACCATTAGACCACTGAAGCCAAATGAAATTTATGTAAAACAGGAAATGTGGTTAAACAGAATGAATGAAATGCAGAATATCGAAATAGTAAAAAAGTACAGTGATATCAGTTATCCTGCTATAAATCCGAAACGACCAGCATTAAATGAAATGACAAGATTTCTAAGTCATTCCGAGGAAAAGATGGATTTCGTTCTATTTTTTGCGGTAGAACACTTTGAAAAAGATAGAAAACGAATAAACTATGTCCTGCCACTCATCGAAAAGCATGTGAAAGAAGTCATATTTCAAGATTCTGAATATACTGCTGCAATCATACCTAGCATTCTACAAACGAAGCACACCACCCAAAGAAAAACAAGCTAACCCCATTCGACAAAACTCGGGAAGTGACAGGCACCAGAAGGCTAGAGAAAAACGATCCTCTCTAGCTTTCTATTTGGTTAAGTACCTCTTGTTGCACGGTTTCCCATGTCATGGATTTGAGTTCTAAATATTCCTTTGATATTTGTACGTCTGCAGTTCGTGGTTTTGGCAAATGATTGATTAACTCGGATTTCACCCTTCCAGGACGAGAGGTGAAGATAATTAAGCGGGATGATAGTAGCAAGGCCTCATCGATACTGTGAGTAATAAAAACAATCGTCTTTTTGCTTTGTTCATGTATTTTCACAAGCTGTTCCTGCATGATTTGTCTCGTCATCGCATCCAAAGCACCAAACGGCTCGTCCATTAATAGAATATCGGAATCACTTGCCAATGCCCGCGCAATAGACACTCTCTGTTTCATTCCTCCTGAGAGTTCTTTCGGATAGGAGTTCTCAAATCCTTCCAAACTAACTAATTTTATATATTCATCGGCAATTTCCCGACGTTTTTTCTTAGATATCTTTTTCATTTTTAGACCAAACTCAATATTTTCAAGCACTGTCTTCCATGGGAAAAGTGCATATTGCTGGAAAACCATGGTGGCATTAGAATGAATGCCGGTAACTACTTCATTATTTAACAAAATTTCTCCGCTGGTTGGCTGTTCAAACCCAGCTATTAAATTAAACAATGTTGTTTTTCCACTTCCAGAAGCTCCAACAATACATAGCAATTCTCCTTTTTCAACAGTCAGATTAATATTTTCAAGTGCTTTTACTTCCCCCTTTTTTGTTTCAAAAGATTTGCTAACGTTCCGTACTTCAATAATGGCGGCCATTGCCTTCACCTTCCTTCTTTACTGCCCATATGGGGATACTAGGTTTCTTCTCTCCATGGAATAATTTTTTTCTCTACCCAATTTAGGACAATATCGATGATAATAACGGTCAAACTAATCATTGCCATACCAAGGATAATAACATCTGTCATAAAGTATTCCTTTCCATTCATAATCAAAAATCCTAATCCTTCATTGGCAGCGACAAGCTCCGCACTGATTACCGTCGTCCATGCTAATCCGAGTACTACTTTTAAACCGGCAAATATACTGGGCATAGACCCGGGCAAAATTACTTCACGCATCACAGTAAGGTTGGAAGCACCAAAGTTCCGCGCAGCTTTTATTAAAATCGGGTTGACACTTCTTGTTGCATCGATTGTATAGAGCAATGCTGGTGCAAAAGAACCCATGAAAACAATGGCATATTTTTGCTCTTCACCAATTCCTAACCATAATAAAGATAAAGGAATCCACGCCATAGATGGGAGGGGGCGTATGATTGAGATAATTGGGTCGAAAATAGCTTTTAATGTTTTGGAACTACCAAGCAAGATACCAAAAGGAACAGCAGCTAAAGCAGAGATTAAAAAGCCTACGATAACTCGGCGAGAACTGGAAAAGATATGCCCGATTAATTCGCCGTCAATGAGCATCTGGTATCCTCTAACCACTACTTGGCTAGGGGCAGGTAAGAATAATGGTGGAATAAAACCCATTTGTGTGATGATTTCCCAGATGGCTAAAAATGATAGAAAAGAAAGGATACTTACAATTTTCAACGATAATGTAAACTTCTTTTTCTTTCGTTTAGGTGGTGATTTTTGATTGCGTTTCGGAAAGTTATTGGTATTTTTTTGGTTGGCTAAAGTCGGACTATTATGGAAGGATGTCAATGTTAATCCACTCCTTTACGTCAACCGAATTATTGATTAAATGGTTTTCTGTCATAAAGCTTGCAAGGAATTCTAATGTTCCAGTAAGTTCCCCATTTTCACTTAGCATGTCTTTTTGTTGTTCTAAATCTAACCAGTTCACATGATTGATTATTTGTTCCTGTTCATCGATATCTAAGTTTGTTAAGGTTACAAACAACTCTGCAGCTTCTTTAGGATTTTCTTCAATCCAATGGGCCGAATGGAAGTACCCTTTGACTAATTTTTCTGTCGTATTGGGATTGTCTTTAATAAATTCATTTCGAATAACAAGTACGTCTGGTCCAGAACCAAAGCCGTAATTTTTATAAATACTCGTATCTGTATCCATTGCTAAAACAACTGCTCCATCCACATGGGTTAGATTTTCAAAGTGAGGGGACCATATTGCTCCTGCATCAATTTCACCGGTTGTAAAGGAAGATACAATATCCCCACCAGCCATATTAATAATTTCTACATCTTTATTAAGGACGAGTCCATGCTGGTTGAAAATGTCTAGCAGCATAATATGGGAGCTGGAAGCAAAGGTTACCGCCACCTTTTTACCTCTTAGATCTTCTATACTAGTCATTCCTTTTGCTACAATTCCTTCTTGCCCAATATACGTATCAGGTGCCCCAAAGATTGAAAAGTTATCATCTCCAGCAGCCATTAAAGAAATAGCTGATATCGCACCAGTACTGGCAAAGTCAATTTCACCAGATGCAAGAGCTGTCATTCTTTCGGAGCTTGTTGAGAAGTTCATAAACTCCACATCGACACCCTGTTCTTCAAAAAAACCCTTTTCAACAGCAATATAGGCAGGCAAATGCCCTATCCAAGAAGAACCACCATAAGTAATTGTTTGAGATGCTATAGGTTCGTCGCCATTAATATTAGACGTGTTACTGTCACACGCGGAAAAGATGAGGATGAAGAAAATCGAAAACAGAATGAGCCAAAACATGTATTTTGGTCGTTTCATGATTGAACACTCCTTTTGAATTGGTTTGTAAAACGTTTTCAAAAGATTGAATTATAAAAAGCGGTATTAATTACGAATCAGGCTTAAAAGCTTTGATATAAATGAAATGGAAAATAATTGTTCAATATTTCACAAATAGGAATAAAAAAGTTTCAAATAAACAGAATATCTATTATCATTATAGCATATTAGCACTTACTGACGTTTGAAAAAATAGAGGGGAATGCCATGGATATATGACAATTTTAAGAATATATGAAAGCATAAAAAAACGAGCATATATGATGTCTCATATTAAAGGACATAGTGAACGTTTTCTGTTAACATGTAACTATGTATAATTGTATAAAAAGTGTTTTAAGGAGGTAAGGTATGGATTTTACGGGAGGAAATGGCCCAAATGGTCCGAATGAGGAACAAATGAAAAAAATGAAAAAAATCGGTAATCGTACTGGTATTATTTTAGGTATTATTTTCATTTTATTCATTTTGGGAACCATCGGATTGAAATGGGTAACTGAATATATATGGATGGATTCGCTTGATTTCGGAAGCGTATTTACCACCATATTTACAACGAAATTGATGTTAGGCGTAATTGGTTTTGTCCTATTTGCGGTAATTACTTATATTACTCTATTTTGGATTAGACGTGCCTATACGACGCATTTTGATGCGCACCAACTACCACCAATCTTTAACCAAAAAAAGGTGATGAACTGGATTATTGCTGGAGCTTCCCTGTTTATTGGTTTAATAGGTAGTTTGACGGTTCAGGGGATTGGCTGGGAACCGGCATTAAAAATAATGAATTATGTATCGTTTGATACGACAGATCCATTTTTTAATATGGATATTTCATTTTATATGTATATCTTGCCTTTCCTGCAATTTGTTATCAGTCTCTTATTGAGTCTAAGTATTTTTATTCTAATTGCAGAGATTGGTGCATATTCCGTGTTTCATATGTACCGCATGAGTAAAACAGCACAAGCACATCTAGGTTTTACGGTATTAGTTGTTGGTGTTCTTTTGGCGCTGACTCATTTGTTGGAACCATATGGAACATTATTGACTAATCAAGTAAATCTCTTTCAGGAAAGCGTTGTGCATGGGCTTAGCTATACAGACCGTATGATAAACATCCCTGTTGCTTATGTTCTTGCAGCTGCTGCCGTTATCGGTGCGGTTTGGATGATTATTGCTCTTAGAAAAGGTAATCTAAACGCGATTGCTAAACCAGTTATCCTGTATTTTGCACTGATTATCTTAGGGCAAGGTGCCTCAGTAGTTGTTCAAAATTTTGTTGTTTCACCTAATGAATTCAACAGAGAAGCACCATATCTTCAACATAATCTCGACTTTACTAGAGTTGCATACGACCTAGAAAATATGGAAGAACAAGAGCATCCAGGGAATGTAGAATCGCTGGATGAGGATTTAATCGAACGAAATTCTCTAACCATTGATAATGTAAGGATTAATGACTCAAGGCCACTATTAGATGTATACAATCAATTACAGACTTTCCGGACCTACTATGAGTTTAATGATATCGATATTGACCGTTATGAGATTGACGGAGAATATCAGCAGGTGTTTATAGGTGCCAGAGAGTTGAACACGGTTGATTTACCAGAGCAAGCGCAAACGTGGGTTAACCAAAATCTTCGTTATACACATGGGTATGGAATTGCGATGAGCCAGGTAAATGATGTAACATCACAAGGTCAACCGCAATACATGGTAAGAAATCTTCCGCCACAAGGTGTTATCGATATTAATCGACCACAGATTTATTTTGGCGAAGAAGATTACAATAGTGTAATTGTAGATTCGGAAGTAGATGAGTTTGATTACCCTTCCGGTGATCAAAATGTGACTACTCGTTATGAAGAAGAAGCGGGTATTTCACTCTCTGGGTTAAATCGTTTATTGTTTGCAATCGATGAAGGATCTTTCCGTATTTTAGTATCTGGACAAATAAATGGAGATAGTAAATTACTGCAAACACGTAATATTATGGACCGTGTGAACAGAATTGCACCTTTCTTTGAATATGATGAAGATCCATATATCTTCGTTCGTGAAGATGGCAGTCTTGCATGGATGCTTGATGCGTACTTATCAGAAGAAGGCTATCCATATGCAGAAAGTTATCAGGATGGTGGAAAGAATTACATTAAGAACCCTGTGAAAGTGGTCATTGATGCGTATACTGGTGAAGTGAATTTTTATATCACAGAACCGGATGAACCACTAGTTCAAACATATTATAGTATGTTCCCAGATCTTTTCACAGAAGAAATTCCTGAAGACGTTCGAGACCATTTCCGTTACCCAGAACGTCTGTTTAAAATTGAATCAGCTATGTATGGTACGTATCATATGACAAATCTGGAACTGTTCTACAACCGTGAGGATTTCTGGCAGTTCCCGACAGAAAGATATTACAGTGAAGATATCGTTATGGACCCATATTATATGACGATGAAACTTCCTGAATACGATGAAGAAGAGTTTATTTTGATGATGCCATATACGCCAAGGAACAGACAAAATATGATTGCCTGGATGGGTGTTCGTAACGACGGGGAAAATTATGGGGAAAAATTTGTCTATCGTTTTCCAAAACAAGAAAATGTTTATGGACCACAACAAATCGAAAACCGAATCAATCAGGACAGTGTCATTTCCCAAGAGCTGAACCTGTGGTCACAAGGTGGTTCTTCCGTTATTAGAGGGAATCTATTGGCTATTCCAATTGAAGATACGGTTCTATATGTAGAACCAATATATATAGAATCTTCCAATGAAACATCCTTGCCTGAAGTGAAACAGGTAGTTGTAGCCTATGGCGATCATATTGCGATGGAAGCAACGTTTGAAGAAGCGTTAGAAGAAATACTCAGACGAGTAGAATTAGGAATTAAGCCTGAGGAAATCCCTACAGAAGATGGGGAAGGTGCACTCCCAGATGAGGGTGCGACCGAAGACGAAGGCACTGTTGACGAAGAAGGTCAATCAGAAGAGCCAGATACAGATCCAATCTTAGGGGCAGATGAAGCATTACAAGAACTATCTAGCCTATTTGACCAGTATCAAGAAGCCCTATCCAGCGGAGACTGGCAAAAAGCCGGAGAACTCATGACAGAAATCGAACAAATGCTAGAGTAGATTTTGCCACTGACGGTGCCTGTCACTTCCCGGATTTTGTCGAACGCTAGAACCCTTGTGGTGCAAGGGGTAGAAGAATAGAAAAAAGCGAACGGTGCCTGGCACTGTTCGCATTTTTTCTATTTATTTGGAAAAGTTTAAAATTGAATTTTGGCTAATTAGCCATATACGATAAAGTATATTTTGTACCTGAAAATGAAAAATTAGCTTCTAGTTGCTGTTAAAAATGCATTTTTGGAGATTTTACTATATATAGGGTTTATTTTATAATGACAAGGAAAGGTGGTGAGGAACAATGGAAAGTAAGGAATTATTACAGGTGATTCATCAGCAACAGAAAGAATTTCAAGAAGAAGTCAGAGTTCAATTTGTTAGTATGAATGGGAAATTTCAGAAGATAGATAATCAGTTCGAAAAAGTAAATGGAGAGTTTCAGAAAATAGATGACCGATTCGAAAAAGTAAATGGAGAGTTCCAGAAAATAGATGACCGATTCGAAAAAGTAAATGGAGAGTTTCAGAAGATAGATAATCAATTCGAAAAAGTAAATGGCAAGTTTCAGAAGATAGATGACCAATTCGAAAAAGTAAATGGCAGATTCCAAAAGATAGATGATCAATTCAAAAGACAGGAACAACATCAAACGAATCTAGAGGAAAAAGTGGATATTCTCACAGCACAAACTAATAATGCAGTTAAATCCTTACTGGAGAAAATGACGGATATTCGAGATAATATGGTCGATAGATATGAAATAGACTTTGTTTATGAGAAAATACAATATTTAGAAAAAGAAATTTTTAAACTAAAACATGAATAACAGTACCTTGGTAAAAACAGCTAGATAAAGGATAATTGACATCCCTCCTTTATCTAGCTGTTTTTCTATTTACCCAATATTTACAATTAGTAGAAACTATTTTACGAAACGACAAATTTTGACAAAATGCGGGAAGTGCCAGGCACCAGGGTGGAGTGGTACAATGGATTTAATAGATTATACAAGAATGGGGTGATGACGATTTTTAGTGATTCTTTTAAGAAGGTAACGGAGGCGAGTTATCTTACGGCGGATAAGGCTTGGAGTTATCGGGCAATCTTACGTTACTTTTACATACAGCATGAAAGAATGCGGGAATTTTTATTTCCGGAAGAAGTTTTTGCCTATTTGAAGGAATATAGGGACTTTGCTAATTACACGGAAGAGCAGCTACAGCAGGATTTGGACCAGTTGGTAAAATGGAATAATTTAGTGGCACGTCAGGAAATGAGTAGGGCACATACAATTGAAGAATTTAAGAAGAAACGATTTCGTTATCAAACAACGCCTTATACGGTTGAATTTGAACGAATGCTAATCGAAATGGAAAAAGATGGTGGTGGCTTTGGCGGGTCACTGGAAAAGAAAGAGTTTGAGCGACTCTATCAAACATTAGCCAAAATAGAGAAGCTACTTGAAAAAGAAGAGCTGCCATCCAGTGATGAATGTTCTCAAGTTTGGAGTGATTTATTTACCTATTTCCGGTCCATTACGCAGAATACCTCTGATTATATTGCCCATTTAAATAGTGAAGAAGCGGAGGAACGGATGCAAACGGAAGCCTTCCTTGTTTTTAAAGATCAGTTTACTACCTATTTGCGTGACTTTATAATTGGGCTGCAGCACACCGCGTTAACGATACAAGCAACCCTTCAAAACATAAAGGAGGAAAAGCTTCTTTTATTCATCCATCAAGTGATTCTTCATCAAAAGCAAGTTCCGCGTTTTGAAGATTTAGGAAGAGAAGACCAGGAATTAGTCCGTGATCAACAAGAAAAATGGGAAAGTCTGAAAACATGGTTTCTTGGCAATGAACATCGAGAAAGCGAGCTGGAGAGCCTGGAAATACGAACAAATGAACAAATTCGCCGAATTACTCGTGTTGTTCAGCGGTTAGGAGAGCGAAGTCACTCATTTCGGAGTCGAAAAAAAGACTATTTGTATTTAGCTAAATGGTTTGACTCCTTTTCCTCTGTTCAGGAAGCTCATCAATTATCTGCCGTGGCTTTTGGTGTCATACACACCCGGCACATATTTAGTGATCAAGTGCCAACAGATGATATTTATACAGATATATGGGAAGAAATTCCTGTACAGCATGTAACGAAACCTAGAATTCGTAACTACCGGGAAAAAACCAAAGCAGGAGCAATTGTAAGTAATCAAAAGCAAAAAGAGGAAGCACGCGAAAAATATTTAAAAGAAAAAGTGGCTGAACATGAAGCACTAAATAAATACATGGATGGCGATAAGATCGAACTTAAAAACCTGCCGTCTATCGAAACACATGTCCGAAAAATGCTGTTAGGATGGATTGGAAAGGCAATGGCAAAGAAAGATCGGACATTTAAAACCGAGCATGGGCGTAAAGTACGAGTAATCCTATCAGAAAACGAGCGAATCACCCTTCCTGCAGATGATGGAATGATTGAAATGCCAGCTGTTATGTTTCAATTTTTAGATGAGGTGAATGTGTAGTGGATAGCAATCTATTCGATGAAAAAGCAGAATTTGGATTGAGATTATTATTGGAGAAATTTTGGATTTTACGGTCAAAAGATCCAGAACAATACCAGCTTATTCGTGAACGGGAAAAAGTGCTAAAGAGATATGTGGACGATAAATTTGGTTTTGATTTGACTGTTCATCAGCATTTTATCAAATTAGAAAAAATTCCAGTACAGACGAAAAGCTGGATGGGAATACAGGGGTTTCAAGCACCCTTGGATTATGCAATCTTTTGCTGTGCACTTGCATTTACAGAAAATCGTTCCGTTGATGAACAATTTTTGCTTTCGGAAATATGCGAGGAAATGAAAGACATCTATCCAGGTGAATTTCCTTTAGATTGGACGAACTATAATCACAGGAAATCCTTAGTGCGGGTCATTAAGCAACTGGAAAAATTGGCGATTCTAACGACGGTAGATGGGGAAATTGATCAGTTTGCTCAAGACGAGGGGCAGGAAGTTCTTTATGAAGTAACGGTATATGCAAGATATTTTATGCGAACGTACCCAAAAGATATTTTCGAATATGATTCCATGGAAGACATATTAGAACAGGAATGGGAACGTCATGAAGCAGGTGCGAGGAGAAAACGGGTTTATCGTCAGCTTTTCCTCTCCCCTGTGGTGTATCGGCGAGGGGAAGATGATCCTGATTTTGCCTACATCCGAAATTATCGGAATCGATTAAAAGATGATATTGAGGAGCATACATTATTTCGCTTGGAAGTATTCAAAAATGCCGCCATGCTTGTAACAGATGAGAAAAAACAGGAATTTACTCTTTTTCCGGATCAAAAAGCGATCATGGATGTTGCGCTTCATTTTTCTGCCTATTTACGTAATCACCTAAATGATTTTCCAGTGGATACCATGGGAAACGTTCGATTAACTTACGTACGATTGGAACAAATGATGACACAAGTCCATCAGCAATATGGAAAGGGCTGGAGCAAACAATATAGGAATGGAACGATTCAGCAAACGTTACACGAGTTCCTTGCATTATTAAAGGACTGGGAGATGCTTGAGGAAGATTCCATGACGAATACGTATCGAATTAAACCGCTGCTTGGTCGGGTTTCTGGATATTATCCTAGTGACTTTTTACAGGAGGAGGCGCAATCCAATGAATAAAGCAAATAAATGGAAAATGAACCGGGCTGGGCTATTAAATTTTTGGTATTATGATGATGAAATTTTTGACTTTGCAGATGGGAAGCTGCTACTTCGTGGAAGTAATGGTTCAGGAAAATCTGTTACGATGCAAAGCATTTTACCAGTGCTGCTAGATGGGAAAAAGTCCCCAGACAGATTAGATCCATTCGGCTCGAAAGCACGTAAAATGGAAGATTATTTGCTTGGAGAAAAAGAAGTTTCCAACCGTGATGAACGGACAGGCTATTTATTTTTAGAGTATAAACGGGAAGATACGAATCAGTATATAACAACAGGAATCGGACTTCAGGCAAGACGCCATAAAACGATGAATGCTTGGTATTTTATAATTACCGACAATCGCCGAATAGGAAAAGATATTTTTTTATACGAAATGGAAAAGAATGCTGGACAAGAGCAGAAGATTCCCTTATCGCGTATCCAGTTAGAGAATCGAATTGGATCTGGGGGGCAAGTGGTTCGGACACAAAAGGAATATATGAAGCTGGTAAACAAGTATGTATTTGGCTTCGTTGATATGGATTCCTATGAAGATTTAATCAAATTGCTTATTCAGCTGCGCAGTCCCAAACTGTCTAAGGATTTTAAACCAACGGTCATTTATGAAATCCTTGAAGCGGCATTGCCACCATTGACTGATGATGATTTAAGGCATCTTTCCGACACGATAGAACATATGGATCAAACAAAACAGCAAATTGAACAATTGGAGAGAGAAAACACCGCCATTACGAAATTAATAAAGCGTTATGACGTGTACAACCAATATAGCATTGCCGATAAAGCAAAAGAATATTTGACAGTAAAGAAACGATTGGACAAGGAAGAAAAGGGAAAAAAGGCTAGCCTTGCCGAACAGGAAGAACGGAAGCAGGAACTGGAGCAATTGAAGGATCGGAATGTGCAACTTGAGCAGGATATGGAAGTGCTGGAACAAAAGAGTAATCGTCTGCAAAAACACAAAGTGTGGGATTTGGAAGAGGAACTCACGAAACTAATGGACAATTTGAAGACTGTAACGAATGATATTCAAGACAAAGACACGAAGCTTACGAGCAAAAAGCAAAAAGAAATAGATACGAAGAAGGAACTGGATATATTAGAGGCGGCTATTTCAGAGAACGAACAAGACATGGAAGATACGCTGCTTGATCTGCAGGCAGATGCAGAAGAAGCCTCGTTTGGATGTCATCGTATCAATGAAGAGGATTTTTACCGAAATGCAACGGATAATTTTGACTTTGAGGTATGGAACCGTGAGGCAGATAATCATTTTAAAAATTTAGAAACAATTACAAATGAATTAGGTGTTTTTGAACAATTAAAAACACAAGTAACCAATCTGCAAAATAAAATAGGAACGATCCGGATGGAAGTAGATCAAGAAAAAGCAGAACTAGAAGACTGGTCCAAAATTTTCGAAAAAGACAAACAGGCAAAAGTAGAGCAAATCTATCGTTGGAAGGACAATTATTCCTTTATCCACATGGATGAAACGGTATTACAGCAGGTTTCCCGAAAAATGGATCAGCTTTATGAGCCTTATACGTATGAGGCGATTCGCTCTCCGTTTTTGGAACAGAACAATGAGTATCAAATGCAGACGAACGAAAAGATAGCCACCGAAAGAAGCAAGGTAACGATCGTAGAAACCAAGATTTCGGAAAAAGAAGCAGAACTATTGGAACTGAAACAAAGAAAAGATCCGGAACCGCCGAACCAACAAGAAGCAACAAGAGAGGCGAGGAGCATGCTTCGTGAGAACGGTCATGCCTTTCTTCCTTTTTACGAAGCAGTAGAATTTCAGGAACATGTACCAGAAGAGGTACGACAACAAATTGAGGCGATACTTCTGGATACTGGCACGCTGAATGCCTTGATTACAGAGAAGGAAATCCCTGTAAGACATGATCGAATCATTCAACCAAAGCCGAACATGATGGCCCATACATTAGCTGATTATCTCCACCCGGATGTGGAGGAGAATTCTGCCGTTTCGGCTATTACAGTGGATGAAGTTTTACAAAGTATTCTAGTGAATGACGCGATGGAAGCCGAATCTGGTATGCAGATCCAGGAGGACGGAACCTATTACATGGGACTCCTTTCTGGACATGCCGTACCAATTGAACGTGTTCGATTTATTGGAAAAAATGCCCGGAAACGCTATCGAGAAGAACAAATCAGGCAGTTACAGGAAGAGATTGCTCAATTACAAGAGGAGAAACAGGAAATACTCGCTCGCATCGATCGCTTACAGGAAAAAATACAAGAAGCAAAAGCTGCTATTTCTCATTTTCCAGATGATACGGATCTTTCGGAAAGCTTTCATCAGATGAAAGAAAAGCGCTTTAAGATGGAACGGCTAGAGAAAGAAATTCAAAAAATAAATGAAGAGCTGGAAGAGGCGATAAACAATTATCAGATGGTCAAACGAACCCTTGATACAAGGACTCGTGATTTGAATATTGAATTTACTAAAGAAGCATACCAAAAGGCAAGAGACGCGATGCGTATGTATGAAAAAACGTTGGGCGATTTGCGTAATAGGTATACTGCATACTTGCATCAGAAGAGAAATATGCAAATCTTTCAACAGCAATTAGAAGAATTACTAACCGAGATAATGGATGTAACAGGCGAATTAAATGTCCTTTCTGATCGCAAAACAAAATTGGAAGCACATCGTGAGGAAATTGAAAAGCAGATGGCAGCCCATGGTGTAGAAGATATTCGAAAACAAATTCAGGAAGTTCAAAGGAGTCTTCAGGTGACGAAGGAGGAGCTCCAGGAAATTACCAAACGAATTCCTAAAATAGAATCTGATTTAGAAAGGATAACCGAACAAATTTCCCAGCAAAAGCGGAAAGTAACTTTCTTTCGTCAGCTGCTGAAGGCATGGTCTGAGGCTGTTACCAAGGAATTAAGTTATGGATTTATTTTTATTCCTGAAGAGATGGACCGGGAGCAAGCGGAAGAGTGTGCAAAATGGATTTATAAGGAATTTAAGCAAATTCTGGATGAGAAGGACTCATCCAAGGTGGAAGCACAACTAACAAATGTCTTTTATGAACAACAGTCTGATTTGATGGAATACCGTATGACGGAAACGCAGGATTCTATGGTTGCCTTTAATTGGGAGATGGAGGATTGGACCGATGAGGAAATCATTCAAATGGAGAACCTGAGAAAGAAAGTGTCTCGTAGAATGATCCATCTTGATTTTCAAGGAAAAAGGGTCAGTCCGTATTATGTGAAAGAACAGATTGAAAAAGATAAACTGACACAGCAGAATTTACTGGATGATCAGGACCGACAACTTTACGAAGATATTTTATTTGACTCGATTGGACGAAAGCTTCGCAGCCGAATAAGAAGAGCGCAAATTTGGACGGAAAAAATGGACAAGCTTATGCGAGAAAGTGATTCATCTTCTGGACTTTCCTTTTCTATCCGCTGGAAACCTCGAACCGCAGAAACAGAAGCAGAAATGGACACCAAAGAATTGGTTGATTTGCTGCAGCTTGATTCGAGATTATTAAAAGAGGAAGACGTCAAGCAAGTAACCGAACATTTCCGCTCGAAGATAACACGTGCGAAGGAAATGGTAGAACTTAAAGGTGAAGGCTCCACACTAATTCAGGTGTTGAAGGAAGTCTTGGATTATCGCTATTGGTTTTCCTTTGTTTTATCCTTTAAGCGGACAGGAGAACCGAAGCGAGAATTAACCAACCATGCATTCTATCAATTCAGTGGTGGAGAAAAGGCAATGGCCATGTACATTCCATTGTTCACAGCTTGTTATTCGAGGTATTCGGAGGCAGATAAGACCGCACCATATATTATATCCTTGGATGAGGCATTCGCTGGCGTGGACGAAGATAATATCAGTGTGATGTTTCGAATTGTCGAGGAGCTTGGATTCGATTATATGATGAATTCTCAGGTCCTCTGGGGAGATTATGAAACGATATCCTCGCTATCTATTTGTGAACTGGTTCGACCGAAGAATGGCAACTTTGTAACAGTTATTCGGTACCATTGGAACGGAAACCAACGTTCGTTGCTGGTGAACGAAAAAGACAAGATAACGGAATAAACTTTGATAAGAAGGAGGGGATAGGATGGAAGAAGTAATAAAGGAAGCGGTAGATTTTTTTAAAGGAGAACAAGCCTTTCAGAAGTTATTTAAACAATTCCGGAAAAAATACGAGTCCTTAGGTAGAATCGGAGGAACGATTTCAGCTAAGCTGTTTTCAATGGAAGAGTTAGAAATCATTGGCGGTTTTTACGGTGCTAACGCAGAGCAATTGAAAGAGAAGGGTTCGATATCGCTAATGGCATTTGAAAAGCAGCTAAGCAAGACGAGATTCAGTGGTCTGGAATTGAAGGGGCTTCTGGATGCGTATTTTGGAGAAACCTTACTTTCGAAACAGGAAAAGAAGTCCAATCAGGAGAAAAAACGGCAGGAAATATTTTACGAATTTAGTAAGAAATATCCTTGTCTATCGTTCTGGTTTCACTATGTGTCTTCCAGTCCAAAAGATGGCAGGTGGATTATCCGTTTGGCGGAAGAACATGATTCAGAGATCCGACATCTTGTGGCTACTCTTGCAAGAGCTTATTCCCATATCCCAGACGAGCCTGTGCGACTGCCCGTGTTTAGTCAACAGATTGCAGGGGATCCCCATGCACTGGATGTTACGACGGACTTGGGAAAGCTGTTTTTACATGTATTGACCGTTGATTTAGAAAGGAAGAAGAGTCAACAGTTGGATTTGGAATATGATAGGAAAGAGACTGGACTTCCTGCCAGCACGGAATCCATCAATGAATTGCTCCAGCACTTTCACCTATTCCGGGATGATTTATTAAACTTTGTCACGTGTTCGGGGCTTCTAGCTGAGACGAAGGAAGGAGTCGAACATCCCGTGTGGAGAACCGCTTCCGAATGGAATACGGTTTTTAATATGCCGTTGCGGGAACTTATCTCCTTACATCGTGTCTTTCCGTTAACAGGCACGGATGTTTGGGTCGTTGAGAATTCTGGCGTTTGCTCGACATTGCTGGATTTACATTTAAAACTTCCAATCGTCTCTACCAATGGTCAATTTAAACTAGCCGCACTAACACTCTTGGACTTCTTAGCAATAGAGGGCTGTACAATCCATTATGCTGGAGATTTTGACCCAGAAGGATTACGAATGGCTCAGAGATTATTAAATAGATACCCAGAACAGGTGGAATTATGGCATATGAATCTCGAGGACTATCGGAAAACAATTCCTGTTAAAGTTCTAGAGAAAGAACGTTTAGCGAAATTGAATGGTATAAAGCACAAAGACTTAAAAGATGTAGCAGAAGAAATGCGCCGTATAGGAAAAGCAGGATACCAAGAAGCACTGCTAAACGACATGAAACAAGACCTAATAGATTATACAAAAAGCTTTTAACGATGCCCTCTGACGGTGCCTGTCACTTCCCGGATTTTGTCGAACGCTAGAACCCTTGTGGTGCAAGGGATAGAAGAATAGAAAAAAGCGAACGGTGCCTGGCACTGTTCGCTTTTTTGGTTTAATGAAGTTTCTTAGCTCCGAGGTAACGCGCTGACCAGTAGGAGTTATCCATGCTGCTAATGGTTACGCCTTTGGAACTGCTGGCATGTAAAAACTGTTTATTACCTAAATAAATTCCTGCATGGGATGGTCCTGTTTTATAGGTTTCAAAGAATACAAGATCACCTTTAGAAGGGCTGGAAACAGTTTTGCCTGCCTTCCAGATAGTTTCCACTGTTCGCGGAATGGAGATTCCGTTTTTGCTGAATACATAATTTAAGAATCCACTACAGTCGAATCCAGATGGGCTTGTCCCACCCCAAACATATGGAACTCCCATGTATTTCTTTCCTTCTGCTATGATAGAATGTACAACATTTGGAGCAGGTTGTGTTAGATTACTAGACGATAATTGAAGTTTTTGTCCAGCATAAATGGTATTACTGGATAACCCATTGATTTGCTTAATGTTCTGCACGGTTGTTCCATATTTACTAGCAATAGCATAAAGAGAGTCTCCAGCTTTTACTGTGTGAAATTGCTGGTTTGTCTTATTTTCTACGTCAGACAATTTGAGAGTTTGGCCTACATAGATAGTATTTGAAGTTAAGTTATTCCATTTTTTAATCGAATCTACTGATGTATGGTGATTTTTGGCAATACTATATAAAGAATCACCGGATGTAACGGTATAAGTCATAGAGGACGGAGTAGCTTT
Organism: Oceanobacillus halophilus; assembly: GCF_003628505.1. Lineage (GTDB taxonomy): Bacteria > Bacillota > Bacilli > Bacillales > Amphibacillaceae > Oceanobacillus > Oceanobacillus halophilus. The sequence continues at coordinate 478,814 of NZ_RBZP01000002.1, read as the reverse complement.
TTTAGCTATATAAAGTGTTTGTCCGACATAGATACTGGAGGAGGATAGATTGTTCCAGTCTAAGAGGTTAGAAATTGATACATTACTTTTTTGAGAGATAGACCATAATGTATCCCCAGAATGTACAGTATACGTATTAGCACTAGCTTCTGCAGTTAGTGCATTTCCAGTTAATAGAATAGTAGAGGCTAAAGCAACAGATAAAATATGTTTTTTTATAATAATCGTCTCCTTTAGTCTGAATCTCATCGCTCATTTATTGTATACGGGTTACAAGAGAAAAGGAATAGGCTAAATAATGGAAAAAGAGGAAAATAGATGATGCCTTATTTAGGTGCCTGTCACTCCCCGAATATTGTCGAATGGAAAGTGATGGCTAGAAGTATGCTTGACTAGTAAGTAGGATGCAATATGCTATCGACAAAAAGCGGGAAGTGCCAGGCACCGATTTTAGGATTTTTTCTAAAACGGCATTTTGGTACAACTTTACTGCCTCAAAATTGAATTTTACGTTATTGATTTTAATAGAATTGCATCTACCTTGCCTCTATTAATTAATTTTGGCTTTTTGACTTTGCGGCCTTTGTCATCTATCTTTTACATAAGAAGAAAGAAGGGAGGGGAGTAAATGGCAAGGAAGAAAAGAATGTGGCAACCAGATTACTATTACCATATTACCAGTCGAGGTAATCGGAAGGGGGATTTATTTAGTGATGAGGAAGACTATAAGGTTTTTCTTCATATACTAAAAGAAGTGAATAGTAAAGTTCCTTTTGACCTAATTGCTTACTGTTTAATGTCGAATCACTATCACCTTCAGATCCGCTCGCAGCACTCACTTTCCAAAGTAATGTTCCTCATTAATAAACGCTATGCTAATTACTTCAATAATAAAAATGGATGGACAGGTCATGTTTTTGAAAAAAGGTTTTACTCCGCGCAAATTGATTCCTATTTGGGCATGCTTAAAGTGAATCGTTACATACATCTGAATCCGATAGAAGCAGGAATAGTTAAAGATGCTCTAGAATATCGTTGGAGCAGTTATTATGATTATCTGCATCCTAAACAAGTGCGATTCTCACTTATTAACACGGATACCATTCTGGAAATATTCTTTGGAAGTGAAATGGATAAAAGAAAGAAATACATGGAATATATGAATCAGGAAGAAGAAATCACACTAGAAATACCAATTAAATAATAAGTATGAATGGAAAACCAAGAAGCAAGCACTTTTTATTAGCTTCTTAGTTTTTCCTTTATATACATAAAACGATGTTTGAGTGAATATAAATAGATATAATTTGGCAATCCTTTTTATTAACGGTGACATAATGAGGAACGTTAAGAATAAAGGGGATCAGAAAATGATTGAAAAAGGAAATTTTGCTAAAGGATTGAAATGGGGAATTCTATTAGCAACGCCAATCTGGTTTGCTATTATTCAAGTAATTGGTTGGCTTGTTCATCGGAATTAACTAGAAATTCGGAACGTTTACCCAGAGTAGTTGAAGGGTACAAGGATTATACGCGGCGACAAAATGCGACAAAAATCGGGGAGTGACAGGCACTCTAGCATTTTGTTTGACAACTAAACAAAAAGAAAGTAATGTTTATATATAGATTGTAATAATATATAAATTCAAAGATTCGTAGGTATACATCTTTATATATGTAGGCAAGCGAACTAGTAAGTTATTAAATCCCCTAACTAGGGAAAATGAGGTGAATGGTATGACAAATATTCATGAAAAAAACCGTCAATTAGGTGAAAAGTTAAAAGCAATGGGCCGTGTTATGGTTGCGTTTTCTGGTGGTGTTGATAGTGCCGTTGTGCTAAAAAGAGCGCAACAGGAATTAGGCGATAATGTTTTAGCGGTAGTGGTAGCTTCTGAATTATTTCGTGAATCAGAATTTACTGCAGCAGTAAAATTTGCTGAAAATATGGGCGTTCAAGTTCATCAAACAGAAATGAAAGAATTGGAAAATGAGCATATTGCAGCTAATAACCCAGACAGCTGGTATCACAGTAAAAAATTACTATACTCCCATCTAAATGAGTTAGCAAAAGAAATGGATTACCCATATGTATTAGATGGAATGATCATGGACGATGAAGAAGATTTCCGTCCTGGGTTGAGAGCAAGAACGGAAGAAGGGATTCGCAGTGTGCTTCAAGAAGCGAATATCTATAAAACAGAAGTCCGTGAACTTGCAAAAGAATTAGATCTCCCCGTTTGGAATAAACTGGCTTCTTGCAGCTTAGCATCTAGATTCCCTTATGGAACTAGATTAAACAAACGAATCGTTCAACAAGTGAATCAGGCAGAACTTTATTTGAAAGGAATCGGATTCGATGAAGTTCGCGTAAGATATCATGATAATGTAGCTCGTATTGAAGTAGCTTCTGATAAAATTAATGAGTTGCTAGGCCGCCGAGAAGAAGTTCAGCATAAGCTTGTTTCACTCGGGTTTGATTATGTTTCTGTAGATCTTCGTGGCTACCGTACTGGAAGCATGAATGAAGTGTTACCGGAGTTGTCTGAGAAACAAGAACTTGCAGCTAACGCATAAGGCATGAGTGTATCAAAAAATTATATAGCAGTTTTTAATCTCCAAGTAGATTGAAAACTGCTTTTTTTCACGTGCGGTACCCACGTGCGGTGCCTGGCACTTCCCGGATTTTGTCGAAATTTCTGGGTTGTGTTTTGAAAAAGGTGGATACCCTTATAAAGGGGATTTCCATTGTAATTCTAGATTAAAGAGGAGTAACATATATGAAATTTTTGTATCTTGATTGTTTTTCCGGTTTAAGTGGCGACATGACAATAGGGGCTCTCCTTGATGCAGGAGGAGACTTCACCCATTTAGAAAAAGAATTAAAAAAGCTTCAAATAGAAGATGAATATGAATTGTCCACTAAAAAAGTGGTGAAAAATGGAATTACAGCTACAAAGTTCGATGTACTACTGAAAAATGAAGATAATACAAATCACCACCATCATCATGATGGTCATGCACATGAGGAACACGAATATCATCACCATGAACATACTCATGAGGACAAGCATTCACACCATCATCACCATGAACATACTCATGAGGACAAGCATTCACACCATCATCACCATGAACATACTCACGAGGACAAGCATTCGCATCATCATCATCACCATACACATAATCATGATCATGGTCACCATCATCATCGTGCTTATCGGGATATCGTGAAAATGATAACGGAATCGGAATTAACGGAAAAGGTTAAGGATATGTCCTTAAGAATGTTTAAAAAGATTGGGGAAGCTGAAGGGAAAATTCATGGTATGCCGTTAGAAGATGTCCATTTTCATGAAGTAGGTGCCGTAGACTCCATTATCGATATTGTAGGAACTGCAATTCTGTTGGAACAACTGAAAATAGATGAGGTAAAAGCAGCAGCAGTACCTACTGGGTCTGGTCATATTCACATTGATCATGGTGTATACCCAATCCCTGCACCAGCAACATTGGAGATACTGCGAGGCGTACCAATAGCAAAAAGTGAATTGAAATCAGAATTAACAACACCAACAGGAGCTGCCATTGCAGCTGTATTAGCCAATGAATATTGCCCATTTCCATCGATAGAAGTAGAAGAAATAGGTTATGGTGCCGGGACCAAAACATTCCCTAACCACCCCAATGTACTACGAGTTGTCATAGGGAAATAACGAAACAAAGAAACAATGCCATTCGACAAAATACAACAAAATTCGGGGAGTGACAGGCACCAGTATGGAAGATATTTTAAGAGGCGTTCAAGATGGGACGGTAAGTATAGAGGATGCTATGAAAAATTTAGCATCCTATGAAGATTTAGGGTTTGCTAAAGTAGATCATCATCGGAAGCAGCGACAAGGATTTCCAGAGGTGATTTATGGTGAGGGGAAATCCGCAGAACAAATTATATCTATTCTTGAGGCTATTCAGGCGAAAGAGAATGATGTATTAATAACGAGGATATCCCAGGAGAAAGCGAATGATATTATAGAAAAACATCCAGAACTTGTGTATCACGAAATGGCACAAATCTTATCTGGGACCACGAAGAAACGTACCAAAAACCAAGATCAAGAAAGAGGATATATCGCGATAATTTGTGCAGGCACATCAGACTTACGTGTAGCAGAAGAAGCGGCAGTAACGGCAGAAGTGTTGGGATGTAATGTACGGAGGTTTTATGACGTTGGTGTCGCAGGAATCCATCGTCTGTTGGATCAGGCACAGGCTATTCAGCAAGCTACTGTCTCCGTCGTTATCGCTGGTATGGAAGGAGCGCTGCCAAGTGTTGTTGGCGGTCTCGTATCACATCCAGTTATCGCTGTCCCTACAAGTGTCGGATATGGAGCAAATTTTCAAGGGCTGTCTGCTTTATTAACTATGCTGAATTCCTGTGCAAGCGGAATAAGTGTAGTCAACATTGATAACGGGTTTGGTGGTGCATATAATGCAGTGCTTATTGACAGATTAGCAAATGGAACAAACAGTTAATTGGTTTAAATAGAAAGGAAGTCGTGATAGTGGCAGCGAAGCATCCTCCAGATAATGAGCACGTGGATAATGAAATGATTAAGATGGAAGTAAACCTTGATGACATATCAGGTGAATGGTTAGGGTATGTAATGGATCGTCTGTTTGACGCAGGAGCAAATGATGTTTTTTATTCTCCTATTTATATGAAAAAAAACAGACCGGGAATTCTTTTGCAGTTGCTATGTTCGAGCAAGTCAATTGAAAAAATGAAGGGAATCCTTCTTCATGAAACGACGACACTGGGAATTCGCTATTACCCGATTACTGTTCATCGGATGGAACGAAAATTTATTTTAGTCGAAACAGAATGGGGTCCCGTAACGGTTAAACAAGGAATTTCTAAGGGAGAAGTTTTTCAAAGTTCTCCAGAATATGAAGACTGCAGAAAGATTGCAGAAGAAAACAACATTCCCTTGAAACAAGTCTATGCAGCAGTTTGGAAAAATCTATAATAACAGAAAAAAGCTAGAATGAATGATGCAGAATATCATTTATTCTAGCTTTTTGTATGCCGATATTCGACAAAATCCGGGGAGTGACAGGCACCTGAATATTAATTTATCGTAAAATGTCTTTATTAAGCAGGATTTTGCTTCGTGCGTGACGAAATAGTTAACGTTTACACTTAACTGCATTAATTGTTTGGCATTGTTTACACTTTTTACGAAAGGGTGTTTCGTTTATAAGTTTAATAGAAAGAAAGCTATTTTTGTCGCGAGAAAGTTATTATAAGACATAGTCAGATGAAGTCATTGCATATCGAGATAAATACAATTTGGGGGATAAGTCAAAATGAAACTATTAAAAAGTTTGGTTTTAATGATGGTTATTGCATTTGTCTTAGCAGCTTGTTCAGGATCGAATACGTCTGATACTGGTGAAGCAGTACAGGAAGGGAATAATCCAACGGAATCAGCTAATTCACAACCAGGTACAGAGAATGTGCTTCGCATCGCTATGAGTACCGAGGTGGATAATCTAGATCCATATATCTCTGCTGCAACGGATACGCAATCGATGATGGATAATGTGTTTGATGGATTACTAGATACAGATGAATCAGGTAAGTTGGTTCCAGCGATTGCAGAGGATTATGAAATATCGGAAGATGGACTTACATACACGTTCCAGCTAAAGGAAGGTATTCTTTTCCATGATGGATCAGAGTTAATTTCAGAAGACGTGGTTTATTCTTATGAAAGATTAAGTGGTTTAAACGGTGAGGAGCCATTATCTTCTCAATTTGCTGGAATAGAAAACATAGAAGCACCTTCCGATTATGAAGTGGTTATTACATTAAAAGAGAATAATTCTGCATTTCTAGCAGCTAACATTCGTCCGATTCTACCTGCTGGCTATGAAGAGCAAAGTACCAGTCCAATCGGTGCTGGACCCTTTAAATTTGAAGAATACCAAGCAGGACAACAGTTAACTTTAGTGAAAAATGAGGATTATTACATGCAGGATAAAGTACCTCCATTTGATAAAGTTCAGTTTATTGTCATGCCAGACCCAGAATCTGCTGTTTTAGCAATGCAAGCTGGGGAAATTGACGTGATACCTGGTGTTACTCCTCAAGGAATGATGCAATTAGGGGAATCGGTAAATACGGTATCTGGTCCACAAAACATGGTACAGTTGATGGCACTAAATAATGAAGTAGAGCCACTGGATGATGTGAATGTTCGAAAGGCCATTAATTTAGCCATTGACAAAGATATGATTATTGAAACTGTAGCAGATGGAATGGGGACGAAACTAGGATCTAATTTCAGCCCAGCAATGGACTTTTATTATGAAGCGGGATTAGAAGATTACTACCAACCAAATATCGAAGAAGCCAAAGCATTACTTGCAGATGCCGGGTATGCGGATGGATTTGATTTAGAGTTAACCGTCCCATCTGATTATCAATTCCACGTGGATACAGCTCAGGTAGTCGTGGAGCAGCTTAGTCAAATTGGCATTAATGTAGAAATTAAACTAATAGAATTTAGTTCCTGGCTGGAGACAGTTTACCAAGATGCACAATATGAATCTACCATTGTATCTTTTACCGGAAAACTTGATCCGTATGAAGTATTGGTAAGATATATCAGTGATTATCAAAGCAATTTCGTTAATTACAATAACCCAGAATATGATGCCCTTATCGAGCAAGCGGTAGCATCAACAGACGAAAACGAGATGGCTGATTTGTATAAACAAGCACAACGTCTCCTAACAGAAGATGCAGCTAGTGTGTACATTATGGATCCGGACCGGACATATGCATTGAGAAGCGGGTTAGAGGGATGGAAAATGTATCCTATTCAAAAATTCAACTTAGAGGATATAAGAGTAACAGAATAGTCCAAAACGCGAAAAGCTGCCAGTATGACTGGCTCTTTTCGCATAAAGGAGTTTGGCATAGTGAGATATTTTCTTTACAAACTATCTAGTTTTTTCATCACCATTGTACTGGTATCGATGATTATCTTCTTTGTCTTCCAACTATTGCCCGGGAATCCAGCGCATATTATTTTAGGAATGGATGCGGATCCTGCACAGGTAGCACAATTGGAAAAACAATTAGGGTTAGACCGATCTCCTGTAGAACGTTATGCGGATTGGGTAAGAGGGCTTTTACAAGGCGACTTAGGTGAATCTTTGAGATATCAGCTTCCAGTAAGTGACATTTTAACGGACAGGATTCCCGTAACATCGTCGCTTGCTATTTTGTCATTAATAATCACCCTGTTAATTGGGATTCCTCTGGGAATTTTTATTGCCCGATCAGATGGGAAATGGATGTCCGTCTTTTTAAATATCGTGACACAACTAGGAATTTCGATACCACCTTTTTGGTTCGGATTTATGCTAATCCTCGTTTTTGGCGTTACATTACAATTGTTTCCTACATACGGATATGTGCCATGGTCAGAAGACTTCTTTGGTGCATTCCAGTCATTTTTCCTGCCATCCTTAGCGATAGCCATTGGAAATATTGCGATCGTAATTCGGTATTTACGCAATACTATATTGGATCAGGCAAAAATGGACTATGTTCGAACAGCAAGAGTAAAGGGCTTAAAAGAACGTACCATTCTCTATGGCCATATTTTACGAAATTCGCTTATCCCAGTTTTGACGATTATGGGCTTGCTAGTTGCAGATACACTTGGTGGAAGCATCATTATTGAAAATGTATTCTCCCTTCCAGGTCTTGGCAACTTACTCATACAATCTATTACATCTCGGGATTTTCCATTAGTACAATCTATGGTATTGTACATTGCTATACTTGTACTATTTATTAACTTCATCGTGGATCTTTTGTATAAGTTAGTAGATCCCAGAATCAGGCTGAAGGGGTGAGACATATGGCAAAAGAAAAAAGCATTCCCTTTTATATTGGAATAGGCATTGTGAGCTTTTTATTGGTAGTTATGCTTATAAGTATTTTTTACACGCCGCATGACCCTAATGCGATGGATTCCACGAATCGCCTTGCTGCCCCTTCACTAGAGCATCCTTTTGGTACAGATAATTTTGGAAGAGATATTTTATCACGAGTAATGGAAGGATCACAGACTGCCTTTATTATTGGTATTTCTGCTGTTTCCATTGGTTTGATTATTGGCTTTATCTTAGGTGCTAGTGCGGGATATTTCGGGGGATGGGTAGATGAAATCATTAGTCGGTTCATTGATGCCATGCTGGCGTTTCCAGGGATTCTGCTTGCTATCATGCTTATTGCTGTATTTAGCACTGGAATGACCAATACCATCATCGCTCTTGGGATTATGAGCATCCCTTCCTTTGCGAGAATTACAAGAAGCAGCTTTATGCAGTACAAGAAATATGATTTTGTAAAGGCGAGTATTGCAAAAGGTGCTGGTTCTATTCGAATCATTTTTCATCATATCTTGCCTAATGCCATTTCACCAACCTTAGTTGCTGTCGCACTCAGTTTTTCTGGTGCTATTCTTTCTGAGTCAGGCTTGAGTTATCTTGGATTAGGGGTGCAGCCGCCAGACCCTAGTTGGGGAAGAATGTTGAAAGAAGCACAACCATATATCACTTCTGCTCCATGGTATGTCTTTATTACGGGAGTAGCGATAACGTTATTAGTGCTCGGATTCAATTTATTAGCTGATGGTTTGCGTGATAAACAAGATAAGAAAGCATAGATTTACATTTTGATAAAACTAGAAAACTAGGAGGGGAAATCTTGCAAACACCGATACTATCAATTGAAAATATGGACGTTTCTTTCCAGTTATCAGACGGCAAATATAAAGCTTTAGAAGATATCTCATTTTCTGTTTTCCCTGATGAAGTCGTAGGAATTGTTGGTGAATCAGGTTGCGGGAAAAGTTTAACATCCCAAGCGATCTTAGGAATACTTCCAAAAAATGCTCAAGTCGATCATGGTGAAATTGCGTATAAAAATAATAATTTGCTAGAAATGAAAGAAAACGATTGGCAGGAAATTCGAGGATCGGCCCTTTCGATGATTTTCCAAGAACCAATGACTGCCTTAAATCCACTGCTTACGGTTGGAAAACAAATATCTGAAGTACTCAAGAAGCATACTAATTTATCGAAGAAAACAAGGAAACAAAAAACGATTTCCATGATGAAGGAAGTAGGACTTTCAAGGGCAGAAGAGTTATACAACTCTTATCCTCATCAATTATCCGGTGGAATGCAGCAGCGGATAGTCATTGCAATTGCACTCATTGCTGAACCAGATTTAATCATTGCGGATGAGCCAACTACAGCACTTGATGTAACCATCCAAGCACAAATATTGGAGTTGTTTCGCAAACTAAAACAATACCGCAAAACTTCTATCATTTTTATTTCCCATGATTGGGGTGTGATTCGCCATATCTGTGATCGAGTACTGGTCATGTATGCTGGCCGAATTGTAGAACAAGGAAGTGTCACAGAAATTATTAGCAATCCGAAACATCCATATACGAAGGGGCTAATTCAGTCCATACCCGACCATCAGAAAAAAGGGGAAGAGCTTTATACTATCGCGGGGAAAGTTCCCTCATTAAAAGAGAGAAAAGGAGGATGTCCGTTTGCAGACCGATGTTCTTCTCGACTGGACATTTGTAAGCAACAGTTCCCTGAATCAGTTGTAATGGAAGGAACCCACACTGTGAAATGCCATCTCTATTTGAAGGGAGCCGTAGAAACATTATGACAGAAGCCCTTGTGGAGCTAGAAAATATTCATAAATATTATAAACAACGGCGAAGAAAGCTAACCGATAAGAACAAGTATGTGAAGGCTGTCCATGGTGTCTCTTTTTCTGTAAAGGAAGGAGAATCATTTGGTCTTGTTGGTGAAAGTGGGTCTGGTAAATCAACAGTGGGACAAGTAATTCTCCAACTAACGGACTTGACACAAGGAAGCGTAAGGTATAGGGGAAAGGATGTAGCATCTTTTACTAAAAGGAACCTTAAAGATTGGCGAAAAAAAGTTCAAATTGTGTTTCAGGATCCGTATGCCTCCTTAAACCCAAAGAAAACGGTTGGATGGATATTAAATGAACCACTAACTATCCATAAAATGGGTGATAAATATTACCGGAAAAATAAAGTTTTGCAAACACTAGAAGATGTTGGACTGGATGATTCCTATTTAAACCGCTATCCACACGAACTAAGCGGTGGTCAAAGACAACGGGTAGCTATTGCTTCTGCCATTATTTTAAACCCGGAGTTTATAGTGATTGATGAAGGAGTATCAGCGCTTGATGTTTCTGTACAAGCACAAATCTTAAATCTTCTAAAAAGACTACAGAAAAAGTACAACCTAACGTATCTATTTATTTCCCATGATTTGAATGTGGTTCAATATTTTTGTGATCGAATTGCTGTGATGTACCTAGGGGAAATAGTAGAAATAGGAAAAACAGAGGAGCTTGGTACCAGTCCGAGACATCCATATGCAGAAGCATTATTTTCTTCTATTCTATTACATGATGAAGAGGAAAAACGAATTGTGTTAGAAGGAGATTTACCGAATCCAGCTGATCCTCCAAGTGGTTGTCCTTTTCATACAAGATGTAAATATGCGATGAACGTCTGCCGCGTAACGAAGCCGACAACGTCATTTTTCAGCGGTGAGCACAAAGTTAGCTGTCACCTCTACAATGAAAAGGACACGGTAAGAAATATTACGTAGAAAATTTTTCTATATCATTCTCGAATTCTATGAAATATTGCTCAAATACTGTCGGAATATTTCCCGAGAAATAATTTTATGTCGAACGTCTGTTGATGGATGATGGTGAATGAAATTATGGGGTAATTGATTTTTGGGATAAGGCGCTTTTCTGAAAGATTGTTGTTTTTTAACATGGATTTATCTTACATTTTGTATAGAGTCCTAATATCTTTAATTCAGAATACTACTCTGTCTCCGCTATGGAAATACGCTTTCCGCGAGGAGGCTGAAGCCGTGCCCGCGAACCGCAAGTATTCTGTCGGAGCAAATAGTAGCAAAAACTTTCATAAGTGTAAGAGATAGCTATACTATTCTTAATTAAATAAATCAACACTTTCTATCAACTAAAAAAACTTCAAAAAGCACCAAACTCTAAGAAAAGAGTCTTTGATAAAATAGTAAGACATAAGTATAATAAAGTAGATGTGTGATTATAAGAAATAGGACGGAGGTATTTGATTGGGTTGGAAAGATAATTACAGCAAGTGGAAACACTTTGCGAATTTGAATGAAGAATTAAAATCTCAGCTAGAGAAGCTTGAGGACGATCCGAAACAATTAGAAGATAGTTTTTATAAAACATTAGAGTTTGGTACTGGTGGTATTCGGGGAGAATTGGGCCCTGGAACAAACCGTATGAACATATACACCATTCGTAAAGCATCAGAAGGGTTGGCAAAATACATAGAAGAACATGGAGATGAAGCTAAACAGAGGGGAGTAGTTATTGCCTATGACTGTCGATTCAAATCTCCTGAATTTGCCATGGAAGCTGCCAAAACACTTGGACAGCATGGAATACATACGTATGTTTTTGAATCCCTGCGATCGACACCGGAGTTGTCTTTTGCAGTACGATATTTGAATGCTTATAGCGGTATTGTTATTACTGCCAGTCATAATCCACCAGAATACAATGGCTATAAAGTATATGGCAATGATGGTGCACAAATTCCACCTGCTGTTGCTGAAGAAATCATTGCAAAGGTAAATGCGGTAGAAAATGAATTAGCAGTTGAAGTAGGCGATGAGGAGAAACTGAAGGCAGAAGGAATCCTTCATATGATTGGGGATTCTGTCGATCAGGCTTATCTGAACCAACTAAAATCTGTAAATGTTAATCCAGATGTGATTAAAGAAGTGGCAGATGACTTTAGAATTGTCTATACACCTTTGCATGGAACAGGAAACAGACCGGTAAGAAAGGGTCTGGAAAAAGTTGGGTTCAAACATGTGGAAGTAGTTAAAGAACAGGAACATCCTGATTCTATTTTTACCACGGTAAAATCACCAAATCCAGAAGAGCATGCAGCATTTGAATTGGCCATTCAATATGGGAAGAAAAGTAATGCTGATATTCTTCTTGGAACGGACCCCGATACAGACCGTGTTGGTGTAGCGGTCAAAAATGAAAAAGGGGAATACCAAGTATTAACTGGTAATCAGGTTGGAGCTCTTTTACTGCATTATTTAATTACAGAAAAGAAAAATCGCAAGGAATTACCTACTAATGCAACGGTTTTAAAAACCATAGTAACCTCTGAAATCGGCCGTGACATTGCAGCGACACATGGATTAGATACGATTGACACGCTCACTGGATTTAAATTCATTGGAGAAAAAATGAAAGAATTTGAAGAAAGCGGGGAGCGCAGTTTCCTATTTGGCTATGAGGAAAGCTATGGATATTTAGTGAAGGATTTTGCACGTGATAAAGATGCCGTGCAAGCATGTGTGTTAATTGCTGAAGTTGGGGCTTATTACAAGTCAAAAAATATGACATTGTATGAAGGGCTTTTGGATGTCTTTAAACAATACGGCTATTACCGTGAAGGACTAGAGTCATTAACCTTGAAAGGAAAAGATGGAGCAGAACAAATTAACAACATCTTAGCGGCATTCCGCAGTAATCCGCCAAGTGAAATGGCAGGAAATAAAGTGGCTGTAACAGAGGATTATCAAGCGAGCAAACGTGTGTTTGTGACAGAAAGCAAAGAAGAAGACATTCATTTGCCTAAATCAAATGTATTGAAATACAAATTAGAGGATGGATCATGGTTCTGCTTGAGACCATCAGGAACGGAACCAAAAATTAAATTCTATTTTGGGGTAAAAGATGCTTCCCTTGAAGCAAGTGATAAAGCATTAGAAGAATTACGACAAGCAGTAATGAACCGTGTAAACCAAGAAATAAAATAATAACGAAGCAGCAGTCGCCTTCTAAATGGAGAACTGCTGCTTTTTGGTGCCTGTCACTTCCCGGATTTTGTCGAATAGTAATTTGAAAGACCAGATTTCTCTGTATTGCTGGTCATGCATTTTAATTTAATCTATGTCGATAAATTTACGCTGGGAGTTCATTTTCGGAATGACTACTTTTAACAAGCCGTTTTGAAAGGATGCTTTTGTCTCCTTTTCAGGGATTTCAAATGGAACTGTGATGACGCGTTCCATTTGGTGGAATGATTCTTGTTTACTATAGTAATTCTTTTGTTCATCCTTTCCTTCTACTTGTTTGGATTCTTCTACCGAGATTCGTAACTGATTCCCAATGATTTCTAAATTAATTTGATTTCGTTGGTAACCTGGCAATTCTGCTTTGACAATAATTTCGCTATCTGTTTCAGTAACATCAACTCTGAAATTAGTTAAATTAAATTGTGAATGGAGATGTTTGAAGGATTCATTGAATACAGTGTCTATCTTCCTCATGAAATCATGAAGTGGCTTCATATCAAGGTCGAAACCGTTCGGGTAATTGCCTTTCTTAAGCCCCATATTATCTCCCCTTTTCATATTACCTTTATTTATAAACTATGCTTCCAGACAAGGGGAGGTTTGGGTACTTGCCCCAAAACATCTATTGAATTGAATGCTGCTTCATGAAAGACGATGTATTTCTATACACAGATAAGCAGTAGGGTCTTTTTTAGAACGCTATTATGATATAGAAGGATTCCAGATAGTTGTAACGAATAATGATAGTAGTATATATGGAAAGGGGAGATTCTGTTGAATACAGTAATAGACATTCAAGATGTATCATGGAAAAGACAAGGAAAACCGATTCTATCTGACGTGAACTGGAAGGTGCTAAAGGGGGAACATTGGGCGATTTTTGGATTAAACGGATCTGGAAAAACAACTCTGCTCAACATGATTAATGGTTATATATGGCCAACTACAGGGACATTGTCCGTCTTAGGCCAAATATTTGGCCAGACAGATATGAGGGAATTAAGAAAATCTATCGGATGGGTCAGTTCCTCCCTTCAAGAACGTTTGAAAGAAAACGCGGTGGCTGAGGACATCATAGTGAGTGGAAAGTTTGCTTCCATCGGCCTTTACGATCAAGCCTCGCATGATGACTTTCAAAAGGCATATCAAATCATGGAACAACTTGGCTGTAGTCATTTATATGGCCGTACATATCAGACTTGTTCGCAAGGGGAAAAGCAAAAAATACTAATTGCGAGAGGCTTAATGAGTTCTCCAGAATTACTCATATTAGATGAACCTACAAGTGGTTTAGATTTTCTGTCACGGGAAGATTTACTTGACTCCGTTCATCAACTTGCAAATGAAAAGAATGCACCAACCATCCTTTTTGTGACCCATCATATCGAAGAAATACTCCCTGTTTTCACTCAGACATTGCTCTTGAGAGAAGGCTCCATATTTGCGAGTGGAAAAACAGAGGATATACTGACAACCGAAACACTCTCGGCATTTTTAAACACCCCAGTAGAAGTCAGCTGGCAAAATGACCGCTCCTGGATGAAGTTGCCGATGAAGGTGCCTGGCACTTCCCGAGATTTGTAGAAAAATGTCGACTGAAAAACTTTGACTACAGGGTTTTCTGTTTTATATTGAATTTTTCTTAAAGTTAAGGGACAATAAATGAAGTTTCCTATTTTCATAGAGCATCATGACGAATCTTAATTTTAAAGAATGGGGCTTTCATATGTTTGACTTAACCGTTATGGAATGGTTTATAGTTCTTTTGTGTGCAATGTTTATTGGCTTATCCAAGTCAGGAATACCAAATATGGTTATTCTAGTCGTTACAGTGCTGATGTTTGTATTTCCAGCTCGAGAGTCTATTGGGATACTACTTCCTCTATTATTAGTAGGGGATTGTTTTGCAATCTTCTATTACCGCAGGAGTGTTGTATGGAAACATCTAATTTCCCTCATTCCATGGGTATTAACAGGGATCTTGAGTGGCTATTTTGTTTTGTTATTAATTAACAGTGAACAGCTTGAGCCATTGATTGGTATTATTGTGCTATCCATGATTGCCTTACATATTTGGCGTAACCGCTTGGGGGAAAGATTTAACGAATTACTTCCAAAATCCAAAACCTTTACTGGTATGATGGGAATACTTGGCGGCTTCACGACGATGATTGGAAATGCAGCTGGAGGCGTTATGACGGTGTATTTACTTGTAAAAGGAC
This sequence comes from Oceanobacillus halophilus, assembly GCF_003628505.1. Lineage (GTDB taxonomy): Bacteria > Bacillota > Bacilli > Bacillales > Amphibacillaceae > Oceanobacillus > Oceanobacillus halophilus. Next base: position 463,548 of record NZ_RBZP01000002.1, on the reverse strand, counting down.
TTCCCAAAAAAGAATTTGTTGGGACATCCGCATGGTTTTTCTTATCCGTAAATCTCGTTAAAGTTCCTTTTTATGTAAATCTTGGCTTGATTACGAGAGAATCGATAACGTTTAATGCTTGGCTGGTACCTGCAGTAGTCATTGGTGCATTAATCGGAATAAGAATTCTGCCATTAATTCCGCAAAAAGTATTTGCAACGCTCATCCTAGTTTTGGCTGCAATCGGTGGTTTGAATTTAGTGTTTTAATAAAAAAACGGTATCTTCTTATGTGTAGAGATACCGGTTTTTAAAACTTAATATTCGACAAAAATCGGGGAGTGACAGGCACCATTTATTGTTTCTTAAATTTACTTCCTTTCTTTTTGGAGCGGAGCTTTTCCATAAGTTCGGAGGATTTTTGTGCTTGACTGTCTGTTTTACTTTGATCGATGGCAACTATCTGGAATGTGTCTCCATCCTTATCGAGTGTGAAATATGTGTTTACTTCTACTCCATCAGGTAATTCTTTTCGAGGAACAATAATTTCCTTTTCTAAATCTTCTACTAGAATTACTGCTTTATCTCCTTCAAATCGGTCAAGAATTCCTTTCATTCTATTTACCTCCTTTGAATAATCTTATATTCGACAAAAATCGGGGAGTGACAGGCACCTATGCTGTACATGCTAGTCCTTCTTCTTTGATGTCTGTGATTCTTGCTGGACCGATGCCATTAATTCGAGTTAGGTCATCTACAGATTCAAATGGTCTACGTTCTATTAATTCTTGTGCTCTTGCTGGTCCTATATGAATGATGCCTTGAACTTCTTCTTTTGATGCTTCATTAATGTTGATGCATTCACCAGTAACAGTGCTTTTCTCAGGATTACTTGAACCAGTATCAGTGTTGGAAGATCCGGTACTCTTAGGGCTTATCGTTCCGTTTTCTTTGGTTGCTATACTATATTCCTTGCCATCTGTTGTAACAACTATCGTTCCATGAACATCGGTTCCATATAACTTAATACCAGCTTCTTTCATAAGTGAAACTACTTCCGGGCTTGGGTGTCCATAGCTGTTGTCTGCTCCAGCACTATAGATGGCTATGGTTGGATTCACTGCCTCAATGAATGCTGGATCACTAGAAGTATCTGACCCGTGATGTCCAAGCTGCAGAAAATCTGCTTCTAATTTTATTCCACTACGAATCATTTCTAATTCTCCAGATGTTTCTGCATCTCCTGTAAAGACGAAAGATATATCGCCATATGTAAATTTAAGCGAAACAGATTCTTCATTTGCTTTTCCTGATATTGATTCAGGATATAGTACGTCAATTTCCATCGGTCCAATTTCAAAAACATCTCCCATTCTAGGTTCATCATAATCGGCATCACTTGAAAGCACAGCTTCTATCGCTTGCTGGAAGGTTTCAGAAGAGCTTTCATTACCAGAAAGCCACACTTCACCTGGATCAAACTTCGTAACCACTTCTGCTAGCTGACCGATATGATCTGCATCAGGATGACTGACAACAACTAAATCAAGGGAAGAAATATCTTGTGCAGTCAAATAATTAACCACTTCATTTCCTCGCCAGTCTCCCGTATCAAAAAGAATGGAGTACTCCTCCTCATCATCTGCATACTGTAACAAGGCTGCATCTGCCTGCCCGGCATCAATATAATGGACTTTTAAATCGGATAAAGATTTGACACTACTCTGTGCCGTATTAGGTTCATCGAAATCCGTATCTTCCACCGAGGATTCGTCCAATGAATCCTCTGCACCAGACTCACTTTCCGTTTTTATTTCGTCATTTGTTTCAATCGGTTTATCTTGTTGTCCTTCTTGATCGATATCCTGCCCGCATGCTACTAATAAAACGGCCATGAGCATGGATAGTATAAGTCTCTTTGTCAAAATAATTCCTCCATGATGTCAATATTCCTTTTTAGGTTATCAAAGTTAAATGAAATACGCTAGATAATGATTAATTAAGGCCCTTTCCCTCGGGTCAGGGAAGAATAAGTCAGCAAAGCATCGGTCGAAGAAAATGGCTTTCTTTTTCGAGGAGTCTCCCTATTTTGTTTCCGCTAAGATAGATGCTTAAGTTTTTTGATTTTTTAGCTCATGTAATTAGGTTTATGACCGTTATGTTATTCTTAAAAATGGCATATTTTTTTTACAAGTAGAGCAGACAACATAGCGGAGTGTATTTCCGCAGCGGGGTTAAGCACATTACTATGAATTCAGATTATCAAGAATGTCTACCAACTGTAAAACCACAAAAAGCAACAAACTATACGAAAATAGCCTAAATGAAAAAATCACCGAAATTCCATTTTCACTCGATGTATCCTTGCCAATTTGTTCAATTGCCTAAGCAAAAAATGAATTTTAACCAGCAATAAGTGTCTAATTTTCCATTTTGGTGAATTGCAAGTTGTTCCGTTTCTTGTCATACTGTTGAAAAAGAATAGAGGGGCACTGAATGGAAAGGATTAAAAATATGTTTGCAGTCTTGTTATTATTTATAGTCTCGCTAAGTTTCCTTTTATTCATCATTCAATTACTGGACCAATTGGAACAGAAATCATTTCATAAGATACAGGTTAAAGGAGTACTTGATAGATTTGAAAACAATCATGCAGTTATCCTTCTTGAAAAAATCAACGAAGAAATCACTTTACCAATGGAGGTATTGCCAAAAGGGAGCAAGCAACATACATGGTTTGATATAATAGTAACGAAGAAAGGATATAAAATTCTTTCTGTTAATCAAGAGAAAGCAGAAAAACAACAAATTAGAAGGAAACAATTGCTAGAAAGGTTACGAGAATAATTGGTACCGTATAAGAAAGTCGGCTAACAGATACCTTTGCAAATACCTAATAAATCAAGAATACATACTGGAGGGTCACGATGAAACTAATTGCAATTGATTTAGATGGAACACTATTATCATCAGATGGACGTATTAGCAACCGTAATAGAGAGGTGATTCGAAACATTCAGAGACAAGGGCATATCGTTTCGATTGCTTCTGGTCGTTCCCTACATGATACGATTGGGATTTTGCAGGAAGCAAAACTTCAATGTCCCATCATCGCGGGAAATGGGGCGATTGTCTATTATAAAGGAAAAATTTTACAAAATCTTTCCATGCCGGATGAAATGATTAAGGAAATGATAACGAAAGCAGAAGAAATGAATTTATATTTCGAGCTTTATACTAATAATGGTGTGTATATTGAAGACCAAGGAAAGAGTTTCTTAAAGAAAGAAGCAAAACGCATGCATGAAAAATTAGATGACTTTCCGAGGGATAAAGCGGAAACGATGATTACTATTCAATTTCAGCAAAAAGGATTCGTGTCTGTACCAAGTTATCATTCGTTGGATTATGCATCCTTAGAAATTTATAAAGTATTTGTTCTGTCGTTTGACAAGGAAAAACTAACAAAGTTAGAGGCAGCGCTTACGAACAGGAAAGACATCTCCATTACTACTTCTGGAAAAGAAAAACTAGAAATTGGTCATCCGGAAACGAGTAAAGGGAATGCACTTAAGTACTTAGCAAGTTATTTGGTTATTCCACTTAAAGACACGGTAGTCATGGGAGACAATTTAAATGATTTATCCATGTTCCAAGTCGCTGGTAAAAGTATTGCCATGGGAAATGCGGTAGATGAGGTGAAAGAAAAAGCGAGTTTTGTTACAAAGCATCATGATGAAGATGGAGTAGCATATGGGCTGGAGAAGTTTGTGCTAGAGTATTAGAACTTTATCTCAAATCTGTAATATAAATTTAATCAAATTTCAACACACAACCCCTTTTTTCATTGCTAGAATAGAAAGTAAGACATTTTTAGACAAAGGGGATTATCGTGTTGTCGAAAATTATTCATTTTACTGTTTTCATGCTGTCTATCTTTCTAATAGGAATCTATCAACCTATACATGCTTCAAATGTTGATGTCGTAAAAGTTGTTGCAGGATATGAAAATGATTATGGCAAGCAGTTAATTAGGAGCAATAGTAAGAAAATAGAGTACGAGTTTACCAACCTGTCCGCCATATCGGTGACAATGGATAAACAGGACGTTCAGGAACTAAAAAATCATGAGCATATTACATACATAAAGGAAAATACATCTGTAAAGTTTTCAACCGATAATGGTCAGATTACAGAAGTAGCGGAGTTAGATGATATCCCAGAAACCGAGCGCTGGAACATCAGTCAAATTGGAGCGGAAAAGGCCTGGGTAGAAGGTTCAACGGGAAAGAATGTAAATATCGCTATCATTGATACAGGAGTCTCCCCGCATCATGAATTAACAGTGGCAGGCGGGATTGCAACGGTTGATTATACGGAGAATTGGAAAGATGATCATGGTCATGGAACCCATGTTGCTGGTGTAATTGCAGCTAGTCATAATGAGACTGGTGTTGTAGGTGTAGCACCGGACGCCAATATATACGCCGTTAAAGCGCTCGATGAGAATGGAGAAGGCGACCTTGAAGACATTTTAGAAGGCATCGATTGGGCGATTGCGAATAACATGGATATTATCAATCTATCGCTAGGAACGGACGTGGAAGATCCATTATTGGAGGAAGCCATCGAAAAAGCAGCTGACAATGGAATATTAATAGTAGGAGCAAGCGGAAATTCTGGAGAGGAAAGTTCGGTTATCTACCCGGCAAAATATGAACATGTCATTGGAGTTTCCGCCGTTGATGGACGATTGAATATTGCTCCTTTTTCTTCTACTGGCCCAGAGGTTGAATTTTCTGCACCCGGATTTAGTATTCTAAGCACTTTTTTGGATAATTCATACGGTACAGCAAGTGGAACATCACAAGCAGCACCACATGTGACAGGGATACTCGCCTTATTAAAGGAAAAAAATCCTGACTTGTCCTCGGAAGATCTTCGAAAAGAACTAATTTACCACACGAAAGATATCGGAATAGAAGGCAGAGATCCATTATATGGACATGGTTTTGTCTCTTATTTCCCGGAAGATCAGGTTGCCCCAAGTGATGTAACCAATGTGGATATCTATCATACTACTTCAGACGGCTTTTCGATTCAGTGGGAAAACCCTTCAGAAGAAGATTTTAAAAGGGTGGAAATCTATTTAAATGATGTGTTTGTTGACTATATAAATGTTGAAGAAGAACCAACCTATACGTTTAAGGAACTGGAATCTGACAAAGAGTATCAATTGACCATATATGCAGCAGACCGTGTAGGGAACTTATCTCAAGGGATTGCAGAAATGATACGAACAGAAACTATTGAATTAGAGGAAGAAGAACATTCAAAAGAAACGACGGACGAAGTTGAGGTTGAAGAAAAAAATGAAGATCAACCAATAATTACTGCACCTAAAGAGCAATCATCAAACAGTGCTGCTAACACAGAAATGAATCAGAAACCTGTTACAGTTGGGATTATAAAAGATGATTCAGATGATAAAAAGGATGAGAAAAAGAAAGATTTAACGTCAAGTTCATCGGATACTTCTAAGAAATCTGATGGAGAAGACGAAGACTCTGTTAGAAAAGATAATGGCCGTGATTGGGATGACATACTATCGGAAAAAGAAACATATGAGACATGGAATACGGAAACAAATATGGCAGACTCCACTCATATTGAAAAGTCTTTTTCAACAGAAAAGGAGCCAGAAAATAGTAAAGCTGATACAGTGGAAAATCAATCTCTCTTTGGAAAACTCATGGATGTAATATCTGGCATCTTTATTTCCCTTTTTACATGGGCAGTTGGTTTATTTAATTAACAATCATTAGCTGACGGGCTGTTAATCTCAGGATTAACAGCTTTTTTGTTTAAAAGTGGGGGAACTGTCGGTACTTAGCATTGCCATCTTATATTATGTTTCTTTTTTGACAAGACTATAGGTAAAAAAGGGGGATTTGATGGAGCTTATCCAAAGATATGTTTCCAAGGAGCTAACCCACTTTGTTGGTCGCCATCAACCAGAAAAAGAACGATTTGATTTATTGATTGAAATTATAAAAAGTGGTTGGCTTTTACATAAAAATATTCGTGGGGATATAAAAATCAATACGGATGCACATGGGCTGGAAGACATTGTTACTCCAGGAATTACTTGCTTTGCAGACATTCCAATCAATGACTTATCCCTCCATATGGAAAAATACAGTAACTTCGGGCTAGCTTTTAAGAAGGATTTTCTTGTGGAAAGAGGAGCTAATCCGGTTCATTATATTGCTACAAATGGTTATATCCAAATCTCAAAAGAAATGCCCAGTAATCAAGCCCCGGTTCGTGAAGATTATTTTAAAGATAACATTAAACGTTACTTCACTTGGAAAAGTCATATGAAGAAATTAATAGAAAGAAATGCACAAAATGAAAATAATACTCTGGAAGATATGGAAAGGCTAGAGCAACTGGATTCGTTTCTAATCAAACATATATTTGCGTATTTAAAGCCATTTGACGCATCCAAAACAGATGCAGATGAGGATAATTATTATCTTGAAAGAGAATGGAGAATTGTCGGTGACGTTGCATTTTCCCTGAATGACATAACAAGAATATTAGTACCCGAAAAATACGGAAGAAAACTCCGAGAAGCATTACCTGAATATACCGGACAAATCTCATTTACCGAATAAGATTCGCCCGGTATATTTTTTGCAATTCGACAAAATTCGGGGAGTGCCAGGCACCCGATGAGATAGCAAAAATCCGAACTTCAATCCCCGCCTGAACTTTGGTAATCGACAAAACTCGGGGAGTACCAGGCACCTGAGAGGTGGCACGTTATAATAGTGCGCCGATAGCTCCTGCGTGGGAGCCTTTTTCTGGGAAAATGGGTTCATATGGCATCATGTTTTGGAAACCACTTAATACTTCCTTTAACGGGGCGTTTCCGTTTAGTGTACTACCAACGAACACGACTTTTTCTGTTTGATGAGAAATGGCAGCTTGTCCTGCCAGGGAGATGATGGTTTCCCCAAGCAATTGGATAAGACCAGCTACATGATCTTCTACTCTTGCTTTCGCGTTTAAATGTGCTTTACCAAAGTTGGCTGCAGTTAGATGACCAGGGATTGGTGGATCATATGGAGAGTAAATATCTTTTACTAATAAATCGCTATTTTCATTGGACCCTTTTTTGGCAAGCTCGATTATATGGTGAAAGTCATTTCTCCCAGTCAGCAGTGAACCCAGTCCCATTAAGGTTCCACCACCAATCCCACTTCCAAGGACACGCTTAGAATTATCAGGGGTCACATGAAAAATAGATGTACCTGTTCCAATGCTTACTAGAATAAAATCTTCGTCAAAGCTTGGTTTCTTTTGTTGCAATAAAAACTTTGTTCCTTTTGTGACTGCTGTGAATTCGTCGACAACATGATTTCGCAGATTTACTTGCTTTTGTATATGACCACTCTTGCCGCCAGTTAAGTAGAGAACAGCATCAGGTTTTACCATTTGCAGCCATTCTAGCAGCTTATTCATTTCATGATTCCTGTAAGACATCACATGGAAGTCTCCCTGTTCCTCATAGGCGATTTTGATTAAGGAACCACCCGCATCAATTCCAATTTTTTCAGGCATCATCTATAATCCTTTCTAAAAGTCAATTTTTTTAGCAATTTTATCATAACGTATACACATTATTTTGACAATTCCGAGGATAGTTCCTTCTAGATTGGCATATTTCATAAATATTAATTAAAATAGAGTTAGGTGTGAAACCTTTTCTTTCTTCTATTCGTAGTATTAGTTAACGAAAATAATAGTAATTAGATTTTAAATATAGGCATTTTAATAGGAGCTGGTAGAAATGAAGGCATTTTTTCAATTTGTTTTACAATCCATATCCGCCTTCTCTGCAATGGTCATTACATGGTTAATCACTTTTATTGGATTTGAACTAACCTTTCTCCTTTCTAATCTGATTGCTCTAGCAGGTGGAGCCATCGTATTTTTGACAGTGAAAGGTATTGCTGATTACCGATTTGTCCGTCAGAATGGGCTTACGAGAAGAGAATATAGATATATTGAAAAAAATCTGAAAGAAGCAAAAGAGAAAATTTCAAGGTTACAGCGTTCCCTTATGAGCGTTCGCAGTATTGATCAGGCGAAGCATAATCTGGAACTTATTCGAACCGTTCGAAAAATTTATTCCAACACAAAAAAAGAACCAAAGCGTTTTTATAAAGCAGAAGGGTTTTATTATGACCGTCTGGATTCCCTTGTTGAGCTAACGGAAAAATTCGCATATTTATCATCTCAGCCAGCTAAATCTAAGGAAATTTCTGATTCACTGAGAGATACGCGCACAACGATTCAAAGTTTAGGTGAATCGGTAAAAAAAGACTTATATATCATGCTCGATGATGATGTAGATACATTAAATTTTGAACTCGATGTAGCCAAAAACTCTATGGAACGTATGAAGAAAAAAGATAGGAGGATTCTTAAATGAACGAACCAAAACGCGAAACAGAACACTCAGATGAAATAAACGACCTATTAGCCAATCCGTTTGGAAAGTCTGACCCTTTTCAAGAAGACACAGATGTACAACAAGCAGACGAGGCAAAGAAAATGATAGATGTTTTAAAGGAAGCAGATAAACAAAAAGCATTGCAAATCGCAAAACAGATTGATCACCAAAATCAGCAGTCCATTACAACGTATGGAACGGAAGCTCAGTCTAAACTGATGGATTTTTCTCATTCCATGCTAGAGCATGTTGATCATAATGATGTCAGTGAAATTGGCAGTATTTTAAAAGACTTAATGAAGAAATTGGAGCAAGTAAACCCGGATGAACTCAAACCTGAAAAACGAGGACTCCTTTCCCGTATGTTTGGCAAAATTAACAGCACGGTTAATGAAATTCTATCCAAGTATCAGAAAACCGGTGCCCAAATTGATAGAATTAGTGTCAAACTAGATCGCAGTAAAAGTGCGCTGATGAAAGATAATCAGTTATTACAACAGCTTTTTGAAAAAAATCGTGATTTTTATGATGCGTTAAATATTTATATTGCAGCAGGAGAAGTAAAGCTGCAGGAACTGGAAACAAGTGTCATTCCTGAATTAAAGAAGAAGGCAGAACTCAGCCAAAGTCAAATGGACGTTCAGGTTGTAAATGATACATTACAGTTTGCGGAAAGATTAGAAAAGCGTATGCACGACTTAAAACTAAGCCGTCAGATTACCATGCAAAGCGCCCCGCAAATTCGTCTAATACAAAACACAAACCAAGCTCTTGTAGAAAAAATCCAATCATCTGTATTAACAGCAATTCCTTTATGGAAAAATCAGATTGCAATAGCATTAACTCTACTTCGTCAACGCAATGCCGTAGAGGCACAGAAAAAGGTTTCACAAACAACCAATGACTTATTGCTTAAAAATGCAGAAATGCTAAAAACGAACACCATTGAATCTGCCAGAGAAAACGAACGAGGACTTGTCGATATCGACACCCTCAAGAAAACCCAAGAAAATCTGGTTTCTACTATAGAAGAAACACTACAAATACAAACAGAAGGCAGACAAAAACGCCAGCAAGCAGAAAAAGAACTCCAAGGAATGGAAAACGAACTCAAACAAAAACTGCTCGAACTTCGCTAAAGGTGCCTGGCACTCCCCGGATTTTGTCGAATAAAAAGGTGCGAAACTGTTAGTCTTAGGACTGGCAGTTTTTTGTTTTGAATTCACATCTGAAGTTTCCTAAATATTTGTCATAATTATTTTATATAAATTATTAAAAAACTATAGTACTATAGAATATAAATTAAAATAGAATAAAAAATACAAGACTTTTACTTGTGGCACACTTTAATTGGAGGGGAAGACAATGAAAAAGATAAAAAAAGCGATTATTCCAGCAGCTGGACTGGGTACTAGATTTTTACCAGCTACGAAAGCAATGCCAAAGGAAATGCTCCCCATTGTAGATAAGCCAACGATTCAATATATTGTGGAAGAAGCAATTGCCTCAGGAATTGAAGACATCCTTATTGTAACGGGAAAAGGAAAACGTGCGATAGAGGACCATTTTGATATCAATTTTGAATTAGAAAAGAATTTAATGGATAAAGGAAAATACGATGTGCTAGAAAAGGTGAAGGAACCTTCTGAAGTAGATATTCATTACATACGTCAGAAAGAGCCAAAAGGACTTGGACATGCGGTCTGGTGTGCTCGGAAATTCATTGGAAATGAACCATTTGCTGTTCTGTTGGGAGATGACATTGTTGAGGCAGAAAAACCCGTACTGAAACAATTAATAGAGCAGTACGAAGAAACGGAATGTTCTGTAGTAGGGGTACAAAAAGTTCCAGAAGAGGAAACCTCTCGTTATGGAATCGTTGATCCATGTACCATTGAAGGCAGAAGGTATCAAGTCTGTGATTTTGTTGAAAAACCAACAGCTGGTACCGCTCCTTCTAACTTAGCAATTATGGGCCGTTATATACTGACACCTGAAATCTTTAGCTTTTTGGATAAGCAGGAAATCGGTGCTGGTGGCGAAGTACAGCTAACTGATGCGATACAGCAGTTAAATAAATTTGAGCGAGTCTATGCATATGATTTTGAAGGGAAACGCTTTGATGTTGGAGAAAAACTGGGATTTATTCGAACAAACCTGGAATTTGCTATGCAGAATAAAGAAATCGGAGAAGAAGTAGAAAAGATGGTAAGGGAATTGTTGATAGAGAGGGAAAGAATAGAGTAATAATAAATGCTGCACATGATTCATATTCTGAACATGTGCAGTTTTTTAATTTCAGCCATACTAGACTCGTTTAATAATACCAATATTGTGTTGTTCTTACTAAAATTGTCAAAAAATAAATTTTTCTGTCTATTTGTTATTTACAAACTCTACAGAATTATGTAATATAATTCTAACTAGCTTAGTAGAAAGTTTTCTATCACCCTTTATAAAAGTAAGGGGAATAGATTATCTCACAGAAGAATTACCATACTATCAGGGGGGGAATATGGATGAAGAAAAAGTTGGGAGCACTATTAATGATGGTTGTCGTACTGATGGTTTTAGCTGCATGTGGAGGGGGAGAAGCAGATGAGTCCAGCGGTAGTGCAGATGATGGAGAAGTTTATACACTCCAGGCTGGCCACTCACTGCCAGATGATCACCCATATCATTTAGGTTTCTTGGAAATGGCTGAAAAAGTAGAAGAAAGAACGGATGGACGAGTGAAAATTGAAGTCTTTCCTTTTAGTGAAATTGGGGCAGAACGTGAATTGACAGAGGGGCTAACCTTAGGAACCGTTGACTTAGCTGTATCTTCTACAGCACCTGTTACTAATTTCGTTCCAGAATTGGCTGTCTTGGATGTACCTTTTATATTCAATGACCGTGATTCGGCTGTGGACGTATTAAATGGGGAAATAGGCGATGAGCTATTTCAAGCGATGGATGATCAAGGAATTATAGGACTGTCCTGGGGTGAAAATGGGTACCGTCATGTAACGAATGCTCTTCATCCAGTTGAAAAACCAGAAGATCTAAGTGGACTTAAAATTCGGGTGCAGGAGAATGAAATACACTTAGCAGCATTTGAAGAACTTGGAGCACAACCCACGCCAATGGCTTGGACGGAAGCCCTGACTGCGCTTCAGCAAGGGGTTGTAGATGCACAGGAAAATCCAGCAATTGTTGCAGACCAATATAAACTATATGAATCCAATCAAGAGTATATGACTTTGACAGGACATGTATATTCCGTGGCTGTTTACATGATGAGTAAACAAACTTATGAAGAGTTGCCAGAAGATCTAAGAGATATTGTGTTGGAAGAAGGTCAGAAAATCGGGGCAATGGAGCGAGACATGATTGTAGAAATGGAACAGGAATCTCTAAAAACATTGGAAGAGCAAGGGGTAGAAATCATCGATGAAGTTGATCCTGCGCCATTCCAAGAAATTGTCAGCTCTGTTTATGACATGGTTGAGCATCAAGAACTTCTTAATAACATATTAGAAGCACAAAAATAAATAGACAGATAGAGACAGAAATAGGAGAAAGGTGCTTTCTCCTATTTCTGTTACAAGGGGGCATCAGACAATTGCAGAAGATCGTTGGTTACATAAATGTAGGGATGAAACATTTGCTGAACGTAATAATGGCTATTTTAGTTATTTCAACATTTCTACAGGTTGTTTTTCGCTTTGTACTTGAAAATCCACTTGCCTGGACGGAAGAATTAGCACGTTATTGCCTTATTTGGTTAACATTCTTAGGTGCTGCCTATACCATGTCGTTAAAGCAGCATATTGTTGTTGAGTTTTTCACGAATCTATTTCCTCCTTTTGGTCGAAAAATATTTCAAATGCTTGCAGCGATTGTTAGCTTACTATTTTTTACTTTAATGATTTATCAAGGAATTCAATTATCGTTAAGTGCCGTATCACAATTATCTCCTGTACTTCGTCTTCCAATGGGAGCAATTTATGCTGTTATTCCAATTGGCGGGCTCTTTCTAGCAATCAATCTTATTTCCGTAATCATTCATGATATGAAAAAGGGGGATGACGCACATGACGATTCTGCTGTTTAGTTTATTAATCCTCTTATTTTTAATTGGGGTCCCAGTTGCTGTAGCACTTGGATTATCAGCATCTACGGTATTTTTAATGGAAGGTAACGTCTCCCTTATTGTTATTATGCAGCGGATGTTTAATTCCGTCGATTCCTTTCCATTACTAGCTATTCCGTTCTTTATTCTTGCAGGGAAGTTAATGGAAACAGGTGGGATTTCCACTAGACTTATTCATTTGGCGAACGTTATTTTTGGACGAGTGAAAGGGGGACTTGCTCTTGTCTCCATTGTAGCTTGTGCCTTTTTTGCGGCTATTTCTGGATCCGCCGCAGCAACAACAGCAGCTGTTGGAGCATTAATTATTCCAGCAATGGTAAAACGTGGCTATGATAAAGACTTCTCTACCGCTGTACAAGCTGCTGGTGGGACGATCGGAATTATGATTCCACCAAGTGTGCCGCTCGTATTGTATGGGGTGGCAGCAAGTGTTTCGATTAGTGATTTATTTATCGCAGGGATTATCCCTGGAGTTATTGTCACGGTTTCCTTACTTATTTTGGTCTATATTATTTCGTTAAAAAGAGGATACGGCGGAGGAGAAACCTTCACATTTGCTGAATTTATAAAGGCGTTTTTGGATGCGATTTTAGCATTACTAATGCCTGTCATAATTTTAGGTGGAATCTATGGTGGTATTTTCACACCGACGGAAGCGGCTGTTGTAGCTGTAGTCTATGGACTAATCGTGGGTCTATTAATCTATCGAGAAATTAAATGGAAGGACTTATCCGATATTTTTTCAGCCTCTGTAGTTACTAGTGCCGTTATTATGTTTATTATTGCGGGTGCATCCGCATTTGGTTACTACCTGACACGAGAAAGAGTACCTCGAGAGATGGCCGATTTTATGCTGGGTATTACAGATAATTGGATTATTGCGCTATTAATTATCAATCTATTGCTTTTAATAATTGGTACATTTTTAGAAACATCTGCAGCAATCATTATTTTGACACCAATTCTTGCTCCAATTGCAACAGCCCTTGGAATTGACTTGATTCATTTTGGTATTATCATGATTGTGAATCTGGCCATTGGGTTCATTACGCCACCTGTTGGTGTTAACTTATTTGTTGCTTCCAATATTGCAGGAACCAAAATTGAAAAATTAATCCGAGCGATAATTCCATTTATCCTTGTGATGATAGTGGATGTTATTATTCTATCTTTTATACCAGAATTAAGCTTGTTCTTAACAGATTAAAAAGAAAGGAGTCATTAAAATGGCTAAGAATAAACAGGATTCACGATTTAAAATTGCCCACCGAGAAGCACTTATTGGCTGTGGATTGGCTATTGTAAATATTGTGTGGTGGTACGGATTTGCCTTTGGTCTTGGTTCCAAGCCACCAGAAGAGTACAGCTATATTTTTGGGTTTCCTGCATGGATTTTCTGGAGCTGTATTGTTGGATTTTTAGTGATGGTTGTCTTGGTTGCGATCGTTGTTAAATTCGTGTTAAAAGAGGTTCCATTTGAAGAGGAGAACGGGAAGAAAGATGAGGTGAACTCCGCATGAATTGGGCAGTTCTTACACCATTACTCGTATTTTTAGTCATTATTTTCCTTATTGGTTTTTGGTCCAATCGAAAAATGGCCAAAGCAGACGGCTTTCTCGGAGATTACTTTCTAGGAAGCCGAGAATTTGGCGGACTTGTACTAGCCATGACGATGGTAGCTACCTATGGCAGTGCATCCAGCTTTTTAGGAGGTCCGGGTGCCGCCTATTCGATCGGCTTTGGATGGGTACTTCTGGCAATGACCCAAGTTGCAACCGGTTATTTTACCTTACTCGTTTTAGGGAAAAAATTTGCTATAGTCGCGAGAAAATATAAAGCGGTTACGCTAATTGATTTCCTGAAAGCAAGATATAAAAGCACACCAGTTGTTTTACTATCAGCCATTAGTATTATTATTTTCCTCTTTTCAGCCATGGCAGCGCAATGGGTTGGAGGAGCTTATTTAATTCAATCACTAACTGGATTAAGTTACATAGGGGCATTATTTATCTTTACTCTTTCTGTATTAGTGTACGTTACCATCGGCGGGTTTCGGGCGGTAGTTATGACAGATACGATCCAAGGGATTGTTATGTTCTTTGGAACGATGATTCTATTAGTTGCTGTCATTGTTGCAGGTGGCGGTGTGTCTACTATTATTGCGGATTTAGTTACCATTAACCCTAACCTGATTACCCCATTTGGTCAGGATGGTCAATTAACATCTGCCTACATTTCGTCTTATTGGATTCTTGTCGGGGTTGGGGTTGTTGCATTGCCTCAAGTGGCCGTACGTGCGATGTCCTATAAAAATGCCAAGGCGATGCATAAAGCAATCATCATTGGAACAATCGTTGTGGGCTTTATTATGCTTGGCATGCATCTAATTGGTGTATTTGCGCGACCAGTGTTGCCTGGGATTGAAGTAGCCGACCAGGTTATCCCACTTGTTGCATTAGAAGTTTTACCAGCGTGGGTCGCAGGTATTATCCTTGCTGCACCACTCGCAGCGATTATGTCAACGGTAGACTCCCTATTGCTTTTAGTAAGTTCTGCCGTTGTGAAGGACGTTTATATTAACTATGTAAAACCAGATGCATCTAGAAATCATGTGATGAAAGTAAGTATGGCGGTTACTGCCGTAATTGGTGCCATTGCTTTTGTTTTAGCCATCAGTCCACCTGATTTGTTAATCTTTTTAAACTTATTTGCTTTCGGCGGGTTGGAAGCAGCATTTATTTGGCCATTAGTTCTTGGGCTTTACTGGAAATTTGCCAATAAATATGGCGCTGTAGCTTCGATGATTACTGGTATTGGTTCTTATATAGGAATTCATTTTTACAATCAGGCTTATGGTGATTTACTAGGGGTGCATACCGTAACCGTTCCAGTTTTCTTGTCACTTATTGCCTTTGTCTTGTTTAGTCTAATGTTCAAACAGGAAGCATATGAATTTCCTAGTACAACGATAAAAAAAGAAGCGTAAGGGAGAGGTTGCATGACTGTACAAACATCGAAACGATTAAAAAGAGACTATGAGCGGGTGGTATCACTCACACAGCAGCTCGTTCAAATACCAAGCGTATATAGACCAGAAGATCCTAATGGGAATGAGGAAAAGGTTGCGCATTTTGTTGCAGATTATTTACGAAATAATCTCGGGATAGAGGTCTACATGGAAGAAGTCTCTCCAGGAAGGCCGAACGTAATTGGAATAGTTGATTCCGGAAAACCTGGAAAGACCCTTCTTTTCGAAGGACATACAGATGTAGTTACGGAAGGAGATAAGAACGCTTGGAAATATGATCCATTTGGTGCGGAGATTATCGACGGGAGAATGTACGGTAGAGGAACCAATGACACAAAAGGAAACCTCGCCTGCATGATTACAGCAGTTCAATCCTTGCTGGAAGATAAAGAAGATTTCACCGGAAAAATTATCTTATGTATCCCGGTTGATGAAGAAGGGTTAATGCTCGGAATAAAGGATTTCATTAAACAGGGATGGGCAGATGATGTAGATGGTGCCATCATTTGTGAACCAGAAGAAAATCAGATCTGCGTTGCCCAACGAGGCGCCCTGCGTGTGAAAATTACGGTTCATGGAAAAATGGCGCATGGAGCAATTTCCTGGAGTGGAATTAATCCCAATTGGCGGATGGCAAAGATCATTACAGCATTGGAAGAACTGGAAAAAGAAGAACAGGAAAAACATGGCGGTCATCCTTATCTCCATTGGCCAAGCATTACGCCAACTATTTTACAGGCACCTGTTGAAGGGGATGCACAGATCAATGTTATTCCGGATCGTTGTATGACGACCTTGGACATCCGCACTGTGCCATCCCAGGATCATGATGAATTGCTTGGTAAAATAGAAGCCATTTTTACAAGCTTAAAAACAGCTGATCCAGATTTCCATGCGGAGTATGAAGTGATTGATAACCGACCAGCAACAGAAACGCGTAAAGACGAAGAAGTCGTAAAGTCGATTTATCATGCGGTTCAAACCGTATTAGGAAAAGAACCACAATACAATGGAGTTCCGGGTGCAACAGATGGAACCTTTTTGCATATACATGGCGTCCCAATCGTAACAATCGGTGCGGGAGACAGAGAAGTTCCGCATCAGATCAATGAATATGTTGATATCAAGGAATTAGGAGAAACAACAGAAATATACCGGACTGCTGCATTAGATTTTTTAGCAGGTGACAAGGCATAAAAATTGGCTTCATCACAGCGTTTCTAACGGAAAGGAATCTTTTGATGCAAAATATCTATCAAGTTTGACGTAGTAAATTGATTTTCTATCCGTTCTTGCATACACAAACTGTGGTAAAGTGCTTGGATTCGCCAATGTAAAAGTTCATGTGTTTTTTCTACTTTTAATATCTAAAGCACATAATTTCTGTAGCGGGTACACGCAAAATAATAATAACGGATTCTTAAACCAAAACTAGCGAGGTGTTTCTAAAGTGCAAACATACAAAATAGCTGTATTACCAGGAGATGGCATAGGGCCAGAAGTGACAAAAGAAGCAGTAAAAGTATTAAAAGCGATAGAAGAATCGGACGAATCGATATCCTTTGACATAAAGACGTTTCATTGGAACAGCGAGTATTATTTGGAACATGGAAAAATGATGCCAGACGATGGTTTAGATCAATTGAAAACTTTTGATAGCATCCTATTTGGTGCAATTGGTGATAGTCGTGTTCCAGATCCTGTGACCGTGTGGGAGCTCATCATGCCGATTCGGAAAAACTTTCAGCAGTTCGTTAATTTTCGGCCTATTAAACTATTAAAAGGATTACAGAGTCCACTAAATAATAGTCATCCGATAGATTTTGTGATTCTTCGTGAAAATGGGGAAGGCGAATACTCTAATATGGGCGGCACGATGTTTCCGGGAGAACAACGAGAAATGGCTGTGCAAAATACGGTGATGACTAGACAAGGAATAACACAAATTGCAGAATTTGCTTATCAGTATGCACGAGAGCATGGAAAAACAAAGGTGACCAGTGCAACGAAATCCAATGCAATTATCCATGCGATGACATTTTGGGATAAAGTCGTCGAGGAAGTAGCGGAACAGAATGCTGATGTGGAATATGAGAAATATTACATTGATGCACTGGCTGCTTACTTTGTCCAGCGTCCAGAGGATTTTCAAGTGGTACTAGCATCTAACCTGTTTGGAGACATTCTATCTGATCTTGGTTCAGCAATTGTGGGGGGATTAGGTTTGGCCCCTTCAGGAAACATCAACCCAACACGTGAGTTCCCATCGATGTTTGAAGCGGTTCACGGATCAGCACCGGACATTGCTGGAAAAGGAATCGCGAATCCAATAGCACAGATTTGGTCTGCAGCCTTAATGCTCGAACATCTGGGACGAAGGGATCTCCATGATAAAATTCTATCTGCTATTGAGGAAATTTTAGAAGAAAAGAATGTATTAACTCCTGATATTGGAGGTACGGCGACGACCGAACTGGTTGGTGATGCAATTGCAGGAAAGCTTTTAACGAAGGTTAGGGGTTAAGTAAAAATAGGAAAGGGAGTGAAAGGATGTCGTTACAGGGAAAAACGTTCATCATAACTGGTGCTGGTGGAGGAATGGGGAAGGCTACCGTTGATTTATTGGTGCAAGCAGGTGCCAATGTGGTGGGCTGTGATTTGAATACAAGCCATCTAAAAGCATATGAGGCTGTGGAGAATTTTGTCTCTTTTGAAGGAAATTTATTAGAGGAACAAACAGTAAAGCATGTATTTAAAGAAACGGAAGAACGCTTTGGAAAAATCGATGGACTAGCTAACATCGCTGGGATTGCCCAAAGTGCCACACCAATTGAAAAAGTAAGTTTAACAGATTTCCATCGTATTATGGATATCAATTTGACCATGATGTTTTTAACCTGCCGGGAAGCTGCTATTTATATGAAGAAACAAAACCAAGGAAGGATTGTTAACATTGGATCGGTTTCTACAACAAGACCGAGACCTGGATTACAGTCGTATATTGCATCAAAAGGTGCTGTAGAATCCTTTACGAAAGCATTGGCACTGGAACTCGCAGAACATCATATAAATGTGAATGTACTTCACCCAGGACCAGCAGATACAACCATGCTTGGGAAATTTACAAAAGAAGATGGGGACGTAGACGAGGCAAGAAAAGAAATTTTCGAAAAAAGTGTACCGCTTGGAAGATTAATCCAGCCGAAAGATATTGCAGGTTCCATTAAATTCTTACTATCTGATGAAGCAAGTATGATCACTGGTACTGTTTTACATGTTGATGGCGGCAGAAGCATATAATGAGGAGGAATGAATATGCAACAAATTAAGATGTACATAGACGGTGAATGGGTGGAAGCATCAGGTGGTACTGTCCTGGATGTAAAAAATCCGTCCAATGGAGAAGTGATTGCATCCATTCCAGCAGGGAAAGCAGAAGATGTAGACAGAGCGGTTCAGGCTGCTAAGCGAGCATTTCAGGATGAGTCCTGGAGAAAAGTGAAGCCGCATGAGCGTGGAGATATTTTATATGCAATTGCAGAAAAATTAAAATCCGACCGTGATGAACTTGCAAAACTAGAGAGTATGGATGTCGGAAAACCATTGACTCAAGGGTATGCTGATGTCGATGCGGCGATTCGCTATTTTCGGTTTTATGCTGGTGCTGCTGACAAGGTGATGGGAGACACCATCCCTATTGAAGATGGCCTCATTGATTATGTTGTACGGGAGCCCGTTGGTGTAACAGCACATATCATTCCATGGAATTATCCGATTCAAATCATTTCAAGAAGTGTTGCAGCAGCTATAGCAACGGGAAATACCGTTGTCGTGAAAAGTGCAGAAGACACACCAATGACTGCGAATAAATTAGCTGCGTATTTTGATGAACTGAAATTGCCAAATGGTGTGTTCAATCATGTAACAGGACTTGGGCAGGACGCGGGTGCAGCCTTATCCGCTCATCCACTTGTCAATCATGTCACATTTACTGGGTCTGTTCAAACCGGAGTTGCTGTAGCGAAGGCTGCTATGGAAAATGTTGTACCAGTTACACTAGAACTTGGCGGTAAGTCACCTAATATCGTGTTTGCGGATTGTGATGTGGAAAGAACCGTTCAAGGTGTGGTTCGAGCGATTATTCAAAATGCCGGCCAAACCTGTTCTGCAGGATCAAGGCTATTGGTGGAATCATCCTTTAAGGATGAATTTCTGGAAAAAGTAGTTGAGGCGTTTAAGCGCTTGGAAGTTGGTCAGGGTCTGGATGATAAAGATATCGGGCCAATATTGAATGAAAAACAATTTAATCGTGTGAAAGAATTTATCACGCTAGCACGTCAGGAAGCCGAGATCTTAGTTGGCGGAAAGCAAGTTACCGTGGAAGGTGCCGAAAAGGGGTTTTACATCGAGCCAACGGTTATTGATGGAGTAGACCCTAATAGTAGATTGGCACAAGAAGAAATATTTGGTCCGGTATTGACGGTATTTACCTTTGACGATACGGAAGAAGCGCTGAAGCTAGCGAATAGTACCGATTATGGATTGGTTACTGGTATCTGGACAAAGGATATCAGCAGGGCACATTATTTATCCAGCCGAATCGACTCCGGGCAAGTGTTTATTAACAATTATGGAGCTGGTGGCGGCGTGCAAATGCCATTTGGCGGATATAAACGAAGCGGATTTGGCAGGGAGAAAGGCTGGATTGCTTTGTATAATTATACGCAAGTGAAGAATGTAGCGGTGAGATATGATTGATTGGAAGGAAACTGCCTATTTTTGGGTGGTTTCTTTTGTATCTTTTAAGTTTGTAGAAAGCTAAAGAAGTAAAATAGTGAAGGATATAAGGAGGTGGCACTTATAGAATACTTAA
Source organism: Oceanobacillus halophilus (assembly GCF_003628505.1). Lineage (GTDB taxonomy): Bacteria > Bacillota > Bacilli > Bacillales > Amphibacillaceae > Oceanobacillus > Oceanobacillus halophilus. Next base: position 443,010 of record NZ_RBZP01000002.1, on the reverse strand, counting down.
ATTCCGTGCAAAAAATCATCTCAGATTCAAAGAGAGTACTAACCGAAAAAGTAGATTTATATAGTTACTCGTTTGATGCGTCTTTTGGTAAGTACCTACCTGATTTGGTGGTCCAGCCAAAATCTGTTCAGGAAGTGGCGGAGTTAATGAAGTTGGCCAATAGATATGAGATTCCAATTTATCCGCGTGGCCAGGGGACGAGTTTAAGTGGTGGACCTCTTCCAGTTAAGGGGGGGATTGTTTTAGATTTATCGCAATGGGATACCAAACTAGACATTGATGCTGAAGACATGGTTGCTGTAGTGTCACCCGGAGTATTAACGGCAGATATTAATCATGCAGCGATGGAAAAGGGATTTATTTACCCACCAGATCCAAGCAGTTCCAATGTATCCACTATTGGAGGAAATCTAGCCGAAAACTCAGGTGGTCCACGTGGGTTAAAATATGGCGTAACGAAGGATTATGTCATCGGTCTTGAGGTGGTAACCCCAGAGGGAGAGATTATCCGGACTGGCGGTAGAACAGTGAAAAACGTGACTGGATATGATTTAACCAAATTAATGGTTGGTTCGGAAGGCACGCTTGGTATTATTACGGAAGCTATCCTTCGACTTTATCCCAAGCCTCAAGCGACTAGGACTTTAATGGCAATATTTGATGATATTGTTGATTCTGGTAAGGCAATTACCTCCATTTTAGGATCGGGAATACTGCCTTCAAAACTCGAGATGATGGACAATGCTTCGATTCGGGCAGTAGAAGCGTATGAACCGCTAGGACTTCCTGTTGAAGCAGAAGCGCTAATCTTGATAGAATTGGACGGACATCCTGCCGCAATAGATGATGAAATCACACAAGTACATGATGTTTGTACAGCAGCAGATGCAAAAGAAGTAAAGGTTGCACAAGACGACAAGGAAGCAAGTGGATTATGGAAAGCTCGCAAACTGGTATCGCCTGCTATTGTGAGGGAAAAGCCAACCAAAATCTCAGAGGATGCCACTGTTCCACGAAGCAAAATACCAGAGATGTTCCAACGTTTAAAAGAAATTAAAGAAAGATATGAAATAGATCTAGTTGTTTTTGGTCATGCAGGGGACGGAAATTTGCATCCCAACATAATCGCAGACAAAAGGAATCAGGAAGAAATGCGACGAGTGGAACAAGCAGTCGAAGAAATTTTTAAAGCTGCTATTGAACTAGGTGGTACATTGTCTGGGGAGCATGGAATTGGAACGTTAAAAGCACCTTTCATGGAAATGGAATTAGGAGAGGTGGGACTCGATATGATGAAACGAATAAAGCAAAGCTGGGATCCGAAAAACATCCTTAATCCTGGAAAGATTTTTGCAGAGCCCGGTCAAAAGCTGGTGTTAACAGATGACTAAAGCGGAACTTGCGTATGAAGAAACAGTTGATTGTGTTCAGTGTGGCTATTGCTTACCTGCTTGTCCTACCTACCTCACAATGGAAAAAGAAACACACTCACCAAGGGGACGGATAAATCTAGTAAAAATGGCAGCAGAAGGTAAGATTACTTACTCGGAATTAGAAGGCCCAATTAATTTATGTTTGGGTTGTCGCGCATGTGAGGTAGTTTGTCCAACGAATGTTCAGTATGGTACGATTTTGGAATCTGCTAAAGAGGTGTTAAGGGAGAATCAGAAGAGAACTTCGACATTTCAAGCTTTTATTTTCGAGAATGTATTGCCGAATCAAACCTACATGCTTGCAGCAAGAGCCAGTCTTTCTGTTTATCAACAGTTTGGCATGCAAAAGATAGCACGTGCTACCAAAGCTTTGCAATGGTTACCTGAAAATGTTCGTTCATTTGAAAGCATCTTGCCAAAGACTGATAAACGAACGCGAAGGAAAAAGTATTCTCCTGAGCAGGAACCTATATTTAAAGTGGGCTTTTTCACCGGATGTGTGATGGATGTCATGTTTTCAGAAATTAATAAAAAGAGCATCAAACTCCTGCAAGCTGCTGGCTGTGAGGTTACGGTCATTAAGGAACAAACCTGTTGTGGTGCTCTGCAAAATCATGCTGGCGAATCTAATATTACCAAAGAGTTAGCGAGAAAGAATATTGCAGCATTTGAGAAATATGATTTTGACTATATCGTGAATAGTATCGGTGGCTGCGGAGCCATGCTTGTCGAGTATGACCGGCTTTTTACGGATGAGGAGGATTGGAAGAAGAGAGCCCATGAGTTTGTTAGAAAAACAGTGGATATTAGTGTGATTTTAACTCAATTAAAACTACCCTTTCAAAAAGAAATTTCCAAGGTTGTGACTTATCAACCATCCTGTCATCTTAGTAATGTTCAGAAGAGGGTGGAAGAACCGGTAAATCTCTTAACCTCCATTCCGGGCATTCAGTATATACCGTTGCCACATAAAGAACTGTGCTGTGGTTCTGCTGGAATTTATAATATCGTTAACTATGATGCTTCGATGCAGATATTAGATAAAAAAATGGGCCACGTGAATCAGTTAACATTAAGACCTGAAATAATGGTCGCGACAAACCCAGGTTGTCATCTTCAGTTGAAACTAGGAGTGGTTCGGGAAGGATTGGGTGAGCAAATGAAGGTTGTTCATTTAGTCGAACTTCTTGCAGAGGCTTGTGCTTTGGAGAGTGACGCCAAGATTTGACAAAAAAATCAACTTCTTCATGCTATAGTTATAGGGAAGGTATGATTTCTTCTTCATTACATAATGTTAGGCAGGCGACAAAACGATGCAGGCAGTAGAAAGCTGGATATTAAGAATATCCATTGTGCTTTATGCAATCTTACATTTTATTACTTATTTCTATGAAAGTACTATTCTTCTTTATTTGTTAGTGTTTAGTGGATTTTGTATCTTCCTTTCTGCCATTTTAAGGCTTCATATTAAAAAGATAAAAATGCCATTCGCGCTACTGATAGCAGGACTGACTATTATGACCTTTTCTGGGGAATCCGTTCTGGAAGGATTAATTAGTGGGCTCGTTCAAATGCGGAATATGATCGGACTACTAATTATCGTACCAATGATCAGCTGGGTACTTCGTGAAGAGTCCTATATTGAGTCTATCATGGGTTTTGCCCATAATTTGCTGGATACGAGCCGAAAATTTTATTTTGGTATCGTTTCCTTTACCCAAATTATTGCTTACTTTTTATTGTTTGGATCCATCTTAATGATGTATCAATTTGTCAATAGGATCTTAAAAAACGAAAAAGGAGAGCCTTGGGAAAATTACAAGGGAACCGCATTGCTCCGTGGATTCTCTCTTTCTGTCATGTGGGTAGTAAGTATTCCTAGTTTTGCCTATGTAGTGGAAGTAATGGACGCACCACTTGGATTATCCATTTTACAGGGGTTAGGCATATCAATCGCTGGTATTATGGTAGCCCTTATATTTTCCCACTTTGAGGAGAAACGCTATGGAGTGGATTTAACGGCAGGTTTGCAAACGGAGATTGATGATGTATTAAGTCATACAAGAGATAAAAAACAAATGCATCGAAATGTGTTGGAATTCTTTGTATTATTTATTACTTTGTTCGGAACCATTCTTATCTTACAGGCTTTTGTAGATTTAGAGTTATTGGTTCTTATTCCTTTAATTGTGTTGGTTTGGATTGTAGCCTATTATCTTTTGAAAAGACGACCTAAGCGGCTAACTCAAGAAGCCTATTCTTACTTCACAAAAAATATGGAAAACCAAGCCTATCAATTATGTGTCATGCTCGGAGCGGGAATCTTAATCTATGCTTTAAATCAAACCACATTTGCGCAAACGGTTGTTGATGGAATTTATGCAGTGCAAGAATCCATTCCATTTTTAAATATCTTGTATTTCCTGCCGTTTATTATTATCATCCTTGGTTTTGTTGGACTAGGACCACTAACCGTGATGGTACTGGTTGCTGGTATCTTGGAAACAATTCACCTTCCGTATCCGCCTGAATTAATTGTACTATCTATTACATCCGGAAGTGCTATTTCTATTCTATTATCACCGTTGATTATGCCACTGATTATGTTGAGTGGTGCGAATGGGTTGAATGCATTTAAAAATGGGATTGGGTTTAACTGGAAGTATGCAGTGGTGATTTATGTGTTGGTGCAGGGGTATGTGCAGGTGAGGTTAATGCTTGGGGGATAAAATAAAAGACAGATGTCAAATCTTTTAATAGAATTTATAATATATAGAATGTATAATAAAATTAAGAAAATTTAAAAGTGCGAGATGATGTAGACATGAATAAATTAGAACAATTTTATAAAGGACAGACAGCTCGATTACAAAGAACCTTTACGGAAGAAGACGTGAAGAAAAGCAGTGAATTAACAAAAGATTTTAGCCCGGTTTATAACCAAAAAGAAGATGTGTGGAAGAAGTTTTATGAAAAGCCTATTGTACCGGCTCTATTGACGGAAGGGCTTATTACTCAAGTAATTAGTGAAAAGTTACCTGGTGTTCCATGTGTTCTCTTACAAAAGGACTTAGTCTTCTACCATCCCGTTCATGTTGGCGAGGAAATCACAGCAGAAATGGTTGTTATAGACATCAATGCAGATAGAAAATGGGTGACACAAAAGGTAACTTGTTTGGATGAGGATGGGAAGGAAGTTATTAAAGGACAAGTTGTCATATTACTGTTATCGAATCAAGAATGATAGGTGATGCTAATGATGTTAAAAGAAAATCTATTACAAGACATGGACGATTGGTTGCTTGTCGAGACAAATGAAATGGAAAAGGTAACATCTGCGAGCCCCTCTTTCTACAAACAGTTTCATGTTAGTAAAGAAGAAATAGAAGGAAAGTCTATACATACTTTGATTGGAAGATATTCGAATATAAATAAAAATAAAGTACTGTTCGGAATGGTGTATGGTCATCCTTGTTTAATAAAGCACACTGCTAAGAAAAATAGCAATCTATATCATATTCTATTACAAGAAAAGGATATTGATTATACCGAGGTCATTTCCTTTATTAATTCAATTGAAACAAAGAGGTACAAGAAAAAATCTATTAATGAAAATCGTTATAGTTTCCATGATATCATCGGTTACAGTCCAGCGATTCAGCGTGTGAAAGATTTAGCATCGAAAATTGCTATCGGTAATTCTACCATTCTACTGACTGGGGAGAGCGGAACAGGAAAAGAATTGTTTGCACAGGCCATTCACGGATTAAGTGCTAGAAAAGATCATCCTTTTATAGCGGTAAATTGTGTAGCAATCCCAGACGAATTATTTGAATCCGAACTTTTTGGTTATGAAGCGGGGGCTTTTAGTGGGGCGAAGAAAGATGGAAAGCCAGGAAAGATAGAGCTGGCGCAGAATGGGACCTTATTTTTAGATGAAATATCGGAATTATCTTACTTGTCACAAGGAAAGTTATTACGTGTTCTGCAGGAAAGAGAAGTGGAGCGTTTAGGTGGTACTTCACGGAAGCAAGTGGATATCCGAATTATTGCCGCCACAAACCGTGATTTAAAACGACTGGTCGAAAAGGGAGAATTTCGTCAGGATCTATTTTACCGTTTGTATGTTTTTGATTTGCAAATCCCTCCACTGCGGATACGAAAAGAAGATATATTACCTTTAACTCATAAATTCATAGAGTTTTACAACCAAAAATTTGATAAAGAAGTAGACTTTATTGATTCAGGACTGGAAGAATGGTTATTGAGTTACGAATGGCCCGGAAATGTTAGGGAGCTAAAAGCAAGCATTGAACGAGGAATGAATATAGTGGAAGGGGATACTTTAACACTCGATAAATTATATTTTTCTACCAGTTCATCTGTTAGTAATCCAACTCCAGTAATCAATAGGGATACTGCCTTTTCCAGTTTAGATGAAGCTGTAAAACATGCAGAGATATCTGCTATCAAACAGGCATTGGATGAAGCGGATGGGGACCGCGTCCTAGCTGCTCAAAAACTAAAAATCCATGTAGCGAGTTTATATAGAAAGGTAGCCAAGTATCAATTAAAAAATAAGTGAATATCACATGGAAGTAAGCCTACTTGCGAATATAAAGTCAGGCTTTTTTTTATTTCTTTGTAGAATTCCTATTCGCATTTATAATTCGCAAATTTGATAATCATAGTTTTTTTGCAAAAATGATAGACATGAAATGCTGATATAGTCACTTTCGATAGTTGGCACATTTTTTGCTTAATGAATTGTAAAAGGGAGGGAAAGAAATTGTTGGATTTTTCTTTTTCAGAAGAACAAGAATATTTTCGAGATATGCTAAAAGAATTTGCTAAAGAAGAATTACTTTCTAATTATACAAAATGGGATAGAGATGGAACGATGCCTAGACACCTTTGGAAGCGATTGGGACAATTAGGCGTTAATGGATTGAGAATACCAACAGAATACGGTGGTAGTGAGGCGGACTGTGTAACAACAGGAATTGCAGCAGAGGAGATTGGTAGAGGAGACTTTAATTTAACCTATGCAGTCATGTTGAATTCTTTAATTGGTGAGATAATTACGAATCATGCATCAGAAGAATTAAAACGGGAATGGCTCCCGCAAATCGCAAGTGGTGAAAAAATAGTCGGGATTGCCTTAACGGAACCAGCAGCTGGTACCGATGCAGCTGGGATCCAAACGACAGCTATTTATCAAGATGGAGTTTATATTTTAAATGGAGAAAAGTCAGGGATAAGTGTAGCAACAATTAGTGACGCTTTCATCATCTTTGCAAAAACTAACCCAGAATTGGGGAATCGTGGAATTAGTGCGTTTATCCTTCCGTCTGATTTACCTGGGGTTGAATGTAAAGGGTATGAAGATATGGGCAATATTCCGATTGGACGAGGATCTATATACTTAAACGATGTTGAATTGCCAGAAAAATACTTAATTGGACAAGAAAATAAAGGATTTGCTCAAGTAATGAATGGATTTGACCTTAGCCGACTGTTAATTGGACTTCAATGTGTTGGTGCAGGTTTTCAGAGCTTAGATGAAACCATTGAACATGTGAAAGTCAGACAATCTTTTGGCAAACCACTGGCCAAATATCAAGGGGTATCATTTCCAATCGTTACACATTATACACAATTAGAAATGATCAAATGGCAGGCATACAGAGGTTTATGGCTTCGTGACCAAGGATTAAAGCATTCCAAAGAGTCTGCTTCTGTGAAATGGATGGGACCAAAATGCAGCCAGGAAGCCATTCATGAATGCTTATTATTAAATGGACACTATGCTTATACTAAAGAAATGCCTTTGGAGCAAAGACTTAGAGACGTTATTGGTTTAGAAATTGGAGACGGAACGGCACAGGCCAATCAGATGGTTATCGCCAAAGATATTATTGGGAAAGAATTCAAGTCATATGAAAAACCAGTGACAACGAATTAAAAGGGGGAATTGGTAATGGGATTAACCGATATTTTATACGAAAAAGTAGAAGGAGTAGCAAAGGTAACCATTAATCGTCCTAAATCTTTAAATGCCTTTCGAGCAGAGACCATTAAGGAATTAATTTGGGCCTTTCGTGATGCTTGGGATGATAATCGAATTGGTGCCGTTATCTTAACAGGGGCTGGAGAAAAAGCATTTTGTGTTGGTGGCGACCAGAAGGAAAAAGGAGACGAAGGAGGTTATGATTACAATGGTGGATTAGGTGGTGGAATTGGCCTGGAAGTAGAAAATTTACACCAGACCATCCGAAACATCCCAAAACCTGTTATCGCTGCTGTGAATGGATATGCCATCGGTGGGGGGCATGTGTTGCATGTTATTTGTGATCTGACCATCGCTGCTGATACTGCGAAATTTGGGCAAAGTGGACCAAAAGTAGGAAGTTATGATGCAGGATTTGGTTCCGCTTACTTAGCTAGGGTTGTTGGAGAAAAGAAAGCCAGGGAAATTTGGTATTTATGCGAACAATATACAGCAGAAGAATCAAAAGAAATGGGACTTGTTAATAAAATAGTTCCAGCTAGTGAATTGCAAGAAGAAGCCGATAAATGGGCTAGAAAAATACTAGAAAAAAGCCCAACTGCCATTAAAATGCTGAAATATTCCTTTAATGCGGATTCTGCAAACATACAAGGAATATCACAGCTTTCCATGGGAAGTTTAGCCATGTTTTATAATACGGAAGAATCGGAAGAAGGGAAGAATGCTTTCCTTGAGAAACGTCCGGTTGACTTTAATAAATTTAGAAAATAAGGAGGAATATGATGGGAAAATTTGAAACGCTGCTAACAAATGAGTATATCGAAAAATACCAAGATTTATGGCCAAATAAAACTATTTTAGATTATTTTTATGAATCAGTTGAAAAGTATCCAGACAAGACAGCTTTGATAGATAAGAAAAGCAGGTATACGTATAAAGAACTCAATCAGCTTGTGGACAGGGTTGCTCTAGGATTAACTGAGTATGGATTAACAAAGGGCGATGTTATTTCTCTGCAATTACCGAACTGGAATGAATTTATTATTCTTCATTTAGCAGCTACAAGAATTGGTGCTGTGACCAATCCTTTGATCCCAATTTATCGGGACCGAGAAATTGACTATATGGTGAAGATGACTGAGGCAAAAATATTGGTCATTCCTGACACATTCCGAAACTTTGATTATCCTGAGATGGTTTCCAGACTATGGGATGGTTGGCCAAGCATGGAGAAAGTTTTTGTAGTAGGAGATAATGTTCCAGAAAAAATGGAATCGCTTTCTGTGTTAACAGATGAACCGTGGGAGGAAACGAAAGATCCTCAAGTATTAGAGAAAGTAAAAATCGATCCGAATGATGTGACAGAAATTATTTTCACGTCTGGAACGACTGGTAATCCAAAAGGTGTGATGCACACACATAATACACTTTGCGTATCTACTGATTATTGGATTGAACGTTTACGATTAACTTCCGATGATGTCATGTTTATGGCGTCAACTTTTGCCCATCAAACAGGCTTTGGTTATGGGGTTCGCCTGCCGTTTCATATTGCTGGGACAGGAGTTTATCAGGACATTTGGAATCCACATGAGTTTATTGAACTCATTAAAAAAGAAGGTATTACGTTTACTGCAGCAGCTACGCCATTTTTGCAAGATACAGTCCAGCTGGATGGGATTGAAAAACAGGACATCCGTACATTCCGTGCCTTTATTGCTTTAGGTGCACCTATACCAAGGCCATTAGTGAAAGAGGCAAAGAGCAAAGTGGATTTTCAAATCATTTCTGGCTGGGGACAATCAGAAAACGGACTTGTGACCCTTACTGGATTAGATGATTCAGATGAGAAATTAACTAGCACAGATGGTTTCGCTTTTCCTGGTATGGAAGTGAAGGTCGTGGATGAGAATTTCATCGAATGTCCTCCAAATGAGGAAGGTTCCTTATTAAGCAGAGGACCAGCACAGTTTGTTGGTTACCTGAAGAGAATGGATATAACCGAAGATGAGCATCGGGATGGCTGGTTTATTACAGGGGATAGAGCAACGATGGATGAGGATGGATATATCCGAATTACTGGCCGTGATAAGGACATCATTATTCGTGGTGGTGAAAATATTCCTGTTGCATATATTGAAAATGTTTTATATGAGCATCCAGATATATCAGTGGCACAAGTGGTGGCCATGCCAGATATACGCTTACAGGAAAAGGCCTGTGCTTTTATTAGTATGAAACCTGGAAAAGAACCTCTAACCTTAAAGGAATTAAAGAAATTCCTAGAAGAGAAACGGGTTGTCAAACAGTACTGGCCTGAACATTTGGAAGTAGTGGATGATTTTCCAAGAACACCTAGTGGTAAAATTCAAAAGTTTCGTTTAAGAGAACTAGTAAAAGAACAATTAAATCAGACTAACTAATGGAGGGGTATATATGACGGAAAAGGTAGCATTTGTAACGGGAGCAGGAAGTGGAATCGGCAGAGAGATTGCGAGAGTATTAGCCTCTAAATCTATGAAAATTCTTGTAGCAGATATTAATATGGCAAATGCTGAAGAGACGGTTTCTATCTTAAATAAAGAAGGGGGAGAAGGTGCTGCAGTTTATTGCGATGTTACGACATTAGAAAGTGTGCAGGAAGCTGTTAAGGAATCATTAGCACAGTATGGAACAATTGATGTATTAGTGAATAATGCAGGTTGGGATAAGATAGAACCTTTCTTAGAAAGTGAACCAAGCACATGGAAACGTATTGTGGATATTAATTTAATGGGACAAATTCATACGAGTAAAGAAATTCTGCCAATTATGGTTGAAAAAGGTTCTGGAAAAGTGATCAATATTTCTTCTGATTCCGCAAGAGTAGGATCGAGTGGAGAGGCTGTATATTCTGCTGCGAAAGGTGGAATCGTTGCATTTACCAAAACCATTGCCAGAGAAATGGCGAGACATAATATCAATGTTAACTGTGTGGCACCAGGGCCAAGTGATACCCCGTTATTTGCTGAAATTGGATCTTATAACAAGGGAATTACGAAAGCTTTAGAAAAAGCTATTCCATTCAGACGCTTAGCTCAACCAACAGACATTGCGAATGCAGTCGGTTATTTTGCGTCAACGGAGGCAGATTATGTGACTGGTCAGACATTATCGGTGAATGGTGGATTGACGATGGCTTAAGGCGGGAAGAGGTTTGGGGGGGAATTAGTTTCATGCATAAGACGGATAACGCTTTAATAAAGCGTAGGAAATATACGTAGACTCCTGCGGGAAGAACAGCATAGGTGAGACTACGTAGTGCGTCAGCACGAAGGAGGCTCACCAGCTCCCCGCGGAAAGCGGAGTATATTTCCGGAGCGGGTTTACGCTCGGTACTTTTATAATATACATCCATTTTCCTCCCAGTCTCCTTCCTAAATAATACATAGAATTAAGGAGGAAAAACAGATGGTAGAGCATATTGCCGTTATTGGCAGTGGAACGATGGGACGTGGAATTGCTTATCAGGCAGTGATTTCTGGATTTAACGTAACTCTACAGGATATTTCGAGTGAAGCAGTTGACAATGCTCAAAGCTACATCGAAGGACTTGCTGCTAAAAGTAGGGAGAAAGGATATATACAACAGGAGCAATATGATAACGTATTTCAAAAAATCCATTATACAACCGACTTGCCAGAAGCGGTAAAGTATACGGATCTAGTGATTGAAGCGGTACTGGAAAAAGTAGATTTAAAGATGGAGGTATTTAAACAAGTAAATGAACATTCACCAGAATCCGCCATTCTAGCTACCAATACATCGACTATGAGTCCAACCGAAATTGGTGCAAGTACAAAGAATCCAGAAAAGTTTATTGCGATGCACTTTTTCAATCCTGTTCATCGAATGAAGTTAATAGAAATTATACGAGGGTTGGATACGTCCGATGAGACAGTGGAAGTGATAAAATCTGTAGCAATTCAAATGGGGAAAGAAACGGTGGAAGTAAATGAGTTCCCCGGATTCGTAACTAGCAGAATGAACTGTGTAATCGGAAATGAAGCGATGAATATGTTGATGGAAGGTGTGGCATCTCCAGAAGGAATTGATAAAGCTATTAAACTAGGATTAAATCACCCAATGGGTCCCCTGGAAATGGCGGATTTAGTGGGTTTAGATACTAGATTACGAAATATGGAGTACTTGCATCAAACATTAGGAGAAAAATATCGTCCGTCGCCACTGCTTTTAAAATATGTAAAGGCAGGGCGATTAGGCAAAAAGTCAGGTCGTGGATTTTATCAGTATGATAGAGAGGAGACATTACTATGAATTTTGAATTGTCTGAGGAGATTCAGTCTTTAAAAGAGGGAATTCGTGATTTTATCGATAAGGAGGTAGAACCACATGCCATGGAAATTGAAGAAACCAATGAAATTCCTGAACGAATTATGGAGAAGTCAAAGCAAATGGGGTTATTTGCCTTAAGCGTACCTGAAGAATATGGTGGTCTCGGTCTTAGCATGGTAGGAAAATGTGCCGTTCTAGAAGAAGTGGGAAGAACCCACAATGGTTTTACAACGGTAATTGGCGGTCATACCGGAATAGGTGGTGTCGGTATTGTTGAAATGGGGACAGAGAAACAAAAACAAAAGTACTTACCAGGTATGGCTTCTGGAGAAAGAATCGGTGCATTTGCATTAACCGAACCAGCTGCTGGCTCCCATGCATCAAATTTAAAAACGACTGCAGTCAGAAAAGGAGATAAATATATCCTAAATGGTAGCAAGCATTATATAACCAATGCACCGATTGCAGATATTTTTACGGTAATGGCGGTCACTGATCCAGAAAAAGGAGCAAGAGGTATCACTTCATTTATTGTGGAGAGAGATACCCCAGGTTTAGAAATTGGAAAGATTGAGCAGAAAATGGGACTCCATGGTTCGCACTCTTCCGAAGTGTTTTTTGAGGATTGCGAAGTTCCAGTTGAAAATGTATTAGGTGAAGAAGGTGAAGGTTATGTCAACGCCTTAAAGATTTTAGCAAATGGAAGAGCAGGTATGGCAGCCCGTAATCTAGGTTCAGCGGATAAACTATTGGAGATGTCTTTGGATTATGCACATAACCGGGTTCAATTTGGCAAAGCCATTTTTGAACAGCAAATTATACAACATTATTTAGCAGAAATGGCAATGGAAATAGAGGGCCTTCGTTCTATGGTGTATCGTGTTGCCGCCAAGGTAGACAGAAAGGAGAAAGTAATCAAAGAAGCGGCAATGGTTAAACTGCTAGGTTCTGAAGTTTATAATCGTGTGGCTGATAAGGCAGTCCAAATACATGGTGGTATTGGTTATATATCAGAATACCCAATTGAACGATTCTATCGGGACGCTAGAATTACACGGATTTACGAAGGAACTTCTGAAATTCAAAAAAATATTATTGCTGCACAGCTTCATAAAGAGTATGAAAAAAGAGGTGTACCACATGGAGTTTAAAAACATTCTTCTTATTAATGAAGGAAATGTTGCGACGGTTGTTATTGATAGACCCGAGGTACGAAATGCCCTCAATGGAGAAACGGTTAAAGAACTATCGTCTGCGATGGATATGCTTGAAAAAAATGAACAGGTAAGAGTCATAATATTTACTGGATCAGGAGAAAAAGCATTTGCTGCTGGAGCTGATATTAACCAGCTAACCAAGCGTAAACCAATGGATGCATTTGTTTCTGGCAGTATGTCTGAACTGTATCGACGCATTGAATCAAGTAAAAAGGCTACGATAGCTGCAATCAATGGATATGCTTTAGGTGGGGGCTTCGAACTGGCGCTTTCCTGCGATATTCGAATTGCTTCGGAAAATGTGAAACTTGGCTTACCTGAATTGAATTTAGCAGTTATTCCTGGGGCAGGCGGTACTCAACGTCTTTCCAGAATAGTCGGTAGAGGTGTTGCACTTGATATGATCCTAACAGGTGAATTTTTACTCGCGGATGAGGCAAAACAACTTGGACTGGTTTCTAAAGTAGTTAATCAGGAAGATTTACTAGAGGTGGCAAAAGAAAAAGCAAATCGCATCATCCAGAAAGGTCCAATAGCCGTACAAATGGCCAAACTCACTGTAAGTAAAGGCTATGACGTTGATATGGATACAGGCCTGTTGATTGAATCATTAGCACAAGCCCTGTTATACGGAACGGAAGATAAGGTAGAAGGAACCCAAGCATTCTTAGAAAAACGTACAGCCGCTTTTGCTGGAAAATAATCAACGTACAAGGAGCAGATGGGAATGCAAATCAACCTGCAAGGCAAGAATGTTCTGATTACTGGTGCTGCAAAAGGAATCGGTCGTGAACTAGCCATAACAGCGGCAGAAAATGGAGCGAATGTTGCCGTTCATTATCGTGAATCAGAACAAGAAGCACTACAAACAGTAAAAGAAATTGAAAAACTAGGTGTGAAAGTTTCGGCTATTCAAGCGGATATTGGAAACTTTGAGGAAGTAAGGGAAATGAAAGATAACCTTGATAAGAAATTCGGTCAAATTGATAGGATTGTGAACAATGCTGGATGGGCGCAATTGAAATCATTTTTTCAATATGAACCAGAAGAATGGAAAAGAGAAGTAGATGTTTGTTTTCATGGAGTGCTTAATCTTGCATATACTTTTATACCTACCATGAAGGAAAATAATAATGGAAAGTTCATAAATATAGTAGGAGACTCTGCCAGGACAGGCGACAGGAACTTGATTGTTTCTGCTGCAGCAAGGAATGGAGCAATCAGTTTTCTAAAGTCTCTGGCAAAAGAGGTTGGTAGAAATAATATCCAATGTAACACCATCTCACTGGGAATGATTGATCAAGGAAGACTAAATGAGGAATTGTTAAATAAGATTATCAAGCAATATCCAATGAAAAGGCTCGGGGGTGCAAGTGATGTGGTGGGCGCCGTGTTATTTATGTTATCAGAAGATGCTGATTGGATTACAGGACAAGTTCTTAGTGTGAATGGTGGACATAGTATGATTGGATAATGTTGTGAGATAGCCATCGTCTTTTGGCGATGGCTATTAATGTATAAACATGGAGGGGATTTTTTATGGAGAAAGCTGTTATTATTGATGCAATTAGAACACCTATAGGAAGATATGGAGGAGCTTTAAAAGATGTACGGCCAGATGATCTTGCCGCTATTGTTATGAAGGAATTGATAAATCGAAATGATTTTCCAGTAGAAGAATTGGAAGATGTTTATGTAGGTTGTGCAAATCAAAGTGGAGAAGATAATAGAAATGTTGCTAGAATGGCAACTCTATTAGCAGAATTACCATTGTCTGTAGGGGGAGTTACTGTTAATCGTTTGTGCGGTTCAAGTCTCGAAGCAGTAAACCAAGCGGCTAAATCAATAATGTGTGGAGAAGGAGATATTTTTATTGCAGGCGGTACAGAAAGTATGACAAGAGCCCCTTTTGTAACAGCTAAACAAACCAAACCTTTTCAAAGATCAGTAGAAATATATGATACAACCATCGGATGGAGATTTGTGAATGATAAATTAGCAGAAAAACATTATCCCTATTCCATGATTGAGACAGCAGACAATGTTGCGAAAAAGTATGATATATCCCGAGATAGTCAGGATGAGTTTGCATACAATAGTCAGCAAAGAGCTAAAGCCGCAATGGAATCTGGAAGAATGCAAGAAGAAATTGTTCCAGTGGAGGTAAAACGAAAAAAAGAAACGATCGTGGTTGATCAAGATGAACACCCGCGTCCTAATACTTCTTTGGAAAAACTACAGAGTTTAAGAACGGTCAATCAAGGAGGAACAGTAACAGCTGGGAATGCCTCCGGAGTAAATGATGGGGCAGCAGCGTTATTGATCATGAGTGAAAGCAAGGCCAAGGAGTTGGGATTATCTCCTATTGCCTCCATTGAATCATTTGCTGTTTCAGGTGTCGATCCTGCCATTATGGGGGTAGGGCCAGTACCAGCTACAAAGAAAGCTATTCAAAGAGCGAATTTATCCATTGAAGACATAGGGTTAGTGGAATTAAATGAGGCTTTTGCAGCGCAATCGCTCGCATGTATTAATGAGTTATCTTTAGATATGGATAAGGTCAATGTGAATGGTGGTTCGATTGCTTATGGTCATCCTTTAGGGGCTAGTGGGGCTCGGATATTGACTACTTTGTTGTATGAGATGGAGCGGAGAGAGGTTGAGTTTGGGTTGGCTACTATGTGTATTGGTGTTGGGCAGGGGATTGCTACGGTGGCGAGGAGATGTGTGGGGTTAGGTAATAAAGGATAATGCAAACATCATTAAATTCCTCTCTAAAATGTCAGTTAATGACTTGTGTAGAATCGTAAGAAATTAACCCTTATTGTTCAATCAATTATTTTCTTTAAAAAGGCTAATTATAGAGATGTTCTTTATAGGACATCTCATTTTTCTTTGTACGGTACTTATCTTTTAAGTATAGATTGATATATAGTAATTTTCATAATATTATAAAGGCGTAGGTTATTTATTAAAATAATAACGCGATTCTATCTTTTTGGAAAGTTACATGTGAAAAAAACAAGTGAGGCTTACAATGAATAAACGAGTAAAATTACGAACAAAAATGCTCATATTATCTTCCATACTAGTGTTTTCCTCAGTAATTGTAAGCGGAATCACTATGCTGGCTAGTGTATCAAAATCATTTGAAGGTGAAATAGGAGAACGGGCTACTGCTATTGCGAGAACAATTTCACAATTAGATGATATAAGAAATGCTGTGGGTGAAAAGAGTGGGGAAGAAATTATTCAACCTATTGCTGAAAGGATTCGATTATCAACAAATGTAGACTATATAGTTATCATGGATATGGAGGCAATCAGATATTCCCATCCGTCTGAATCTAAAATTGGCGAAAAGTTTACTGGCGGTGATGAGCGTGCAGCATTCTCTGAGCTAGAATATACGTCTAAAGCAGAAGGAGAACTAGGTTTTGCTATACGAGCATTCGTACCAATCATGAATGTCGAAGGGGTAGAACAGGTTGGCGTTGCTGTTGTGGGGATTTTATCTCCAACCTTCCAATCCTTACTTAAAGAATATCAATATGATTTAAGCTTATCCTTAATATGGGGTCTTCTAATAGGATTAATTGGTGCTTGGTTTTTAGCTAACAATGTAAAAAAGCAAACCTATCATTTAGAGCCATATGAGATTGCTCGACTATTCGAAGAGCGTTCTACGATTATGGAAAATCTTGATACGGGTATCATTGCTACGGATAATAAAGGTCAGATAAGCTTTATGAATAAATTAGCAGAAACCTATACTGGTATTAACTTTTCAAGTGGAATGGTACTGAAAGAACTATTTACTCAATCATGGATAACGGATAAGCTTGATGCGAGAGAGAAATTAATTAACAAACCGGTTAACATCAATGGAAATATGTATCTTGTATCGATTTATCCTATCTTTGTTAAGGGTTCTTTTACCGGTTCACTTATTAATCTACAAAAACGGTCCGAAGTTCATCGACTAGGTGAGGAACTAACAGGGGTGAAAAGTTTAGTAGCTGCTTTACGAGCACAAAATCATGAGTACATGAATAAACTCCACAGCATTGCCGGGCTTATACAGTTAGAAAGGACTGATGAAGCCTTGGACGTTATCGTTGATGAGACGTCTATTGAGGAAGATCTAGTACAATTTCTTAGGAACCGTATCAAACATTATTCTATTTCAGGACTTCTATTAGGAAAACGTTCGCGGGCAAGAGAGCTTGGGGTTCAGTTATTCATAGATAGAGAGAGTTATGTGCAGGAAGTTGTGGAAGGATTGAGCGCAGGAGATATTATAACAATCCTTGGGAATTTACTTGATAACGCGATAGAGGCTTGTAAAGATGCCGAGACCAAGAATGTCTCATGTCTTATTCAAGGAAAAGAAGATCATCTATTTATATCGGTTAAAGATTCTGGTAAAGGAATAGCCGAAAACGAAAAATCATTCATATTTAAACAGGGGTATAGTACGAAGGCAAAAGAAGGCCGGGGAATTGGTTTATTTATTGTAAAAGAGATTGTAGAAGCAAAGCAGGGCGATTTATGGGTTAATTCAAATGAACATGGTGGGACACTTTTTGAGATTGAAATATCTTTATAGGGGGGAAGGGACATGATTCATGTGCTAATCGTTGAGGATGATCCGATGGTGTTAGAAGTAAACAAATCTTTTTTAGAGAAAATTCCCCACTTTCATTTAATGGGTAGTGCTGGGACAGGAAAAGAGGCTATAGAGATGATTAGACGGAAAGATCCTGATTTAGTCTTATTAGACGTATTTTTACCTGATTTATCTGGACTTGATGTTATACAAAAGGTGAGGGAAGAGGGACTGCCGGTAGACATCATCATGATAACAGCTGCTAGGGATACAAATACGGTACATCAGTTTTTTCGTTTCGGTGCAGTAGACTATATTGTGAAACCTTTTCGCTTTGACCGATTTAAAATAGCCTTAAATAATTACTGGAAAATGTGGAATAAACTCCAATGGGCCCAATCTGTTAGTCAAAAGGACATTGATGAATGGACAAAGAAACAGGAAATAAGGAGAGATGATGACCTTCCGAAAGGGCTTAGTGAAAATACGTTAAAACAAGTATTAATTGCTCTCTACGAACAAAAGGAGCCTGTGACTTCTGAACAATTAGCTGAATATCTGGGAATGGCTAGGGTTACTGTACGCAGATATTTAGATTATTTATCAAAACAGAAAAAAATAACCGTCAAAATGGAGTATGGAAAGGTAGGAAGGCCAAGTAATTTTTATTTAGCCTAATCTTAATAGGTAAGACCAAAAAGACCAAAAAGATTAATATGGTCTTTTTATTGCGATGCAATTGAAAGCGTTTTATAATAAGAAACATCCGATTACTCGAATATTTCTAAATATTTAATCGAGGGGTGTTGGTCCTACTGAGGCAATTAGAAATAACAAGTTTTAGTTTTGTATTCATTATTTCCACTATTTTATTCGTTTCTTGCTCAGCAAAAACATACCCAGTCGATCATGAACAACTCAGTGAAGATGAAAGAATCGTCATTCGTTTTTCTCATGTTGTTGGGGAAGACACACCGAAAGGACTTGCTAGTAGACGTTTTGCTGAGTTAGTAGAGGAACGTACAGATGGATATGTAGAAGTTCAGGTTTTCCCGAATAGTTTTTTATATAAGGATGGAGAAGAATTAGATGCTCTATTAGATGGTGACGTACAAATGATTGCACCTGCAACGTCTAAAGTCTCTTCCATTGTCCCGGAATGGCAAGTGATGGATTTACCGTTTGCTTTTGATAGTGAGTTGGAAGCAAAAGAGTACATATCGAGTCCTGCTGGGGAAGTCTTAAAAAAGAAATTAGAACAAAAAGGTATGTATTACTTATCTTATTGGGACAACGGTTTCAAACAAATGACGAATAAACATCATTCACTTCAAGATCCAAAAGATTTTAAAGATGTTACCTTTCGGATAATGGAAAGTGAATTATTGGAAGAACAGTTCAAACTGTTAGGGGCTAATTCGCAAGTGGAAACATTTGATCAAGTATTTTCTGTGTTGGAAAAAGGTCATGTTCAAGCACAGGAAAATACTTTTTCCAATATTGTTAACAAAAACATTCATTCTGTTCAAGATTATATGACGGTAAGCAATCACGGCTATTTAGGTTATTTGGTTATTATGAATGCGGATTTCTGGGAAGATTTGCCGGATGAAGTACAGATGATTATCTTAGATGTACTTGAAGAGGTTACTGAATGGCAGGCTGAACTAGCAAAACAAGTTAATCAAGATAAATATAAGACTTTAGTAGATTGTAATTGCATGAAAATCCATCAGCTAAGTGAAACAGAAAAAAAACAATGGGAAGAAGCTCTAAATCCATTATATGACACTTATATAGAAAGGTTTGGAGCTGAATATATAGAATATATTCCAAAATTAAAACAGTAAAGGGGAGAAATTACATTGAAAAGATTTACAAAATTTGGTTTTCTTTTAGTGTTATCTATCTTTCTCTTGGTTCTTTCAGCGTGTGGAGATAATGCAGAGGAAACAAGTGGAGAAACAGATGGAGGAGAGAGTGCAGGTGCTGGGGATTATCCTAGTACGGTAACAATTGGTACTGCTTCCCAAGGTGGAACTTATTATATTTGGGGTGGTGGATTAGCCAACCTACTAGAAGAGCATCTTGATGTTACTTCTAATGTAGAGGTTACTGGTGGTCCGGTTCACAATATTCAACTGCTTGATGCTGGTGATGTGCAAGTAGGGATGGTAACAAATGGCCCACTTTACGAAGGTTACTACAACGATGGAGAATGGTCAGAGAAAGAATATAAAGATATCCGAGTTATTTTCCCGATGTATCATACTCCATTTCACTGGTGGTCTACTGCAGAATCAGATGCAACAAGTATTCGTGATCATGAAGGAGAAAGAGTTGGCGTTGGTCCAGCTGGTGGTACGCCAGGAACATATAATCCTTTAATTTACGAAGCATTAGGGATTGAAACTAGTGACCAAGTACAGGCAGGGGCAAGTGACATGGCTTCACAAATGATGGATGGCCAGCTTGATCATATTGGTTTCTCTGCAGGTATACCTATTGCTGCGGTAACAGAAGTGGAAACACAAATGGATATTAATATTTACGGACTTAGTGAAGAAGACAGAAGTACAGTCATGGAGGAACTTCCATACTTTACGGAGTATACTATTCCTGCTGACACATATGATTCATTAGATGAAGATTTAGAAACAATGGCACAATTTAACTTTGGTGTTGTTCAAAAAGATGTAAGTGAGGATTTTGTCTACGACTTCGTGAAAGCATACCACGAAAATATTGATCAAATGATTAATACGCATGCATCTGCCAAAGAAGCGGAAGATCCGGATGCAATCTTAAAAAATCAAGAATTCCCTCTACACCCAGGGGCTATTCGTTACTATGAAGAAGTAGGAGTTGACCTACCTGAATCTGTATACCCGGAAGAATGGGAAGAGTAAGCTTTAGTATTGGGATTCCTTATCTTTAGGGGTAAGGAATCCCTTGACATATCTATACCGTGTTGAATTTGCAACTAAAGGAGGGGACACTATGGGGAAAAAAGAACAAAATTCTAAATCATCGAATGACAAGAAGTTGGAGGAGAAAGAATCTAACTCTGTAACAACTTCTTCTAATGGGAAAATAGATACTACCGTTGATGAAGAAGCGATTGAAGCTGCATCTGGTATGCGTCATTTGTCTGGATGGGTCCGGTATCTGTTTATGACAATTGCAGTTATTGGTGCCCTCTATCATCTGTATATTTTAAACTTTAATCCAATAGATCCTTGGGTGTTTCGTAGTACTCACTTGGTATTTGGGACTGTATTAGGTTTAATGCTATACCCTGGTTGGAGAAAAGCTTCAAGTAAAGTACACATAGTTGATTGGCTTCTAATCATTGCTTCTATATATATAGGTTATTACATTTATGCAAACTTAAATCAACTCGTATTCCGCTTTGGGGTTACTCCAACAGATATGGATTTTTATGTAGCTTTAGTTGGATTACTATTAGTTGTTGAATTAACTCGACGTACAAGTGGATGGGTACTACCGATTTTAGCCCTAGTATTTGTTGGTTATGTATTTGCTGGCCCGTATTTGCCGGGTATTTTAAATCATAACGGTTATTCATTAGAAAGATTTGTGACGTATGTATATGGCTTGGATGGGGTTTTTGGTGTAACCACTGATGTGTCATCTAAATATATTATTTTGTTCATCATATTTGGTGCATTTCTGCAAATGTCTGGTGTCGGACAGTACTTTATAAATGTCGCATTTGCCATTGCAGGTGGACTGCGTGGTGGCCCTGCTAAGGTAGCGATTTTTTCTTCCGGTTTAATGGGGATGATTAATGGAACTTCAGCAGGTAATGTTGTAGCCACAGGTTCTCTAACGATACCTTTAATGAAGCGTACTGGTTATCCACCTCAGTTTGCAGCTGCTACAGAAGCAACTGCTTCGGCAGGAGGGCAATTATTACCTCCAATTATGGGAGCGGGTGCCTTCTTGATGGCTGAGATAACAGGCATAGGTTATTCTGAGATCATTATTGCAGCTATTATTCCAGCTGTACTATACTTCACGTCTGTTTATTTCATGGTAGATTTTAAAGCACTTAAGTCTGGCATGAAGGGATTATCTCGTGAGCAATTACCAAATGTGAAAGCTATTTTAAAGAAGGCATATCTATTTGTTCCAGTCATATTACTGATCACTCTATTGGTACAAGGATTTTCTGTAATATATGCAGGTACAGCAGGGATTATAGCGTGCTTCGTTCTCAGCTTGTTCAGCAAAGAAACACGAATGGGATTAAAGAGTATTTTAGAGGCCTTTGAATTAGGAATGAAAAACGCCATACAGTTAATCTCTATTGTGGCTTGTGCAGGTATTATTGTTGGGGTTATTGCTTTAACAGGAATTGGCCAACGATTTAGTTCCTTGCTTTTATCTATTGCGGATAACAATATGTTAATTGCTCTAATCTTTGCTATGGTCATCTCTATTATTTTGGGAATGGGTATGCCTACAACAGCCGCTTATGCTGTGGCCGCATCCGCGGTAGCACCTGGTTTAATTAATATGGGAATTGATCCATTATTAGCACATATGTTTGTTTTCTATTTTGCTGTTATTTCTGCCATTACACCACCGGTTGCCCTAGCGGCTTTTGCTGCAGCAGGTATAACGGGTACAGATCCAATGAAAACTGGATTCCAAGCATTTAAACTTGGCTTAGCAGCGTTTATCGTTCCATTTATGTTCTTCTTTAGCCCAGAATTACTGTTGCAAAGTGATTCTACAGTTGGAATTATCATCGCATCGATAACTGCTTTAGTTGGAGTATACCTGTTGTCAGCAGCCGTTCAAGCATGGTTCTTAGGAAAGCATGCACAATGGTACAGTAGAATTTTTCTGATGGTAGCAGCTTTACTTTTTATGCTATCAAGTCTGTATACAGATTTAGTTGCTATTGGAATAGTACTGCTAGTTATCGTGATTCAAAAGTTTATTAATAAATCCGACATGATACAAAAGGCGGCTTGAGTGTGAGGAATGTAAAGCATATATGTTTTTAATGTCTTACCTTCTATTTGTTCTAAACGATTTTAATAAAAAGCTGGGATGAAATTTGAAAGTTCAAAGTAATTTAATAAAAAAGACGCATTTTTCTGTTTCGAAAAGAATGATTGTGTTTGGGGTCTCCAGTTTCATTTTTTTAGGATTATTACTATTTATTCCAGAAGATGTATCATGGGGCCCAAGAGTAACGATAGCGGTAATGGTTTATGGAGTGTTGTTATGGGCCCTAGAGCCAATTCCACTAGGGATGACCTCGGTTTTGACATTAGTTCTATTATTGTTACTAAATGCCGTTCCAATTGATACGGTTTTGAGTGGCTTTGCTTCACCAGCCGTATTTCTCATAATAGCAGGAATGATGATTGCACAAGGAGTTAATCAGACATCATTAATGGATAGGATTACCTATACATTTCTTGAGCGTTGGGGGAACTCGGCGAAAACCATCTTCATAGGATTTTTCTTACTGATGCAAGTGCAAGCATTTTTTATTCCTGCTACAGCTGTAAGGGTTACTTTAATGATACCCATTGTGTTGTCTGTAATTGAAGCTGTTGGGGCAAAAAAAGGAAGTAACTTTAGTAAGTTGATGCTTGTAGGGACAGCGTTTGCTGGAAATATAAGTGGAACCGCCATCTTAACAGCAGCAGTTGGAAACATCTTAACGATTGAAATTCTGCAAATATATACTGGTGGTACATTATCTTACTTTAGCTGGTTCCTATACGCGTTTCCTATTTGGTTGTTATTGATTTTAATCATTCCTTTTATGATTTGGCGTCAATTCCCAACAGAAGCATATTCTTTTCAGATACTCCAAAAAAACATGAAAGAAAAGAAAGAACAATTAGGGCCTATCAGTAAAAGCGAAAAGAAATGTCTGCTGATTTTGAGTATTACCGTTATCTTGTGGATGACCGAATCCTTGCATGGCTATCATCCTACTGTCCCTGCTTTACTTGCTGTTGTTTTAATGGCGATGCCAAGAATTGGATTCGTTGAGTGGAAGGCAATGGTTAAAGTGAATTTTAATATGGTTTTATTGATTGGAGCAACTCTTTCGTTAGGATTTGCGCTTATTCAATCAGGAGCAATCGAATTACTTGCTGATTTATTTACAGCAAATATTATTGTGCAAGCATTTGGCAATCCATGGGTGGCTATCATTCTAGTAGTTGTTGTGTCGCAATTCTATCATTTAGGTGTTACCAATGTATCTACTGCTGTTGTGACGTTATTGCCTGTATTGATTGGTTTATCTCTTCAGGTTGGGTTGGACCCAGTTGTGGTTAGTTTTGTTTCTTCCATTACTTTGTTGTTTGGATTTATTCTAGTGGTGGAAACGATGCCGAATGTGGTTGTACATGGTACAGGATTAGTGGAGCAAAAAGACTTTTATATTCCAGGTATATGGGGGACAGTTATCAGCACTATTATTACCATAATCGTTGCTTTTACTTGGTGGAAGTGGCTAGGGTTTTGGCCGTAAATGAGTTGTAGGAGGAATGACTAAAGGGATGATACATGTTTCAGAGGAAGATGGAGTGATTTGTGTAAAGATGGTCACAAGACCTGGTAAGATAGGCAGAACAGTTTATATGTATCTTGTAGATGGAATGTTAATCGACACAGGTCCAGCCATATTGAAGGAAGAATTAGTTCCATTTTACAAGGAGCATTCATTTGATTTTGTAACGTTAACACATAGTCATGAGGACCATACGGGAACAGCGTCTTGGATCATGCAAAATAGGAATGTCCCAATATATATTCATCCAAAGGGAAAAGCGATATGTGAGAATCCAGTATCCTATCCAAAGTATCGCCGGATAACATGGGGCATAAGAGATCCTTTTGAAGTATATTCGTTAGGGACTACTATCCAATCTAATCATCTGGAATGGAATGTTATATATACGCCTGGTCATGCGGAAAATCATGTTTCTTTATACCATGAAGAATCAGGTAGATTGTTTGCTGGTGACTTATTTCTAACGCCAGAACCCAAAATAATCATGAAAGATGAATCTATTCCATTGATGATAGAATCTATAAGGAAATTATTAAACTTAGAATTTAAGAGTTTGTTTTGTTCTCATACTGGTCTTGTTCCAAATGGAAGAATGATGTTGAAAAGGAAGCTTTCCTATCTGGAGAATCTATATGATAAGGTGAAAGACCTTTACCACCAGGGTTATACAGTGACCGAAACCAGAGATATCATGTTTCCAAAAAGGTACCAGTTGATTGAATTTTCAGAGGGAGAATATGATACATTGCATATTGTGCGTTCGATTGTAAGGGATATAACAAAGAAAGTGGAATTTTAATACAAATCACCTTTACATTAGAATGAATCTTTTATATAATTTAATTAATCATTAAAATCAGATTATTATTAATTATTATGTAAATGTTGGATGATTAAGATTAACAATCGTTTCTGTAATGGAAGCGATTTTAAAAAGATTAATATTGTATCCAATATACAGTTGACAAACTAAAAGGAGGTAGGAGATGGAATTACCTAAAAAAGTAACTATTAATGAAGTTATCCTTAGAGATGGTATTCAACTAGAAGAAAAGGTTTTATCTGTAGAAGAAAAGCAAGAGTTAGTACATTACTTATTAGATGCGAGAGCAACAAGCTTAGAGTTTGGATCATTTGTACATCCAAAGGCTGTACCTCAAATGGCCAATTCTGGAGAACTTTATGATTTGATAAAGAACCTTGATGCTCTAAATTTGGTTGCGTTGATTCCAAATCTTAAAGGTGCTGAATCAGCTGCCAGTCATGGAGTGAAAAGAGTAAATTTTGTCTTTTCCGCAAGTAACACACACAACCTTCAAAATGTTCGCCAAAGTACCGAGCAATCGTTAGAAAGACTAAGGACAATTAAAGAGTTCTGTGCCAAAGAAGAAATAAAGTTAGATGTGTCCATTGCAACTTCATTTGGATGTCCTTTTGAGGGAGAGGTACCAGTTCATCGGGTGAAGGAAATCGTCGCTAATCTGACAGAGTTAGATGCAAATATAATTACCTTTGCAGATACAACGGGGATGGCCAACCCGAAGCAAGTTTATGATTTTGTACGAACGATGAGACAGGAATTCCCGGAACAATCTTTTAACCTTCATTTTCATAATACTAGAGGGATGGGACTATCCAATATCCTCGCAGGTATGGAAGCGGGGATTACTAGTTTTGATGCTTCTTTAGGTGGACTTGGAGGTTGTCCATTTGCTCCAGGAGCAACAGGAAACGTTTGTACTGAGGATGTAGTACATATGCTGCATAATATGGGAATTGAAACAGGTATTGATTTAGATAAGTTAATAGAAGCATCCAAACGTTTAAAAGAATTAATAGGACATGATTTATCCAGCTATGTGTTAAAAGCTGGGAAGTCTGATCGAAAATATTCCGTACCGGCAGAAGCATAGAGGAGGAAATGAAATGAAACAGTATGAAACCTTATTAGCCGAACAATATGAAACTCTATTAATTAATCAGGATGAGCATTCAAAAGGAGTTTATACGATTACTTTAAATCGACCAGATTCTATGAATGCGATGAACACCCAGATGGGGCTTGATTTAGTAAACTCCATTCAGGAACTAAAAGAAAAAGATGATGTTCGTGTATTAATTATTACGGCCTCTGGTGAAAAAAGTTTTTGTGTAGGGGCTGATTTAAAAGAACGTAACGGAATGACCAATAAAGATTGGAAGAAACAGCACGATATTTTTGAGAACGCATTCAAAGAAATTCGAGACTTTCCATATCCCGTTATCGCAGCTATAAATGGTTATGCATTGGGTGGTGGACTTGAAATGGCCTTAAGCTGTGATCTCCGCTATTCTGTGGCCCATGGCAAGTTAGGATTACCAGAAGCTAAAATTGGTATCATTCCAGGCGTAGGTGGTACACAGAATTTACCAAGAGCTATTCCAGTTGGGATAGCGAAGGAATACTTATTTAGAGGAAATCAAATGAGTGCAGAACGTGCCAAGGAATTAGGACTAGTAAATGATGTTTTCAATCAAGAAGAATTCAAGGAGAATACATTAAGCGTAGCTAAAGAAATAGCTCAGAATGCCCCATTATCTTTGAGGGCATTAAAAGAATCTGTAAACAATGGCATGCAGACAGATCTACATACTGCTTTAACCATTGAAATAAATAATTACTATAAAACAGCTAATTCAGAAGATCGACAAGAAGGGATTCTTGCATTCAATGAAAAGCGTCAGCCGAATTGGAAAAATAATTAATAAAGGGGAAATGAAAAATGACGACAAGTACCGTACAAGATTTAGAATTAATCCGTGAAAGTGTTCGAGCATTGTGTGACAAATTCCCAGAATCTTATTGGAGAGAAACAGATGAAAAAGATGAGTATCCTGAAGAATTTATTAAAGCGCTAACCAATGAAGGTTGGTTATCTGTTCTTATTCCTGAAGAGTATGGCGGAGCAGGATTAGGTATGCTTGAGGCTGGAATTATTTTAGAAGAAATTAATCGTTCTGGTGGAAACTCTGGTGCAGGGCATGCGCAAATGTATACAATGGGCGCCATTCTACGACATGGAAGTGAAGAGCAAAAACAACGCTACCTTCCTAAAATTGCAAGTGGAGAGCTTAGACTGCAAGCGTTTGGGATTACAGAGCCTACTGCTGGAAGTGATACAACGAGTATTACGACAACAGCAGTGAAGCAAGGAGATAAATATATCGTCAATGGACAAAAGATATTTATCTCACGTACGGAGCATTCTGATTTAATGCTGCTTTTAGCAAGAACTACTCCAAAAGATCAAGTGACCAAGAAAACAGATGGTCTTAGCTTATTTATCTTAGACATGAAAGATCAACAAGATAATATTGAGATTCGTCCAATTGACACGATGATTAACCATGCGACTACAGAAGTTTTCTTTGAAAACGCCGTAATTCCTGAAGAAAACCTAATCGGGGAAGAAGGCAAAGGATTTAAATATGTCTTAAGTGGAATGAATGCAGAACGTATTTTAGTAGCATCCGAAAGTCTTGGGGATGGAAAATACTTTGTTGATAAATCTGTTCAGTATGCCAATGAACGAGTTGTCTTTAATCGACCAATTGGTCAAAATCAGGGAGTTCAGTTTCCAATCTCACAATCTTATATGGATATTGAAGCAGCAACATTGATGAGAGATAAGGCTGCTAAATTATTTGATGAGGGGGAAAACTGTGGAGCAGAAGCCAATATGGCAAAATATTTGGCAACTGAATCGACTTGGAAAGCTGCCAATGCAGCTATGACAACTTTTGGTGGATATGGTTTCGCGAAGGAATATAATATTGAGCGGAAATTCCGGGAAGCTCGATTATTCATTGTAGCACCAGTTACTAATAATTTGATTACCTCCTACGTTGGACAGCATGTGCTTGGATTACCAAGGTCATTCTAAATAGCATCAACCTTCCATCAATAGATTCGTCTATTGATGGAACTTTTATATTTACCTACTATCTGGAAGGTGATTACTATGAAGAAAATAATGTATCAAGAAATAGTTGATCGTGTTGCTTCTATGTGTCAAGAAGCAAACTATAATCTTGGAGAAGATGTTTTTGAAGCTTTTCAACAAGCTTTGCGTACGGAAGAATCTCCTGTAGGAAAAGATGTGCTCCAACAACTAGTAGATAATGCCAAGGTTGCTAAAACAGAACATGTTCCAATGTGTCAGGATACTGGAACAGCCGTGTTTATTGTAGAAATCGGTCAAGATTGCCATATTGTTGGGGGTTCCTTGTCAGCAGCAATTAATGAGGGGGTCCGGAAAGGATATGGTGAAGGGTATTTACGCAATTCCGTTGTCGGAGACCCATTAAATCGTAAAAACACTGGCGACAATACTCCTGCTGTTATCCATTTGGAAATGGTGGAAGGAGATGAAATAACCATCCATATGACAGCAAAAGGTGGAGGCGCTGAAAACATGAGTGATATGAAAATGCTTAAACCCTCGGATGGCCTTGTTGGAATAAAGGATTATATCCTGGATATCGTGAAGGATGCGGGACCCAATGCATGCCCACCATTAGTAGTTGGAGTTGGTATTGGTGGGAATTTCGAACGCTGTGCATTTCTGGCTAAGAAATCCCTATTCCGACCTATTGGAGAGCGGAATCCTGATCCTACGATAGCAGATCTGGAAATAGAACTGATGGAGGAAATTAACCGATTAGGTATTGGGCCTCAGGGGTTGGGAGGTTCTACGACAGCACTTGATGTGAAAATTGAAGCAGAAGCATGCCATATTGCGACATTGCCTGTAGCGGTAAATTTAAATTGTCATGCTAGTAGACACCAAGTAGCAATCTTGTAATAAAGGAGAAAAAGAAATGCCAAAGTCTATTAAACTACCATTAGATGAAAAGACTGTTTCAAGTTTAAGAGCAGGTGATCAGGTTCGAATAAGTGGTACGGTTTATACTGCACGTGATGCTGCCCATATGCGAATGGCGGAAACATTAGATAAAGGGTTGGAGTTACCGTTCGATATCAATGGTCAAGTTATTTATTACGTTGGTCCTACTCCGGCTAAGCCAGGACAGGTGATTGGTTCAGCTGGCCCTACAACTAGCTCACGAATGGACGCCTATACGCCAAAATTATTGGAATTAGGATTAAAAGGGATGATTGGAAAAGGGTATCGTAATGATCAAGTCAAACAAGCGATTCAAGATAACCATGCTGTATATTTTGCAGCAGTTGGTGGTTCTGCAGCGCTTATTGCTAAAACGATAAAAAGCGTGGAAGTCATTGCATATGAAGACTTAGGTATAGAAGCGATACGAAAAATGGAAGTGGAGGACTTTCCAGCTATAGTAATCAATGATATGCATGGCGGCGATTACTATCAGGAAGGTGTTAATATATACCGAAAAACAAATATATAAACTCCAAAAAATAGGGGAAATGATTATGACAGAGAAGCTGGATTTAAAAATAGGGGAAAGAGAAATGCTGCATAATCGTGTTTGCAGTGTGTTAAGAAGAGCTATATTAAAAGGTGATTTTAGACCTGGTGAAAAATTGGTACAAACAGAGCTAGCTGATTTAATTGGGGTCAGTCGAATGCCTGTTAGAGAAGCACTTCGTACGTTAGAGTTGGAAGGATTAGTTGTTATTGAACCACATAAAGGGGCAGTAGTTCGCTCCATCTCTAAAGAGGATATCAAAGAAATTTATGAACTTCGAGCTCTTCTTGAACCAGAAGCATTAACGAAAGGTATTGGGAATTTTACGAAAGAAGAGATCAACAAGTTAGAAGAATTTCATCAAGGAATGATAGAAACAAACTCTCGTGATCATTTCGTGGAGCTAAATATCCAATTTCATCAGCTATTAATTAATAAATGTAATCGACCAAGGCTCTTGGGAATCATTGGAACCATTTCAAATGGTTTTCCACACGACACCCCACAGATTATTCCGGGACAAATAGAAAAGTCGATTCAAGAACATGAACAAATTCTAAATGCAATAAAAAATCGTGAAACAGAGACTGCTGCTACCTGCTTATCAGAACATATTAGAAGGTCTGGTGAAGAACTCATCCAATCCATGGAAAACCATGAATTTCAATAACGAATGCATCAAGGTAGAGAGGAGGGGACCAATGATTAAAACATGGTTATTCATACCCGGAAATAATGAGAAACATTTACAAAAAGCTAGAATTCTTGATGTGAATGCGCTTATTTTTGACTTGGAAGATGCTGTTTCAGTGTCTGAGAAAGAAACAGCTAGATTAAAGGTTTCCAAGATTATTCAAGAAACAAAAGAAAATTTAAATTATATTCGAATTAATGATCGTACGACCCCATTTTTTTTGGATGATTTATATGAATGTGTAAGGGATGGCTTAACTGGAATTGTTTTGCCAAAGGTAAATACCAAAGAGGATATAGTAATCATTGATTATTTATTAGAAGTATTAGAAAGAAAATACCAGATTAATAATCATAAAGTATCCATTATCCCTATCATCGAATCTGCTTCGGGGCTTTATCATGCTTATGAAATTGCAACAGCAAGTACGCGTATTCAGTGTCTGGCATTTGGTGCTGAGGATTATAAGCTTGACCTTAATATAAGTCCGGATCATCACGGGACGGAATTACTGTATTCAAAATCGAAATTGGTGGAAGTTTCTAGTGCAGCAGGAATTGAACCACCGATTGATTCTGTATTTACTGATTTTCAGGATGAAGAAGGGCTAGTTGAAGATGCAAGAATGGGGAAACGCTTGGGATTTCAAGGAAAGTTACTAATTCATCCAAATCAAATCGATCGAACGAACCAAATTTATTCCCCTACTCCAGAGGAAATTGAGGAAGCCAAAAAAATCGTTCAGCAATACAATGAATCCCTGGATAAGGGAGAGGCTGCAATTCAGATAGATGGAAAAATGGTGGATATCCCTGTGGCAGAGCGCGCTAGAAAGCTTCTTTTATATGCGGATATACAAGTATAAAATATATGGTTATTTTTAAGGAGGAGTTAGATGTTACCACTTGAAGGTGTTACAGTAGTCTCTTTGGAACAAGCAATCGCTGTTCCTTTCGCTACTAGACAATTAGCAGATTTAGGAGCACGAGTTATTAAAGTAGAGCGTCCTGAAACAGGAGATTTTGCAAGAAATTATGATACAACGGTAAATGGTATGTCCAGTCATTTTGTCTGGTGTAACCGTTCAAAAGAATCAATAACACTTGACTTGAAGGCAGAAGAAGGAAAAGAAGTATTACGTAAATTACTAGAAAACGCGGATGTTCTCGTACAAAATCTTGCACCAGGTGCATTAGAAAGAATGGGCTTTATACCAGAAGAACTGACAGAGAAAAATCCAAATCTAATTGTAAGCAGCCTCTCTGGATACGGGAAGAATGGATCCTATGAGGATAAAAAGGCTTATGACCTTTTAATTCAGTGTGAAGCGGGACTTGTTTCTGTTACCGGCAGTGAAGATACCCCGTCAAAAACGGGTATCTCAATTGCGGATATAGCAGCTGGGATGTACGTATACTCCGGAATTCTTACAGCTCTGCTAAACCGCGGAAAGACTGGTAAAGGAACGATAATGGAGGTTTCCATGTTAGAGGCGCTTGGAGAGTGGATGGGCTTCCCTATGTATTATTCTGTTTATGGTGGAAAAGAGCCAAAACGTACGGGAGCAAGCCATGCTACTATTTATCCTTATGGTCCGTTTTTATGTGGAGATGAGAAGACAGTGTTTATTGGTTTACAAAATGAAAGAGAATGGAAGAAGTTTTGTGATATTGTTCTTCAGGAACCTAAATTAGCGAATGACGACAGATTTGATAATAACTCAAAACGGTCGGAGAATCGCCAAGAATTAAAAGGAATTATTGAAGATTGTTTCGATTCGTTGGATTCAGCTGAGGTAATTGCACGACTGGATTCAGCACAAATTGCAAATGCAAGATTAAATAATTTAAAAGACTTTTATGAGCACCCACAATTAGCTGCTAGAAATCGTTGGACTACTGTACAAACGCCAGTTGGAGAGATAGCGGCATTAAAGCCACCGTTTACCATGAAAGGGATTAATCCGGTAATGAAACCTGTGCCAGAGTTAGGAGAGCATACAGATCAGATACTAGAAGAGTTAGGTTTTAATAAGGACTATGTAAAAAATTAAAAGGGGGATAACTTGATGAGTGTGAAGGATGGTTGGAAAGGTCGTTTTTATGAGGATTTTGAGATTGGGGATATTTATCCACATCCATTAGGTAGAACAGTAACAAAAACAGATAATATTTGGGTGACCTTATTAACGCAAAATACAAACCCGATTCATTTTGATGACTACTATTCTGAACAAACAGAGTTTAAAAAGCCATTAGTAGATTCCACGTTTACGTTAGCATTGGTGACGGGACAATCGGTTACGGATATCTCTCAAAATGCTATGGCCAATCTTGGTTGGGATGAAGTACGTTTACCGAATCCAGTTTTTGAAGGAGATACTATTTATTCCTATTCAGAAGTATTGGAAAAGCGCGAATCAAAGTCTCGTCCTAACGTAGGAATTGTATCTGTCAAAACTGTAGGCTACAACCAAAGAGAAGAAACGGTTATCACGTATAAACGGACCTTTATGATTTATAAGAAGGAATTCGCTCCAAATAAGGAAAATAAGTTACTTGATAAAGTGTTAGATAAAGAGCAAGTAAAAGTAAATTAATAGGATCGAAGGAGGAGAGAATAATGGGATTAAGTAAGAAGTTAGCCTCGTATATTATTGATACGAATTACGATAATATTCCGGAAGAAGTTGTCGAATTTACGAAACTATGTATTCTTGATTATTTTGGCTCCGCAATTGCTGGTTCGACGAAAGCCCCAGTAAAAATGGTTCATGACTTTGCAGTGGAAATGGGTGGAGAACCTCAAGCTACGTTAGTGACAGGAGGAAAAACATCGGTTGCACAAGCGGCACTTGTAAATGGAGCAGCAAGTCATATTGTAGAACTGGACGATATCCATAAAGCGTCAATTATTCATGCGGCAACAGTTGTTGTACCTGCAGCACTTGCTGTGGCAGAGTGGAAAAAGCTATCTGGAAAAGACCTCATTACAGCAGTCGTAATTGGCTATGAAGTATGTTACCGAATTGGGGAAGCCGTAACGCCATCTCATTATTACTATTGGCATAATACTGCTACGTGCGGAACATTTGGTGCAGCAGCTGCTGTCTCCAAATTACTAGAATTACATGAAGAACAAATTGTCCATGCCTTAGGTAGTGCCGGAACACAAGCTGCTGGTTTATGGGAATTTATTGAGGATGGAGCTATGTCGAAGCAGCTTCACCCAGGGAAAGCTGCCATGAATGGAGTAATAAGTGGTTTGCTTGCTCAAAAAGGATTTACTGGTGCAAGTGAAATATTAGAGGGGGACCGAGGCTTCTTTCGAGCGATGAGTGAAAGCTTTGATGAATCAAAGGTTACAAATAATCTTGGGAAAGAATTTAAGATTATGGAGAATGGATTTAAGATTCATGCATCCTGTCGCCATACGCATCATGCAATGGATTTAATGATTGACTTGAGAAATGAAAGCGACCTCTCATTGGATTTGGTGGAATCGATAAAAGTGAAAACCTATCAAGTAGCACTTAATATAACAGATAATGATAGTCCGGAAACGGAGTATGCTTCTAAGTTTAGTTTGCAGTATTGTACGGCGTTGGCTTTGGTTAAGGGTGAAGGTGGATTGGATGTGTTTAATCAGGAGAATTTGTGGAATGAGGATGTTCGAAATATGATGGGTAAAGTAGAGGTTGAAGTGGATCCTGATATTGATGACAATTATCCAGAAAAATGGGGAGTAAAGGTGGAAGTATCACTTTCAAATGGAGAAAAAATTACCAAGCAAACTGATTATCCTAAAGGTGATACGGAAAATCCGGTAACGGAAATAGAATTACAGAATAAGTTTTTGAAGTTGGCTAAGAAGCTTTCAATAAATGAAAGGGAAAGGTTATCTGCCTACGTATTGAGATTGGGGGATATTGAGAAAATAGAGAAAATTATGAGTGTGTTTATTAAAGTTAGGTAGTTAAATTAAAGTTTCTCTAAGTTGTAGTAGGTTTATGATATATATTTTCTTTAATTTTAAATCAATCAGACATCTCGAGAATCTAGCAATTAAAACTAGTGAGCCATTAGGTAGGCTTGCTAGTTTTCACGTTCCTACTATTAGTAGTAATTATATAGCGTAGATTATTTGATGTAGTTGATATTTTGCATTCATAAAATTTAACTAAATAGCCATGAAAAATAGTAAGTAATATTTCGAAAGATGTAAACAGTGTGATTCTTGTGTTAGTATTCATAGAAATATGCATACTAACTGGAACAGTAGCATCTAAAACTAATAGATAATTACAAAAGTAAACAAAAGACTATAGGAATCCTTGGTCTGCTTTGTATTAATTAATGAGAGGGAAAGAAAACTTTATTAAATTATTTGAATAATTATTATTAAGTAAAAATAGAGAATAATATTTATTTTTTGTATTGACAGTCTATAAATAACGGTATACAATTTAAAAAAGATACAAAAAGGAGGTTAAAATAAATAAATAGTAAATACCTTAAAAAAAGAGTCGTTTGGAAGTATGGACTATTAATTATATAAAAAATAAGGTCTGATGTATTATTTTTAATTTTGCCTTTTAACACTATCTTGTATACAGTATGCGGAAAATTACTAAGGAGTTGATTTAAAATGGGTGAAAAATTTATAGAAGGATTAGAAGTAAGAAAGGCTGTACTTGGTGTAGAGCATGTTGAGCGCTCATTAAATAATGCAAATGATTTTAATATGGCTATGCAAGAATTAGTAACAGAGTATTGCTGGGGAGAAGTTTGGACCCGACCTGGTTTAGAAAGAAGAGAAAGAAGTCTATTAAATTTAGCTATGATTACTGCTCTAAATAGACCACATGAATTAAAATTACATGTTAGAGGGGCATTAAATAACGGACTTTCAAAGGAAGAAATAAAAGAAGTCTTCTTACAATGCGCAATCTACTGTGGTGTCCCTGCTGCAATCGATAGTTTCCGTACAGCACAACAAGTGTTTGATGAAATGGAAGAAAATAAATAAAAAGATGATATTGAAGGTCTAGAAGGACCCTGCTCGTCTCTCTTTAATAGTTAATAGCAGTATGAAAATAAAAAATCCTAATAACAAAGGAGTCTATGATTTAAATTACAAATCTAGTGTATTAGAGTAAAGTAGAATGATAAGTTAAAAGAATAATAGTTTAATAAATGTAAGCGTTATCTATTGATGTTGAGGATACATAATTTTGTTTGGGGTAAGGTATGTGAGACTGAAGGGTAATCTTGAAAAAACTCCAACCAGAATGTTTGTAAATTATAAGCTAGATTTAATTTTGGTACAAATACAAGTATCATTTTCATTTAAAAATACTTTATGATTTTTACTATATGGATAGATGATATGGAAGTAAGGTCAGCTGTATTACGTAAATCGTGAGTTGAGTCACCATATGAAGAAAGTCGGCCGAAACATAGCAATTAGAGCCTTCTCAACATGGTGAAGTATTGGTTCAGATTATAGCTGCAAGTCTATTTCACTCTGATTTGTCAGTTATTAATGGTAGCAGACTAGACCTATAGCGCTAGGATATGAAACTTCAGGAATTGTAGTTGAGGTAGGTGATGGAGTAACATCATTTAAGAAAGGTGATTATGTTGCATGTGTTTTTGTTCCGAGTTGTGGACATTGTCTACCCTGTAAGGAAGGTCGCCAAGCTTTATGTGAGCCAGCGGCTGAATCTAATTACGCTGGGACGTTAATTAGTGGAGAAATACGACTGTATACAGTAACTGAAGATGTAAACCATCATACAGGAGTCTCTGCTTTTTCAGAGTATGTTCTGTCATCGCAAAACTCACTAGTGAAAGTTGATAAGGAAATTCCATTTGAAAAGCTAGCTTTATTTGGCTGTGCAGTTATTACTGGCGTTGGTGCAGTAGTCAATACCGCAAAGATTAGATTAGGTCATACTGTAGCTGTAGTAGGGCTTGGAGGCGTAGGATTAAGTGCACTTATTGGAGCAGTAACAGCTGGTGCAGGTGAAATTATTGCTATTGATATAAACGATAATAAGTTGGAACAGGTGATAGAACTCGGTGCTACACACACATTTAATTCAAATGATTGTAATGTAGTGGGGAAAATAAGAGAAGTAACTGGTGGAGGACTTGTTTATACTTTTGAAACTGCTGGTATTGTACCTGCAATGGAATTGGCATATGCCATTACTAAGCGTGGCGGAACAACTGTAACTACAGGACTACCGTAGTTGTATACCAACTAGAGATATTCCGAATTCTATTCAATTATTTAAGCAAGGTAGGTTACCGGTTGATAAATTATTACCAGATTTTATAACTTCAGATGAAATTAATGAAGGATTTGATAGATTATCAATAGGAGAGTCATCTAGAATAATCATAAAATTTTAGTAGTAATTAAATATTTAAATATGAAGATATGAAAAGGAGAGGATTAAATGGAAAAGAAATCATTCTTTAAAATTAATACGACTTTAATTGCCATAACAATTTCACTTTCAATATTACTAGTTGGCTGTGCTGGTGATGCTAGTTCAAAAGGTGGGTCAGATGAGGAAGTATATAACCTTAGAGTTGCTACTGCGTTAGATTTAACAAATAACCAGATGGATGGATTCCCGATTTTTAAAGATATTGTCGAGGAAAAAAGTGAAGGTAGAATTCAAATTGAACATGTTGGTGGTCCCGAAGCCATTCCTGGATTTAACCAAGGATCAGCTGTAAGTAACGGTTCAATTGATATGAGTTGGGTTTTTAGTTCATATTATTCAGAGAATGTTCCTGAAGCATTAGTGTCTAACTTTACTGAATTAACATATGAAGAAGAACTAGAAAAAGGGAGTTTTGAATATCTAAGTGAAATTCATGAAGAAAGAATGGGTGTAAAACTACTAGGAAGAGCAGCTAAGGGTAAATACTCGATTTATCTAAATGATAAGGTAGAGTCTACGGAAGATTTTGAAGGATTGTCGATAAGAGGAACTGCAACATACACACCATTGTTAGAAGGCTTAGGTGCTGATGTAATTTCAATGGAAGCTGGGGATATTTATTCTGCACTAGAAAGAGGGATGATTGATGGGTTTGCTTGGGCAAACTATTCCGTTACGGATATAGGTGTTCAAGAGTTATTAAAATATCAAGTTGTTCCCGATTTTAATACTAATGATTTATTAATCTTAATCAATTCTAATACTTTTGTTGAACTGCCAGCTGATTTGCAAGAAATTGTTAGTGAAGCTGCTGTTGAATCTTACTTTGAAATGGCTAAAGGTGTTGAAAAAGTAATTGAGGATGAACACAAAGAAATAGAGGAAAATGGAGCTGAATTTATTGAATTGAAGGATAGTGAGAAGTTTAAAGAAATAGCTTTAGAAAATTCTTGGGAATGGTTAGAGACAAAGATTAATAGTGACATCAATGAATTAGAGAAATATTTTAGAAAGTAAACAAAAGGGAATGTACTAATTGTTACATGGGTATTTTAATAATACTCATGTAACATTAATGATTACCTTCCTTAAAACCAAGGCATACAAAGAATACCTTTCTAGGAGGGATATAATGAGTACCGATAATAAAAGTGGTTTATTCAGGAGCTATTCTTTTTTGGACAGAATAATAACTTTTACGGAAAAGATAATGTTAATCATTGCTGCAACATGTATTTTTCTTATGTTGTTGAGTATTGTATATGGAGTCTTTTCAAGAGAAGTGCTTAATGCACCAGTAATATGGACAAATGATTTTGCAGGATATTTAATGGTCTACTCGGTATTTTTAGCAGCACCTTGGATCCTAAAACATGACGGGCATGTTAAGGTTGATTTAATTCTTGGGATACTGAAGGGGAAAGTTCTTAAGTTTATGAATTGTGTTATATTTGCAGTATCAGCAATAGCTTCGTTTATTTTCTTTTGGTACAGCTTAAAAGTAACTTTAAGTAGTTATAGTCGTGGAGTTGTTTTGTTAGATAACATTCCATGGCCAGAATATTTATTATTACTTCCTTTGGCTATTGGAACATTTTTCTTAACTATACGGTTTTTATTACTACTTATTAAGGAATTGTTGACTTTTAAAACTACGGCGAATATCGATATAGATGTACCAGAGATACAAGCTAGATAAATTATTTACATAACAGATAGGGTTGAATGTAAGGAGGGATATGCATGGAATGGTACATAGTGATAACACTATTTTTTGTATTATTAATGCTATTTATTTTGACAGGTTTTCCCGTTGCTTTTGGGTTTATAGCAGTAAATATTATATTGACAATATTATTTATTGGATTGGACGGTGGATTACAAACATTTGTACGAAGTGCATTTGAATCCTTAGGAAGCTTTTCTTTAACACCAATACCGTTATTTATTTTAATGGGCGAAGTTTTATTCCACTCAGGGCTTGTAATGAAATTAATCGATGTTCTTTCTAGGTGGATGGGAAGGCTCCCAAGTCGTTTGAGTATATTAACAATGGCTGCTGGCACACTATTCTCGGCTTTAAGTGGCTCAGCAGTAGCAAATGCAGCAATGCTTGGTTCATCTATGACTCCAGAAATGGAAAAACGAGGCTATCATCTAAAGATGTCTGTAGGGCCAATACTTGGTGCGGGAGCATTAGCGACAATTATTCCACCAAGTACTACAGCTATTCTCTTGGGAGGACTTGGAGGAATCTCTGTAGGAGACTTATTAATCGGTGGAGTAATTCCAGGAATTTTACTAGCAGTTTTAATGATAATTTACTTTATGGCGCTAGGAATATTTAATCCTTCGGTTGCTCCTGTCTATGATGTAGATAAAACAAGTTGGAATGAAAAACTTCGTTCACTAGTATTTGATGCAGTTCCTCTAATGGGATTAATCGTTTTAGTAGTTTGGTTAATATTTTCAGGGTTTGCAACTCCAACTGAATCAGCGGCAATAGGGGCTCTAGGTGCTTTATTATTACCTATAGTTTATGGAAGATTAACTGTAGATGTCTTGAAAAGATCCATATTAGGTACTTTAAAAGTTAGTGGAATGATTCTATTAATCCTTGCAGCATCTGCTGGTTTCAGCCAATTAATTGCTTTTACAGGTGCAGCAAGAGGGCTAGTGGATGCAGTGTTATCTTTAAACGTTGATCCTCTTGTATCTGTAATTGGTATGCTTTTAATTATCTTAATTTTAGGAACATTCATTGAACCTATCTCTATTTTAATGATTACTACACCATTATATATACCAGTAGTTACTGCTCTGGAATTCGATCTTGTTTGGTTTGGTCTTTTAGTATTGATTTGTTTAGGAATTGGAAATATTACACCTCCCTTTGGATTATTATTATTTGTCATTAGAGGTGTCATACCTAGCAATGTCTCGATGAAGGAAATATACAAGTCAGTTATTGGGGTTATTACGATAAGTTTAGTTGGTGTGATTATTATTATTATATTCCCTGAAATTGTCACGTGGTTGCCTTCGGTTGGAGCAGATTAACAAATATATAAAACTGACCCGCTATAGAGCATGATAAATATTATTATATGATAGCTTAAGAGGTAAGTGTTATCATAAATAAATTTAAAGAAGGTAAGACCAATGAAGAATAATCTCGATAAAAGTACATTAGCTAAAAAAATAGCGGAAACGGTAGCTAGCCAAATTGCAGAGGGATATTATGAACCTGGACAAAGATTAGTTGAAACAGAACTAACTGAATATTTTAATATAAGTAGATCACCTGTTCGAGAAGCCTTATTTATTCTTGAAAATCAAGGAGTTGTAGAAAAAATCCCTAGAAGAGGTGTTAGAGTTAAGGCGATTTCAATAGATGAGATCAACGACTTATATGATGTCGTATATAACTTAACAGAGTTTGCTTTGATAAAGGGGATTGAGCGGAATAATAAGAAGGACATTGAATATATGGAAAAATTACTTGTCGACATGGAAACTATCATTGAAAAAAGAGAAATAAAAAAATTTCATGAACTAGTAGAAGAACTACACTTGAAGTTAATAGAGTTCTCAAAAAATAAACTTCTAGTCGATATTTACAAAAATCTTAATTTACGATGGACTACTTTTCGTTACTTAACGTTGTCACATCCGATTAGTTTAAGAAAGTCAGTGATAGAGTATAAAGACATCATATTTGGGATAAAAAATAAGGATATAAATACAGTTTCTACTATACTTCTTTCGAAAAAAACAAGAGGCATTTCCATTCTGGAAAATATATTCACTTAGAAATTAAAGGGGGAGATAAAATGAGTAAAAAGAAAGTGATTGGTTTTATAGGGTTAGGAAATATGGGGTACTATATGGCTACACATCTTATTAATGCAGGATATGAAATGGTTCTTTATGACATTAACGATGAGGTTCTAAATCAATTTTCTGGCCCATATATAGAAACTGCTAATAGTCCAGCAGATGTTGCAAATAAAGCTGATATCCTATTGGTGAGTTTACCTACACCGAAAGTGGTTGAAGAAGTAGCGACAGGTGAAAATGGAATTGTTGAGGGTAGCCAAGTAAAAGTTTACATCGATTTATCTACAACTGGTCAAGAAGTATCTGAAAAAGTCGGAGATATATTAATATCAAAGGGGATTGAGGTGCTGGATTCCCCTGTTAGTGGTGGTGTTCCTGGAGCAAAAGATGGAGCCCTTTCTATTATGATTGCTGGAAAACATTATCTATTTGAAGAATGCTATGAGCTGCTGAAACATTTAGCCAAGAAGGTATTACATGTTGGCGACAAAATTGGCCAAGCTCAAGTTATGAAAGTTATTAACAACCTTTTATCTTCTGCAGCACTTGCAATAACATCTGAAGCAGTTGTACTAGGAGTAAAAGCAGGTTTGGATCCAGACAAAATGATTGATATTTTCAATGTAAGTACTGGCAGGAATTCTGCAACTGAAACAAAGTTTAAACAGTCTATTATCAACCGTAAGTTTAATTATGGTTTTTCAACAGATTTAGTGTATAAAGATATAAAACTTTGTATGGAACTAGCTGAATATATCGAGATGCCAATGTTTCTAGGTCAACATATTGCACACTTTTGGCGTTACGTACTTAATCGAAGTGAAAAAGGTTCTGATAGTACAGCAATCATTAAGTTTTTTGAGGAATGGGCAGGAGTAGAAGTTGGTAAGAAAGTAACTGAAGTAAAGTAATAAATTATAAAAAAAATAGGAGTGATGAAATCATGGTTAATGGATTAAGAATTGGTGAAGAGTCTATTGTTACTGAAGAATCAATGATTATTAGGAATAAGTATACAAATGAAGAAATTGGTAGAGTAAGTATTGCTGATAAAACCCACGTTTCAAAAGCAATTGATGTTGCTAGTAAAACGTTCGAAGATGATACGCTTACGCCTTATCAACGATACGAAATTTTAAATCGAGCTGCAAATATTGTTGGAAAAAGAAAAGATGAAATAGCAAAGTTGATTGTTGCAGAAGTTGGTAAAACCATAAATGAAGCTAGAGTAGAAGTAGATCGTGCTGAGCAAACTCTACTTCTCTCTTCTGAAGAGGCGAAGCGTCTAGGGGGAGAGTTGGTACCACTTACTGGTAGTCCGGGAAGTGAGAATAAGTTTGGATTTTACGTGCGCGCCCCTATAGGAGTTGTATGTGCTATTACTCCTTTTAACGTTCCTTTTAATTTATCCTGTCATAAATTAGGCCCAGCAATTGCTGCGGGAAATACAGTAGTTTGGAAACCATCTTCTGATACGCCATTAAATGCTTTTTTACTATTTGATATTCTTACTGAAGCTGGACTTCCTTCTGGCTATGTAAACTTACTTACTGGGTCTGGTTCAAAAGTTGGTCAATGGTTATTG
The DNA here is from genome assembly GCF_003628505.1 of Oceanobacillus halophilus. Lineage (GTDB taxonomy): Bacteria > Bacillota > Bacilli > Bacillales > Amphibacillaceae > Oceanobacillus > Oceanobacillus halophilus. Next base: position 400,814 of record NZ_RBZP01000002.1, on the reverse strand, counting down.
GATGATGAACGAATTGGTAAGTACACGTTTACTGGTAGCCCTAGTGTAGGAAAAAGTATTAAAGAACAAAGTGGTTTCCGTAATGTATCACTAGAATTAGGGAATAACTCTCCAAATATTGTGTGTGAAGATGCTGATATAGAAAAAGCAGCGATTTCTATTGCGAAATGGGGGGTAACAAATGCAGGGCAAGCGTGCATTTCAGCTCAACGAATCTATGTCCAAGAAAATATTCTAAAAGAGTTTACCGATAAATTAGTTGATGAGATAGTGAAAGTGGAAATTGGAGACCCTTTGGATGAGAAAACTGGTATTGGACCATTAATTAGCCAAACTGAATCTAATCGTGTGAAAGCTTGGATAGATGAAGCTGTAAAAGATGGAGCGAAAGTATTAGTTGGCGGTGGTCAAGATGGAGCGTTTATTGAGCCAACTATAATATCTAATGTAAGACCAAAAATGAAGGTAGTGTGTGAGGAAGTCTTTGGACCAGTATTAACAATTATGCCGTTTAAAGAGTTAAAAGATGCAATTGCTCAAGCGAATGATAGTGAGTATGGTTTGCAATCCGGTGTTTATACTTCAAACATACAAACAGCAATGTATGCAATGAAAAAATTAAACACTGGAGGAGTCATTATTAACGATGCAAGTACCTATCGTGCTGATTTAATGCCATATGGTGGAGTGAAAAATAGTGGGATTGGTAAAGAGGGTCCTAAGTATGCAATTGCAGAAATGACTGAAATGAAGATGGTAGTGATAGATTTATCATGAAGTTAGGCTGAACTTATCTGTTGGAGAGGGAGTGACTGATGAAAGATGAATACGTACGAAGTGTACGCAATCAAGTATGCGGAAAGGGATGCCATTGCAAATAATCATTATCATGGAAGTAATGACGCCCACGAGAACTATTACATGCCAATGGACTACTTTATATGGGTAGCAAAATCTAAGGAATATACAGTAGTTATTGATGTGGGATTCAATGAAACAATTGCGAATAAAAGAGGAAGAACTTTTTTGAGATGTCCTATTAAAACCTTAGAAAAATTAGATATCGAAGTAAAAGATGTTCCATACGTTGTTCTTACACACATGCATTATGATCATGTTGGAAATTTAATGAAGTTTCCTCATTCCACCTTTGTTATACAAGAAAAAGAAATGTCGTTTTGGACTGGCAAACATGCGTCTAGGGGAGAGTATAAGCATTTAATAGAAGTGGAAGATATTGTCCATTTAGTGAGGGAAAACTTTAAAGGAAAAATTACCTTTGTTTCGGATCATAAGGAAATTTTGCCGGGTATTACCGTATATAATGCAGGAGGACATTCACCAGGTCTACAATTTGTAAAAGTACAAACAGAACAGGGGAATGTTATTTTAACATCAGATGTAAGTCATTTTTATACAAATTTTGAAGAAGATCGACCATTCACAATTGTACATGAGCTATCGAAGATGTATGATGCCTTTGACTTAGTACGATCAGTAAGTGATGATTCAACTATAATTGTACCTGGTCATGACCCGAAAGTAATGGAAAGGTTTAGTTCGCCCACTACAGAACTTAATGGTATTGCTGTACAAATAAAGTAGTAGATAAATAGATTATAAATATAATTTAAAGATGAATAGAGGAGGACTGAATATGCTAGATGTAAAAACATTTTATTATGGATCATTTATTAATGGTGAGGAAAGGAAAAAAGGAAAAAACGAACTAGAAGTAATTAATCCTTATAACCAAGAAATAATTGGTAAAATTGCGTGTGCAACAGTAGATGATGTGAAGGATGCTGTGAAATGTGCTGAACAGGTATTTCAAGAAACGATGAAGAAAATGCCTGCACACGAACGGTCAAATATTTTAAGGAGAGCAGGAGACCTTTTAGAAACAAAATCCGAAACATTTGCTGAGGTTCTTGCACTGGAAGCGGGAAAACCGATACGTGAAGCTCGTGGAGAGGTTTCTCGAGCCGTTCAAGTGTTACGATTTTCCTCAGAAGGGGCAAAATCTATTTACGGTGAGCAAATACCAATGGATAGTGCAAGCGGTGGAGAAAATCAAATTGGAATAACCAAGCGCGTCCCTTTAGGGGTTGTAGCTGCAATTACACCATTTAACTTTCCGTTAAATCTTGTTTTGCATAAAGTGGCACCAGCAATTGCTGCAGGAAATACCGTTGTTTTAAAACCTGCAGAGAAAACACCGTTTTCATCTGTCATGCTTTATCAATTATTTGAAGAGGTAGGATTGCCAAATGGAGTATTAAATATTGTGATGGGTCCGGGACAAGAGTTAGTAGAGCCACTTGTAACACATCCAAAAGTTAAAAAAGTATCTTTTACAGGTAGTGGTGTGGTTGGTTGGAAGATTAATGAAATGGCAAAACGAAAAAAGGTAACGCTTGAATTAGGTTCGAATGCACCCAATATTATTTTTGAAGACGGTGATTTAGATAATGCTGTAAATGCAATAACAATGGGTGGGTATACATTTGCTGGTCAAGCATGTGTATCTGCACAACGCATCTACGTTCATGAGGAGGTCTATGATAAATTTTTAGGTAAACTTGTTGCAAAAGTAAATACACTTGAACTTGGTAATCCTCTTGAGGAATCTACTGAAATGGGACCAATGATTACAGAAGATGCGGCTCAACGTGCTGAATCATGGATTAATGAAGCTACAGTTAAAGGCGCAAAAGTGTTAACGGGTGGAAATCGAAAAGGTGCCCTATTAGAACCAACGGTTATCGCTAATGTAACTCCGGAGATGAAAGTAGTCTGTGCCGAAGTATTTGCACCTATCGTAAGTGTCATACCATTTAAGACAGAAGATGAAGTAATTGCATTTGCAAATGATACAGATCTAGGACTACACGCTGGTGTATTTACAAGAGACATAAACCGTGCTATGCGAGTTGCCGACTCTATAGAAACAGGTGGAGTTTGGATCAATGAGGTATCTGTACGTCGATATGACCATATTCCATATGGTGGTGTGAAGAATAGTGGGATTGGAAAAGAAGGTGTTAAATATGCTATTGAAGAGATGACTGATTCTAAATTTATTGGTATAAAATTAGTTTAAAGATTAGGTTCTTTTTAGAATAAAGGCAGATATTTTAGTAGTTGTTTTCGAAGTTATATGTAGTAGATTATTTTTGGTTCAGTGATTATTGGTCTATAGAAAATACTAGTCAAATGGGCATGGATTTGCTGTGGAAACGTTAGAGAACCATAAGCAGTTCTTTTAATAGAGCAGTAGGGCACGTTATAAAATTGGATTATATCTATAGAGCATTTTTACCTATGCTGCCATTGTTGTAGTGTCTGCTGAACTTGCAGTGGAAATACGAAGGTATAGGAGCGAGAATTTAAATAATCTATGTTATGAAATTAGGATGGACAAAATCTAATGGTATATTTAAAGATTGAAAGAAACTTTTCATCGGATTTGATGGGATAAATATGAAAAAAACTATCTGCTGTTGAGGAAAATTATAGTTATCTATAATCCTAGACATATTATACATTTAATATATTCTGCGTTATATACAGTATAGCTTTAACGCTTGTGAAAGTCGTAGGCAGCAAGGATACACTTGATGAGGAAATTTGGTGATATGGAATAAAGAGGTGATGAGATTGAAGTAGATTAAGAGATTGATAAATCAATAATTGGACGGAATAGTAGAAGTCTTTCTAACAAGGTGTGGTAAAATCACTTAACAAACCGAAGTTTTATTAGTAAATTTAGGTTATTGAATAGTTAGTTGATAATGTTGATAGATTATAACATTATAATATAACTATCTATAATCCGAATTCAGATAATTTTTTATTTGTTTAACATTTTTAATGTATTGACTATTAAAAGTGAATTTGGTATATTGTATCCAAGTTGTCATACAATAGTCTTATTTCAAGTTTAATGAATGCGTTTTCTTTGTGGCTTTATGGCTATGTTTGTGTTAAAAATAGTGATTTAGGTAAAGAAGGAGTTAAGTATGCTATTAAGCGTAAGACTTATATTAAACTTTTAGGATTAAGCTTTATTAATATATTCTATAAATATAATTTTGAGAGGAGAAATAGTATATGAAAGTAAAATCAGCTGTATTACATGAGTTAGGATTACCTCAGCCATATAAAAAAACAAAGCCAATTAAGATTGAAACTTTAGATTTGGATTCACCTCAATATGGAGAAGTACAAGTTCAAATTAAAGCAGCTAGCCTTTGTCATTCAGACCTCTCAGTTATTAATGGTAGTAGACCAAGACCATTGCCAATGGCATTAGGACACGAAGCTGCAGGAGTCGTTACAGAAGTTGGTGAAGGAGTAACTGACTTATACCCAGGAGATCATGTAGTGTGTGTGTTCGTGCCGAGTTGTGGGCACTGTGTCCCTTGTAGAGAAGGTAGACCGGCACTATGTGAACCAGCAGCAGAAACAAATAATAAAGGCACATTACTAAGTGGTGGAGTACGACTACATAAAGGTGACGAAGTAGTAAATCATCATGTTGGTGTGTCAGCTTTTTCAGAATATGTGGTTGTATCAAGAAACTCTTTAGTTAAAGTTGATAAAAATATACCTTTTGAAAAAATTGCACTATTTGGCTGTGCAGTTATAACTGGTGTAGGTGCAGTTGTTAATACTGCAAATATTAAAATGGGAAGTACTGTTGCGATAGTAGGTCTTGGGGGTATTGGTTTAAGTGCAATGTTAGGAGCCGTTGCTGCAGGTGCTAGCCGTGTTGTGGCAGTTGATGTAAATGATAATAAATTAAAACAGGCTTTAGAATTGGGAGCAACAGATGTTTTTAATTCCAAAGACTCAGATGTGATAGAGCAGATTCGAGTTGCAACTGGCGGTGGATTAGATAATGTCTTTGAAACTGCTGGAGTAGTGCCTGCTTTGGAAGTGGCATATGCCATTACTAAGCGTGGAGGAACAACTGTTACGACAGGATTACCACATCCAGAACATAAATTCTCCTTCCCTTATGTAACATTAACTGCCGATGAAAAAACATTAAAAGGGTCATATGTAGGTAGTTGTGTCCCTGATAGAGATATTCCTAGATTTATTAAATTATATAGTCAAGGGAGACTTCCAGTTGATAAATTATTAGCTAGGACGATAAGCCTTGATGAAATAAATGAAGGTTTTGATCAATTAGCATCAGGAGATTTTTCAAGAATCATTATCACTTTTTAGTTCAGTGTTGTTAGAGTTCAGTGAAATATAAATTTTAGAAAATAAGTTAATGAAGGAGTCTTATATGTTAGAAGCGTTTAATTTACAAGGAAAGGTAGCTTTAGTTACTGGAGGAAGCAGGGGATTGGGAAAAGCTGCTGCAATAGCATTATTACAATCTAATGCTGAAGTTATTATAACAGGGCGCAATAAACAAACATTAGAAGAGACAGTTAAAGAACTCTGTGCATATAGTACCAAGATTAAAAGCTACGTATGTGACGTAACAGATTCTAATCAAATATCTCAACTAAAAGATTATCTAATAAATAATAACGGGAAATTAGATATCCTCGTGAACAATGCAGGTATTGTTATTGATAAGCATTATATTAAAACAAGTGATGAAGAAATAGATAGAATAATAAATACAAATTTAACAGGGTTAATGAAGCTGACCAGAGAAATCGGAACTATTATGATATCTCAGAAAAACGGGAAAATAATAAATATTGGATCGTATGATGGATTAATTGGTACCCCTGGTTTAGTCGCATATGGTACAAGTAAAGGTGGCGTAATCCAATTTACTAGAATGCTAGCTACAGAATGGGCAAGATACAAAGTAAATGTCAACGTCATTTGTCCAGGTTATTTTAAAACATCTATGAATGAGGAAGTTTTTGATAATAACTCGGAAATTGCAGATAAGATTATAAAAAGAATTCCTTTAAGACGAATTGGAGATCCAAGAGAAATAGGACCTTTGATAGTGTACTTGGGATCTGAAGCATCTGATTATATGACTGGTCAAGTATTAACTATTGATGGTGGAGAGGCAGTAAGTTAGTGGAGTTCAATATTTAAGATCTTTATCAATAACAAAAAAGTTAGGAGAGGATACTAATGTCAAGATTTGAAAATAAAACTGCAATTGTAACTGGTGGTAGTAGGGGAATTGGTTTGGAAATCGTAAAGACTTTATTAGCAGATGGTGCTAAAGTAGCTATACTTGACATCAATGAAGAAGAATTAGCGAATTGTAAAGAGGCCCTTGCTAGATTTGAAAATTCAATAGTAACTTATAAAACAGACGTTTCTTCTGGTGAAGATGCAAATAATGCGATTAATAATGTTGTTAAGGAGTTTGGTAAATTAGATATTCTTATAAATAATGCGGGTATTACCCGAGATAATATGCTGTTTAAAATGACTGATAGTGATTGGGATTCTGTTATGTCCGTACACTTAAATGGTGCATTTAATATGAGTCGTGCTGCTCAAAAGCATATGGTGGATAATAATTTTGGTAGAATTATAAACATTTCTTCCGTCTCAGCTCTCGGAAATAGAGGACAGGCAAACTATGCAACAGCAAAAGCAGGTCTACAAGGATTTACTAAAACTCTAGCAATTGAATTAGGGAAATTTGGTATCACTTCAAACGCAATTGCACCTGGTTTTATTGAAACAGATATGACAAAGGCAACAGCAGAAAGAATGGGACTTTCTTTTGAAGAATATAGAAAATTATTAGTTCAAGACATTCCAGTCCAAAGAAGTGGGAATCCAAAAGATATTGCAAATGCAGTCTCATTTTTAGCTGATGAGGATTCATCCTTTATTAATGGCCAAGTGCTCTATGTCGCTGGAGGACCTACTGTTTAGCTAGAACCGTATAGGGAGGGAAATCATGTTGTATAAAAAATTTATTGGAAAAACGTCAAATCCAGTGTTAAATACGCTTGAAAGAGGAGCTATAAAGAAATTTGCAGAATCTATTGGTGATAAAAACCCTTTGTTTATAGATGAAGAGTTTGGTAACAGTTCAAGTTTTAATGAGAATATAGTACCCCCTACTTATACTCAAACACTTGATTATGGTGAAATTGAAGGGTTAATCGTACCATCTAAAGGTCTAATACATGGTGAGCAAATTTTTGAGTATAGTAGACCACTTAAAGTTGGGGAAAAGATTAAGTGTTATACAATAGTAGAAAACTTTTATGAAAAGGAAGGAAGAAATGGTACCTTGTCATTTCTATCAAGAAATAAGATTGGAGAGGATTTAGAAGATAATCATTTATTTAAAATCACAGAAGTTCTTATTATTACAGAAGCAGTAAGAAAGGTGATGGAAGTATGAAGAATCTTTCTGAATTATCACCATTGGTTATGAAGCCAGTAACTAGACTTGAATTGATAAAATATGCGGGGGCTTCAGGTGACTATAATCCTATCCATACCATTGATGAAGAGGCTAAAGAGGCTGGTTTGAAAGGTGTAATTGCTCATGGAATGTTAACCATGGCAAAAGTTTCAAGGTTAATTTCCCCATTTCTAGAACAGGGATTTATAAAATCTTTTTCAACCCGCTTTACCGGGATGGTTTATGTGGATGACGTTATAACAATTACTCCAGAATTAGTAAAGGTAGTAGATTCTGAATATTATTATCAGATATCTGCTGTGAATCAAAAGGGAGAAACGGTAGTAAAATCTAAGATAATCTTTCAATTATTTAAGTAATTGAAGAGAATATCCTTTAGTTTATATTGTTTTAGTGAATAGTTTCGTTAACAGTATTAAAAGAAATTTTATTATTAAAAATATAAAACTAAATATGGGAGGAAAAAATAAATGAAACAGATAACATCTAATATCACTGGTAATGTATGGAAAATCTTAGTGAGTGTTGGTGACAGTGTAAATGATTTACAAGAGGTAGCTATTTTGGAATCTATGAAAATGGAAATTCCAATTGAGTCGGAGTTTAGTGGAACCGTTGTTGATATAAAGGTAAATGAAGGTGACTTTGTCAATGAAGGTGATGTAATTGTAGTTGTGGAGTAAAAAGGTAAATTGCGGATTTAATTATCTGAAATTTAGATAATTAATAAATAATATAATTATTTCAAAAACAAGGGGGAAATAAAATGAAAAAGGTTTTAATGCTAGTCTCGGTGTTACTACTAGCACTAGTAGTAACTGCTTGTGTTTCAAATGAAACAGGATCAACAACATCTGAGGGTAATGGATCAAATGATAGTGAAAGTTCAAATGATAGTGGAAGTGATAGCGAAGAAGCAATTAACTTGAGATTAAATGCTGGACTTAGTGGTGAAGATGCGAATACTCTAGCATTTACTACACCTTGGATGGAGACAGTAGAAGATGAAACAAAGGTGACCTTCGATGCCTTCTTCTCTGAAGAATTAGTTCCTATGGGGGAAGAAATACGTGCATTACAAGACGGCACAATTGATGTAGCAGCTCCAATTTTGCCAACTTACAATCCAGATTTATATCCATTATCAGATGTTGCAATGTTACCATTAAAAAGTTCTGACGCATTAATTGCAGCTAAAGCATTTGCAGACTTAATTAGTAGTGATGTAGAACTACAAGATGGAAAGACATTTACAGATTTAGAATACGGTCAACATGGTATGAAAGCACTTCCTGTTCAACCAGTATCACAATATACTATTGGAGCAGTTGATCAAGAATTGAAAACTGCTGAAAGTCTACAAAATTTACAGTTGAGAACAGGCGGACGTGCCCATGAGATTTTTGTTCAAGAACTAGGTTCTAGTTCGGTATCAATGCCTTGGAGTGAGGAATTTGAAGCATTGAGTAGAGGAGCATTAGATGGAACAGTTCGTTCAGTTGTTGACTACAAACCATATGGGTTTGATGAAATGTTGACTAATTCTATAGAAGGATTAAGTATTGGTCATTTCCCGTTAGTATGGCTAATGACAGAAGAAAAATGGGATGGATTACCAGAGGATATTCAGAAAGTAATGGAAGATGCAGCTTATGAATTAGCTGAAAGCACTGTTAAACGGGATGCATTTGATGAATCTGTAGAACAAGCAAAAGCTGATGGAATTCAATTTACTCCATATGACGAATTAGATCAAGATGCAAAAGATTTAATCGAACAAGCGTCATTAAGAACATGGGAAATTTGGATTGAATCAAAAGAATCAGAAGGTCTTCCTGGACTAGAGACAGCAATATTATGGAGAGACTTAATAATAAAAAATGGTGGAGAAGTCTTTGATTCTATGATGGAGCTTGAGTAATTGAATCTATAAACTAATGGGGTGTGTGAGGTGAATCCATGACTATTGAGACACTGTTTATTATTCTTTTTATTCTAATATTTCTACTTTTGCTGTTCGGTATGTATATACACTCTATATTACTATTTGTAGGGATATTAGGTTTAGTTTTACTTGAAGGACCTGGGTATATTGTTAATTTTCTTCAATCAGATCCATTTATTCGAACAGCTAGTTATTCATTGACCACAGTACCATTATACGTATTAATGGCTCAATTTATAGTAAGGGCTGGAGTTGTCGAGGATTTATACAGTTTTGTATACAATATTTCAAGAGGTCGAAGTGGAATATTAGGGATATTAACTGTATTAGCTGGTGGAATGCTGGGGGCTGTATCTGGATCCTCTAATGCATCAGCTGGGGCATTTGGACAGGTATCTGTACCTCAGCTTGTAAAGAGAGGATATAACGATGGGTTAGCAGGAGCAACTGCGGCAGTGGCGGGGTCACTGTCAGCAGTTATCCCCCCTAGCATTATTTTGATTTTATGGGGTGTAGCAACTGAAACACCAATAGGTGCAATGTTTATTGGTTCAGTAGTTCCTGGGATTGTTATGATGCTAACCATTATTGTAATAATGTTGTTTTTGTTACAAAAAAACAATAAAAAGAAAAACGAAGAGGTTGCGTTTACAAAAGAGGAGCTACCAATTTCTCGATCCATTATCGCTTTAACATTGACAGGTTTAATTGTATTTATAGTGTTTTATGGAATTTTTGCTGGGATTTTCACTCCAACAGAGGCAGGTGCAGTTGGTGCGCTATCAAGCTTTATTGTTGCACTGATTCTCGGAAAAGTAAATATGAAAACACTATCTGATTCTTTTGCAGATACTGTTAAGCTAACGTCTATGATTTTAATGATAATGATTGGTGCACAGATATTTGGAAGATTTGTTTCTGTTTCCCTATTGCCAAGAAAAATAATTGAATTGCTAAGTACCTTAATTGAATATCCAATACTGATACTAATCATTTTAAGTATTATATACTTCCTCTTATTCATGTTTATTGAAGGAGCAGCAGTCATTATTATGACAGCACCGATTGTTTTACCTCTTATAGTAGAAATGGGTGTTGATAAGATTTGGTTTGGTGTAGTCGTAGGGATCTTATGTACGATTGGACTATTAACTCCACCAGTAGGATTGAGTGTTTATGCTGTTGCGGGTGTATCACGAATATCTAGTGAAAAGATCTTTAAATATACGTTACTTTATTCATTGCTTATTGCATTAGTTGTTATTGGTCTTGCAATTGCTTTTCCAGGAATAATAACCTATTTGCCAAGTCAAATGTAACAAAGGGGGATAACAATTGTCCGATAACTTTAGTAAAATATATCAATTTTTCATTTATATTAAGAAGTTGGGCATGTTAGTAAGCGGATTTGCCGTTTTTATAATGATGTTCTATATCTGCTTAGATGTACTTTTTAGAAACATTGAAGGTTCTATATCACTTTATGCCTATGAAATTACATCTAATTACTTTATGCCGTTAATTGTGTTTCCAGCAATGGCATTTGCTTTTGAAAAAGGAATGATGCCAAGAATCGACTTTATAATAGGAAAAAGTAAAAACATAAAATTTCAATTATTTGTTTCGATATGCCTAATAATTTTGGAAATTGTCTTAATGTTACTATTAATCTTTTATGGATTTCAGTATTTTTTAACCTCAGTAGACAGTGGCCTTGCTTTTACCGCTGGTGGAACGAATTATCCATTATGGCCAGTTATATTGTTAGTTCCAATCAGTTTCTCTTTAGTATTAATAGAAATGGTGTTTTTATTAATTAAAAATATTGCTTCTAAAAAACCCTCATTTGTTGTAATAGAAGATAAAAAATAATTATAAATATGGGAGTGTGTAATAATGGACAACAAAACATATATAGAAAACTTAACAAAACTTTGGAAAAAAAACATGCCATTGGAACTTCCAAAATCTACAAATTATCCATTTGGAGAAATTTTGGTAACTGACTATTTGAAAAAACGAGCTGAATTAACTCCAGATAAAAGCGCAATTATTTACTATGGAAGAGAAATAAGCTTTAAAGAACTTGATGATAATAGTAGCAAATTTGCGTCCTACTTATCAGAAAAAGGAATAAACAAGGGTGATAGAGTTGCGGTATTTATGTCTAACTGTCCACAGTTTCTCATAGCTTTTTATGGCATATTAAAATTAGGTGCTGTACATGTACCTGTTAATCCTATGTTTAAAGAAGAAGAACTATTATATGAATTGAATGATAGCCAGGCTAAATTAATCATTGCAACTGATCAGCTGTATGATTTGGTAGAAAAGATTCAATCAAAATCATATTTACAAAAAGTGGTTACAACAAGTCTAATGGACTTTTTACCTGAAAACCCAACCCTACCAGTGCATCCAATGTACTTAAAGACTAGAAAAAATTGTAAAGGAACCGATGATTTACTAACTATTTTGGAGAAACAATCCATAGTCTATCCCAATTTTGATGTATCTTTGGATGATATAGCTGCTCTTAATTACACAGGTGGAACCACCGGCTTTCCTAAAGGGTGTGTTCACACTCAAAGAGATATGTTATACACTTCTGCTTCTGCATGCACGTATATCTTCTGCATTGATGAAAGAGATATTGCCTTGCAATATTGGCCAGCTTTCTGGATTGCAGGAGAAGTACTTTGTGTCCTGAATCCAGTAATATCTGGAGCTACACATGTTATCTTAGGCAGATGGGATCCTGAAACAGTAATGAAAGCTATTAATGATTATAAGGTTACATTACTAAATGTTGGAGTAGATAACATCGTAGAAATACTAGAGTTTGAAGATAGAGACAAGTACAATCTAAGATCTCTAAGGGTTACAACTGCAACATCACTATCAATGAAACTTGACCTCACTTATCGTAAACAATGGAAGGAATTTACTGGCTGTACTGTGATTGAAGCTACATGGGGAATGACGGAAACTCACACATATGACACTTTTACTTCTTATATGCATAAAGAGAACATGGATTTATTAAGTCGACCTGTCTTTGTAGGTTTGCCAATCCCTGGAACGAAATTTAAAGTTACAGACTTTGAAACAGGTGAATTATTGCCACTTGGAAAAGAAGGTGAGTTACTAGTAAGTACACCTTCCTTATTTAAGGAATATTGGAATAAACCAAAGGAAACAAATGAAAGTAACAAAGATGGATGGTTCCATACTGGGGACATGGGTATGATTGATGAAGATGGGTTTATCCATTTTCTGGGAAGAAATAAAGAAATGCTTAAGGTAAATGGTATGAGTGTATTTCCTCCAGAAGTTGAAGTTATACTAGCTCGACATCCAGCAATTTCTTCAAATGGAATCGTAGGTATGCCTCATAATAAAAAAGGGGAGGTACCAGTTGCTTTTGTAACAATTAAAAAGGAATACAAAGAATCAGTAAGTGAAGAAGATATTCACAAATGGTGCTCCGAAAATATGGCTACTTACAAAGTGCCAATAGTTAAAATTGTTGAACAATTACCAATGACAGCAACAGGAAAAGTTATTAAGAGGGAATTAGAAAAAATATTAAAGGAATACATTCAGTAAATAAAAATATTACAGTGAAAATAGATTGAATTTTAATAATAATAATAATAATAAGGGGGATTGTGTATGTCATGGGAAAAGGAAATTGAAGAGCTACGTAAAAGAGAACAATTAGCAAAAAAAATGGGCGGTGAGGAAAGAGTAGCTCGCCACCGTAAACAAGGGAAGTTAACTGTCCGGGAAAGAATTGATCAATTACTTGATAATGGGACGTTTCATGAGATAGGAGCTATTGCAGGTAATGGGGAGTACGATGAGTCCGGCGAAATGGTTGATTTTACACCTGCAAACTTCGTTACTGGAACAGGACGTATAAATAATCGCAAGGTAGTAATTGGAGCTGATGATTTTACAGTTCGTGGTGGTTCAATGGATGGAGCAGTTACAAGAAAACAAGAATACTCTGAATTAATGGCTAAAGAACTTAGAATACCTATAATACGTTTAGTAGATGGAACAGGTGGAGGCGGCAGCGTAAAGTTGTTAGCTGATAACGGCTATACTTATGTTCCAGTTAATCCAGCTTGGGACCATGTAATAGAGAACTTACAAACAGTTCCTGTAATATCTGCCTGTCTAGGATCGGTGGCAGGTTTAGGTGCAGCTCGAGTTTCTACATCACACTTTTCAGTTATGGTTGAGGATATTTCCCAATTATTTGTTGCAGGTCCTTTAATTGTTAAGCATGGAATGGGACAAGACTTGGATAAAGAGGAATTGGGTGGAGTACAGGTTCATAAATCTAGCGGTGCGGTGGACAATGTAGCTAAAAGTGAAGAAGATGCATTTAATCATATCAGGAAATTTCTATCATATATGCCAACAAATATTTGGGAATTACCACCAGTAGTTAAAAGTAGTGATGATCCATATAGAAAGGAAGAAGAGTTAATATCTGCAATCCCACGTGATAGAAGAAAATTGTATAAGAGTCGTCTAATCTTAGAAATGATCTTTGATATAGATTCTATATTTGAAATGGGAAAATTTTATGGAAGCTCCATGATTACTGCTTTCGCTAGGTTGGATGGGCATCCTGTTGGTGTGATTGCACCAGATGTCTATAAAAATGCAGGGGCAATGACGGCAGAAAGTTCAGAGAAAATCGAGCGTTTTGTTGATTTATGTCAAACTTTTCACCTGCCAATAGTTAACTTTGTTGATAATCCAGGACTAGAAGTCGGCTTAAATGCAGAGAAAAAAGGGACCATTCGTAAAGGAGTAAGTGCCATATCCGCTGTATATCAAGCTACTGTCCCAATGATGGAAATAATTCTAAGAAGAGTTTTTGGGGTAGGTGGGGCTGGTATGTCTAATGGACACGGTTTAAATCAAAGGTATGCATGGCCATCAGGAGTTTGGGGATCGCTCCCAATCGAGGGTGGCTTAGAAGTTGCATATAAGAGAGATTTAGAATCAAGTGATGACCCAGAAGCTTTAAGACAGAAACTGTTAAAACAATTACAAAACGTAACATCACCGTATAGAACTGCTGAGAAGTTTGGTATTGAAGAAATAATTGATCCAAGAGAAACTAGACCCCTTCTATGTGAGTGGGTGAAAGATGCCTATAGTCTTCTTCCGCAACAGCTTGGAAATAAGCATAAGTATCGTCCATAATAATTAAATTGGGGAGGAACTAACATGGAAAAGACAATAGACTTAATAGAACAGTTGGTTAACGAAGAACATGTAGTTGTTAGGAAATTAGAAGAACAAGCTGTTAAGTACGGAGATAAAATGTTTCTATATTATGGTGAGGACAATAATAGGTACACTTACAAAGAATTCAATGAAATGACGAATTGTATTGCCCATAATTTAGTTTCCTTGGGTTTGAAAAAAGGAGATAGAGTTTCTGTATTTATGAAAAACTCCTTTCTTAGCACGTTAGTGATGTTTAGTGTATGGAAAGCTGGTGGAGTATTTGCACCTATCAATTTTAATTATAAAGGGAAGTCTTTATCTTATTTAATTAATGATACCGATCCACTAATGCTAATAATGGAAGACGAACTTGGAAATGAGTATAAAAAGATTAGTAACTCAATTAATAATAAAGATATTATTAATATCGTTTATCAATCTGATGAAAAGGTATCGAACTCTAAACAGAAAATAATGCAAAGTAAAGAAATTTCCTTTAACAGCCTATTAAATGGTGATATGACTAATCTAGATGTTGACCTATATTATTTTGATGAAGCTAGTATTATTTACACATCTGGAACGACTGGTCTACCTAAAGGAGTAGTTCAATCACATCGATGGATTTATGCTTATTCATTCTTCTTTGGTAAGATTCTTAACCATGAAGATATTATATATAATGATTTACCGTTATACCATGTTGGAGGTGCTTTTTTTAATATAACCAGAGCCGTTTTTGCTGGTTGTGGTGTAGCGCTATGGGATAAATTTAGTTCTTCGAATTTTTGGGAAAGAATACGAGTTAGTCAAGCAACAAGTGCAGTATTAGTAGGTGTGATGACCACTTGGCTAATGAATGCTGAAGAAACACCTGAAGATAGGAATAATACCCTGAATAAAGTTCATATACAACCATTACCAGATTATCATACAAAACTAGCTAAAAGATTCGGTTTTGATTTTATATTGGCAGGATTTGGCCAAACGGAATCTGGATTTGGAATATGTGGATTGATTGACGAATTAGGAGAAGAATATGGTACACCTAAAGAAATGTATAGAGGGTATCCAAAAGAAGATATCCTAGAGATTGCTAGAAATCTTAATCTAGAAGTTGTTAAGGGAAATTCAGAAATAAAGAAAGGTTATATGGGTAAATCTTCTTTCTTTCTAGAAGCAACTGTTTTAAATGAAAACGATGAACAGTGCTTGCCTAATGAAATTGGAGAATTATCTGTCAGACCTAAAGTCCCTAGTTTAATACTTTCTGAGTACTATAAGAAAAATGAGGAAACGTTAGAGGCCTTTAAAAATCTATGGTTTCATACTGGAGACTTTGCATATAAAGATGAAGATGGTATTTTCCACTTCGTTGATAGAAAAGGAAGTATTCTAAAGGTAAGGGGAGAAAAGGTATCATCCTACCAAGTTGAAGATGAACTCTATGAGCATCCTTCTATTGAAGTAAGTGTAGTATTTCCGATTACGGAAGAATATGGAGATGAAATTGCAGCTTATATTGTATTAAAAGAAGGGTCAGAGATTGAAGAGAAAGAAATCCGAGACTGGGTCGAGGTTAATTTACCAAGGTATATGTGGCCGAAATATATTAAATTTGTTGATGAGATTCCTAAAACATTAACAAACAAAATACAGAAATTTAAATTAAAAGAACATCTGATTAAAGTGTTAAATGGAAGTGATTAGAAGGGTGGAGTATAAAGTGAAATATCATAAGCCGTTGCCTGATATAAAAGGAATAGGTGAAACATATTGGAAAAATTTAAAAAAAGGAAAATTAACGATTCAACATTGCAATGATTGTCAACGAATGTTTTTTTATCCAAGAGTTGCTTGTCCGATTTGCGGTGGAACGAGGATAGCATTTAAAGAACATAATGGATTAGGGGAAATCTATAGCTATACCATTGCACATAAATCAATAGTCGATGGATTCAAAGATGAAGTTCCTTACGTTGTTGCTTTAGTCCGATTAGATGGAGTTCGTGGTAACATGATGACCAATATTGTTGATTGTGAATTAAACGATATTGAAATTGGTGCAAGTGTGGAAATTGAATACAGAGATGTTACAGAAGATATTACTTTACCAATTTTTAAACTTGTAAAGGAGGGGAATTAAAATGTCTATATTTGATAATATAGCAATTGCTGGAGTGGCGGAATCTGATTTAGGAGTAGTACAAAATATGAACTCTGCTGATTTAATGGCACAAGCCTCCGTAAGAGCTGCTGAAGAGGCAGGAATAAATATAAAAGAAGTTGATGGTTTATTTTCTAGTTCTGCGCATTATTCTATGCCTACAGTAACGCTTGCGGAATATCTAGGTATTACACCTAAATATATGGATGCTACAAGCATAGGTGGTGCTTCCTTTGTTTCACTAGTTGCACATGCTGCTCAAGCAATTTCAAATGGCCTATGTGAAGTAGCTTTAATCGCATATGGTAGTACACAGAGAACAGACGGTGGTGGCTTAAAAAATATCACGGAGCCTACCCCTTTTGAAGTACCATTTGGATATCATGACCCAATAACTGCATATGCACTTACTGCACAGAGACATATGCATGAATTTGGTACAACTAGAGAACAATTATCTGAAGTCGCTGTTTCAACTAGAAAATGGGCGTCTATGAACAAAAAAGCATTTAAGAGGGAACTTATAACACATGAGGAAGTAAGTAACTCCACCTTAATTTCAACTCCTTTAACTAAATTAGATTGTTGCTTAGTTACAGATGGTGGAGCAGCAATTATTCTAACTACAAAAGAAAGAGCAAAAAGTTTAAATAAAAAGCCTGTATATATATGGGGATACGGAGAATCAACAACACATAGAAGTATTTCAAACATGCTTGATTTAGTTACTACAGCAGCTGCGTATTCAGGCAAATCAGCTTTTGAAATGGCTGGTGTGGAACCAAAGGATATTGATGTAGCTGAACTATATGATGCATTTTCAATTAACGTTATTTTGTTTTTAGAAGACTTAGGATTCTGTGAAAAAGGAGAAGGTGGACACTTTATCTCTAATGGCAATATAGCTCCAGGTGGGAATCTTCCAGTAAACACAAATGGAGGCGGATTATCTTATTGTCATCCTGGGATGTACGGTCTTTTTACCATAGTAGAAGCAGCTAGACAGCTAAGAGAGGAATGTGGAGAAAGACAAGTTGAAAATTGTAATATAGCACTTGCTCATGGTAATGGAGGAGTTCTATCTAGTGAGGTAACAATGGTTTTAAGTAATAATCCTAAATCATAAGTTTACAATGAATTAAAAGATCAGAATAGGATAAAGGGCGTGAAAGGATGCAAGATTTAATTAACGATTTACAACATAGAAAAAAAATAGCTGAAAATATAGGTGGCACTGCTAAGATTGAAAAACAACATAAATTAAATAGATTGACTGCACGTGAACGAATTGATCACTTACTTGATAAAAATAGCTTTCTAGAATTGGGAAAGCTAAATCATACGGAAGAATCAGGGTATGATGATAGAAATTACGGTGATGGGATAATTGGAGGACTTGGGAAAATAAATGGTCGTTCAGTTGTTGTTCTAGCCATGGACAAAACAGTTTTTGCAGGAACCGAAGGAAGTGTCAGTTGGAGAAAATCTAAAAAAATACATGAATTTGCTTTAAAACACTCATTGCCAATATTTCATTTGGGAGAGGGAGGCGGATTAAGGATTCCAGATGGGATGGGTTCTGATGGCATTAGTGAGAAGATTATGCCAGCTTATTTAACAAAACATAACCGACGTGTACCTTTTTTTACTAGTATTCTAGGAGATAGCTACGGTTGGTCTACATGGATGGCTGCTTCCTCAGATATAGTAGTTCAAACAAAAGGTACTTGTATGGCAGTAGCTGGACCGAGAATGTTAGAAATAGCTACAGGAGAGAAAATAGACCCAGAAGAGTTAGGCGGCTGGAAAATTCATGCGGAGCAAACAGGACAAGTTGACCTTTTTGCTGACAGTGATGAGACAGCTATTAATGAGATGAGAAAAGTATTTGAATATTTTCCTTCAAATCCAAAAGAAGAACCGCCACACAAATCAACTCAAGATAATCCTAACCGTATTCTAGAAGGTATAGAAGACATTGTATCAACAAATAGAAAAAGAGCATATGACATGAAGAAAGTAATTAAATTAATTGTAGATGATGGTGACTTTTATGAAATAAAGCCACTATTTGGGAGAGCATTATTAACTTGTTTTGGGCGAATTAATGGAAGAGTGGTTGGAATTATGGCAAATCAACCTATGAGAAATGCAGGTGCAGCTGGTCCAAATGAGTGTGATAAGGCTACCGAATTTATTTGTCTGTGTGATTCCTGGAATATTCCAATGATATTTCTTCATGATATACCTGGATTCCATATTGCGAGTGCTGCTGAAAAAAAGAAAATGCCTACAAAAATAATGGTCTGGAATCAAGCAATCGCTAAGGCCACTGTTCCAAAAATTTCAATTGTATTAAGAAAAAGTATCGGTGCAGCATACGGAAATATGGGTGGCCCCTCTTTAGGTGATTTTGTTTTTGCTTGGCCAACTGCTGAAATTAATTTTACGGGACCTGAAGTAGGTATTAATGTAGTCTATGGAAACAAATTAAAAAACTCTAGTGATCCAGAGGCTGAAAGAAGTGAATTGTTACAAAGATGGGAATTTGATAGTGGTCCGTATAAAGCTGCGGAGAAACATTTAATTGACGATGTCATCGATCCAAGAGACACAAGGAAAATTTTAGTACAATCTTTGGATTTTGCATGTAATGATAATGGGTCAATTAGTCATAGACTATTAGCAAATTGGCCAACAGGATTTTAATAGAGGTTTAGTAATTACGTATTTGATAAAAGGGGGTAATTGAATGTTTAAAAAAATATTAATAGCTAATCGGGGAGAAATTGCTGTACGTGTAATTAAGACATGCAGGAAACTAGGGATTAAAACGGTAGCAATTTATTCAGAAGCAGATAAAGATAGCCCTCATGTAGAACAGGCAGATGAGGCATATTTAGTAGGAGGGCCAAGAGTTAATGAAAGTTATATTAATATTGAAAGAGTTATAGAGATTGCAATGAAATCAAAAGTCGAAGCAATTCATCCTGGATATGGACTTTTATCAGAAAACGAATTATTTGCACGGAAATGTCAAGAAAATAAAATTGTATTCATTGGTCCAACCCCTGATATTATAGGGGAAATGGGAAGTAAGATAAGATCGAGAATATTAATGGAAAAGGCAGGGGTCCCAATTATTCCTGGAACATCTTACCCTGTAAAAAATGCAGATGAAGCGAAAGAAGCTGCTAAATTAATTGGTTATCCGTTGATGTTAAAAGCATCTGCTGGTGGTGGCGGGATAGGAATGGAACTTGTTAGTACAGAAGAACAATTACTAGAAGCATTTGAGGGTAATAAAAAGAGAGCGGAAAACTTCTTTGGAGACGGATCCATGTTTATTGAGAAATTTATTGATGATCCAAGACATATTGAAATACAAATTTTAGGAGATAAATATAATAATACTGTCTACCTATGGGATCGCGAATGTTCCATTCAAAGACGCCATCAAAAAGTGTTGGAAGAAGCACCATCAAATTTTTTGGATGATATCACTCGTGAAAAAATGGGAGAAGTCGCAGTGAAAGCTGCAAAAGCAATTGGTTATCATAATGCTGGTACGGTCGAATTCATAGTAGATAAAAATAAAAAATTTTATTTCTTGGAAATGAATACTAGACTTCAAGTAGAACATCCTGTGACGGAAGAAATAACAGGGATTGATCTAGTGGAACAACAAATAAATATTGCATATGGAAAAAAGCTTTCTTTTAAACAAGAAGATATTAAATTAAATGGACACGCAATAGAAGTAAGAATATACGCTGAAGATCCTAACACATTTTATCCATCACCAGGAAAAATTAATAGATTGAGTGTTCCACAAGGTAAAGGTATCCGTAATGAGTTAGCAGTACAGGAAGGGTCAATAGTTTCTCCTTTTTATGATCCAATGATTGCTAAGTTAATAGTACATTCGGGGAGTCGGCAGAATACCATTTATAAATTAAAAGAAGCGCTATCGAAATATACAGTCGAGGGGATTAAGACTAATATTCCTCTTTTATTAGAGGTATTAAATCATAATGAGTTTATTGATGGTAATACCACAACAAAGTTTATAGAAAAGCATCTAAAACAAGTTACTAGTAAGTAATAGAAAAGGAGGAGGCCTGATGTACAGTACAATTATTGAACCAAGAGTATCTGAGACCGATGCATTGGGACATATTAACAACACCTCTCTTCCTGTTTGGTTTGAAGCGGCTAGAAACCCAATTTTTAAATTGTTTACACCGGATATGTCATTTACAAAATGGACTTTGATACTTGTAAACATCAATATAAATTATAAGGATCAAATTTACTTTGGCGACAATGTTCAAATCTATACGTGGGTAAATCGAATAGGAACCTCGAGTTTGGAGTTATATCAAGAAGCATATCAAAACGATAGACTATGTGTTACAGGTAATACTGTTTACGTTAACTATAATTTGAATGCTCATAAATCTACGCCAATTCCTAACTACATTAGGACTGAATTGGAAAATCACATGCATAAAAAGGAAAATGTAAAATAATTGTATGGGAGAGAAACTGATGTTTGATCTTATTACTGTAAGTGTGGATAAACAAAGAGGATTTATTAGAATGAATAGACCAGATAAACGGAATGCTCTATCAGAAGAGACGGTAAAACAAGTAATTAACGCCTTAAAGGATTTGGAAAAGGATCCGGAGGTTAAGGTTATTATTTTATCTGGAGAGGGCCCTGCTTTTAGTGCAGGTGGAGATGTTTCTGAAATGGATAAACATAATAATTTAGCAGAATCAATGGCATGGATGAAACAAGCATCCGAGTTGACCCAGACAATTGCTAATTTGGATAAATATGTGATTGCAGCAGTCCATGGTTTTGCAGCAGGTGCGGGATTCAGTGTTGCGTTAGCTTCCGATTTTATTATCGCAGAGAAATCTACCAAATTTATTTGCAGTTTTACCAATGTAGGGCTTGTACCAGATTTGGGATTAACCAAATTGTTAACGGAAAGACTTCCGTTAACAATTGCAAAAGAATGGATCGCTACCGCTAAGCCAATTTCTGCAGAAACTTTGTACGAAAAAGGATTAGTGAACAGACTAACCAATGAAGGTGTGGTTAGAGAAGCAGTAGAATTTACTCAATCCATTATAGATGGCCCACCACTTAGTCACTTAATTGGTAAAAAGATTCTAAATGTTGTAAAGGACACCAACTTAGATGCTGCACTAATTCATGAAAGCATTGCTCAGGTCTTACTAAATAGTACAAGTGACCATAAGGAAGGGATTTCAGCATTTTTGGAGAAACGTCCTCCTTCATTTGAAGGGAGGTAATAAAGGGAGTGTTTAAGGTGAAAACTTTAAAAACAACTTTACAGAACGGTATATTAACGATAACTTTGGCTAGACCACAACAGTTAAATGCCTTTAATGGAGAAATGTTAAGTGAGTTTATTGAGGTGCTTGATAATGCAGACACTGATGATGCAGTTAAGGTAGTTGTTGTCACTGGAGAAGGTAAGGCATTTTGTGCTGGGGCTGATCTAGAGAAAGGTGGAGCAACATTTAATTATGATGAAAATCCCGAAGAATTCCGTGATGAAGGAGGACTATTAACTCTTAGATTATATGAAATGAAAAAGCCTGTAATAGCAGCAATAAATGGTCCCGCAGTTGGTGTAGGAATAACAATGACACTGCCTATGGATATAAGAATTGCATCATCAAGAGCGAAGATGGGATTTGTATTTACAAGGAGGGGGATTGTTCCTGAATCTTGTAGTAGTTGGTTCTTGCCGAAAATTGTAGGAATAAGTAAAGCAAGTTATTGGGTATTAACAGGGAATATATTTAAGGCAGAAGAAGCGGTAGAAGCAGGGTTAGTTTCTGAACTAGTACCACCAGAACAATTACTAGATCGTGCTTATGAAATTGCAAGTGAAATCGTAGAAAATACTTCAGCTATTTCAGTGACATTATCAAAACAGTTATTATGGAGAATGTCTCAAACGGAACATCCAATTGATGCCCATTTACTTGAATCCAAGTTAATTCAGTGGACCGGTAGCAGAGCTGACGCTAAAGAAGGAGTTACATCATTCTTAGAGAAAAGAAAAGCAAAATTCACTATGAAGGTAAGTAAAGATATGCCAGATTTTTATCCTTGGTGGGAAAAAAGCTAAAAGAAATATTCGCTAAGGGGAAAAATTAAAAGAATAGGATGAGTATTGGTGACTAATATAAATTGGGAAAAAGTAGAGACATATTTAAAATCTAGCATTGATGGATTATCGAGCGAGAAAATGATAGTAAATAAATTTTCAGAAGGATTTTCTAACCTAACCTTTTTAGTTGAAATTGGAGAGTGGAAAGCTGTTCTAAGAAGAGCACCCGCAGGATACGTTCCGCCCAAAGCTCACGATATGAAAAGAGAATATAATATATTAAAAAAGATTCATCCTGTATTTCCTTTAGCCCCTGAGCCATATATCTTCTGTGATGATAATACTATTATGGATAAACCATTTTATTTAATGGAAAAGAAAGATGGAGTAGTTATTGATGGTGAAATGCCAAGTAACTATCAAAATAATATAATTGCAAAAGAAAGTATTTCGAATAGTGTAGTTTCTACCTTGGTTAAGCTTCACAATATCAATTATAAAAATGCAAATTTGAGGGACATAGGAAAACCAAGTGGATATCTTGAAAGGCAGGTGAATGGCTGGATAAAAAGATATTCAAAATCTAAAACGGATGAAATTCATGTAGTTAATGAGCTTGAAGAATGGTTCCTTCAACATATTCCTACTCAACATGAAGCTACTATTGTTCATAATGACTTTAAATTAAACAACATGATTTTTGATAATGATTTACCAGGAAAAATAACAGGTGTTCTTGATTGGGAATTATCAACTATTGGTGATCCACTGACCGATTTAGGATCTACTTTAGTTTGTTGGGGGGGAAAGGGAGATCCAAATATAGGTATAGATATGGTTACTGACCAACCTGGATTTTATTCACGAAGGAGATTTTTAGAGGAATATGCCTATAGAAGTGGTCGTGATGTTCAAGATATCAATTATTATTTGGCTTTTGGATTTTATAAACTAGCAGTTATCCAACAACAATTACATTATCGTTGGAAAATAGGGGAAGTCGAAGATAATAGGTTAGAAGCTTTAAAAGAAAGTATAAGTAATCTTATGATGTTAGCGCACAAAACAGTCCATAACGAAATTATATAAGTAATAATAAATGATAAAAACGAAGGGGTAATAAAATTGCATTATAAATTATCTGATTATGCTGAAGATATAAAAAAAAGACTAAAACAATTTATGAAAGAGTTTATTTTACCCAATGAAAAAAAATACGAAGAACAATTAAATGAAACCAATACTCGATGGACAGTTCCACCTATAATGGAAGAACTGAAGAACGAGGCCAAGAAACAAGACTTATGGAATCTCTTTATAACGAAGAGATATGGTGGAGAATTAAGCCTTGTTGAATATGCTCAACTATGCGAGATTATGGGCCAATCATTACTTGCGCCAGAGGTTTTTAACTGCAGTGCACCAGATACCGGAAATATGGAAGTTTTAATGGAGTTTGGAACTTCAGAACAAAAAAAACAGTGGCTCGACCCTTTACTTGAAGGGAAAATAAGATCTTGTTTTTCTATGACTGAACCGTCTGTGGCTTCTTCAGATGCGACAAATATTCAAGGTGAAATGTATCGAGATGGTGACGAATATGTGATAAATGCACGTAAATGGTGGAGTACTGGTGCTTTATATCCTAATTGTAAAGTAGCCATCGTAATGGTGAAAAGTGATACAAAAGCAGAAAAACATAGACAACAATCAATGATATTAGTTCCATTAGATACTCCGGGAGTAGAAATTAAAAGATTCTTGCCTGTATTCGGGTATGATGATGCTCCGCATGGCCATGCAGAAATACATTATAACAACGTACGGGTTCCAGCATCAAATCTAATTGGTGAAGAAGGAGATGGTTTTAAAATTGCACAGGCAAGACTTGGTGGTGGAAGAATACACCATTGTATGCGAGCGATTGGAGCCTCAGAAAGAGCGGTTCATTTACTAATAGAAAGAGCAAGTCAAAGAGTAGCTTTTGGAACAAAGCTTGCTGATAAAGCTGTCATTCGTGAAGCTATTGCTGAATCACGAATTGAAATTGAACAAGGTAGACAGTTGGTATATTTAGCAGCAGAAAAGATTGATGATGAAGGTGCTAAAGCAGCAAGAAAGCTAATAGCTATGGCAAAAATATCTGCACCAAGAGTTGCGCTAAATGTAATAGACAGGGCTATTCAAGTATTCGGAGGTGCAGGAGTTTCTGATGATGTTCCGTTAGCTGCTCTTTGGGCTTATGCTAGAACTTTACGAATTGTAGATGGACCGGATCAAGTTCATTTGAAAGATATTGCAAAGCTCGAATTAAGAGAAAATATGCCGATGGTAACTATTACAAAATAATATAATTGTGGGGGAATATTTGCAAAATAACTCATTAAATGAAATTAAAAAATCTTTAAATCTACTAGTTATAGTTGCCTATTATGTTTCTAATCTTAAATCCAGATATGGTAAGTAATGCCTGTAAGTCTTGTATTATAGGTTCATTTCCTGTTTTGAATACTCGTACTTCTTTAATACTAGTAGATTGGATAAAAAATAGTTTCCGAACTAAAAAGAATGAATAAAGAAATTCCAAATTAAAGTAGTACCTTGGGCAATTAACTTTATTACACATTCGTCAAACAAAAGATACTATGAATATTTTGAATTAATAAAGAATATAGTTGCCAATAGTGACTACATCACTAGTTGACCTTTAACCTGTTGTGGAAGTTGTTCATGAATATGGTGGTATTGTATTAACTGATGTTATAAATATTAAATGTGTGAAGAAGAAAGGATCGGATGGTCTTATATTAGTTGCAAGTGGTGCATGAGGTCATGGCACTTATAAACCGTTAGCTTTTGTACATGAAATTAGAAATTTTTGGAGGTTCTAGTAATTTTGGCAGGAGAGATGTCTAGTAGTGGAGAAGATATTCTTGCTGCTGAAATATAGGGCGCAGAATATGCTTGTATGGATATCAAATTCATAAATTCCGAATAGAATTCGGCAACATTTAATTGCAAAGAGGTAATTAATGATCCCTCAATGTAAAGGTATGGAAAGATATGGGGTGCCGGTCAAGGTGTAGGGAGTATAAATATGGCTCAATCTGTTGCGGATAAAAATGTAAAAGCAATCAATAGAATTGAAGAACTAAATAATAAGTGTGATAAGATTAATTTACAAAGGAATGTAGTTAAATGAAAAGATGGGAAGTAGTAAAGTTAGGTAAACCAGAGGAGTCTTTAAGACTGAATAAAGTAGAAATACCTGCTATAGAAAAGAATAAAAATGAAGTTTTAATCAAGGTAGAATCTGCTGCGATGAATTTTTTTGACATATTGCAGTGTAAAGGGGAATATCAGGAAAGACATCCATTGCCTTTTACACCAGGTGCGGAGTTATCAGGAATAGTAATGAGTGAAGATGATACAGTGTATAAAAAAGGGCAACGTGTACTAGCTGCACCTAGTCTCCCAAATGGTGCCTATAGTGAATGGATAAAAGTGGAGGGAGACAAAGTATTCTCTATTCCTGATACGATGACTTTTAATGAAGCCGCATCCATGTTTATCACATATCAAACTGGTTACTACGCACTATTGCAATGTGCACAAATTAAAAGAGGTGAAACGCTTCTTGTGCATGCAGGGTCAGGTGGAGTTGGTTCTGCAGCAATTCAATTAGGTAAAGCGTTTGGTGCACGAGTCATAGCCACTGCAGGTAGTGAAGAAAAAATCCGGATTTGTAAAGAAATAGGTGCGGATATAGTTATAAATTATAAGAAAGAAGATTTCGTAAAAATTGTTAAAGAATCGACTAATGGAAAAGGTGCAGACGTTATTTTCGATCCCGTTGGAGGCGACACTTTTGACCGATCACGTAAATGTATTGCTTTTAATGGGAGATTGCTAATAATAGGATTTGCTAGTGGGAGAATAGCAAAAGCGCCAGCAAACCATCTGCTCGTGAAAAATTATTCCGCAGTAGGGGTCCATTGGGGATATTTTTGGAAATTGTATCCTGAAAAGGTGAATGAAAATCACACAAAACTTGTAGAACTATACAATGAAGGTTTTATAAAACCACTTATATATAACGAATATTCGTTCGAACAACTACCTTTGGGATTAAAACAATTAGGACAAAGAGAAACATGGGGAAAGCTAGTTTTAAAAACTAGCTAATAATAAATATTTTTAACCACAGGTCTACCACTGTAATTAAAACTTGTTGAGTTGGAACATAAAAGTCTCCTAACGTTGTAATAGAATTTGGCCGCCAAAATTTTCTTAAATATTTGACAATTGGAACGGGGAGAAATAATATCCAGCAACACCTTAGATTAATAAATTGAAGAAGACTGAAGTTTCATGAGCTACAAAAAAGAAAATAGTTAAACAAAATTCGATAAAAATCTAAATCAGTAGCTGAGGAATTGGACTAAGTTAGTGGAAGCAGTGTTATTTATGATAAATCAAACAGTACTACTGGCTTAGTTTTTAGTGTGAGTAGTGGACTTAGTATGGAACAGATAGATTTTAGGTAAAGTCACCGTCATATTGACGGTGGCTTTTATTATTTTATAGGAGTGAGCTTATAGGAAAAGAACTCTTATCTAAATCATTAAATAGTGATATAATTAATAGAAAATTATTTACATTATAAATATAAAAAAGAAAATAGAATAGTGGTTGATTAAACGAATCAATTAAATTCTCTAAAGAATAGTTATCATCATATAAGTTCACTTTGGAAACTGGAAAAAATCATAATAGAAATAGTGTTAAAGAATTTTTTTTGCAAATAGATTCTATGTTGAAGGAACATAATGTGCCTAAATTTGTTTTTAATCAAATAAACATATAAATAGAGGTGGATACAAATAATCTTTTTTCAGAAACTACTATAAGTACAGATGATAAATTATTGGGAAAACTAAGAAAAAACCAATTGGAGTTAGTGATTATGTGTGGTAGAAGTGGATTGTATTTAGCGAAGGCGGTAGTTAGCACCTGTATTAGCCAATATGACGGAAAGGAGCAAGGTTGGTAAATCGTAGTCACAGATTCTTCACCAAGACGTAAGGCGTATTTATCAACGAATATTTTCTCTGTAGAAAAACTAATCTAAGAGCCAACTCCCGAGAAGATTAGGTTAGAACTAGAAATTCACTTGTATAAAGAAAAATGTAGTAGTTTAAAGTATAACTTTAAATTATTAAGAATAGTAGTTTTACTTTAACTAATTATGATTTCACAGTTAATGAAAAGATATTTATTTAACTCAGAGGGTGATGTTTTGATTGTAACTGTAAATAACAAATTTATGGAAGGGATACCAATTCCTGCTTTGATACTTGACGATAATAATATAGTTTTACATTATAATAAATCATTTAACAAGATATTGAAAAGCAACAATTTGCATGGTTTGAACATATTAAATGTTTTCTCTACTTGGACTCCTTCAACTGAGTCAAAGATTATATATGCGGAATATCGGGATAAGAATTATATATTCTTGGAAGGTTTTCTAAGTAATCCAAAACATAGATTGTTAATTGGACAAGATACAGAGGAATTATCTATGTTGAGGAAAGAGAATAAAGAATTAAAAAACCTAAACCGTGAGTTAGATGCAATCATCGAAAATTCCTATGATGGAATATACATTACAGATAAAAATGGGAAAACGTTAAAAACGAACTCTGCAATCGAGCGAATTACTAGTATACCAAAAGAGTATTATATCGGGAAAAATGTTAATGATCTGATAGGAAGAGGCATATTAAAAAATTCCGTAACAAATAAAGTTTTAGAATTAAAGAGAACGGTTTCGGTTGTTCAAAAAAATTATGCCGGTAATGAAACAATCCTAACGGGAAGCCCAGTTATAAACGAACAAGGTGAAGTAGAGAAGGTTATAACGAACATTAGGGACCTATCTGATTTAAATGAACTACAAGCGGAATTAGTTAAGGTTAATAAATTAAATGATAAGTATAAAAAAGAATTAAATCGGTTGAGAAATAAACCAGATAAACTAATGGGAATTATAACAAAAAGTGAGCAAATGAAGATAATCTATGATACAGCTTTAAGAATAGCAAATATTGATACTACTGTATTAATTCTTGGAGAGACTGGTGTTGGAAAAGATGTATTAGCAAATTATATCTTTACAAATAGTAGTAGATCGCAAGGAGGAGAATTTGTAAAGGTTAACTGTGGAGCTATTCCACCTGAGTTACTTGAATCTGAACTTTTCGGATATGAAAGTGGTGCTTTTACTGGTGCTAATAATAAAGGAAAACCTGGTATGTTTGAAATGGCAGACAAAGGCATCCTATTTTTAGATGAAATTGGTGAGCTTTCTTTACAATTACAAGTTAAATTATTACGAGTATTACAGGAGGGAGAACTCCAACGAGTTGGAGGGACGAAACCAAAGAAAATAGATGTACGCGTTATAGCAGCTACAAATCGTAACTTAAAGAATATGGTGGAAAATGGAGAATTTAGAGAAGATCTATATTATCGATTAAATGTAATCCCAATAAAGATTCCTCCTCTTAGGGAACGTAGAGATGATATTCTTCCAATGGTTCAACTATTTTTGGATCAAGTTAATGAGAAATATAAAATAAATAAAAATTTCAATTACGATCTAAAGAACTTTTTCTTGTATTATTACTGGCCCGGTAATATAAGGGAATTATCTAATTTAATTGAAAGGTTGGCAGTAACAACCTATGAAGAATTCATTACTATGGAAGATCTTCCTATTGAATATCGTCAATCAAATGATGTGACGATCAATAGTATAGTTCCACTTAAAGAAGCAGTAGAAGTTGCAGAGAAAAAAGTGTTAACATTAGCAGCTGAAAAATATGATAATACCTATGAAATTGCAAAAGCATTGGAAACGAGTCAGCCAACGATAGTAAGGAAACTAAAAAAATACAAGATATTTTTATAAGGGGATGAGTTTATGAGAATAGGAATTGTTGGTGCAGGGGCAGTAGGCAGTTTTTTTGGTGCTTTACTTGAGAAAGGTGGCCATCAAGTTACTTTTCTTGCAAGAGGAAAGCATCTGGAAATGATGCAAAAAAAGGGGTTAAGAATAAAAAAAGAAAATGATAGCTTTACAGTTCAAAGTACATTTACTGATAATCCGAAGCAATTAGAAAATGCAGAGCTTATTTTGTTTTGTGTAAAATCTAATGATACAGAAGTAATGGCAAAAAAGTTATTCCCTATATTAAATAGTAATGCTTTTATTATGACAATGCAAAATGGTGTAAATAACGAAGAAACGTTAAGAAAAATATTTGGAGTGGGTCGCACTTTTTCATGTGCTACATATATACAGTCTTCCATCATAGAACCAGGGGTTGTAAAACAACAAGGTAGAGTAGCGTTGGTAATTGGAGAGCTTGACAATTGTGCTAGTGTACAGTGTTCACAGATTGTTACCAGCTTTCAGCGAGCTGGAATTGATACAAAGCATACTAGTAATATTCTCGAGAAAAAATGGAGGAAATTTCTTTTTAATATTACTTTTAATCCATTATCAGCAATTACTACTGCAAGTATTGGCGACATTCTTGATGACAAGGATTTACGTAAAACAGCGGAGTCTGTATGTAAAGAGGCAATGGAAGTAGCTAGTAAAATAGGAATTTCAATTGATATGAATCAGACGATTGAAACAATTTTTAATAATGGGGAACGTGCGAGAGGACATAGAACATCTATGCTACAGGATCGATTAAGTGGAAAACAAATGGAAGTTGAATCGATGTGTGGATATACCATGCGAAAAGCTGAGAATTTAAATATTTCCGTACCAACCATCCAATCTTTTTATAGCATTTTAACCTATCTTAATAAACAACAATCCCTACAGAATAAAATAATAAATTAATAGAGAAAGGAATGAAATAACTATTATTGAAATTGAAGAGTTGGAAGATGTTACTTGTGTGAAGTTACAGGTAACTAGGTCTGATGGAAGAAGTAGACCGGTGTATATGTTTTTAGTAGATGGAATGCTGATTGACACCGGCTCCAGAAGTCTTGAAAAAGAGATTTTATACTTTTATAAGAAACAATTAAAAAAAATAAAATTCGTAGTACTAACACATAGTCATGAGGATCATTCTGGGACAGCATCTTGGATACAAGAAAATCTGAACCTTCCAATCTATGTTCATCCGAGAGGCATGCAAGTATGTCAAAAAAGAAGCCCCTACCCAAAATACCGAGAAGTTACTTGGGGTGCTCGAAAGGAATTTAATCCTTTACCACTTGAAAATAAACTAAAGTCATTAAATGCCGAGTGGGAAGTGATATATACTCCAGGACATGCGGATGATCATGTTGCTTTATACCATGAGCAAACCGGCCGTTTGTTTACTGGTGATTTGTTTGTTTCACCGAAAACCAAGGTGATTATGCAAACAGAATCAACCCCAGTCACAATGGATTCAATAAGAAAACTTCTAAAGTATGATTTTAAATCAATGTATTGCTCACATGCAGGTTATTTCAAGGATGGCAAAAGTAAATTGAAACAAAAGCTAGAATATTTGGAGCAATTATATAGTGAAGTGGAAAGAATGCATAAAGAGGGGCATTCCAATGTTGAGATAAATAAAAAATTATTTCAAAAAGTATACCCAATTGTAGATTTTTCTAATGGTGAATGGGATTCACTACATATCGTATCGTCGATTATTTCAGAAGTCGATAAAAAATCCTTTAGGTAAATTTAATTACTATAAAGGATTTTTTGTTGTGCAATTCAAAAATGAATTATTAATTCAAATTTGAATCATTTCTTTCTGACAAAATATTTAGTTATGATTCAATTTTGAATTTTTTTATAAAATTCAAACTTATTATGCAACTATTTAAAATTAGCGAAAAAGTTTATAAATTATTTCTAACCCTATACCAACAAGGATTGATGTTCTTTAATAGGCCTTTTGTAATCTTTATATCAGGCGTTGGCATGATTTTTGCATAATAAAGGATGAATACATATTTAAGAGGAGGAAGTAGAAATGACAATAACAATTACGGATGAACTTCAACAAATGAAAACAATGATTAAGAATTTTGTTGACAATGAGGTGGATCCATATGCACAGCAAATAGAAGATGAGGATTCTATTCCACCACATTTAATTGAAAAGGCAAAGGATCTAGGGTTATTTGGAATAAGTATACCAGAAGAACATGGTGGTATTGGTCTAGATGCTGTTGGCAAGGCAGTAGTCCTTGAACAATTGGGTAGAACACATAATGGCTTTGTTTCCCTCATAAGTGCGCATACAGGTATAGGTAGTACTGGAATTGTAAAACTAGCATCCGAATATTTAAAACAAAAGTATTTACCAGATATGGCTGCTGGAAGGAAAATTGCGGCATTCGCCTTGTCGGAACCTGGTGCAGGGTCAGATGCAACGAATCTTTCAACACAAGCTGAGAAAGATGGAGCCCAATGGGTACTAAATGGTACGAAACACTTTATTACTAATGCACCTGTAGCGGATGTATTTACTGTTTTCGCTGTAACAGATAAGGAAAAAGGTGCTAAAGGTGGTATAACAGCATTTCTAGTAGAAAAAGATTTTCCTGGTCTGATTATAGGGAAGCAAGACAAAAAGATGGGATTACGTGGTTCCTATACTGCTCAATTAATATTTGATAACTGTATCGTACCAGAAGAAAATGTAATTGGAGAAGTTGGTATGGGGTATATGAATGCTCTGAAGATATTAGGAGAAGGGCGTGTTGGCTTAGCTGCACGTGCAGTTGGTTCTTGTGATAAGTTGATCGAGATTTCTGCAAGCTATGCGAAGGAAAGAGTTCAATTTGGTAAACCGATTGCGGAAAATCAAGCGATTCAATGGATGTTAGCTGATATGGCAACAGAAACCGAAGCGGCTCGTACATTAACAATGATGGCAGCTGAAAAGATTGATTCAGGAAAAAAGGTAATTAAGGAAGCTGCTATGGCAAAATTATTTGCATCCGAAGTATTTAATAAAGTCGCAGACAAAGCAGTTCAAATCCATG
The DNA here is from genome assembly GCF_003628505.1 of Oceanobacillus halophilus. Taxonomy (GTDB): domain Bacteria; phylum Bacillota; class Bacilli; order Bacillales; family Amphibacillaceae; genus Oceanobacillus; species Oceanobacillus halophilus. The sequence goes on along the minus strand of NZ_RBZP01000002.1, from coordinate 367,815 downwards.
GTGGAATTGGTTATATTGGCGAGTATCCAGTGGAACGTTTTTATCGTGATGCTAGAATTACCAAAATCTATGAAGGAACGAATGAGATTCAGCGACTTATTGTTGCAAGAAGAATATTAGATGAAAATTAAGCGTATAAAATAAATGGAATAATTGAAAACGTTGTCACTTGGCGGTTAAAAAACGGGAGATTATCCATATTTAACAAAACTTTAAGGTTTCAATGTTTAAAATAAAAAAAGAGAATGGTGGTGAGTAAATGGTTGCGCAATCGGATTCTATAGACAAAATTGATACAAAAGTTAAGGAAAAACCAACATATATCGAACAAATTTGGAAAGGGCGAAAGGAAAGGTGGAATCGCTCAAGGATACTTCTGACAATCATATCTTTATTGGCGATTGGGCTTTCGGTTTTTCATGTTTATACTGCAGGATTTGGAACCCTGTCTTCATGGCAACAAAGGAGTGTCCATGTACTATGGGCAATCATGTTAATCTTCCTTATCTTCCCATTTAGAAAAGGGAAGAAGTTTGGAGTTATTGACGTATTAATCATTCTAGTAGCGATTTCTACCGCTGGTTATATGTTATTTGATGCGGAAGGGATTCAAAGTAGACAGGGAAATATAAATTCAATGGATGCAACGTTCGGAACAATTTTTATTGCGTTGGTCCTTGAAGCTACTAGAAGAACAAATGGGATTTTAATGGCAGCAATTGGTGTGTTCTTTTTAGCATATATTCTTTTTGGTCAATACTTCCCAGGTGCACTTGCACATCCAGGTATTCGATATGAAAAAATGATTGATCATATGTTTAGTGGAACACTAGGAATTTTTAGTGAACCGATTTACGTCAGTTCTACCGTGCTAATCTTGTTTGTTATATTCGGGTCCTTCTTAATGCGATCCGGGGGTGGTCAGTTTTTTACGGACTTTGCTTTTGGGTTACTAGGTAATAAAACAGGGGGACCTGCTTTATCTGCAGTCGGATCAAGTGCACTAGTTGGAACAATAACGGGAAATGGTGCAGCAAATGCAGCCATTACAGGTGCTTTTACTATTCCATTAATGAAAAAGCTTGGATACAGTAAACGATTCTCGGCAGCAGTAGAAGCAGTTGCTTCACAAGGTGGTCAAATTATGCCACCAATAATGGGTGCTTCTGTCTTTATTATGGCGGAAACACTAGGAATACCATATATAAAACTAGCATTATATGCTTTGATTCCTGCAGTAATATATTTCTTTATTGCCGGGATGGTGGTATATTTCCATGCGAAACGTTTAAAGATGGCTGGTATTCCTAAAGAACAATTGCCTAGTGTAGGGGGAGTTCTCTTAAGACAAGGTTATCTGTTCTTACCAATTGTTATTATTATTGGATTGATGGTATACGGATTTAGTCCGATGAAAGCTGGTTTTTATGCTATCTTAGCAGCTATTGTTTTAAGTTGGGTTCGTAAGGCTACAAGAATGAAGTTCTTAGATATTTTAGCTGCACTTGAAAGTGGCGCAAGAAATGCATTAACGGTAATTGCTGCCTGTGCTACTGCAGGTATTATCGTAGGGGCAGTATCTTTAACTGGGTTAGGTATTACTTTTTCAAGATTTGTAATTGACTTAGCAGGCGGTAGCTTATTATTGCTGTTAGTTTTCATTGCAATTGCTTCTATTATTATGGGTATGGGGATGCCAACTGTATCTGCATATGTCATTCTTGCAGTATTAGGTGCTCCAGCATTAATTCAATTAGGCGTTAATGAAGTAGCTGCTCATATGTTTGTATTTTATTTTGGTGTTCTATCAGGATTAACACCTCCTGTTGCGATAACAGCCTACACTACAGCAGGAATTGCAGGTTCTGACCCTTTTAAAACTGCACTATACGCTATGAAAGTTGGTCTGGGTGGATTTTTTGTACCTTTTATTTTTGCTTACAATCCTGTGTTACTTATGCAGGGGGGAGATACAACAGAGATTGCAATTGCTATAGGTAGTGCTTTCTTAAGTTGTATTTTCTTTGCAGGAGCACTAGAAGATTATTTTTTAGGACGTCTAAATTCCTTAAAACGAATATTAATGTTTGCAAGTGCGATATTACTTGTAATGCCAGGAATTATTGGAGATGTAATAGGTTTGTTATTAGCAATAACTCTAATTGTTTGGCAGAAGATCAACACTCCAGCTATTGAAGAATCTAATCAAAAAATTGGGTAGAGGAAAGGTGAATCTTATGAAAAAAATATTACTGAGCAGTCTACTTCTTATTATTTTAGGACTTTTAGCAGCATGTGGTGATGATGAAACATCCGGTGATTCTGATAAACCAACTGCTCCAGATAAATTTCTGACGATTGGATCAGGACCTATGGGGTCAGGATGGTATCCAATTACAACTACCATGACGGAACTTTATTCAACAGAGTTTGATGGTTTAAATGCGACACAACTTGAAGGTGGTTCTACAGCAAATTTGAAATCACTTGAAGTTGGCGATATTCAATTGGGAATTAACTATACAACTGATTTTAATGCTGCACTATCAGGTGGAAATGGCTTTGATGAATCACTAGAAAATATAGCTGCCATTGGAGCAATTTATCCGGTATACCAAACGATTGCAACAACCAAAAACAACGATTCAATTAACTCTATAGAAGATATTGTTGATAAGCATATCTTCCTTGGGCCAAAAGGTGGTGGTGGCCCTGTTGGTTTCTGGAACATGATGGAAGAATACGAAATTAGTGAGCAAACAATAGTAGATGCAGGTGGACAAATCTCTTATGGAAACTATTCAGATGGAGCTTCAATGCTTAAGGATAATAATGTAGACGTTTTCTTGGGTGGTGGCGCACCATTTGTGCCAGCATTACAAGAAATGGAAATAACGTCTCCAATTAAAGTACTGCCAATCGAACAAGATAAACTGGATAGTATTGAAGATAAGGGATTAGGAATTACAGGGGGGGCACTTCCAGGAGGTACCTATGAGGAAAATCCTGATGATATACCAACATATATTATGGAAACAATGATTACCGTTCGCGCAGACTTAGATGAAGATTATGTATACAACATAACAAAAATATTCTGGGAGAATTTAGCTACATTTGAAGAACAAGTACCTGAAAGAGCGAAGGACTTTAGTTTAGATACTGTAATGAATGGGATAAGTGAAGAAGATTTACATCCTGGGGCAAAACGTTATTACGAAGAACAAGGGGTGCTAGAGTAATAGAATTAATTCAGAGAGGGGGATTCATTTGAATAGATTGGAAGAACCTAGATGGTATAAATCATATCCATCTGATATTAATAGGAATTTAGAGATACCTGAAGTACCAGTATATTCGTTGTTAAAAGCAACGTCAGAAAAATATGATAAGCGAACAGCAATCATACATGAGAATGAGAAAATCACTTATGAACAATTAAAGGAAAGAATAGATATGTTAGCAGGAGCATGGAATGAGCTAGGGTTGAGAAAAGGAGAGAGAGTAGGGTTAATGATATCTAATCAACCCAATTATATTATTTCCTATTATGCTGCAATGAAGCTAGGTTTAATAGTTGTCCAAATCAACCCACGCTATACTGCTAGAGAGTTATTGCAAATTGTTAATGATTCGGATACAAAGTACATTGTTGTTGAAGAAGAAAGTATGGAGACAGTTAAGCAATTAGAGGATATGTATGTATTTGAGCATATTTTTGTTACAGGTAAAGGTAATACGGAATACCCAAGCATCGGAAAGATTTCCGAAAGCGCCATACCCTTTGATAAAGAAGTTACTATATATCCAAAAGATGATGTTGCGGTAATTCAATATACAGGAGGAACATCTGGATTAATAAAAGGAGCTATGCTTACTCATTATAATTTAGTGGCAAATGTTTATCAAAGTTACGCGATGTATGGAAAACGAATGGAGTTTGGTAATGAAGTAGTACTTACTGCAACACCACTTTATCATGTGTATGCAATGACAAGTGCTATGAATCTAGGAATCTATATTGGTGCAACAATTTTATTGATAAATAAATTTGATGTAACTAAAGTTTTAGAGATCATTAAACAATATCAACCGACATTTTTTCCTGGGGTACCTCGGATGTATAATGCCTTTGTTAACCATAAGAATGTTGAAGAATATGGGCTCAATAGTTTGAAATTTTGTTCTAGTGGATCAGCTCCACTTCCTATTGAAGTGATTCGAAAATTTGAAAAGTTAACAGATGCAGTCATTGGGGAAGGGTTTGGTTTATCGGAAGCTTCGCCATCCACTCATCGAAATCCACCAAGTGGTACTCGCAAAGTGGGTAGTGTTGGTATCCCGTTTCCAAATACAGACTGCAAGGTGGTAGATGATGAAGACATGGAGCTGCCGATAGGAACTGTTGGAGAATTAATTATTAAAGGACCACAAATTATGAAGGGCTATTGGAATAATGAGGAAGAAACTAAGTATGCTTTAAGAAATGGTTGGTTATATACCGGAGATTTGGCAAAGCAGGATGAAGATGGCTATTTTTATATTGTGGGAAGAAAAAAAGAGATGGTAATTAATGGCGGATTCAATGTTTATCCCCAAGAGATTGAAAATATTCTCTATGAACACCCTGATATCAAAGAGTGTGCTGTGGTAGGAATTCCACATCCGGAAAAAGGGGAAATCGTCAAGGCGTTTATTGTCCCGAAAGAAAAAGTAGTCATCGATTTTGAAGAAGTGAAGGGATTTTGTTATAGAAACTTAACACCATATAAAGTACCAAAGGAATTTGAAATTATAGAGGAGCTCCCAAGAAATACAGTGGGGAAAATACTAAAACGAGTTTTAGTAGATAAAGAGAAAAAGAAATAAAATTGTAGGAGGGATAATATATGAAAGTAAGTGATATCGAAACTGTTGGTGTAATTGGTTCAGGGACAATGGGGGCGCAAATAGCGATGTTATGTGCACTTAGCGGTTATCAAGTCGTGCTTAATGATATTGAGGAAGTAAATCTTTTGAAAGCAAAAGAATCACTACAAGGTCACATGAAACGTCGAATACAAAAAGGTAAGCTAACGGAAGAGGATGTGAACTTTGCTTTTAGCAGACTTAGCTTTAGTAGCAACATACAGGATGTAAAGGATGCTGACATTGTCATTGAAGCCGTTGTAGAAAAACTAGAAATTAAACGTGAATTATTTGCAAGATTGGAAGACATAACGAAGGAAGGTACAATTCTGGCTACCAATAGTTCCACGATTGTGAGTTCAAAAATTGCCAGTGCAACAAAAAATCCTGAGAATGTATGCAATTTGCACTTTTTTAACCCTCCATTAGTTATGGAATTGGTTGAAGTTGTAAGAGGGCCGCACACCTCTGATGACACGGCTGAGGCTGCATATGAGTTTATTAAAACTTTAAATAAAGTCCCAGTCCTACTTAAGAAAGAGATATCTGGCTTTATTGCTAATCGCATATTAGGAAAGCTCTTGGATGAAGCGGTCTTTCTATTAGAGAATGACTACGCAACTCATGACGAGATTGATCTAGTTGTTAAAAAAGCGTTAAGACATCCATTGGGACCGTTTGAGTTAATGGATTTAACTGGAATTGACGTTACCTATTTTGTTAGAAGTCAGCGCTACCAAGAAAGTAATAATGAAGAAGATAAACCGTCGGATATATTAAAGGAGAAAGTTGAGAAAGGTGAACTTGGAAGAAAAACTGGGAAAGGTTTTTACCAGTATAGTTAATTGTGAAGGGATAAATCGTTTATTACATTAGAGGATGATATAAACATAATAAAGGACGTGTGCAATCTATGATAAAACATGTAAGCGTAGTAGGTGCTGGGACAATGGGAAGGGGGATTGCTTTTGCATGTGCATTAGGTGGTTTGACGGTTTCCTTACAGGATATTAGTGAATCCTCTCTTGAAGCAGCTAAATCATACATTGACAAGCAATTTGAGAAAAGCATTGAAAAAGGAAAAATAACCGAGGAGAAAGCTTCTGAATGTAAAGGGAATATTCAATATTCAATTAAACTAGAAGAAGCTATTAAAAATGCAGATCTTGTTATTGAAGCAGTTTTAGAAATTATGGAATTGAAGATTGAGATGTTTAGGAAGATTGATAAGCATGCACCGAAACATGCAATTCTTGCAACGAATACATCTACTATGAGTCCCACTGAAATTGCTGCTCAAACTAGTAGACCAGAACAGTGTATTGCTTTGCATTTCTTCAATCCAGTACCGAAAATGAAATTGATAGAAATGATAAAGGGACTTGAAACATCGAACGAAACCGTGGCCATGTCAAAAGCCTTTGGTGAAAGTATTGGAAAAGATACAGTTGAAATTAATGAATACCCTGGTTTTGCTGTAAGCAGAATGAATTGCCTTATTGGAAATGAAGCAATGAATATGTTGATGGAAGGGGTAGGTACTGCAGAGGACATTGATAAAGCGATGAAATTAGGACTAAATCATCCAATGGGACCATTAGAACTTGCTGATTTAGTAGGTTTAGATACTAGACTTCGAAACATGGAATATCTATATGAAACACTCGGAGAAAAATATCGCCCATGTCCAATTTTGGTTAAGTACGTAAAGGCTGGCAGGTTGGGAAGGAAAGCAGGAAAAGGTTTTTATGATTATTCTAAATAATGGGGAGTGTGCAGCGTGAATTTTAACTTTGATGAAGAAATTCAATTTCTAAAAAAAAATGTTCGAGATTTTGTGCAAACAGAAGTAGAAGAAGTTGCTATGGAGATTGAGAAGGAAGATAAAATTCCAGAAAGAATTATTGAAATGTCGAAGGAAATGGGATTGTTTGGACTAAGTATTCCAGAAGAATATGGTGGACTAGGAATTGGTATGGTAGGGAAATGTGCTTTATATGAGGAAATTGGTGCCACTCACAATGGTTATACAACACTAATTGGAGCGCATACGGGTATTGGAACCGTTGGAATTGTAGAGTTAGGAAATGAAGAGCAGAAGAAAAAGTATCTTCCAGATTTAGCAAGTGGGAAAAAGATTGGAGCATTTGCGTTAACCGAACCAAGTGCAGGGTCAAATGCTAGTAATTTAAAAACGACAGCTGTTAGAAAAGGAGATAAATATTTTCTAAACGGGACAAAGCATTACATTACAAATGCAACCGAAGCTGATGTGTTTACAGTAATGGCTGTTACAGATTCAAGTAAAGGTGCAAAAGGAATCACTTCATTTATTGTTGAAAAGGATTTTCCAGGTTTTAAGGTTGGAGCAATAGAACCAAAGATGGGGTTGAAGGGGTCACAATCTGCTGAAATCATCATGGAAGATTGTGAGGTTCCGATTGAGAATGTATTAGGTGAAGAAGGACAAGGTTATGTTAATGCTTTGAAAATCTTAGCAAATGGTCGAGCTGGTTTAGCAGCAAGAAATTTAGGTTCTAGTCAAAAGCTTTTAGATTTATCGACGAATTATGCACTGGAACGTCAACAATTTGGAGTTTCTATCATTGATCATCAGGCTGTAGGTCACATGCTTTCAGAAATGGCGGTTGAAATAGAGGCATTACGTTCCTTTACATACCGTGTTGCTTGGATGGTTGATGAGGGCAAGAAAGTAATTAAAGAGGCAGCGATGTTAAAACTATATGGTTCGGAGGTTTATAACAGAGTAGCTGATAAAGCTGTTCAAGTTCATGGTGGAATTGGATATATTTCTGACTTTCCGATTGAGCGATTCTTCCGTGATGCACGTATTGCGAGAATCTATGAAGGTACATCGGAAATTCAAAAAAATATCATATCAGGCCAATTAAAAAAGGAATATAGCTAGAATATCATAGTTAAAGGGGATGGATAATCTTGAAAGAAAACATTGTTATTGTTAGTGCGGTTAGAACGCCAATAGGTGCTTATGGTGGTTCACTAAAAGAAATAGGTTCAGGTCATCTTGCTAGCATAGCTATAAAAGAGGCGATTAATCGAGCGGGTGTGTCATCTGAACAAGTTGATGAAGTGATTATGGGAGAGGTTAGACAAACTACTGAATCATCAAATATAGCAAGAGTTGCAGCATTACGCGCAGGTGTCCCTGAAGAAGCTACTGCATATACAGTGAACCGTTTATGTGCTTCAGGCATGCAGGCAGTTGCTTCAGGTGTTCAGCAGATTTTATTTAATCAAGCGAATATCGTTGTTGCTGGTGGTACTGAAAGTATGAGTCGTTCGCCTATTTATCTAAGAAACGCCAGGTTTGGTGGTGATAAAACTATATTAGTAGATTCAAATGCAGAAGCGGGACAGCAGCCCCCTGAAATATATGGAAAAACCTTAGGAATGGGTATGACTGCTGAAAATGTAGCGGATAAGTATCAGATTTCGAGAGAAGATCAAGATGCATTTGCTATTGAAAGTCAAAGAAGAGCAAGTAAAGCGATTGATGAAGGCCGTTTCAAAGAGGAGATTGTTCCGGTGGAGGTAAAGGAAAGAAAAAAAACCTTTACATTTAAACAAGATGAACATCCACGGCCTACTACCACCATCGAAAAACTCGCTAAACTAAAACCAGCATTTAAGGAAAATGGAACGGTTACAGCTGGAAATGCTTGTGGTAGAAACGACGGATCTTCGGCATTGGTTATTATGAAAGAATCCCAGGCAAAAGAATTGGGATTAACCCCATTAGCACGTGTTGTGGATTGGGCAACTGCTGGTGTTTCCCCTGAAATTATGGGTATTGGACCAGTTCCTGCAGTAAAGAAACTATTAGAAAGAACATCCAAACAATTACAGGATATTGATTTATTCGAGTTGAACGAAGCCTTTGCCTCGCAGTCACTTGCTGTTATTAGAGAATTAGGTTTGGATGCAGAAAGAGTCAATGTAAATGGTGGAGCAATTGCACTAGGACATCCGGTGGGAGCAAGTGGTGCACGAATTATCACCACACTTTTACATGAATTAATTAAGCGAAAACAACAATTTGGTGTTGCAACATTATGTGCTGGTGGTGGACAGGGAATGGCGATTATGATTGAGCAAGTATAAATGGATTTCAAATTCTTAGTAGGAGTGATATTGTGAGTTTTGAGAAAATTGAAGTGAAAACAATTGGAAAACTAGGGTACATTACAATTGATCGACCTGAAGTAAGAAATGCACTAAATCGTGAAACATTAGAAGAAATAGTAAAAGGTCTTGATTTACTTTCAAAGAACGAAGAAGTAGGTTGTATCATATTTACAGGTAAAGGTGAAAAGTCGTTTGCAGCTGGTGCAGATATCAAACAATTACGAGAAAGAACTGCAATTGACGCTTTAAATCCATTTAGCATGCAAGGGGTATATGACATAATTGAGAACTGTGAGAAACCAACAATTGCAATGGTCAATGGCTATGCCCTTGGAGGTGGATGCGAATTAGCGATGGCTTGTGATATTCGAATTGCATCTACGAATGCAAAATTTGGCTTACCAGAGTTAAACCTGTCAATTATTCCTAGTGCTGGTGGAACACAACGTCTCGCTAGATTAGTAGGAAAAGGAAAAGCGTTGGAAATGATTTTAACAGGAAAAATGATAAGTGCAGAGGAAGCTTTACAGTTTGGTTTAGTTTCAGATGTAGTAGAGTTTGATGAGTTAAATAGAACTGTGGATCAGTTGGCAAGTCAAATCTTAAATAAAGGTCCATTAGCTGTAAAACTTGCTAAAATTGCAGTTAACTATGGAACAGAAGCCGACATTAAAACAGGTTTAGTACTAGAAAAACTATCACAGGCTGTTTTATTTAGTTCCGAGGATAAAAATGAGGGGACACAAGCATTCATAGAGAAACGTAAGCCTAATTTTCAAGGGAAATAATTCATGATAAGGAGGGCTTATGGTGGCGAGAACGTTAAATGATATAAAAAGTAGTTTTGAAACGAGTGCGTTTTTTGCTCATGTAGGATTCGAAATTGTTAGCTTTAAAGAAGGAAGTGTAAAGTTAAAGCTTCCCATAAGAAAATACCTATTAAATGCCAATAATACATTACATGGTGGCGTTCATGCTACTATGCTTGACCTTATCATGGGTATGACTATTAGATCCGCTACAAAAACAAGATGCACGACAGTAAATTTAAATGTAACCTATCTTTCTTCGACAACAGAAGGAACCATATTTGCTACCGGAAAAATTTTGAAACAAGGATACAAACTAGTAAGTGTTGAGGGAGAGCTAGTCGATGAAGAAGGTATATTACTCGCTAAAGGTGTTGGAACTTTTAAGATAATTAGGGATTAAAAATAAAAAGTTTAATAGAACTTACTTTTAAGTGATTAATATTAAAGTTTAAATATTTAAATTAATCACTTTTTTATTTATTTTTAAAAAATTATTGAACTTATATAAGTTTGCTGTTACAATTTATATTAAATATTCAGAATTTAACATACTAACTAGTATGTATGATTCTCTGTTTTGAAATAAGATTAATGGTTACATATTTATTACATTATTTTTGTTCATATTGAAAACGATTCCATTGCTTCGGAAAGCTTTGAGAATTATACATACTGACTAGTTAGTTTAATACCAAAAGTCATGAATATATTTACAAAAGGAGAGGAAAAAAATGCACTTACGTTTAACAGAAGAGCAAAAAATGGTTCAAGAAACGATTCGTAAATTTGTTGAAAAAGAATTAATTCCATTAGAGAGTGAAGTACTACGAAATGAAAGAGAAGGAAAACCAAGTCTATCTGTTGAAAAGCAAGAAGAATTAACATTAAAAGCAAAGGAAGCAGGATTCTGGGGAATCAATACCCCAGAAGAATTTGGTGGTGCAAATTTAGGACAAATGATGCAAGCGATTGTATCAATGGAAGTTTCAAAGACATTTGTACCTTTCAAATTTGGAGGCTCAGCAGATAATATTCTTTATTATGCGAACGATGAACAGAAAGAGAAATATTTAATACCAACAATAAACGGTGACAAAAAATCTTGCTTTGCTATGACAGAACCTGGTGCAGGATCTGATACACAAAATATTAAAATGACTGCTGTTAAAGATGGTAATGAATGGGTGTTAAATGGTGAAAAAACATTTATCACTGGTGGAAATGAAGCTGATTTTGTAATGGTTATAGCAATTACTGATAAAGAATTACATCAAAAGACGAGAGGAAGACAGGGGGTTACATGTTTTATTGCTGACCGTGATATGGGTTGGAAGTCAGAATACATTCATACAATGGGAGAATGGGGTCCAGCTGGTCTAGTTTTCGAAAATGTCCGAGTACCTGAAGAAAATATACTGGGAGAATTACATGGTGGATATAATTTAGGGTTAGAGTGGATTGGTTTTGCAAGATGGATTGTCGGAGCTCGTGCAGTAGGTGCATCAGAAAGGTTACTTCAAATGGCAATTGATTACGCCAAAGAACGAGAAACGTTTGGTAAACCGATTGCTGATAGACAAGCAATTCAGTGGCAAATAGCAGATTCTGCAGTTGAGATAGAAGCAGCTAAATGGCTGGCAATTAATGCAGCATTTACCCTTGACCAAGGAGAAGATAACCGTCATTTAGCTTCAATGGCTAAATTGTATGGTGCGAATATGGCGAACCGAGTAATTGATCGGGTATTACAAATTCATGGTGGAATGGGGTACACAAGAGAATTACCAATCGAACGCTGGTATCGTGAGGCAAGACTATGGAGAATATATGATGGCACAGATGAAATACAGCGCTTGATTATATCTAGGAATTTACTAAAAGGTAATGTCAAAATAGGTCAATATATCTAAAAGTAGACATAAATACACAATAGGAGGAATGAAAGATGGCTAGGAATTTTGAAGGTAGAGTAGCTTTTATTACAGGTGGTAGTAGAGGAATTGGAAAAGGTGTTGCTTTAAGGTTTGCAGAAGAAGGGGCGAAAGTGGCAGTTATTGATATTAATGAAGAAGCATTGAATGAACTAGAGAAAGATTTTTCACAAAAGGGCTATGAATTATATGCAAAAAAAGCAAATGTTGTTAACAAAGATGAGGTTGAATCAATAGTTCAAGAAGTAGCTTCAATGTATGGGAAAATAGATATACTTGTTAATAATGCAGGTATTATTCGTGATAATCTATTATTCAAGATGACAGATAGTGACTGGGAACAAGTAATGGATGTTCATTTAAAAGGGTCGTTTAATGCAGCAAGAGCAGTACAAAAATATATGGTAGATCAAAAGTATGGAAGAATTATTAATATCTCATCTACATCTGCTCTTGGGAATCGAGGGCAAGCAAATTATGCAACAGCAAAAGCTGGTTTGCAAGGATTGACGAAAACACTAGCTATTGAACTTGGAAAATATGGAATCACTGCAAACTCTGTTGCACCGGGATTCATTGAAACAGAAATGACAAAAGCAACAGCAGAAAGAGTAGGAGTTCCATTTGATGAGTTTGTGAAACATAGTGTTACCAAAATTCCTGTAGCTAGAAGTGGTAAACCTGCCGATATTGCGAATGCCGTTGCATTCTTTGCAGATGAGAAATCATCATTTGTAAACGGTCAGGTAATCTATGTTGCTGGTGGGCCAAAAACGTAACGTATATTTTTATAAGGGAGATGTGTGTATGTTTAAAGATTTAGTAGGAAAAAGATCTAGAAAAGTTAAAAACGTTGTTGAAAGAGGTTTGGTTAAACGTTTTGCAGAATCAATTGGTGATTCACATCCTATCTATATTGATGAAGTGATAGGTAAACAATCTAGATATGGACAAAACATTGCACCTCCAACTTTCCCTCGTACTTTTGACTTTGGAAAGGTTGAAGGGCTGAATCTACCTAATAAGGGATTAATCCATGGAGAGCAAATATATCATTATAATCGACCACTACTTGTTGGTGAAGAAATAAATTGCTATACAGAAGTAAAAGATTACTACGATAAAACGGGTAAGAATGGTTTAATGGGCTTTTTGGTTACAAAACGATATGGAGAAGATTTGGACGGAAACCTTATCTTTACTGAGGAATCGATTGTGATTATTAATGAAGCTGTAAGGGAGGCGTTGAAGGCATGAAACAATTAGTTGAACTTATTTCAGGGGATACACTGGAAATAACCCTAGAACCTGTAACTAGGATGGACCTAATTAAGTACTCAGGGGCTTCAGGAGATTTTAACCCAATTCACACAATTGATGAAGAAGCAGAGAAAGTAGGATTACCAGGTATTATTGCTCATGGAATGTGGACGATGGGCAATCTGGCAAAACTTTTTACACCTTATTACGAACAAGGATTTATACAGGATTACAGGATAAGGTTTGCTGGAATGGTGTTTATTAATGATGTAATAACTCTTAAGGCAGAAATAATTGAAAGTACAGACGAATATTCAGATTTCGATGTGAAGGCTATTAATCAAGATGGCAAAGTTGTAATCAAAGGTGCAGTGCGTTTCGTGAAAAAATAATAGGTATTAAAATTTAATTAAAAATCTATTTAAAGGAGATAAGTCTTATGTACTTCGAATATTCGGATAAAGTAAAGGGTTTACAAGAAAAACTAAATAATTTCATGGATAAATATGTCTACCCAAATGAGAAATTATACGAGGAACAACTTCAATCTAATGATAGATTTGCAGTAGTCCCTCCTATTATGGAAGAGCTAAAGCAAAAAGCCAAAGAGGAAGGCCTTTGGAATCTATTCTTACCTCAGAGTGAACATGGTGCGGGGTTAACGAATTTGGAATACGCACCATTATGCGAAATTATGGGGCGCTCAAGTATTGCTCCAGAGGTTTTTAATTGTGCAGCACCAGATACAGGAAACATGGAAACGATAGTTCGTTACGGAACAGAAGAACATAAGGAAAAATGGTTAAAACCTTTGTTAGATGGGGAGATTCGTTCTTGTTTCTCAATGACGGAACCAGATGTGGCTTCATCAGATGCTACAAATATTCAAGCTAGTATTGTTCGTGATGGAGATGAATATGTAATTAATGGAACGAAATGGTGGTCATCTGGTGCAGGGGACCCACGTTGTAAAATTGCGATTGTAATGGGGAAAAATGATCCTACCGCACCAAAACATAAACAGCAATCTATGATACTAGTCCCACTTGATACACCTGGTGTAAAAGTTAAACGTTTATTACCGGTGTTCGGTTATGACCATGCTCCTCACGGTCATGCTGAAATAGAATACAAAGATGTACGTGTACCAGCCTCTAACATGCTATTAGGTGAAGGAAGGGGATTCGAAATTGCCCAGGGAAGACTAGGGCCTGGTAGAATTCATCATTGTATGAGAACAATTGGTGCAGCTGAAAGGGCATTAGAATTATTATGTAAACGCGTACAAGAAAGAGAAACATTTGGGAAGAAGTTAGCGGAACAAGGAGTTATACAAGAGTGGATTGCAGATGCAAGAATAAACATAGAGCAAGCTAGACTTTTAACACTTAAGGCTGCTTATATGATGGATACAGTCGGAAATAAAGAAGCAAAAGCAGAAATTGCTATGATTAAAGTTGTAGCGCCTAATATGGCATTGGAAATATTAGACAAAGCAATTCAAGCATTCGGTGCAGCAGGTGTAACAGAAGATTTCCCACTAGCATCTAGTTGGGTGAAAATTCGTACATTAAGATTGGCTGATGGTCCAGATGAAGTGCACCGGAGAGCTATTGCCAGACAGGAGTTAAAGAAATATCAATAATGAGAAATCATGGGAGGGATATTAATGCATGTAAAAGAGCTTTTCGATTTAACTGGAAAAACTGCAATCATAACTGGTGGAGGTAGAGGACTAGGTCAGCAAATTGCTGAAGGGTTTGCTGAAGCCGGAGCAAATATAGTTGTTTGTTCCAGAAAAGAAGAAAACTGTAAAGAAGTAAGTAAACAATTAGAAGAAAAGGGAACGAAAACATTAGCATTAAAATGTGATGTTACGAATCCCGATGATATTAAGAATGTTGTTGAGAAGACGGTAAAAGAGTTTGGGAGAATTGACATATTAGTTAATAATAGTGGAGCATCATGGGGAGCTCCCGTTGATGAAATGCCGTTAGAAGCATTTCAGAAAGTGATGAATGTTAATGTTGTCGGTACATTTTTAATGTCACAAGCAGTCGGTAAGGTTATGACTGAACAAGACTATGGAAAAATTATTAATATTGCCTCTGTTGCTGGACTAAGAGGATCAAATCCTAAGTATATGGATGCAATTGGATACAACTCTAGTAAAGGTGCTGTTATTACTTTTACTAAAGACCTAGCTGTTAAATGGGGGCCTCGTGGAATCTACGTTAATGCAATTGCGCCAGGTTTCTTTCCAACAAAAATGTCGAGAGTACTTATTGAACGTGGTGGTGACGAAATGCGCGATAGAACACCACTTAGAAAATTTGGATCAGAAAATGATTTAAAAGGTGCAGCGTTATTTTTGGCAACAGCAGCATCAGATTTTGTAACTGGAGAAACTATTGTAGTTGATGGTGGAAAAAGTGCAATGTAATGATCACCAAAAATAAAATGATAAGGAGTTAATGACGTATGAAAAGAGATGCAGTAATTGTATCAGCAGTTCGAACAGCAATTGCAAGGCAAGGTGGTGCATTGGCAACTGTTCCAGCTCATGTTTTTGGAGCCGAAGTTATAAAAGAAGCCGTAAAACGAGCAAATATTGACCCCGAATCAATAGATGATGTGATCCTTGGAAATGTACTAAGTGGTGGCGGAAATATTGCTAGACTTACAGCGTTACAGACGGGTCTATCTCCAAACTTACCTGGACTTACGGTTGATCGTCAATGTGGATCAGGAATTAATGCAGTGGCTCTCGCTGCACAAGCAATACAATCAGGTACTGGGGATGTATATATCGCTGGTGGTACAGAAAGCATGAGTCGCGCGCCATATTTAATGGACCGTCCAGAGAAAGCATATAGCCCAGCACTTCCAAACTTTAGAAAATCACAACTATCACCAAAAGAGATAGGTGACCCACCTATGGGGATAACAGCAGAAAATCTAGTAAAGAAATACAATATTAGTAGAGAAGAACAGGATGAATATGCATTAAGAAGTCAAGAAAGAATGGCTAAGGCTATGGAAGAAGGATACTTTGATGAGCAAATTGTTCCAATAACAGTGCCTGTTCGTAAAGGGAATCCTGTTGTATTTGATAAAGACGAACACCCACGTCCGAATACAACGTTAGAAGCGTTAGCTAAACTCCCACCTGCTTTTGTAAAAGATGGTTCCGTAACAGCAGGAAGCAGTTCTGGGTTAAATGATGCAGCATCTGCGTTGGTCATAATGTCTAGAGAAAAGGCGGAAGAATTAGGGCTTACACCGTTAGCTACCATTCGTACTTCTGCTGTTGCAGGTGTAGATCCAAATATTATGGGGATTGGTCCAGTACCGGCAACGAAAAAAGTATTGGAGAAATCGGGACTTAGCCTAAAAGATATGGATATTATTGAACTAAATGAAGCTTTTGCTTCTCAGGTCATTGCATGTGATAGGGAATTATATTTTAATCCTGAGAAACTAAATGTAAACGGGGGAGCCATTGCACACGGGCATCCTCTAGGTGCAACTGGTGCAATTCTTCTAACGAAGGCTGTGTATGAATTAAAACGTTCAGACGGAAAATACGGTTTAGTTACTGCATGTATTGGTGGCGGACAGGGAATAGCACTAATTATTGAGAGAGCATAGGTTGTAAATTAATACCATATTGTCGACTATATGAAAGTGGTTTGTGCAAGAATAATAATAGAGAGGAAATTGACTGTGAAGGAAAATATTATTAGAAAAAGCATAGAATTATTCGATGAAAAAGGGTTCATCGAGACGTCCATTCAAGATATAGTCGGCAATATTGGTGTTACAAAGGGAACATTTTATTACTATTTTAACAGTAAGCAAGAACTATTAAGGGATATACATTTATCTTATCTTCAAGAATTGTTGGGAGAACAGCAAATTATCTTAGAGGATAAAGATAAGAATTACATAGATAAACTATATGGCATTATCTATTTACTAATTAAGAAAATAAAAAGTCATGGACCAAATGCAAGAATACTATTTAGAGAGATGCGGCATTTGAACCAGAGTAATATGGACCAGATTAAAAAGAAAAGAAAAGAGTTTCGGAACAACTTTCAACTGATGATAGAGGAAGGAGTTCAAGTAGGAGAATTTAATAATAATGTAAGATCCGATATTCTTACAATTGGAATTCTTAGTATTGCAAATCGAAGTTACTATTGGTATAACTCAGATGGAGAAATAGGTGAGAAAGAACTTGTAGATTTATATTTAGAATTGATTTTGAATGGAATAAAAGCGTGAAAAATGCGATTAAGAATAATAGGTGGAGGAACTCAACAATGCCGTATTCTCACGAAGTAGAAATATTCGTTAGGTTATGTGAGACAGATGCAATAGGTCATGTAAATAATACAAGTCATTTTAGATATTTTGAAGAAGCTAGGGGAAAGTTTTTCAATGTTATTTATCCAGATAGAAGTTCTTCCTTTAATCTTATAATAGCTTCCATCAAGTGTGACTACAAACAACAAGCTTTTGCAGGGCAAATTCTAACTGTAATTACCAATATAGAAAGAATTGGTAATAAAAGTTTCACAGTTACTCAATTACTTAAAAGTAAAGATTCTCAAGCTATTATTGCAAAAAGTGAACTTGTACTCGTCTGTTATGACAACTTAAAAGGAATAAGCATTCCCATCCCAGAACAACTGAGGAAAAATCTTGAAATACAATTAAGTTATAACTAATTTTAAACTTACTTATTATTTATTTTACAGACTTTAAAATACTTTGGTGCGGAGGGAGAGAATGAATAATTACTTTAAAATTAAAGAAACACACATATATGGATTAATAGCATTATTCGGATTGTTACTTGTACTAGTTCTTATACCGATGGAAATCCAAAGTGGCGAACCTAGACTAATGCCTTATGTGTATGCTGCAGGTTTATTAATAGTCAGCATGTTTAAATTTGTTTCATTATTTTTTAATAAGAAGACCGAATTTTTTAAATTCAATAGAAAAGTTTTTAAATATGTTGGGTTAAATATTTTAATATATACGGCTTATATATTTTTAATTCAGAAGATTGGTTTTTTTGTCATGTCCATTCTATTTATAATCGCTCTTTTACGGGTACTTGGTGAAGGGTGGAAAATTACACTCACTTTAAGTGTTATGTTACCGGCCTCGATTTATATATTATTCACACAAATATTGGCTTTGTATTTCCCTTCTGGAATTCTGTTTTGAAAAGACTCCAAACCTAAGGAGGTGTAGGTAAAGATGTTTACACAAATAGCAGAAGGTTTCTCTATGATGTTTACTCCTATGACAATTCTTTTAATTTTAGCTGGTGTTTTATCTGGCACATTTTTGGGTGCGATACCTGGATTGACTGCAACTATGGGAATTGCCTTGATCTTACCAGTTACATTCTATTTGGATCCTATTGTAGGTATTAGTATGCTAATAGCTATGTATAAAGGTGGGATGTTTGGTGGGAGTATTTCTGCAATAATGTTTAATGCTCCTGGAACTCCTGCTGCAGCGGCTACTGCTCTTGATGGATATGCACTAAAACAGAAAGGCTATCCACGTAAGACTATAAGACTTGCTTTAGTGTCATCGACAACAGGTGACCTAGTAGGTAATTTAGTTCTTATTTTCACTGCTGGTTTACTAGCATCTGCTGCATTACGATTTGGACCAACCGAGAATGCTTCTCTAGTTATTTTTGCATTAGTTTTAATAATAATGATAACAGGAAACTCAATTGCCAAAAACCTTATTTCTGTATTATTAGGATTATTAATTGCAACAGTTGGGGCAGATCCTGTAACCTCAATACCACGCTTTGATTTTGGCATGGTTGAACTTTCTGGTTCTGTTAGTATTATTGCACTAGTTATTGGCTTACTGGCAGTTTCAGAAGTGTTTGAAACTATGAGTCAACACTATCGTGATAAAACAAAAAGATTGAAGTCGAACATTTCTGAAATTGAAACGAACGATAAAAGTAAAAATGTGGATAAGCATAAGGATAACTTAACTTGGAAGGAAGTTTCAGAAGTTAGGAGAACACTTGGACGCTCTTCGATAATTGGTACTTTAATTGGTGCTCTCCCAGGTTTAGGACCAGTTACAGCTTCGTTTGTTAGTTACGCACAAGCAAAGAGTAAATCTAAAAAAGGAGATAACTTTGGGAAAGGTGAAAAAGAAGGCCTAGTTGCAGCTGAGACTGCAAACAGTGCTGTAGGTAGTTCAAACCTTATTCCACTTTTGTCCCTAGGTATACCTGGAGATGCAACTGCTGCTTTAATCTTTGGTGCGTTAATTATTCATGGCATAATTCCAGGTCCGCAACTTATTGAAACAAATGGTCCGATTGTATATGGGATATTTGCAGGGATGATAATGGCATCATTGTTCTGTTTAGTTATAAATTGGTATACAAGTAATATTTTCCGTAAAATTGCAGTAATACGCCCGACAGTGTTAATGCCAGTAATTCTAGTACTATGTATTGCAGGGACATACGGATACAGTCAAGCTTCTTTTGACATTATTTTAATGTTTATTTTTGGAATATTGGGTTTTCTGTTGAAAAAAGTAGAAATTCCATTAGTAGGGGTAGTTATTGGTTTTGTTCTTGGACCGAAATTAGAAGAATCAATTAGGCAAGTTTTTGTTTTATCCGGTGGAGATATAAGTGTGTTCTTTACTAGACCAATATCCTTAGCATTCTTAGTAATTGCACTATTGGTTATCTTGAGTCATTTCAGGAAAACGAAGAAGTTAAAGGATGAAAAACGTGTAGCATAGAGATTGCTTAATACTTTTTTATTATGGGATAAAGTTTTATAAAAGGTAGTGTTTTCGTTGACAAATTCCTATGATGTAGAAATTTATGTTAGATTCTGTGAAACCGATGCAGTTGGCCATGTAAATAATACAAGTCATTTTCTATATTTTGAGGAAGCGCGTTCTAAATTTTTTAGAATGATCCATCCAAATAGACAATCTTCTTCGAGTTTCATATTAGCTTCTATAAAATGTGATTATTTAGAGCAAGCATATGCAGGAGAAGTATTAAAGGTTTCTACGAATGTATTATCTCTTGGAAATAAAAGTTTTACTATCAGTCATAGGCTCCTAACAAGTGATGGTAGTAAAATTATTGCAGAGGCAGAAGCTGTTACAGTTTGCTTTGATTTTACGAGTCAAAAGACAATCCCTTTAAATGCAAAATTAAAGGAAAGTAAGTCTTGAGAGATATATGGTTTAATAATCAAAAAATCCGAGGAGGTGCAGTATGTCATCAGAAATAATTCCTATTCGAGATGGAGAGGAAATTGATTTAGTTAAAATAGAATCAATTTTAAAAGAGAATATAAAAAACTTGCCAAATGAGACTTTATCAATCAAACAGTTTAGTGCTGGACGCTCTAATTTAACATATTTATTAAAAATGGGAGATTGGGAAGCGGTTTTGAGACGGCCGCCTCTGGGGCCAGTTCCTCCTAAAGCACACGATATGGAAAGAGAGTTTACAATCTTAGAAGAAATATCTCCACATTTCAATCCTGCTCCGAAACCTTATCTTTTCTTTGATAACGAAAATAGTGTCATCGGTTCTCCATTCTTTATTATGGAAAGGAGAAAAGGAATCGTTGTAGACACGGAGTTTCCAAGTAATATTACTTATACAGAAGATTTAGGACGGAAGATTTCAGAGAAAATGGTTGATACCTTGGTTTCTTTGCATCAGATTGATTATACAAAAACAAAGTTAAAAGAAATGACCAAACCGAGTGGTTTTTTAGAAAGGCAGGTTAATGGTTGGATTTACCGTTATGAAAGGTCTAAAACAGAAGAAATAGAGGGCATTGAACAATTGAAAAGGTGGATGCTAAAAAATATTCCAGTATCACCAAGTCCCACCATTATTCATTATGACTATAAACTAAATAATCTAATGTTTACTAATGACTTTAATGAGATAAATGGTTTATTTGATTGGGAGATGACGACTGTTGGAGACCCATTGGCAGATTTAGGTGTAGCTATGAGCTATTGGAAGGAGAAAAGTGATTCACCGCTTTTACGAAAAGGGTCAGATATTGACACGGTCACTGTATACCCAGGTTTTATGACACGTAATGAATTTATGGAATTGTACGCAAGGAAAAGTGGTAGAGATGTGTCTAACATGAACTTTTATTTGACTTTTTCCTATTTTAAATTAGCTGTTATCTGCCAGCAAATCTATTACAGGTGGAAAAATGGTCAAACGAAAGATGCTCGATTTAAAGATTTAAATTTATATGTAAATAACCTAATTGAATATTGCTTGGAAACATCAGTAAATAATAATTATTGAAATAGTATTTTATATAAAATAATGGGAAAGTAAATGCTTAAACAAAATATACATGGATAGGGGATTTTACTATGCAAAAACAAATGGAAGTATCTAATCATTTACTTATGGAGATCAGCAATGGGATTATGCACTTAAAACTTAATCGTCCAGAAAGTCTGAATGCTTTTAGTCCAGAAATGATTAAGGGATTGAAAGAAGCACTAATTGACGCAAAAACGAATGACGATGTAAGGGTTATTACTATCTCAGGTTCTGGTAGGTCATTTAGTTCTGGTGGCGATGTGAAAAGAATGGGAAAAAGGAAACCCATTGAAACCTATGAACATATTGGTAATTTAAATGAATTAATTCTAACTATGAGAGATCTTGAAAAACCTATTATTGCTGCTGTTCATGGGTATGCTGCAGGTGCTGGGTTTAATCTTGCTCTAGCAAGTGACATCATTCTAGCTGCTAAGGATAGTAAGTTTGTTTTAAGTTTTTCTAAAGTAGGATTAATTTCCGACGGTGGGGGATTGTATTTTCTACCTAGGTTAATTGGTAGTTATCGTGCGAAGGAACTCTTCTTTAAAGCAAAACCTATTACCGTGGAAGAAGCACATTCCTTAGGGATTGTTAATCATATATATCCTTTAGAAGATTTTGAGAAAAGTGTAGAGGAGTTTGCTGCAGAAATTGCTGCTGGACCATCAAAAACTTTTGGATTGATTAAAAAGATTGCTGATCAGTCACTACAGTCAAGTTTAGCTGAAATATTGGAACAAGAACGCATTACGCAGGCAACTATTGCAACAACGGAAGACCATGCTGAGGGAATCCAAGCATTTAAAGAAAAAAGGAACCCAAATTTTAGTGGGAAATAATATTTTAATAGTTTAATCAATAAGTAAGGGAGTGATCAATATTAATAGAAGTTTTATATTTCCAATGGTCATTTTACTATTGGTATTGATTTTATCTGCATGTAGTGACGGGGCGAGTGATAGTGGTGATTCTGATTATCCTAAAAAGCCCGTTACCTTGATGTTACCTTATGGCTCTGGTGGCACAACGGATTTATACTTCAGAGAGTTTACTAATATCGCGGAAGAACATCTTGGACAGAGAATAGTTATTAAGAATGAAACCGGCGGTGGGGGATTGTCAATGTATTCCTCGCTCGTAAATGCAGATCCTGATGGTTATACAATGGCTGCAGGTATGGGAACATCGCTCTATGCGATAAATCCGCATCTTGATTTAATGGATCACGATGGTGATGATTTTACTCTTGTTTCACCTGCAATGCAATACCAGTATGTATTTGTCGCACCTAGTGACGCTCCTTATCAAACATTTGAGGAATTGATCGAATACTCAAAGGAAAACTCATTAACATTTGCTGCTTCTAGTACGACGAATCATCTTTTCGCTGAGACAGTTAATAAGGCAGAGAATTTCGATTTGCAATGGAAAATTGTTAATTATACTAGTGATTCCGAATCTATTGCAGCCGTTTTAGGTGGGCATGTAGATTTTACGTTAGTATCGCCTATAGCAGTTTCTGGTTCTGAGCAAGCAGGAGATATAAACTATCTAGCTGTTACACCTGAAAAATTTGAGTCTCATCCAGATGTTCCTACAATGGATGAGTTGGGATATGATTTAGATATAACAGCGATGATAGGGATCGGAGGACCTAAAGGTTTACCAAGTGAAGTAGAAGCTAAATGGGAGGACGTAATAAATAAGACGTTAAAAGATCCTAAACTAATTGAATTTGCAGCAAAGAACCATTATACATTGCCAAATATGTCTCAGGAAGAGATGGATAACTTTTTTACCAAACAAAGAGAACGTTTTGGTGAGGTAATTGATAGAGTAGTTGAGTAAGAATTAATTTGTATATTAGATGAGAATAGAATGAATGTTCTGTAAAGTTATTATGTTACAGGAAGGAGGATACACGAGTGTACAAAAAAATAATCTTCTCAGTCATATTTGTTAGTATGATCTTTATTTTAATTGCTTGTAGTGAAGAATCTAGTAGTGGTGGAGAATCAGACTATCCTAAAAGACCTGTCACATTAATGATTCCTTATGGAGCTGGTGGAACCACTGATTTATATTTTAGGGAGTTCATTAGTATTGCAGAAGAACATTTGGGTCAAAGAATTATTATAAAGAATGAAACTGGTGGCGGAGGACTATCCATGTATTCTACACTTTCGAATGCAGAGCCTGATGGTTATACAGTAGCAGGGGGAATGGGGACATCGTTATTTGCGATAAATCCGCATCTTGATTTAATGGAGCAAGATGAGGACGATTTTATATTAATACGACCAGTAATGGAATATATGCACGTTATTGCTGCTAGTAAAGATGCGCCTTTCCAGACATTCGAAGAGTTAATAGAGTATTCTAAAGATAATGAGATTACTTATGCATCATCATCTACTACAAATGCTCTAATGGCAGAATTAATTAATCAAGAAGAAAACTTTGAGTTACAATGGGAGACTGTCAACTATAGTAGTGCAGCTGAGACAACTTCAGGGGTTCTAGGAGGTCATGTTGATTTTACACTTGACACAATTTCTGCAATGCTAGGATCCGTTCAATCAGGAGACATTAATGTGTTAGCAGTTATTCCTGATACTAAACTAGAGACACATCCCGATGTACCAACCTTAAAAGAGTTAGGGTACGATTTTGACATGAGCGCTATGATTGGAGTAGGAGGGCCAAGTGGTCTACCGGAGAATGTTATAGAAAAATGGGAAGACGTGATAAGTAAAACAATGGAAGATCCTAGACTTGAAGACTTTGCAAAGAAAAATAATTACATCTTACCAGATTTAAATACGCAAGAAGTAAAAGAATACTTCGACAATCAAAGAAAACAATTTGGTCAAGTAATTGATAGGGTAGTGGAATAGTAGATTCAAAAGGTGATGCTTAAATGGTAAAAGACAATAGTAGATATATTCTCATTTAAGCATACCTTTTTTACCATTAGTTACGAGCTGAAAATAGTATTATCTTAGGAGGTAAGGAATGAAAAGGTGCAGGTTGTGGTTATCGAAAGAGGAGATTAAACCGGAATTGTTGCATAGCAATACTGTTGTTGTAATTGACGTACTTTTAGCAACTACTACACTTCTTACTATTATGGAACGAGGTGCAAAACGAGTCATTCCAGTTGAAAACAAGGAAGATGCAGAACGTCTACTTGATAAATTAGGTGAAACGGCTATTACTGGTGGGGAGCAGAGAGGGAGAAAAATAGATGGATTTACTCTTGGTCATTTACCTAAAGAATTCCCTTCTGAAGTGGTAGCAAATAAAGATGTCATTTTCTTATCAACAAATGGTACACGAGCAATTTGTAGAGCAGCTAACGCAAAGAGAGTATTATTAGCCAATTTAAGAAATGCTCCTACTGTTGCTAAATACTTGAATACATTACAGGATGAAGAGGTTTATATTGTTTGTTCTGGTGCTGGGGGCCATTTTTCACTTGAAGATTTTCTGTGTGCAAGCATTATTTTATCACAACTCAATTTAGACAATGTTAAATACAATGACGCAGTTC
The DNA here is from genome assembly GCF_003628505.1 of Oceanobacillus halophilus. Taxonomy (GTDB): domain Bacteria; phylum Bacillota; class Bacilli; order Bacillales; family Amphibacillaceae; genus Oceanobacillus; species Oceanobacillus halophilus. Next base: position 342,783 of record NZ_RBZP01000002.1, on the reverse strand, counting down.
AACTAGCATTAGAGCAGGATTTTAATTGTAAGAATAAAGTTAGAAATATCTTAGAAAAAAGTAGAGTTGGTCGTTCTAGTATTAAGAAGGGGATGCAAGATTTAATTGATTTCACAGGAGACATTGGAGCATCTGAATTATTAGTCCACGTGAAAGATGGAGAGTTAAAAGAATTAAATAATAATTTATTAAATAGTTTAACTAAATAATACAAGGAGAGTTGTTTATGTTAACTCGCCACTATGAACATTGGCCTTTTAGGTTAACCAAGCAAATACTTATTCCGAATACAACATTATATAACAATCTAGAAATCAGTGCCAAGCGGTATCCAGATAACATTGCTATAAATTATTATGGTAGTAATCTAACTTATAAACAACTAATTAAAGAAGTTGATGCATTGGCTGGTTTCCTCCAGCACAGATTAGGGATCAAAAAAGGAGATAAAGTTCTATTATTAATGCAAAATTCTCCTCAATATATTATTGGATATTATGCTATTTTAAGGGCGGATGCCATTGTAGTACCATTAAATCCAATGTTAAAGGCAACGGAATTAGAGTTTTATATAAATGATTGTGATATCAAAAATGGCATTATAGGTCAAGAATTGTTAGAAAATGTAGATCCTTTATTAGAAGAGGGTTTTTTGAATGATATTATTTTAGCCGCATATTCGGATTACATATCAGATGAATTTTCATTGGAGATTCCTGAAGAAGTGGCTCTTTTTAGAAAAGAATCTAATAATTCCAATCATCATTTGTGGATTGGTTGTATTGAATCTTATTATAAACCGAATGCATTGAGCTCGTTGTCAGATGATCTTGCTGTCATTCCTTACACCTCTGGAACTACTGGTATACCAAAGGGATGCATGCATACGAATAGAACTGTTCAAGCCAATACAGTTGGTGGAGCACATTGGAATAGAATAAATGCTAGTAATGTGCACTTGGCTACTCTGCCTTTTTTTCATGTAACTGGTATGGTAGGTAGTATGCATACGCCACTTTACGCGGGGAGTACAATTGTTATCATGACCCGTTGGAATAGGCAATTAGCTGCAGAGTTAATAAGTCATAACAAGTGTACTAATTGGGTTGCGATTAGTACGATGGTTACAGACTTTTTAGCAAATCCTAATCTGAGAAAAGAGCAGTTATCTTCACTAATTAGTATATCTGGTGGAGGAGCAACTCTTCCTGAAGCAGTAGGACAGAGACTTTATAAACTAAGTGGAATAAGGTTTACTGAGGGATATGGTCTTACTGAAACAATTGCGCAAACACACCAAAACCCAGGTGAAAGGCCAAAAATGCAGTGCTTAGGAATACCGGTATTTGGAGTAGATGCAAGAATAATTAATCCCAATACACATAAAGAAGTTAACGCTGATGAAGAAGGAGAAATTATAGTTAGTGGACCACAAGTTATGATTGGCTATTATAACCGTGATGATGAAAATGAAAAGGTCTTTATTAACTTGGATGGAAAGTGTTTTTTTCGGACGGGAGATATAGGACGCTATGATGAAGATGGGTATTTTTATATCGTTGACCGAGTTAAAAGAATGATAAATGCATCTGGATTTAAAGTTTGGCCGACAGAAGTTGAGTCCTATCTTTATAAACACCCTGCGGTACATCAAGCTTGTGTTATTGGTGTTCCTGATTCTAGAAGGGGAGAAACGATAAAGGCTTTTATCATTTTAAATACAGAATATAAAGGAAGAATAAGCGAAGAGGAAATTATAGAATGGACGAAAAAAAATATGGCTGCTTATAAGTATCCTCGTTATATTGAATTTAAATCAGATTTGCCAACAACTAGTAGTGGGAAAATACTCTGGCGTAAACTACAAGAGGAAGAATTGAAGAAAGTGAAATAGTTTTTTTTGATACTGTATAGAATTTTTTACGCCTAAAATTTACTGAAAATAAATTATGTTTATAATATTATTTAATAAATAAGGAGGATTTTTAATGCTAAGTTGGAAGGTTACAAAATTAGGAGAACCAAAAGATGTTCTAGAATTGAAAGAATGGCCTCGACCAAAGGTGGAATCTGGTAAAGTTTTGATAAAGGTAGATGCATGCGCGCTAAATTTCTTTGATATTTTACTATGCCAAGGTAAATATCAGGAAAAACCACCGATTCCTTTTACACCTGGTTCAGAAATATCTGGTACTATTCGAGAAGTCGGAGAAGGTTGCCGATTAAAGGTAGGCCAACGGGTTATTGCTACACCGGCTAAACCAGAAGGAGGGTTATCTGAGTGGATAAGCGTACCAGAAGAATCTGTATATGTTGTAACAGATTCAATGACTTCCAGTGAAGCTGCAGGAATGTTTATTACTTATCAAACATCTTATTATGCATTATATCATCGAGCATCTCTGAAAGAAGGAGAAGTATTGTTAGTTCATGCTGGGGCTGGAGGAGTTGGTTCAGCCGCTATACAACTTGGTAAAGCTAGAGGGGCTAAAGTAATCGCAACTGCAGGAGGACCTGACAAAGTTAAGATTTGTAAAGAGTTAGGTGCAGATGTTGCAATTGATTATAGATCTGAAAATTTTGTCGAAATTGTTAAGAAGGAAACAAATGGGAAAGGTGCAGACGTTATTTATGACCCAGTAGGTGCAGACGTTTTTGACTTATCTCGAAAATGTATTACTTTTGATGGACGCTTGTTAGTAGTAGGTTTTGCAGGTGGTCGTATACCAGAAGCTCCAGTAAACCATGCACTAGTTAAGAATTATTCCATAGTAGGGGTTCATTGGGGATTGTTTAGAAGACACTTTCCAGAAAAAGCAAGGGAGATTCACGATGATTTAATGCGTTTATATGAAGAGGGGGCGATTCGGCCATTAATCTTTAAGGATTATGATTTTACAAAAGTTCCTGAAGCTTTAGAAGTATTAGGGGATAGAGGGACGTATGGGAAACTAATCGTTAGACCTTAATGAATGCATGAAGTACATTTTTTAGGAGAGAACACTTGCAATAGAAATCTCTGTTGTAAATGGTTGAGTATTATCTTGTTTGACTTATTCTTGATAGATTTGAGGTTATAGATATGTGAACAGTTCAATTGAACTTGAAGCAACCTGATGCTTCTCTGCTAAGTGCTCTTTCCGCCCCACTGTGGAATTATTAACAAAATTGGGTGAAGACAATCAAGTGAACACACATTAATCGCGTACATATGCAATCTCTCCTCAAATTTCATTGAATTTGATAAGATGTTTGACATTAATTTTATGTCAGCCGGTTTTGTCCGACCGAAGTAAACGTAGATTCGTCGGTATAAAGATTAATTCGGTGTAGGGAGGGATCTCCAATGCATCTTTTCGAAGGGTATACAAAGGATGAGAGGAAGAAAATTGCAGAGGTAATTAATATTATAATCCAACATGGTGGGCAGGATTTATTAGAAGGGTTTATGGGGATAAAAACGCCTTTTTACGAAGGGGCAATAATGAATAAAAACGATGAATCTTGTAGTCCAAATGAGAATGGAGAACTTGTGCTTAGACCTCTTTATCCACACCATTACAATTATACACCAAATGCTACCAAAGATGCTTAAAAATTTGTGGTTTATACTGGTGATGCAGGATAGGTATAGTTAATGGATAAATAATATTCATTTATTAAATTAATGATTTATAAGAATTCATACTATTAAAATAAGGAGATGGGTGTATGAGATTGAAGAATAAAGTAGCAATTATTACAGGGGGCGGTGGAGATATCGGTAGAGTAACTGCATTGCGTTTTGCAGAAGAAGGTGCTTCTATCATGGTTACCGATCTTAATGAAGATGCTTGTGTGAAAACAGTAAATATGGTAAGAGAAAATGGTGGAAATGCAGATTATATTATTACTAATATGACAGATTCGCAGGAAGTAGAAAATATGGTTACGAAGACAATAGATTTATATGGAAAGATTAATATATTATTTAACAATGCTGGTGTTGGAAGTGGTGGAGAAAAGAAATTGCCTGATGTGTCGTTGGAACAGTGGCAAAAAGTGTTAGACACAAACATTACGGGTGTATTTCTAGGTTTGAAATATATTATTCCAAAAATGGAATCAGGAAGTTCGATTATTAATACGGCTAGTATAGCGGGAATTAAAGGTCAAAAACTAATATCTGCCTATTCAGCTTCTAAAAGTAGTGTAATTGCACTTACAAAAGCTGTTTCGAAAGAGTTTGGTAGACAAAATATTCGAGTGAATGCGGTTGCGCCTGGGATTATTGATACTAGTATGGTAACCCATTGGAAGGAAACGAAGAAATGGCCGCTTTTATCAACTGCAAATTCTTTAAAGAGAATTGGAACACCAGAAGAAGTAGCGAATGCTGTTTTATTCTTGGCTTCTGACGAGGCTTCGTTTATTACGGGAGAAACTTTAGTTGTTGATGGTGGGACGTTAAATCAATAGTTGGATTTGAAGTAAGTACACAATGATATTTACCTATTTAGTATTCATAGTAAATAGGTAACCTTTACTATTCATTAAATAAGGAGAACGGAATAATGCTTGATAAATCCAAGAATTAAATAAAAAAAGAAAGCAGGATTAATAGGTAGGCAAGAATAGTAGACCAACAAAATTCAACTCGGTTATTATACTGCGAAGAAAAGAATTGAAAATCCTCTAGATGCTGTATTATTTATTGATTTGGGTGAGTTACCGTAGTTACCGAAGAAAAGTATATGTGGACTAGGGAAGTGCTGGAAGACCAGTCGTTGCTAACTGATTTGGAAATACAAATTATTTATGTAAGCTAATTACTATCAGTAATCTTATAATATTTTCTTTAACTACTCGTTCAACTCTTTCTTCCAATTATAACGATACATGAAGGAGAATTTATAGAAGAATCTATATTATATTTATTTTTTATAATAACCTCTATTCTAATGTAACTTTATTACAGCGAAAATTATAACTTATAAAATATAAATACTAAAAATCTTTACATAAGAACGTAAGGAAATAGATGATAAAAAGTTGTGTACTCTTTATATTAATTCAAATTGTTATCTAAACTATTGATTACCTTTAATTATCTGAATTTGTATTATATAATTAAAATTATAAAAATAAAAAGGTTGAATTGGATGAATGAGGAGGAACACACTTGAATGACGTAAGAAAAGAAATAATAAAAACAAATGTCAAATTCTTATCTGCTGAAGAAGCTGTTTCAAAAATTCCTAATAAAGCCAGAATGATGGTAGGAGGGTTTGGCAGAACTGGAATTCCAGAGAAATTGCTAGAAGCAGTTATTGAAACCACAGATCTCGATGGTTTTACCATTATAAGCAACAATATAAGTGAAGGTTCGAATCTACACCATTTATTTATGGGGGGGAGAATAAAGAAAGCAATTGGTACTTATTATACTACGAGCAAAGAAGTTGTGAAGGCTTATCGCGAAAATCGAATAGAAATTGAGTTGCTTCCTCAAGGAACGTTGTCGGAGGCATTAAGATTAGGTGGATCAGGTATTCCTGCTTTTTATACCCCAACTTCTGCAGGTACAGAACTAGCCAATAATAAGGAAAGTCGTGTTTTTAATGGTAGGGAGTACGTGCTAGAAGAATCGTTGACAGCTGAAGTTGCATTAATAAAGGCCTATAAGGCAGATAAGGCGGGTAATCTTATTTATAGGAAATCAGCCCGTAATTTTAATCCATTGATGGCTATGGCAGCTGACATAACTATTGTAGAGGTAGATGAAATAGTAGAGGTGGGTAAATTAGATCCGGAAGAAATTATTACTCCATTTATTTTTGTTGATGTTGTAGTGAAAGGTGGAGACACAGTTAATGGTTGATATTTCAATTAAGAGATACATAGCATGGAGAGCAGCACAAGAATTACAAACAGGAGTAGTAAATCTGGGCATTGGTATCCCTACAATGGTAGCTGACTATCTTCCTCGAGGGAAGGTAACTTTGCATTCAGAAAATGGTATTTTAGGTGTTGGGCCATCACCTGCTCCTGAGGAGGAAGATCCAGATTTAATTAATGCTGGAAAAGCTCCAGTTACGATACAGCCGCATTCCTCTTTTTTTGATAGTTCATTATCATTTGCTATGATGCGAGGGGGACATTTGGATGCGACGGTTATAGGTGCACTTCAAGTTGCTCAGAATGGTGATATAGCAAGTTGGGCTATTCCAGGTAAAGATGTACTGGGGGTTGGTGGTGCAATGGACCTTGTAGCTGGAGCTAAAAGGGTTATTGTTGCAACTACACATGTAACGCCAAAAGGGGAAGCAAAAATACTGCCAAAATGTACCTATCCGCTTACTGCAACAAAGAGGGTAGACACTATTATTACTGAATATGCTGTTTTTAAGATTCGTCAAGGCAAACTAATGTTAGTAGAGAAAATTGACGAAATTTCATTTGAAGATTTGCTGACTATCACGGGGGCGTCATATCAAATTGCAGAAGACTTTAGAACAGTCGTTCGAGAGCAAGCTATGCTCGAATTGGTGTAATAAGCAAAGAGAATAGGAATATATTGTAAACAATTAGGGTGGAGGAATATAAATAATGAAAGTTAACGAACTATTTGATTTAACCGGAAAAGTTGCTCTTATTACTGGAGGTGGACGTGGTTTAGGGGAACAAATTGCAGAAGTATATGCAGAAATGGGGTGCGAGTTGGCACTTTGTTCAAGGAAAAAAGAAAGTTGTGATGGGGTTGCTGAAAGGCTTTCGAATGAATATGGGATAAAAGCAAAAGGTTATGCATTAGACGTTACCAATGAGGAACAGGTTAAAAGCGTTGTAAATAAAGTTCTTGCTGATTTCGAAAAAGTCGATATTCTTGTAAATAACAGTGGTGCTACGTGGGGGGCACCTGTAGAAGAGATGCCATTAGAAGCATGGAATAAGGTAATGAACGTTAATGTAACCGGAACATTCTTATTAAGCAAGGCAGTCGGTAAACATATGATCGAACAAAATCATGGGAAAATTATTAACATTGCTTCAGCTGCAGGTCTCACAGTTAGACCACCTGAAGTTACAAACACTATTGGTTATACGACAAGTAAAGCTGCAGTAATTCATTTTACAAAAGACTTAGCTATAAAATGGGCAAGACATAATATTTATGTCAATGCAATAGCACCAGGCATGTTTAGAACCAAAATGACAAAAGGAACATTAGAACAAAAAGAAGAAAAGGTTGTTGAGACAATTCCATTAAGAAAAATAGGTGATGAGAATATGTTGAAAGGAGCGGCGATTTATCTAGCAACACAAGCTAGTGATTTTGTGACAGGTACAGTGCTTAGTGTTGATGGGGGAAGTACTTTGTAAATACATTAATGAATAGTTGAGTTTTAGATAAAGACAATTTACTTAAGTATAATAATCAAAGTGGAGGCTAAGTATGGAGTCAAAAAATAGAAGTATTTTATTAGTTAGTCGACCAAAGGGGATGCCGATACAAGACAATTTCAAGTTAATTGAAGAGCCTTTACCTAGTATTAGAGATGGTGAAGTTTTAGTAGAAACGATTTATCTATCTGTAGATCCATATATGCGTGGGAGAATGCGTGGGATAAAGACGTATACAAGTCCGTATAATTTAAATGAAGTGTTGACGGGCGGGGTAGTTGGTAGAATTGTAGAATCAAAGAACAAACGTTTTGAAATTGGAGACATCATTGAAGGTCGCCTTGGGTGGTCTGACTATTCTGTTTCTAATGGCCGTAATATTCGTAAAGTTAATCCTAACCTTGCACCTATTACTACAGCATTAGGAGTTGTTGGTATGCCTGGTTTAACAGCATATTTTGGCCTTTTAGATATCGGCAAACCCAAATCAGGAGAGACTGTTGTGGTGTCTGGAGCTGCTGGTGCAGTTGGAACAGTTGTGGGACAGATTGCAAAAAATAAAGGCTGTCGAGTTATTGGTATTGCTGGTTCTGAGGAAAAAAATGAATATCTGGAGAAAGAATTAGGATTCGATGCAACTATAAACTATAAAGAAGAGAATCTACGTGAAGCTTTAAAGGACAAATGTCCAGATGGGGTAGATATATATTTTGATAATGTTGGTGGAGTAGTTACTGACCACGTAATGTATCGATTAAATTTCCAAGCTAGAATCATCGTTTGTGGGCAAATTTCTGAATATAATAGTGAAGAACAAGCGGTGGGTCCACGTGTACAACGATTTTTACTTAATTGTAGTGCACTAATGAAAGCTTTTATTGTAAGTGATTATTCAGAACGCTTTTCAGAGGGATACCAATATTTAGGGGATTGGGTGCAACAAGGAAAGCTTAAATATCGTGAAAATATTATAGAAGGTTTAGAAAATGCACCAAATGCATTTATAGGGTTATTTAAAGGAGAAAATATTGGGAAACAATTGGTGAGAGTAAAAGCAGAGTGAGCATAAATATGCCAGAAACAGAAAAATTGCTTGGATTATTAATCCTAGCAATTTTTACTGTCAATTAGATAACTATCTATACATTAATACTCCGACAATTTAAAGGATTTAGGAATTTGATCCTTCTACTTTTAGTAATGTGATTAGAAAGTAAACGGAAAATTAAAATTGTAGTTGGTTTTATCAAGGATAATTTCGCTGAACATTGTATATTTCATAATATTGATACATTGAATGAACAAGGGGGGTGACTTAATAAGAATAAAAAAGATCAGCTGAATTGTTTTCCATAAAAAAATAAACACTCAAAACTAGTCACCAAAAATATACATATAAAAGCAATTATGAAACTAGTATATCAAGATGCATAAGGACAATATATTAGTTATTTATCATATTAGAAACGTTTAGTAAGCATGAAAAAGTTTGTATAAAGGAGGTCGAAGATAAACTTTAAGTTGCAACTGATTTTAGCGAATTCATTGCATACTTAAAACCACACCGACAAGTAAATGATACAGTGATAGATAACTCTGAGAATGTTCCAATTAGGAGGGGGTTCTGGTTGGGTTGTGGAGTTCGAGGCTCAAAAAGAGAAATGATGTTTAAACTGCAATATTGAGGGAGAAATAATATAGGACAGCCAGACCAACGATGAAGACACAACGTTTAGCAGAAACAGCAAATCACCTATCTGCATTTAATTAGAGGGGCTGAGTATAAGGATCTATCCTTTACTCAGTTCTTCTTTGATTTAGCATAGCAAAATGTGAACAAAATCGAAAAGAAGAGATGGATTTAGAGAGACAATTTACATAGGCTACACTTCCTTTTTAAAAGACATTAGAAGAATTAAAAGAACAGAAATCATTAAGCGACAAACAATTGAATAGATTTAGAATTCTAACGTGTAGAATAATTACACATTATAATTCTATAAGGGCTGCTAAGCAGTGAAATAGCAATATTCAAACGGCCATTATTAGAACATTAAACCAAGGTTATCTTTACTAAGATGGGAAACCTTGTCCACGTATGTATATAGAGGAAATAACTCGTAAATCAAAGAAAATAATGTAAAGAATAAGAAATGTATACTTAAGCATTATTGATGTTTTGATATTTTAGGTGTTTCTCTACCATCTGATTCTATCGCTTTATCCGATCAAATGGTCTATCAGCTCGACACAGAATCGTGCTGAGAAGGTGTTTCGTTTTTTTGGAAGTGATAGATACAAAGGGGAATGTCCTCCGATTAATCACAAACCGATTTGATTTAAGTGCAGATGAGATTAGCAGTATCTACCGCTCTCGTAGGGCTATCGAGTTATTTTTTTAATGGATAAAACAACAATAAAAATTCAAATCTATATCGCCCTCATCATCTATTGTTTGCATGTACTGATTCAAATAGAAACATAAAGCAAAAAGTTATTGCTTCAAATCAGTAGCTGGCTATAAGCAGCATCTATATTATGATGTGCCGGTTTAAAAAAACAGATGATTCCATAATTAAAATAAGTCGTCGTTGCCTCTTTTGGTTTTAAATGTAAATATCTTTCAAAAAAATGGACAAAGCCACCTTTAGTTGAATTTTGACATTTTGGAAATTTTTCACAGTATAGTTAACATTTTTAGGTTATAATTTTATTGATTTTTATGAATTTTTTAACTATAATGTGAATTATAATAAATATTTGATTATGTGAATTCCATATCGAGAAAAGGGGGTGAGAAATTAAAATTTACGTTTTCCTAAAAAAGTCGTGGATTCTTTTATTTCATAATAAAAGGTCAGTAAAAGGATGGATGAAGTTAAGCATGAACAGTAATTCTAAGATGTAGACAGATTTTGTTTGTATCGACAAGTAGTAGAGTACTTTGTTAGGAGTTAGAGAGGTACTTGCATTAAATCTTTAATATTTTTAATTTAATATTTTTATGATTCTATGAAAAAAGGTGTTTAAATGGCTCGACAGGTAAATGTTAGAGTTGAAGAAAAAAGTATTCAAAAAGTAAATAAGTGGGGCATATTAGCTGCAACACAGCTTGGGGGTTTCACAGTTATTCTCAATAATAGTCTAATGAATGTTGCTCTGCCTTACTTTATGAATTATTACCAAATAACCACAGTTCAGACTCAATGGATTGTCACAATTTTTGCGCTAGGGATGGCTTTAACCACGCCTTTAACTGGTTATATAGGCAATAAGTTTGGACATAAAAAGGTATTTATTCTTGGGATGAGCTTTTTTGTCTTCTCTTCCTTATTAGGTACATTTTCAAGTACTTTTTTTTTAATAATTATTTCGCGATTCTTACAAGGATTAGGTGGAGGAATAGTTATGCCACTTTCTATGATTTTGGTATTTAAATACTTTCCAAAAAATGAAAGAGGACTAGCTATGGGAATTTGGGGGATATCTGCTATGATTGCCCCTGCTATTGGCCCTGCATTAGGCGGATTTATTTTAAGTTTTTATCATTGGCCTATGTTGTTTATTATAAATATACCTACTAGTGTCATTGCTCTAATAACCGCCTCTTACTATTTGAAGAAAAGTAAGGGATTAGAAAAAAATACCTTTGATATATTAGGATACAGTTTAATAACTATAGGGATAGTTTCTTTTTTGTTTGGTATTGAAAGATTACAAAGTGGTATGCCCCACTACTTTGCTTGGGGGGTATTAGGTATTGGAGGGATAAGCTTATATTTTTTTGTGAAGAACGAGATAAAAGTTAAATCCCCTTTGCTTAATATAAGGGTATTTAAAAATAAAGTATTCTCAATAGGACTACTAATAACTACATGTAGTACCATTTCTTTTTTTACGATACTTATTTTAATTCCATTACTTATGCAGGAAGTCTTATTGAAAAGTCCTCTTTTTACTGGTTTAATATTATTTCCACAGGCAATCGCTATTGGTATTGCTATGACTATAGGGGGGAGATTATTAGACCAGAAGGGAGCATTTATTGTTCTATCCACAGGGATAATTTTACTTACCTTTTCATTATTTTCCTTAAGTTTCTGGGTCGGAAAAGTTCCTATCTGGATTATTGTTTTATTATTAATCTTTCAGGGTATAGGAAATGGATTCATTAATACTCCTTCAGTTACAATGTCTTTGAATTCATTAAGAGAAAATAACGTTAATGATGGCTCTGCTATTATAAGCATATTCAGACAAATAGTGAAAATACTATCTGTAGTTGTTATTTCCATAATATTCGAATGGAGGAGGGAGGTTTATATTGTAGATGTCTCTAAACAAGAAGCAGGTATTTTAGCTATAAAACAATCATTAGCCTTTACAGGAACCTTCATAGCGATTGTATTAGTTGTTTTATTAATATTAAGGAAAAAAATTAAATAATAATTATAAAAATAGACTGAAGGAAAGAGGGATATTTGTTGGTGAAAGAACAAATTGTAACAGTCGAAAATGCAAAAAAGTTTGCTATAGAGTCCTGCAGTAGTTTTAATATTTCTGAAGAGGAATCCAAAATCTTCGCAGAAGTCTTGGTCGAGGCTGATATGAGGGGGATAATGACACATGGTTTGATTCGCTTGCCGGATTATATTAAAAGAATTAAAAAATGTGGAATGGAGCCAAAATTAAATATAGAAATAATAAAAGATTGGCCGTGGGGTGGATCACTTAATGCTGGAAATGGGATTGGACATGTTGCTGCCTATAAAGGAATGCAGTGGGTAATAGGTAAAGCTAAAAAACATGGGATGGGTATGGCTACAATGAATATGAGTAACCATTTTGGGATAGCATCTTTCTATTCTATAATGGCCGCTGAACAAAATATGATTGGAATAGCTGCTTCTAATAGTCCACCGATAATGGCACCTTGGGGTGGTATGAAAGCCAATATCGGAAATAATCCAATAGCAATATCAGTCCCAGGAAAGGATTTTCCAATTTCTTTAGATATTGCTTGCAGTGTATCTGCCCGTGGAAAACTTTATAAAGCGCAAAGAGAAGGTACACAAATTCCAAAGAATTGGGCATTAAATGCAAAAGGGGAGGAAACTACTAGCCCTGCAGAAGCTTTAGAAGGGGTGTTACTTCCGTTAGCAGGTCATAAAGGTTATGGAATAGCATTAATGATAGATATATTAACAGGTATTCTTTCAGGTGGAACTGTAAGTCCAAACATAAAAGGTAAATATGACTACTCGGCCCCAAGAGATATTGGGCACTTTTTTTTGGCTATAGATATTGAGCGTTTTTTACCAGTAGAAACATTCTTAGAAAATTTAGATGAGTATGTAAAAGTGTTACAAAATACTGAGACCGGTGAAAATGTTGATAAAGTAAGAGTGTCGGGAGAAAGCGGATCGATAAGGAGAAAACACCATATTGAGAATGGTATTCCATACCATTTATCGACCATTAAAATTTTAGATGAAATGGCTATAGATATAGGAATTCCTCTAATAAAGTCTTTAGGAAGAAAATAGAGCAATTATTTTAAAAGTACAAGTACTAAATTGACGTGGATTTATTCTAAATGTTATATAATGAAGATTTAGATGTTAATCATTTGACTAAGATAATGTTACCTAAATCATTTAGACAAATGAGTTTGATTGGTAATCATTTTATCCTATTTTTTAGAAGATTCTACTATCAAATCGTGTTATTCGAGGTAAAAGTTTTAAAACCGTTTTTTTTCGTCAAATCACATAAAAACATTTGCATATTAGAGTGAAAATCTATTATAGTGTAATTTAATATTGTTTTGATGTTTACAGAAAATTTGTCCTATAGAAATCTCACACTGAAGGGCAGCATTTGTGAGAAAGATTATTATGCAATATAAAGTTAGAAATTAATTACTTTGCACAGTCGATAAACTTGTATAAAAAGAAAAGATAACCAACCATAAAGACCACTTAAAATATATTATGATGTAGTTTTAGGTTTCTCTTTATTTAGCTTTTGAATTATTTGAAGTATATTTAGTGTGATCTACTTATAACTAGATTTAATCATATTGTTATTTAATCCAGATAATTACTTTCTTTATAAAGGTGGAAATACCTCTCCAATTTTAAGGAATCTATGTTTTGAACATCAACTATAACCTTATAGTTAACCGTGAAAAGAGTGAAATAGGGTGATCTACGAAATGAAAGTTTATGGAATAATATCTAACTAGCAAAGAAGGAGGAATTTACCAAACTACGCTGATTGATAAAAGGAAAGCCCTACAGATTAAAAGGTAATCTGTAGGGCTTTTCGGTCACTCCATTCAATCATTTCGTGTAATTTTGTTAAAGTTTGTTCATTCATCATATATTTGTTCCCCATAGTATGAGGCTCCACGTGTGAAGCCGTAGTTATTATTGTTATTTTCCATGTTTCTTTTCAGTTTCTGTTTTGCATCGTTCTTTTTTTACTTTTCAAAACCGCTTGAATACCTTTGAGCATTCGTCTGTTAGTCATTGAGATCATGATTTTACATGCAGGTTCTATTTCATATTTTGTATAACAACGCTCCGATTTCTTCATCGCTTAATTCCAAAATCTGTCGATAATGAATCATAAAAAATTCCTCATGTATAATAAATGCCACACAATTAAGTGTGCTAATTAATTATACAAAGTATGAAAGTAAAGTGGTAAACATCCTATCATTTACTGGTACATTCTTTGTCATTCCGTGGTAAAAAATATGTCACAGGTGGTACATTTTAGTGGTCATAATCAAAAAGAACTCTGAGAAATATAAAAATAGTTTTATTGAGGTTATTATGAAATAAACGAGATAAAAAAAGAACAGATCAACTACTAGCGAATTAGTTATTATGTCAAAATCAAAAGTTAAATTAGTAGAGTAGACAAAGAATTTATCACTTATGGAAACGTTGAAAGAAGTTTAAAGGAGACTTAAGAGTCCTAAAAAACTCAAAGAACCTGAACAAAAGACATAAAGTAAAGACATAGTAGGTAAACTGTCGATTAAGTATATAGTTTAATTCTACTCAGCTTATCCAAAAGAATTAGTGAGTAGTCAGTTTAACCTAAATCAATTCCTCAAGTAAATACACTTAAATTTTTTAATCACAGTATATGAAACGGTAAGTGGTGGGGAGAGGTAGAGTGTTATTCCCCTTTTGCTAACTGGTTTCAATAAAAAAATCAAAAAAGTAATTCTTTAAATCATGAACTGGTTTAGGATAATGTCTATCTTTGCTCATAATAATATTTAATGGTCTTCGAATATCTGATTTCACAATTTTGATGATACTCATTTTATCAGAAATAGCGAAACGTATATAATTTTCTGGGACTATAGCGATTCCCATACCTGAGATTACTAATTGGCGAATAGTTTCTAATCTACCGCATTCATACATAATATTTGGTTTAAATCCAGCTTCAGAACAAACCTTCAATAAGATTTCCCTGAGAGAATATCCTTCCTTATAAGAAATAAAGTCTTGTCCTATTAAATCTGAAGTGGTGATATGAGAATATGTTTTAAAAGGATGGTCAAAAGGTGCAATAATAAATAATTCTTCCTCATAAACAGGTAAGTATGTTAGAAATTTCGAATATGAAATTGGAGAAGTTAACCCTAAATGAATATCATACTTTTCTAATGATTTTTCCATGTCTTTAGAACCCATTTCAAAAATATTAATGGCAATATTTGGATACTTCTTTTTAAATTGTAATATAATTTTAGGTAACAAAAATACTTGTGAAGGTAGTATTCCTATATTTACTTTCTTTAACCCTATTTCCTTTAAATCCTCCATTTCTTGGTAGATTCTATTCTCTTGTTCTAATATAGGTGTGATCAGTTTTAAAAAATTTATTCCAGCTTCTGTTAAAGATACAATTTTTGTTGTCCGTTCAAATAATACACAACCTAGTTCCTTTTCAAGATCTTTAATTTGGGAACTAAGGGATGGTTGAGATATATGGAGAAGTTGGGCAGCTTTTGTGAATGTTTTATATTTAACAATTGCATGAAAATACTTCATTTGTCTTATATCCATTACCTTTACTCCTTTAACTTATAGCTTTAACCTATATATTAATATAAATAATGTATTTGTGTCTATAGGTATTTTTTTGTATTATCTAAATTAAGTAAATATTCTCTATTTATTAAAAATTAAAAAGAAGGGATGAGTTTAAAAATTAAGACAGAATTTGGCGGTTATAAGAAATTGAATTTTGGAACATTTTTTAATCCAGCATCAATTGCAATTGTTGGGGCTTCTCCAAACGAAAAAAGTATTAGTGGAAGGACTTTAAATAATTTAATAAAATATGAATTTCAAGGAGAGATTTATCCAGTTAATCCAAAGTATAAGGAAATAAATAAAATTCCTACATTTCCTGATATAAACTCGATTAATGGCCCTATTGATCTAGCGATATTGATAGTACCAGCTAAGAGCATTCCAAATGTGATAGAACAGTGTTTGAATAGAAACGTTCCGAATGTAATTATTTATAGTTCCGGTTTCGCTGAGTCGGGAAGTGATGGAGAAGGCCTTCAAAACTATTTAGAAGAAGTCTCAAACAGAGGAGATATAAGGATTTTAGGTCCTAATTGCCAGGGAATTTTTAACGTTAAAAATAATGTAGCAGCAAGTTTTAGTGGAGCTCTCAATCTTCCTTCAATTAGTTCTGGTCCGGTTGCTTTTGCATCACAAAGCGGTGCTCTTGGTTTTTCAACCTTTAATCAACTTCAAGAAGAAGGTATAGGTTTTAATTACGTGGTTAGCACTGGTAATGAAGTTGATCTTGAAGTATCTGATTTCTTATTAGAGTTCGCTAAGCAGAAAGATACCGATATATTAATAAGTTATGTAGAAGGTTTTAAAAATCCTGATAAATTATTGGACCTAGCCGAGATTTGTTTAATTGAACAGAAACCTCTTATTACATTTAAAGTTGGTGAGTCTGAGGTAGGCGCTATAGCTGCATCATCTCATACTGCTGCACTTGTTGGAGCAGGTGAACTCTACGATAGTTTATTTCAGCAATTAGGTTTCATTAAAGTAAAGGATATTGATGAAATATCGGATTTATGTAAGCTACTAACAAAAACAAAGAAGCCTTCTGGAAATCGAGTTGGTATAGTAACGACTTCAGGGGGGGCTGGAGTAATTATAGCCGACCAGTGTTCCATAAATGATCTTGAAGTTCCTAAACTTAACAATCGTACAATTGAAAACCTAAGTAACTATCTGCCTGATTTTGGTTCTTCAATAAATCCTGTAGATTTAACTGCACAAATAGCGAGCTCTAATAAATTATTCAGTGATTCAATAAATACAATTGCGGAGGATCCAAACATTGATATATTAGTAGTAGCATTAACAATGGTTACAGGTGAACGGTCAGCTGAAATGGCTCAATTTCTTATAGATAAGTCAAAAGAAATAAATAAGCCACTAGTCGTTATTTGGATGGCTGGTGATAAATTGGCAAAACCAGGATTAGAGTTATTAAAAAAAGAAAAAATAGCTTGTTTTAAAAGCCCTAAGAGATGTATAGAAGCTATAAATAAGTTAGTTAAAATTCATTCAAATTTTAAAAGAAAAAATGAAATGCTAACTTTTATTTCAGATAAAAGAAGACTACTAAAAAATGAAATATCAATAGAAAATAATTTGTTTGAATATAAAGCTAAAAAATGGTTGGAGAAAAATGGCTTACCAATAACTCATGAAAAGTTAGCACACTCAGCTGTTGAGGCTGGGGAATATGCAAAAGATATAGGCTTTCCCGTTGCTCTTAAAGTTCAATCAGAAAAAATACCACACAAGACAGATATAGGTGGAGTGATTCTGAATTTAAAAACTGTTGAGGAGGTTGAAAACGCTTACCAAAAGATAGAGAGTGAGGTTTTGCAAAAAGCAAATTTAGAGGAAATAGATGGAATATTAGTACAGGAAATGATTAGTGATGGAGTGGAGCTTTTTGTTGGATGTACTGTAGATAAGCAGTTAGGTCCATCCATAACATTCGGTTTAGGAGGCATTTTTGTTGAAGCGATAAAGGATACTAAGACTGTTTTACCACCTTTATCTAAAATACAAGCAAAGAGGTTAATAGAAGAGATTCAAGGATATAACATTATGAAAGGTTTTAGAGGCCAAAAACCAGTTAATATTGATTTGTTATCAGAATTCATATCAAACTTTTCTATTATATGCGCATCTCTAAAACAAAGTATTCAAATTGATATAAACCCAGTTGTAGCAAATTCTAATGGAGTAAAAATTGTGGATGCATTAGTCGTTGTGGAAGAAGAAAACTAAAACTAATATAAGGAGTGTTTAATTTGGATTTTAGGTTGCCTGAGGAGATTCAAATGCTTCGTAGTACTATTAGAAAGTTTGTTGAAAAAGAGTGTCGGCCACTAGAACAACAGTTGTGTAATACAAATCCTGATTGGGTAGAGCTACCTGAAGAAGAGCATAAGCGGATATCAGATAAATTAAAAGACAATGGATTGTGGGCGTTGACCACACCAACTGAATTAGGTGGTGGAGGAGTGGGACCTCTTGGAATGGCAGTTGCGCAAGAGGAAAAAAGCAAAACAACAATTGGTACTGCGCATCATAGTCCATTTGGTGGAGAACCACCTGGTATTTTATACAATGCAAAAGATGTACAAGTTGACAAATACTTACTACCAGTAATTCGTGGTGAAAAAAGGTCAGCAATGGCTAACACTGAGCCAGGTGCAGGATCTGATGCAGCTGCAATTCAAACTACTGCAACCAAGGAAGGGGATAATTGGGTCATTAATGGTACGAAATTATTTAGCACTTTAGCAGATCGTGCAGATTTCCTTTTTGTAACTGCTGTTACCGATAAAGAAAAACGAGGCCGTGGTGGAATAACAATGTTCCTTGTCGATGCTAATACTGATGGTTTTAAAGTTAATCGTAAAGTTCCTGTGATTAGACCTCAGTATTCTACTGAACTAATATTTGATAATGTTATAGTTCCAAACTCTCAAGTACTTGGTGAGATTGGTGAAGGATTTCAGCTCTTTAAGGAATGGGCAGCATATGGTCGTATAAAAATGGCTGCTACTTGTCTAGGGATGGCTCAAAGGGCCTTAGATATGTCGATTAGATATGCTAAACAAAGAGAAACATTTGGAAAGGCACTCTCAACCCGTCAAGCAGTCCAATGGATGTTAGTAGATTCAGCTGTTGATATCAAAACTGCTAGACTGTTAACTTATGAAACAGCTTGGAAACTAGAGAGAGGTGAGGATGTTATTGAGGAAGCCTCTATGTGTAAACTACATGCAACTGAAATGGCCTTTAAAGTGTTAGATCGTTCAATCCAAATTCATGGAGGGATGGGATTAACTAAAGAACTACCTCTAGAAAGGTGGTTCAGAGACATCCGAGTCATGAGAATTGTGGAAGGAGCAACAGAAATACAAAAATTTATTATTGCAAGAAAAATGCTTAGATAGTGGGGGAGAAAAAATGAATTGTAAATTTAAAAGTAAAATTCTATTATATTTCTTTTTGTTATTATTAGTAGTACTAGCAGGATGTAAAGAATCGGAGCAACCTTCACAAAATGAAGATTCACTAGGTTCTGAAGGAGATACATTAAGAGTTGCAATAAGTGGAGAAGCAGAAAAACTAGACCCACATTTCGCTTCTCCTGTAAATGAAGTAGCTATTGTACAGACAATCTTTAATGGTCTTGTGAAATTCCCATCTGGTACAGTTGATTTTTCGAAGATAGAAGGAGACTTAGCCCAAGATTGGGAACATAATGAAGATGCAACAAAATGGACATTCTTTCTAAAGGAGGGGGTTCAGTGGCAAAAGGGCTATGGTGAATTAACCTCAAGTGATGTTAAAAAGTCATTTGAAAGAGTAATGGATGAGGAAACGGGTTCACCGTGGAAAAATGATTATAATAATATAGCAAGTATTGAGACCCCAGATGATTATACAGTCGAATTTAATCTTACTCAACCAGATACATCATTTCTTTTAAAGGTGATAAATTATCATGGAGGAATGATAGTCAATACTGAAGCAATAAAAGATGCTGGTGATAGTTTTATGACATCCCCTGTTGGAACTGGGCCATTTATCTTTGAAGAATATAACTCTAATGAGAAAGTTGTATTGGTTAAAAATGAGGACTACTTCAAAGGAGAGCCTAGGTTAAATAATATAGAATTTATGATAATGACTGATACAACAGCAATAGAGATTGCGATGGATCAAGGTGAGATACATCTAGCACCAGGGATAAATGACCAACTATGGGTGGACAAGAGAAATCAGAATAATGATTTGACTATAGATTATACAAATCCACCTTTATTATGGGGGATTTATTTAAACACTTCCAAAGCACCTTTAGATGATATTAAAGTTAGAAAGGCTATAGCACACGCGATTGATATCGAACCATTAATTGAGGAAATTAGTGCAAAAGAAGCTGCATCTGTACCAGAGGGACCCGTAACAACAGGATATTTTGGTGCTGCAAATGTTGGTAGTTATGAATATGATGTTGAAAAAACCAAAGATTTACTGAAGGAAGCAGGCTATGAAGACGGTCTTACCTTACCTACTCAATATATCAGCACTTTAAGTTCTTATTTAGATAAAATGGTCTTTGTACAAGATCAGTTAAAGAAAGCTGGAATTGACATGCCATTGGAGCAAGTAGATCATTCCACATATCATGCTAATGCGAGAGATGATTTAAACAATATTGTCATGTACGGCTATGTTAGAGCGCCACATGCCAATGTTACGCTATCACAGTTTTTCTATGGACCTGCTACAGTTGGTACGCCCACTGCAGTTACCAATTATAGTCATTATGACAAAGTTGATGATTT
Source organism: Oceanobacillus halophilus (assembly GCF_003628505.1). Taxonomy (GTDB): domain Bacteria; phylum Bacillota; class Bacilli; order Bacillales; family Amphibacillaceae; genus Oceanobacillus; species Oceanobacillus halophilus. The sequence goes on along the minus strand of NZ_RBZP01000002.1, from coordinate 322,445 downwards.
AATTGAACAAGGAAGTGTTGAAGTTGACGAAAAAAAAGCTATAGAGATTTATAAAAAGGCCCAAGAACAGATTAAAGAGGATTATGTATTTGTGCCACTTGTTGAGTTGAAAACAGTACTTATTAGAAGAAATGAGGTTAACTTAGGATACAACAATAATGATATAGATGGTACTATGATTTATTACTATAATATTGATGAAAATACGGAAATAACTAAATAGTTAGTAACGGTAGATATTACAAGGGGGACTTTTAAGTTCCTCTTGTAAATAAAACACTATTTATAAGAGGGGGGTTACCGATGATTAAATATACAATTCGAAGGATACTTTGGACAATCCCAACTATATTTTTAGCAGTAACAGCCATCTTTTTTGTACTTAGAATACTTCCAAGTGACCCAGCTAGTTCAATATTAGGAGAAAACGCTACACCTGATGCACTAAGGGCTCTTAAGGAGGAAATGGGTTTAGATAAACCAGTAAGTGTACAATATGTAGAATTTTTGGAAGGCGTTATAAGGTTGGACTTTGGGAATTCGTTATCTAGTGGAAGATCAATTTCAACAGAAATTATCTCTCTACTTCCATATACACTAGAACTTGCACTTGCTAGTGTACTTATTGCTACGATAATTGGTGTACCTATTGGCATCTATGCTGCCATAAAGCGTGGAGCCTTTGTGGACTCTATTTTTAGAGTTTCTGCATTAATTGGATTATCAATGCCTGCATTTTTCTTAGGGATCCTTATGATGCTCGCTTTCTCCTTAAAAATACCGTTATTTCCTTCTATGGGGGCAGGGGAAGGTTTTGTTGGAAATTTATATCACCTAGCATTACCTGCCTTAACTTTGGGATTGATTGAATCAGGAATTGTGATGCGTATTACACGTTCAAGTATGTTAGATGAACTAAATAAGGATTATGTTCGAACAGCTAGAGCAAAGGGAGTGCCACGACGGACTGTGAATTTAAAGCATATATTGAGAAACTCTTTAATACCGGTAGTTACAGTTATTGGACTAAATATTACAACATTAATAAGTGGGGCAGTTCTAACTGAAACTGTATTTAGTCGTCCGGGTTTAGGAAAGTTAGCCGTTGGTGCGATTGAAACGAGGGATTATCCTGTACTTCAAGCATGTTTAGTTTTATTTTGCTTATTAGTTATATTTGTTAATTTAGTAGTCGATCTAAGTTATTCATATCTTAACCCTAAAATTAGGCCATAATCCATAATAATTTGAAAAGGAGGGATATAATTGAGTGAACCTGCACTTAGAAATAAGACTATTACTAACTTAAATAATTCTCCCCAACCACTACCAGTAAAACAAAAATTAGTGTTTTGGTCAGTTTTAAAAAAGAGTAAGATAGGCATGGCAGCCTTATTTATATTGATAATGATTATTCTTATTTCTATATTTGCGCCTGTAGTTAGCCCATATGATCCAATCACGCAAAATGCAAGTGAGAGAATGCAAGCGCCATCTAGTGCTCATTGGCTTGGTACTGATTCATTTGGAAGGGATATATTAAGTAGAATAATATATGGCTCGCGTATCTCATTGTTGGTTGGTTTTATCTCTGTTATGATAAGTAGCATTATTGGAACTGCAATTGGGATGGTTGCAGGATTTAAAGGGGGAGTATTAGATGAAATATTGATGAGGATTATGGAATCAATTCAATCTATACCAATGCTCTTAATGGGCCTTATGTTACTGGTAGCATTTGGTTCTAATATGACAACTTTAATTATTGCCATAAGTATTGGTTTAATTGTCAGCTGTGCAAGAATTGCAAGGGGACCAACGATAGAATTAAAGGAAAGTGAATTTGTGAAGGCCTCGATTGCTTCAGGAGCGAGTACATTTCGCATTTTAGTGGTTCATATATTCCCTAATATTCTTGGACCTGTACTGGTAATGGCTACCCTTCATATGGCAAGTGCTATAAGAGTAGAAGCTAGTTTAAGTTTTCTAGGTTTAGGTATTCAACCACCAAATCCTACTTGGGGCAATATGATTCAAGATGGTTTTCGTTATATTACTACAGCCCCAGGAGTTGCACTGTATCCAGGGATTGCACTGATGGTGGTTGTTATTGCATTCAATATCTTTGGAGACACCCTTCGAGATGCATTTGATCCACATATTATTAGGAATAGAAAGTGAGGAGGCATTAGATTGAGTACAGTACTTGAAGTTAAAAATCTTAACGTTGAAACAACTGGTAAATTGCCTCATTCAATTTTAAAAAATGTTAATTTCCAGGTACAATCTGGAGATACATTAGCAATTGTTGGTGAAAGTGGTTCTGGTAAGAGTATGACTGTATTATCTATTTTAGGGTTACTGCCAGTAACTGGGGTAAGAATAACTAGCGGTGAAATATTACTAGAAGACAAGGATTTAGTAGGATACTCCGATGACAAAATGAATGCTATACGTGGAAAAGAGATTGCTACAATCTTTCAAGAACCAATGACTTCACTTAACCCTTCCTTTACAGTTGGAAACCAACTTGCAGAGGTATTTAGATATCACACGAACTATAATCGGAAGGATGTTAAAAAACGGTCTATTGAATTATTAAAAAAGGTAAAGATTCCTGATCCAGAAGAAAAATTGAAAGCGTATCCACATGAATTGTCAGGCGGTATGAGACAAAGGATAATGATTGCTATTGCTTTAGCGTGTAACCCTAAGTTACTATTGGCCGATGAACCAACTACAGCATTAGATGTAACAATTCAAGCTCAGGTGCTTGATATACTCACTGATTTAAAAAATGAGTTTGGAATGACCATGGTTATTATAACCCATGATTTAGCAGTTGTAGCTGAGAACTGTAATAAAGTAATTGTTATGTATGCTGGTCAAATAGTAGAAATGGGATCTGTAGAAGAAATATTTCAAAAACCTAAGCATCCATATACACAAGGATTAATACAATCTATACCAGGAATAGGAAAACCAAAAGAAAGACTTCATACAATTAGGGGTAACGTACCAGATATTAATCAAATGCCAAAAGGTTGTCGATTTCATCCAAGATGTGAAATCGCAACAGAGAAGTGTATTAAACAAGAACCGATTCTAGAGAGTATTGAAAGTGGAAGGAGGGTAAGATGTTGGCACACGTTATAGAAAGTAGGGATATTTTAAGAGTAGAAAATCTTTCAAAGGATTATCCTATTCGTGGAGGCGTTTTAGGTAGAGTAACAGAGAGGATTAAAGCAGTTAAAAACGTCAGTTTTAATGTCAAAAAGGGAGAAACATTTAGTATTGTTGGAGAATCTGGATGTGGAAAAAGCACAACAGGCATGTGTATTTTGAGACTAATAGAAGCAACTTCGGGAAGAGTCTACTTGAATGAAAAAGATATTTTTAAATTAAATAAGTTTCAAATGAAAAATGTACGGAGTGATATACAAATAATTTTTCAAGATCCATATAGTTCTTTAAACCCCAAACTTACAATTAGAAAAATTCTCAGAGAGCCGCTTATTATAAATGGGTATGGTACAAAGTCAGAAATAGATGAGAAAATAATTTCAATACTTGAGATGGTCGGTTTAGGAGCACATCATCTAGACCGTTATCCCCATGAGTTTTCAGGTGGGCAAAGACAAAGGATAGGTATAGCACGTGCTCTACTATTAGACCCACAACTTATAATTTGTGATGAACCAGTCTCTGCATTAGATGTTTCAATTCAATCGCAGCTTCTAAATTTACTTCAAGATTTACAAGAAAAATTGGACTTAACATATGTATTTATTTCACATGATCTAAGTGTTGTACAACATATAAGTGATAGAGTTGCAGTAATGTATTTAGGAGAAATTGTGGAAATGGGGCCAAGTAAGGAAATATTTGATAATCCTAAACACCCTTACACTAAGGCACTATTATCTTCAGTTCCAAAAGTAAATGAACAGGTGAGAAGGATACAGAAAAGAATTATTCTTGATGGTGATGTACCAAGTCCAAAAAATCCACCATCTGGTTGTACTTTTCATACAAGGTGTCCTTTCGCGGAGGATATTTGCACCAAGTTTGCACCTGAAAAATCTAATATAAATAAAGACCATACTGTTTCATGCCATTTGGTAGAAAACGGAGATATTATTTAAATAATAATATTAAGAATAAAGAATTTAAAGTTTAAAAGAAAAAGACCTCTTCTTAGTGAAAGATGTCAATAATAACTTTATATGTCAATTCTATGAATGTGAAGAAAATAAAGAGAAGAGCTAGGTGGTGAATCAACAACATCAAAAAATGATATCAAAATGCCTGTTTTATTTCACAGCTCATATTGATGGGCAATATTCCGATGTACTAATGCCAAGTTAAGAAAAGTCGCCAAAACAAGAAATCAATTCAACAAACATCTAGTGTTATAGAAGGCGGGTTTGAAATAATTCAAAGGTTTACCAAGAGTTTACAATGTGTTTGGAAACTTGAAAAGAAAGGCTTAACTTTGTGCATTACGTCTATTTCCTCCCCATCACATCAAAGAAATAACACCTAGTTTAGTTCCTTTTTTATGGAAACTATACATCGAATGAGGATTGGGATAGAACTCTCATCGAGTACCTTCTATATGTGCTAAATAGTCATCAGAATAATATATTGAAATATATGGAGGGGGATTCTTATCTTTGTATCGCAAAATGAAAATAATATGCTTCCCGAGGGAGCTTTGGAAGGAAAGTCAATAATAATTACTGGAGGTGCAACAGGGTTAGGTAAAGCAATGGCAATGGAATTTGCAAGGTTAGGAGCAGATATTGTTATAGCTAGTCGTAATTTAGAAAACTTAGAAAAAGCTGCTAAGGAAATTTCTACTTTTAATAATAAAGTTATAGTAACGCAAACTGACGTTCGTTCTCCTGAACAAGTAGAAAAGATGGTTAGAAGAGCAGTGGAAGAAAATGGAAAAATTGATATTTTGGTAAATAATGCTGCTGGGAATTTCCGGGTACCCTCACTCGACATGTCAGTTAATGCATGGAATTCAGTAGTTGATATTGTTTTACATGGGACATGGTATTGTAGTCAGGAAGTGGGTAGGCAGATGGTTTTTCAGAAGACTGGAGGCAACATTTTAAATATAGGTTCAACCCATGTTTGGTCAGGGAATCCGGGAACAGCTCATTCAACGGCTGCAAAAGCTGGTGTCCTTGCTTTGACAAAGACCCTTGCTGTAGAGTGGGCACAAGAAAATATTAGAGTAAATTTGATTGCACCTGGGCCGATTGAAGGGACAGGAGCTGCAGAACAACTGTGGTCAACACCAGAATTAGAAAAAGCTGTACTAAATAGAATACCATCTGGTCGGATGGGTACGCCAAAGGAAGTTGCATATCTTGCGTCTTATCTTGTAAGTGATTATGCGAGTTATGTCACTGGATCATCCTTTGTAATAGACGGTGCTGGGCATCTCAACAAAGGTGGTGTCTAGTCAACCTAATATAATTTTATATAATAATTATTAGTTATAAAATAATAAATAGTGGAGGTATTAAAAATGTCAAAGAATATAATTACTAGGATTGAGGATAATGTACAAATTATAACCCTAAATAGACCAGAGAAGAAAAATGCATTTAATTCAGAGATGATTGATTCTTGGGTTAATGCTTTAGAAGAGGCTAAATATAATGATGATGTAAATGTAGTAGTTATTACGGGTGCTGGAGATTCCTTCTGTTCTGGAGGAGATGTAGGTAATATGGGTAGTAAGACAAAAAGATCACCGCTAGATTCAAAGAATGTTCTTTGGGGTAATATTCATCGTATTCCATTGTTATTAAAAGAATTAGATAAACCCGTCATTGCTGCAATTAATGGTGTAGCAGTAGGTGCGGGTCTTGATATGGCATTGATGGCTGATATTCGTACGATAGCAGATACTGCAAGGGTTAATGAAGGATATGTTAAAGTTGGTTTAATCCCTGGCGATGGTGGATCCTATTTCTTACCAAGACTTGTAGGAGAAAGTAAAGCATATGAGCTTCTTTGGACTGGTGACTTTATAAATGCACAAGAAGCTTACAGAATTGGCCTAGTTAATCAGGTTTACCAAAGTGAAATTTTTATGGATGAAACTATGAAGTTAGCCAAAAAGATAGCTGCAGGGCCTCAAGTAGCTATTCGTATGATTAAGAGATCTGTAAGTCAATCACTAAGACTCGAATTAGAACCAGCTCTGGATATGATTTCCTCTCATATGGCTATAATTAAAGAAACTGAGGATCATAAGGAGGGAGTCTCAGCATTTTTAGAGAAGAGGAAACCAAATTTCAAAGGAAAATAAATAAAGAAAAAAATCAAATTTTTAAAAGTATAAGGCAGAATAAATTAACTGATAATTGTGAATAATAGTACAGATATACACTTTAAGTAGTTAATTAAATTTTGAGAAATACGTCAATAATAATTATAACTTGGAGGGAAATTATGAGTTCACTCATCTATAGAAAAGAAGGTAATGTTTCGTATATATTCTTAAATCGCCAGGAGAGAAGAAATGCTATTAATATTCAATTAGCTAAAGAATTTCTAGAATACCTAGATATTTTTAAAAAAGACCAAGATGCTAGAGTTTTGATTTTAAGTGGAGAAGGGGAAAAAGCTTTCTGTAGTGGAATAGATTTAAAAGAGTCTATAGAGGATAATGCTGGTATAAAAAGGAGGGCTTCTACTAGAGGGAAAATATTTGAAGCAATTATAGAGACTTGGAAACCAGTTGTTTGTGCAATAAATGGAGATGCTGTTGGTGCTGGATGTGAGATCGCTCTTGCAAGTGATTATCGCATTGCAGTAAAAGAAAGTAAGATAGGTCTTCCGGAATCCAGAAGAGGAATGGGGGCTAGTTTTGGGGCGACCTTATTACCTAAAATAGTTTCACCAGGTGTAGCTTCATACCTACTCTTTACAGGGAAACTTATAGATGCTGACGAGGCATTTAAAATACGATTAATTGATGAGGTTTTACCAAATCAGACAGCATTACAAGAACGAGCAAATGAAATTGCTAAAGAAATATGTTACGGTGCTCCCCTATCTGTAAAAAGAATGAAAGAAACTATTTGGAAGACGATGGGAACGCCATTATTTCAAGCTTTAAGAATGGATATAGGTCCTAATGTATATGAAAGTGAGGATAGAATAGAGGGTGCACGAGCATTTATAGAAAAGAGATTACCTATTTGGAAAGGGTATTAGCTATTATAGTGAATTGATAGAAACTCTTTAAAAAAGTCGTATCAATATATTATGACAAAAATTAAAATATAATTATATTCTTAGATAGCTTAATAGTGTACAGTTTCTATTATTAAACGTTTTAGGTTACAGATACCACTACTCAAAAATAAAATAAAAACGATAGAAATTGGAGGAATGATGGATATAATAACAAATATTATTGTTAAAGAGGATGATATTGATGATCTTGAACATGTTAATAACAGTGTATATTTAAATTATCTAGAAAAGGCTCGAGGACAATGGTTTCGTAGAGCAGGTATTTCTTTTGAAAATATGCATGTACAAAATTTAGCTACTGTCGTTCTTAAAATAAATATTACTTTTATAAAAGAAGCAAAATTAGGAGACCTTCTAAAAATAAAAACAACACCGTTTCGATTGGGAAATTCTAGTTTCGAAGTCAAACAAGAGATTTATAATCAAGTAGAAGAAAAGATAACTGAAGCAATAGTCACGAGTGTCATGCTTAACAAGACTGAAAGAAAAAGTATCCCAGTTATAGAGAAAATAGCTCGTCAATTTTAAGTTTTTGGAGAAGTTAGTAAATAAGAGTCAATTAGAAATGTTTCAGTTACTTGTTAATATATTTTAATAGATTACATGGAGGTTAAATACCGATGGATTTTACCTTACCTGATGAATTAGTAATGCTACAACAATTAGTACGTAATTTTGTAAAAAAAGAGTTACTCCCGTTAGAGGAAATGGTAATGAAAAACGAAGCAAGTCGTGGATTGAGTGATGCTCCGCTAATTCCAGCAGATATCGAGGAAAATCTACTTATGAAGACTAAGGAATTAGGTTTGTGGGGGTTGGATGTTCCCGAAGAATTTGGAGGAACAAATCTGGGGTTTTTAGCTAAAGCAGTTGTAATGGAAGAACTCGGAAAGACGATTGTACCTTTTACGTTTCCACCAGATGCTCCTAATCTTCACTTTTTAATCTCAAGTTGTAACTCGGATCAGAAAGAACGTTACTTACTTCCGTATGTTAGTGGTAAATATCAATCTGCTATTGCTATCAGTGAACCGAATGCTGGTTCTGATATAGGAGGCATGCAAACACGTGCAGTAAAAAAAGGTGATAAATGGGTAATAAATGGTACCAAAACCTGGATTTCTAATGCCAATAATGCTAATTTTTTCATCACAATGGCAGTCACTGATCCGGAAAAAAGGCAATATGGTGGAATTACTGCTTTTATAGTTGACAAAGGTACACCTGGTTTAAAGATTGCTCGAGGTATACCAACTATTGGCTCACATCACCCTTATGAAGTATATTACGATAATGTAGAAGTTGATGAAAGTCAGGTGTTAGGGGAAATAGGTAATGGATTTATACCTATGCAAAATCGGTTAGGTGTACGTCGTATTGAAATAGCACAACGTTCAGTGGGTATGTCAGAACGCTTATTGGAAATGATGTCAGATTACTCTAACCAGAGAAAAACATTCGGTAAGTACCTAGCAGAACGTCAAGCTATCCAGTGGTGGGTTGCAAATTCAGCGATTGATATTCATGCTACACGATTAATGTCATATCATGCTGCTTGGAAAATGGATAATGGGGTTAAAGATATTCGACAGGAAGCTGCGATGTTAAAAGTGTTTGGTACGGAAATGTCAATGAGAATAGCAGACCGTGCTATGCAGTTACATGGTGCTATGGGACTGTCTAAGGAGTTACCGATAGAATTTATGTATCGAAATATCCGTGCATTAAGAATTATTGAGGGAGCCTCAGAAATCCATCGCTGGACAATTGCCAGAGATATACTTAAAAACAAAAATAAAAAATAAGGCTCAGAATAAGAATATTACTTTGTCCAATTTGTAATCATAATAACATATATATCAACAATATTTTTAGTTTTTCGTTTGTATTTTTCATGAAGTTGATTAGAACTCTACACATAAAAAGACTACTACATTTGCGTGAGATTATTAAAAAACTAATGATCGCAATCTGGTAGAGAATAAGACGACTCTAAATTTATAATTTTTTAATTTAGAGTCGTTTTTTTAGTCATTATAACTCTAGTTTTTAATATTCTTTCCTTATTAGACACAATTTATATCTTCAACTTCAAAATAGTATCTATTTGATTGATTTTATAGACCCCCTTTTCCTCTAGTATTGAAAAATATATATTACTTAGCAACCCTCTCCAAAAGGCAGACTAATATAAATTCACTTAATTTATTGACAATTAATTCCACAAACATTAAAATAAATTGTAATCGATTTCAAAACTGCAAATTATTCAACAATTTATTCATTTATCAAGAAAGGAGGCTCCGCCATGCCACTAAAATCCATCAAAATCCTAGACTTAACCCGCCTCCTACCAGGACCCTTCTGCACCATGCTTCTCGCAGATTTCGGAGCAGAAGTCATTAAAGTGGAAGCGCCAAACACTGGTGATTATCTACGAGACTACCAACCAAAGGTAGATAACAATAGTGCATTTTTCCATTCGCTTAATCGAAACAAGAAAAGTATTTGTTTGGACTTGAAAAAGGAAGAAGGAAAAGCCCATTTTAAAGATCTTGTAAAACAAGCGGATGTGGTTGTCGAGTCATTTCGTCCTGGGGTTATGGAAAAGTTAGGTCTTGATTACTCTGTTTTAAAGGAGATCAACCCAAGTCTAATTTATTGTGCGATAACCGGTTATGGTCAGACTGGTCCATACGCAAATCTTCCGGGCCATGATATTAATTACATAAGTTTGACAGGTCTGCTTGATTTAATGGGAGAAAAAGATGGGAAGCCAGTCGTTCCGGCAACGCAAATTGCGGATATTGGTGGGGGTGCACTGCCAGCAACAATTGGAATTTTACTAGCCTTAATGGAAAGGAAGGACTCCGGGAAAGGGCAATTTGTGGACATCTCTATGATGGATGGTGTCCTGTCATGGTTACAGGCAACATTGCCAAACTATTTATCTACGGATGTCCTTCCACATAGAGGGGAGCAGCTTTTAGATGGTGGTCGTGCTTGCTATGCAGTGTATGAAACAAAAGATGGACGCTATCTTTCTGTAGGAGCACTTGAGCCTAAATTCTGGAAGAACTTTTGTACAGTGATTGAGAGAGAAGACCTTATACCGCTTTTAGACGCATCACTTAACGAGCAGTATCGCATGAAATATGAAATTCAAACAATTATTATGGAAAAGACTCTGGAGGAATGGACAGAAGCATTTTCTGGAGTGGAGGCATGTGTGACACCAGTCCTTACATATAATGAAGTAATTAGCAATCCACAGGTGATTGCAAGGGATATGATTCAAACTCTATTTGATCAGAAGAAATATATTGGCGTTCCTATTAAACTATCAGAAACGCCTGGAAAAATTAAAACAAAAGCGCCAGAACTTGGGGAGCATACACAGCAGATTCTTCAAGAAAAAAGTATATTAAGCTAATACAGGAGGCATACAATGGCTACAGTCAACACACATTTTCAGGATGGCGTCTTTGAAATCATTCTTAATCGCCCAGAAAAACTGAATGCATTAAATAACGATTTAGCGGTAGATTTAACGAAAGCTGTATCTGAGGCAAAATCCAATCCGGATGTTCGTACTGTTTTGGTTTATGGAAACGGAAAGGGTTTTTGTGCAGGTGGCGATTTAAAGGATTTTGGGATTGATATTGATAACCCAGTGGAAGTTAGAGAGTTTTTGCAAGCAGGTCAGGATGCAGTACTTGGTCTTTATCAAATGGAAAAGCCTGTTATAGCTGCGGTTCATGGTCCTGCCGTAGGGGCGGGATGTAATATTGCATTTGCATGTGACATCGTATTCGCAGACGAGAATGCTATTTTCTCTGAGATTTTTTCTCAGGTTGGTGCTATTCCCGACTTTGGCGGTTTGTATTTTCTTCCGCAAAAAGTAGGGATGCATGTGGCAAGTGAATTAATTTTTACAGGGAAAAAGCTTAAAGCAAAGGAAGCGAAGGAATACGGTTTAATTAATGAGGTCACAGAAGAAGGTCAGGTAATTGAAAAGGGTCGAGAACTTGCTGTTTCTTTAGCCAAAGGGCCAACCAAAACATTAGGAATGGCGAAACGAATCTTGCATCAGGCACCATATATGTCCATAGAAGATGCCCTTCAATTAGAGGCTTATGGACAGGCTGTTACGTTCCAATCGAATGATTTTAAAGAAGGAAGAGCAGCATTTATAGAAAAACGTAAGCCTCATTTTACGGGAAAATAAACGAAAAGGAGATGACTCATTATGTTTACCCCATTGACTCCACTAGACTGGAAGCGAAGAGCAGTAAAATATTATCCGGAAAAGGTAGCTATTATCGATGAAGATAAGGAATTTACGTACAAGGAATTTGGTGAACGAACCGATAAATTAGCAATTGCCTTATCTGAAGCTGGAATTAAAGAAGGCGACCATGTTGCGGTAATGCTTCCAAATACGCATTATATGCTGGAGAGCTTTTATGGTATTTGCCAGCTTGGTGCGGTAATGGTTCCGTTAAACTATCGAATTTCAGCTTCTGATATGGAATATATTATTAATCATAGTGATGCAAAAATGTTAATTGTTGATGAGGAATTTGCAGCACCTATTGAAGAAATTGTTGATAATCTCTCCTTAGAACAAATCATCCTAGTCCCTGTGGAAGGACAGAAATCTTCTCTTAAAAGCATAGAATACGATTCTTTTCTACAACATGCAAAAGCAACTACACCTCCAGAAGTAGAGATTGATGAAAATCAATTACTAACCTTGAACTACACCAGTGGAACGACTTCAAAGCCTAAAGGCGTGATGCAAACCCATCGCAGTAACTACATCAACGCAGCCAACTTTATGAATCACTTAGATGTCAAACATAATGATGTTTACCTTCATACATTGCCTATGTTCCATGCAAATGGCTGGGGCGGTGTTTGGGCTATAACAGCAGCAGGGGCAACTCATGTTTGTTTACGAAAAGTGGATCCGCCGCTAATTCTTGATTTATTCGAGCAAAAAGGCATCAGCTTACTATGTGGAGCACCGACCGTTGTTAATATGCTAGTGAACGATCCAAAAGCAAAAGAAACGAAGGTGACAACGAAGCCTCGTATGGGTACAGCAGGCTCACCGCCAGCTGCAGCATTGATTCAAAAAGCGCAGGAAATTCTAGGTCTCAACATGATTCATGTCTACGGATTAACGGAGACAGCTCCATTTATTTTGTATTGTGAGTGGAAATCCGACTTTGATTCGAAATCTGCGGATGACCAAGCGACTATTAAAGCAAGGCAGGGGATTGAGCTTGCATTTAATGGAGAAACGAAAGTGATCAGGCAAGATGATGGAGAAGAAGTTGCCTGGAATGGAGAGGAATTAGGTGAAATTGTCACTCGCGGTAATGTTGTGATGAAAGGGTATTATAAGGACCCAGAAAAGACGGCAGAGGCAATAAAAGATGGCTGGTTCCATACGGGTGATTTAGCGGTAACTCATCCAGATGGATATATCGAAATTCGCGACCGTGTGAAAGATTTAATTATTTCTGGTGGAGAAAACATCTCTTCTACAGAGGTGGAAGGCGTTTTATACAAGCATCCGGATGTCCTGGAAGTAGCGGTTATTGCTGTCCCAAATGAAAAATGGGGGGAAGTGCCAAAAGCAATTATTGTTCTGAAACCTGATGCGAAGGTGAGTGAGCAGGATATTATTGATTACTGCAGAGATAATATGGCCCATTTTAAGGCACCGAAAGAGGTGGAGTTTGTAGAAAGTTTACCAAAAACGGCAACAGGTAAATTGCAGAAGTTCCGCTTACGTGAAATGCATTGGGGAAGTGCCAAGAAAGTTAATTAACGAATCAACATGTGCCCCTGGATGATTATTCAGGGGCTAATTTAATAGAATGAGGTGAATTCGGATGAAAATAGAAGAAGTTTCTGCCGTGGTTACTGGAGGAGCATCAGGATTGGGAGAGGCAACGGTCCGAAATATTGCTGCACATGGTGGAAAGGTAACTATTTTTGATTTACAGGAAGAAAGAGGGAAGCAATTAGCAGAGGAATTGGGTGAACATGTTTTCTTCGTTCGAACCGATGTAACGGACGGTGCAAGTGTGGAGGCAGCCTTAGAAAAGGTAAAGAAGGAGCACAATAAAGTAAATGTACTGGTAAATTGTGCTGGAATTGCAATTGCTGAGAAAACGTATAGTCAGAAAAAAGGAATTCATTCGTTAGATTCCTTTTCCAACGTCATTCAGGTAAATTTAATTGGAACATTTAATACGATACGCCTTACTGCAGAGAAAATGAGTGAAAATGAACCGAATGATAAAGGAGAGCGTGGTGTCATTATTAATACCGCTTCTGTTGCAGCCTTTGAAGGGCAAATTGGTCAGGCTGCATATAGTGCTTCTAAAGGCGGAGTGGCTGGAATGACCTTGCCGATTGCAAGAGATTTAGCAAGTGTTGGTGTTAGGGTAATGACGATTGCACCGGGACTATTTGAAACACCTATGTTTGCAGGATTGCCTGATGCTGCAAGAGAAGAACTTGGTAAAATGGTCCCGTTTCCACAAAGACTTGGGTCCCCTGATGAATACGGGCAATTGGCAAAAAGCATTATTGAAAACCCAATGTTAAACGGAGAAATCATTCGATTAGATGGTGCCATTCGAATGCAGCCAAGGTAGAGATGACATTAAATGTATGGACCGTATAGTAGTTTGTGCAGTGTTATCGCTACGGAAATACACTTACGCTTTCCGCGGGCGGCTGTTGAGCCTCCTCATACTGTCGCACTGCGGGGTCTCACCGATGCCTCTCATCCCGCAGGACAAGAAACACTTCGGCAGCGAAACATTGCACGCAGAAAGAAGTGGTCTACTTTTTTCAAGAAGTCTCCGTGTATTTCCTCCGCTAATCTTGAGTATTGTAATGCACAAACACGTTTTCTGGGTGTGTTTTCCATTAGTTGATTTATAGAAAAGCTTGTTGATTGGAGCAGAAATTTAATGAGCACATATATCGTGCTTAAAAAGAAAAAAGAAAATTATCATTGAGGCTGGGACATAACTAAAGTGTTTAATTCAGAAAACGAACAATGTGCTACATAGCGGAGGAAATATACGTAGACTCCTGCGGGAAGAAGAGCATCGGTGAGACTGCGTAGTGCGGCAGCACGAAGGAGGCTCACCAGCTCCCCGCGGAAAGCGAAGTATATTTCCGGAGCGGTATTTATGCACCGATCCACCAATCATGTTCGGGTTTTCCTTTGAGAAAATACTTTTGTCCCAGCCTCAATAAATCAAAGAATGAGAGGAGCATTTTCATGCGTGAAGCAGTCATTGTAGAAGCAGTCCGAACCCCCGTAGGAAAAAGAAATGGATCACTAAGTACCATTCGTGCAGAAAATCTAGCTGCAAAGCCATTAAAGGAAGTAGTAAAGAGAGCTGGTATTTCTCCAAGTGAAGTGGAAGATGTCATATTAGGTTGTGTATCTCAGGTGGGGGAACAATCTTTTGATATTGCTAGAATCGCTGCTCTTCAAGCTGGATATCCGATAGACGTACCAGGAACTACGATTGATCGACAGTGTGGATCCAGTCAGCAGGCCGTTCATTTCGCTGCTCAGGCAATTATAAGTGGGGACATGGACGTAGTTGTCGCAGGTGGAATTGAAAATATGTCACGTGTCCCTATTGGTTCCAATCGTTTAAACATTGATTTTAGTGAAGAACTTACATCTCAGTACGAAATGATCCATCAAGGGTTGTCTGCTGATCGTATTGCTGATAATTGGGGTTTTTCCAGAAAAGAATTAGACACTTTTTCTTTAGAAAGCCATCAAAAAGCAATTAAGGCAAGAAAAGAAGGAAGATTTGATAAAGAAATCATGCCTATCAAAGTTGCTATGGATGATGGCTCGACGGTAGTTGTCAAAGAGGATGAAGGGCCTAGAGAAAATTCCAGTCTGGAAAAGTTGGGAAGTTTGAAGCCTGCTTTTAATGAAGATGGAAATATTACGGCAGGTAACTCCAGTCAGATTAGTGATGGGGCAAATGCCATTTTATTAATGTCCCGAGAAAAAGCGGAAGCATTGGGATTAAAGCCAAGATTTCGGGTTTTAGCTCGTACCGTAGTTGGCTCTGATCCAACCTTAATACTTACAGGTCCTATACCAGCTACTAAAAAAGTACTGCAAAAAGTGGGCCTTACTATGGATGATATAGATGTTTTTGAAGTGAACGAAGCTTTTGCGTCCGTTCCATTAGCATGGTTGAAGGAGACAGGAGCAGACCCTAAAAAATTGAATCCAAATGGTGGTGCCATTGCTTTAGGGCATCCATTAGGTGCTAGCGGTGGTCGTTTAATGATTACGATGATGAATGAACTGGAAAGAACAGGTGGACGTTACGGACTTCAAACCATGTGTGAAGGGCATGGAATGGCTAATGCAACAATCATTGAAAGATTAGATTAATAGTGATTTGAAAATTTATTGGTAGAGGAGCTTATAAAAATGCGAAACGAAGTAATCGAACAGTTAAAAAATTCCGTGGAACTGCCGGTAATTATGGCACCGATGTTTATAATCAGTAATCCAAAAATGGTGATAAATGCATGTACTTCAGGAATCATCGGGACCTTTCCTGCTCTCAACGCAAGGTCTGGAGAAATCTTGGAAAATTGGATGGAAGAGATTACAACAGAGCTGGAAACACAAAAACAGTTACATCCTGATCAAAAGATTGCCCCATGGGGAATCAATTTTATTGTCCATAAGTCCAACAAACGATATGTAGAAGATCTTCAATTAATCGAAAAATATCAGCCACCTGTTGTTATTACATCTCTGGGTGATCCTAGTCAAGTAGTGGATATTGTTCATGGCTATGGTGGGGTTGTTTTTTCCGACGTGATTAATATTAAATTTGCGAAAAAAGCCATCGAAAAGGGAGCAGATGGACTCGTTCTTGTTGCAAGTGGTGCAGGGGGACACGGTGGCACGTATAATCCTATTCCGTTTGTCCATGAAGTGAGAGAGTTTTTTGATGGACCAATCGCTTTGTCTGGAGGAATGAGCAAAGGGGAAGATATTCTCTTAACGGAAGTGTTAGGAGCTGATTTTGCCTATATTGGAACACGTTTTATCCCATCAGAAGAAAGTCTTGCTAAAGATGCCTATAAAGAAATGATTGTTGATTCATCCATTGAGGATATTACGTATACAGATGCTTTCAGCGGGATTAATGCAAATTACCTCGTTCCTAGTATTATCAATGCGGGGCTCGATCCTAGTAATCTGCAAAAGAAGGAAAAGATAGATTTCTCCCAGAACAGGAATGACGTAAAAGCTTGGAAGGACATTTGGGGTGCGGGTCAAGGAGTAGGTCCCATTACCAAGATTCAAACGGTAGCAGAAATAGTAGAAGAACTGAAGCAAGATTATGAAAACGCAATCCATAAAGTCTCTAAAAAAAATACAGAAGTACAACAATAAGTAGTTCATTTACTAATAGAAAGGGGCTTTAGAATGAGACGTCCTTTTTTAAAAGAGGAGCATGAAATATTTCGTGCTTCTCTAAGAAAGTTTTTGGAAAAGGAAGCATATCCTTTTTTTGAACAATGGGAAGAGAAAAAACAAATTCCCAGGTCATTTTGGGAGAAAGCTGGAAACCAAGGTTTTTTATGTCCGCAAGTCAAAGAGGAATATGGTGGCGTTCATGCAGATTTTGCTTATTCCGTTGTCATTTTGGAAGAGCTAGAGAAGGTTGGAACGGGATTAGTGGGGATGGGTTTGCATAATGATATCGTTATTCCCTATATTGAAGCTTTTGGGACGAAGGAGCAGAAAGAACGTTGGCTTCCGAAAGCTGTAACTGGTGAAATGATCTCCGCTATTGCCATGACAGAGCCTGGAGCTGGTTCTGATTTAGCCAATATTAAAACAACAGCAATAAAAGACGGAAATGAGTATGTCCTAAATGGAGAAAAAACGTTTATAACAAATGGTAGCTCTGCTGATTTGGTCATTGTTGTTTGTAAAACCGATCCTCAAGTAAATCCTACGCATAGAGGCATCAGTTTGATTGCCGTGGAAGCAGGAACACCTGGATTTACGAAAGGAAAAAAACTAAAAAAGGCTGGCCAACATTCGAGTGATACTAGTGAACTAATTTTTGAAGATGCACGAGTTCCTGCAAATAATTTATTAGGGGAAGCAGGAAAAGGTTTTTATTATTTGATGGATAAACTGCAGCAAGAGCGGTTAGTAGTTGCAATCCAATCAATGACTGCTGCAGAAAAAATGCTGGAGATAACTACTGATTATGTGAAACAACGTAAAGCATTTGGCAGGAGCATTAGCAAGTTCCAAAATACCCAGTTTAAGTTAGCTGAGTTGAAAACAGAAATTCAAATCGGTAGAACTTTCGTAGACAGACTAGCGGAAGAACATATGGCAGGGACTGATATCGTAAGTGAAGTATCCATGGCAAAATGGTGGACAACGGATTTACAGCAAAAGGTAGCAGTAGAGTGTTTACAGCTCCATGGTGGCTACGGTTATATGGAAGAATATGAGATTGCTAGAAGGTATCGGGATGCTGCCGTCACCTCGATTTATGCTGGTACGAATGAGATTATGAAGGGAATTATTGCTAAGAATATGGAGTTGTGACTACTTCTATAGTCAACCTTTTTTGACTTTAATATAATCTAAATAGTTGAATCATTTAATCTTTGTGATTCAACTGTTTTAAAATACTAAGGAATATATTTTTCCCAAATATGAATGAATAACTGGTATAATAGAAAAAGATTGGAGGTTTCGAGTTGGAAAAAGTACTAGATCAAATATTAAATGAATTGAAAGGTATAAGGGAAGGTCAAGAGAGGTTAGAAACTAGAGTCGGGCACCTAGAAATAGGTCAAGATCGAATGGGGGGAAAAGTCGATTCCATAGATGAAAGACAAGAAAGATTAGAATCAAAAGTAAGTTCCATAGATGAAAGACAAGAAAGATTAGAATCAAAAGTAAGTTCTATAGATGAAAGACAAGAAAGATTAGAATCAAAAGTAAGTTCCATAGACGAAAGACAAGTAAGATTAGAATCAAAAGTAAGTTCCATAGATGTAAGACAAGAAAGATTAGAAGGAAAAGTCAATTCTGTTGATATAAAGGTAGACAATCTAAAAACATCATTGATAGAAGGTTTTGCTCCTTATTTCAAAAATGTTGAAAAACACATAGATAATTCTAATGAAAAGATTCTTAACACAATTCAGAAACAGCAAGACTCTATTGATCTTCTCTCAACCCGCTCCATCCAACAAGAAGCAGAAATTAAAGCTATGGAATGAGTATTAAAAAATCAGTAATGGTTAAAATAAGTTTTCATGGTACATTTTTTATGTAACAAATCAACAAGTTTTATTTTCTCTTTTAGTCCCCATATTTTAGATAATCTGCAACTTGTTTTTCTCTCAATAGTTAGGACAAATCCTCATTACAAATTTTGTGTTTTACCTAACTTTCAGTGACTTGGAAGTTAGATATTGCGTATAATTTGCACGAAAATATCCACAAATAAGGAAAATACTATATCCACAAATAAGGGGAAGATAATTTTCTTCCCCTTATATTCAATCCTCATACCCCACCGGCACAACAAACGTCTCCGGCCCAGTAGGTACCACACTTCCGCCAAGTGGTTCTACACTAGCTTTAAGCAATTTCAGTTGCTCCACATCTTTTCCTTTAAAGAATACACGTGATGCGCCGTCCTGAATCGAAAGAAGTTCTCCATCCATTTCGTCATCCTTATATACAATCCATAATTGATAATCATGGTCAGGTAGATGATTTAAACCGTCTACTTCCAGCAACATTTCATGCGTAGAATCATTGATCCATAAGTTACCAGAAACATCCATAAAGTCTGCAACCGGAATAACTGCGACTTGTTTTGTCTGCGATTGGTTCAATATATCTTCTTCAATATTTTCATTATGTGCAATCTGATAGGAGTGGTTTGTTGCTGGGTTATAAAAAATCAAGCCCATTGCGAGAAAGAAGATAGCTGCAGCACTGCTTATTGCAAAAGTTATCACTAGGCTCTTTCTCTTTCGTTTCACAGGTTGCTTCGTCTCTTGAAAATCCTTCCAGACTTTTTCTTTAACAGAATCAGTAGGTTGTTCGCTTGGTTGTTTGGAAAAAATTTGCTTCCAACTTTCAAATTCTGTTCGACAAGCTTCACATCTATTTATATGCTGTAATACATCATCACGCTTTTCATTAGAAATATTTCCTAACGCTAACTCAATCATCCATTCTTCTGGTACGTGCTTGTTATAACTCATGTCTATTTCCACCTCCACTAGATTCGGTCCAATTAAATATGGATTTTTGCTTCCTTAGATTACGCAGTCCGTACCGAATGAGGGATTTTACCGAACCTAATGGCTTTTTCATTATTTCCGCAATTTCTTTATGAGTCTCACCTGCGAAATAGGATCTGTAGATGGCTTCGCGTTGTGGTTTTGGTAGATGTACAAGCGCGTCATGAATGAGATGATTTTCAATTTCCTTCAAAAACTGCAAATCTACTCCTTGCACTTCCTGAAGAGATAGTTTTTCTAGCTTTTCAATTAATAGAGGTTTTTTCTTCCGTAAGCGATCAATCGATCGGCTTTTTGTTTTGACTGCCAGCCATGCTCTGACACTTCCTTTGTCTGGTTGGTATTGAGATGATTTTTGAAAGACTTCTAAAAATACATCATGGCACACATCTTCCGCTTCTATCCTATTTCCAGTGACCTGATAAGCAATATTGAAAATAAAAGCACTGTATTTTTCATAGAAAGGATCGAATGCATCACGTGAGCCACGGCTAATTTGTTTTAACAGTTCTACGCTTTCCTGGTTATCATCCACAATAATCGCCCCCTTTACATATTTCTATCTATTTTAAATAGACGTTTTAATTCCGCATTAGGTTTCTACAAAAATAATAAAAAATTTTTTTCAAAAAAACAAATCCAAATCCAATTCTCCACCGTATCCATTATGAAAATATACGAGAGAGGATGATTGGAATGTTTAAGAAACTACTAACTACTTTGACGCTTATTGTGACGATAAGCTTACTGATAGGAGGGAATACGGCTTTTGCGCAGGTGACCTTGTATACGCCTTACACGGGGCTTTCGGCAACACCTGGGGAAACGATTGATTACACGATTGATGTGATCAATAATGAATCATCTATCCAAAATATAACGTTTGATGTCGAAGGTTTACCAGAAGGCTGGTCTCATAAAATTACAGCAAATGGAAGCGCCATCGAACAGCTTTCTGTTCGGGAAGGCAGTGAAGAACAAATTACATTGGAAGTTACCGTGCCATTAGAAATTGAGCAGGCGGATTATGAATTTCGTTTAGTTGCAACGGATCAAGGTGGCAGTACATCGGAGTTACCTTTTCTTGTAAAACTGACAGAAGAAGGAACGTTTGCAACGGAGTTTAATGTCGATCAGCCGAATTTACAGGGATCAACAGATTCTTCTTTCTCCTTTTCTGCCACATTAAGAAACCGTACAGCAGAGGAACAGAACTATGCACTGACTGGGAATGCACCTGAAGGTTGGGGTGTGGCCTTTAAATCTGGAAGTGACAAGGTTACTTCTGTGACGGTAGAACCCAATAGCGAAAAAGATGTAACGGTCGACGTGACACCTCCAGAAAATGCTAGTGCCGACACCTATGAAATTGGGGTTGCTGCGGCAGGAAGCGGTACATCTGCTGAAACAACCTTAGAGGCCGTTATTACAGGGTCTTATGGGATTAATGTAACAACACCAAAAGGTAATTTGAATACCGATATCACATCTGGCGGAGATAAAGTCATTGATTTAGTAATAGAAAATACAGGAACTGCTCCGCTAACTGAAGTAGAGCTTTCTGCTTCTACACCAACGGATTGGGAATCTGAATTTGATACAAGCACGATTCCAGAAATTGCGCCAGGCGAATCAGCAACCGTAAAAGCAACATTAACTGCATCGGATGAAGCGATTGCTGGGGATTATGTCACTACTTTTACCGCTTCTGCTGAAGAAACGTCAGCAGATACCGATTTTAGAGTATCGGTTGAAACATCAACATTATGGGGAATTATTGGCATTGTCATCATTTTAGGAGTCGCTTTTGGATTGTATTACATTATTAGAAAATATGGGAGGAGATAAAGGTGGCCACTCCAATTATTGAGCTGGAAAACGTCAGTAAACAGTATGATGACCAATTTGCCGTAAATAATTTGTCTCTTTCCATTCCTAAAGGGGAAATTTTCGGGTTGCTGGGTCCGAATGGTGCCGGAAAAACAACGACTATTTTGATGATGCTGGGTCTTAGTGAGCCAACGTCAGGGAAAATTCGGGTTTCCGGTATTGATTCGATTCGGCGGCCAATTGAAGTCAAACGGATTGTTGGTTACCTGCCTGATAATCTCGGATTTTATCAAAACATGACTGGCCTAGAAAATCTGCTTTATACAGCGGAATTGAATAATATACCCAAACAAACAGCAAGAGAAAGAGCCGATTATTTACTGGAAAAGGTCAATTTAACCGAATCCGCCAGTAAGAAGACAGGAAAATATTCTCGCGGGATGAAACAGCGACTCGGCTTAGCTGATGTACTGATGAAAAATCCGGATGTTGTCATTCTGGATGAACCAACTTTAGGTATTGACCCTGAAGGTGTTCGGGAGCTTTTGAAAATGATTCGAAAACTGAGTGAAGAAGAGGGAATAACGGTACTTTTATCTTCGCATCATTTGCATCAAGTTCAGCAAATTTGTGACCGAGTTGGTATCTTCGTGAAAGGAAAGCTTTTGGCTGATGGAAATATAGAAAGTCTGGCCAATCAGTTATTTAAAGAGCAATCCTTCGTTATCCATGTGAATGCCTCCCCGATAGATGAAACCTTAATACAAGAAATAAAGGAGATTCCTCATGTAAAAGAGGCCGTGAAGACAAAATCTGGTCTGGATGTTTATTGCAAGGAAGATGTTAGCCCGGCTATTAGTCGTTCCATTATTGATTCAGGTGCATCTTTATATCAAATCAGTAATAAAGACTTTGGACTGGATGAAATATATCATCGCTATTTTGAAGGGCGTGAGCAAACATGAACATGGCGAATGTAAAAGAAAAACTAAGATTTAATGGTCTCGGGAAATTTATGGATGAAAATAGGAAAGAAAGCGCGCAAAATGATAATCGCCAGGCTTTTATGGCGATTGTACGCAAAGAATTCACGGATTCTATCAGAAGCTGGCGAATTACTATTTTATTAACGATTATTTTATTGGCGTGCTTTGGCTCTTTATATACGGCGGTGACAGCCATAACGAGCACCATGGATAGTGGAGCTGCTGAAGAATTTGGTAACGATTCTTATTTATTCTTGCAGTTATTTACCATATCAGATGGGACCCTTCCTTCATTTATTACGTTTGTTGGATTTCTCGGCCCATTGTTTGGAATTGCATTAGGGTTTGATGCGATAAACTCGGAGCGTAACCGAGGAACACTAAGCAGGCTCATGTCTCAGCCAATTCCTAGGGATTATGTGTTGAATGCAAAATTTGTTGCTGCATTATTATTGAACATTGTTTTGTTCTTCTCCCTTGGATTTATTGTCATGGCTCTGGGAATCTTGATTTTGGGCATTCCGCCAACCTTAGAAGAATTTTTGCGTATCTTTAGTTTTCTTATTCTGTGTATTGTTTACATTGCTTTTTGGCTGAACTTAGGAATCTTATTTTCGACGGTCTTTAAAAATTCCGCAACTTCCGCCTTATCCAGTATTGCGGTATGGATCTTTTTCAATATCTTTTATTCGATGATTGTTCAACTGTTATCACGTTCTATCATGAATCCAGCTCAACTGACCAGCATGGAAGATGTTGTCAGTCGTCAGGGGACGGTACTGAATTTAATGCGGATTTCACCGAACTACTTATTTAATGAGTCAACGACCATTCTTTTATCGCCATCCGTTCGCAGCCTTGGCCCATTAACCATGGAGCAAGCATCTGGAGCAGTTGCTGGTCCATTACCACTTAGCCAAAGTTTACTACTTATTTGGCCACAGCTCACCGGATTAATTGCTGCAACTTTGATTTGTTTTGCGATTGCTTATGTTATTTTTATGCGTCAGGAAATACGGTCGAATTAATTGTACATCCAGCTATCTTTTGGAAGGAGATAGCTGGGGTGAATTTGGTCTAAAAAGTTCCTTTATGTGAAGGTATAAACGTTTGTATGGTAAAATTAGGATAGATTTTCATTTAGAAATGGAGGCTTCAGAATGATAACAAACCTACAAGATACTGTCACACTTAACAATGGAGTGAAAATGCCTGGTTTCGGACTCGGTGTTTATAAAGCTTCAATGGAGGAAACGGTCCATTCGGTAAAAACAGCTCTTCAACACGGTTACAGACATATTGATACGGCTTCTTACTATCAAAATGAAGAAGGAGTAGGGAAAGCAATCAAAGAGTCAGGTATTCCGAGAGAAGAAATTTTTGTCACCTCTAAGGTATGGAATGAACAGCAAGGCTATGAAAATACATTAAAAGCCTTTGATGAAAGTTTACAAAAACTGGATTTAGATTATCTGGACTTATATCTTGTTCATTGGCCAGTGTCTGGGAAATATAAAGATACGTGGCGAGCATTGGAAAAATTGTATACGGATGGAAAAGTCCGGGCGATTGGAGTCAGCAATTTCCAAGCGTATCATTTGGAAGATTTATTAAAGGATGCAAAAGTGAAACCAGTCATTAACCAGGTCGAGTATCATCCGCATCTAACACAGTTGGAAGTAAAAGAGTTTTGTGAAAAAGAAGATATTCAGTTAGAAGCATGGTCGCCACTGAAAAAAGGAAGATTATTAGATGTGCCATTACTTGTGCAACTTGCTGAAAAATATGGCAAAACTCCAGCACAAATAATTTTACGCTGGGATGTGCAAAATAATGTCATCACCATTCCAAAATCAGTGAAAGAAGAACGAATAGTAGAAAATGCGGATATCTTTGATTTTGCTTTAACAGATGAGGAAATGCAGCAAATCAATGATTTAAATATGGATGACAGAAGCGGTCCAAATCCGGATGATTTTTAATATAGAAAGGTTCGTTTGTATCCTTTTTGCTTTTTAAACGTCGTAGTTGATACAAACTCCTTATTTAATGAAAAAAACTGCTTTATATCCGCTACGGAAATACACTACGCTTTCCGCGGGCGCTGCTGAGCCTACTCCGAGCTATCGCTCTCCGTAGTCTCACCTAGGCTTTTCTTCCCGCAGGATAAGGAACGCTTCGGCAGCGAAACATCGCACGCAGAAAAAAGTGGTCTTCTTTTTTCAAGGAGTCTCCGTGCATTTCCTCCGCTATGTTGCCTGCTCTACTTGTATAATCTAGAATATGCTGTTTTTAAGAATCATTACTGTCTTATTCGTGATTTCATGAGCTATAACCTCAAAAATATTATGAACTTAACAGAGGGAGGCAGAATACGGAGACTCCTCGAAAATGAAAGACCACATTTTCTCCGTGCGATGCTTTGCTGACGTAGCCTTCCTTGTCCTGCGGGAAATGCACCTTTCCAAAGGCCCCGTAGCGAGGGAACTACTTTGATTAAGCTTCTTTGACCCTTGCGCCGAGCAGCATTTCATGAGAAAAACTATGCACTAATAAACGGAATATATTTCCGGACCGTGTATACGCTAAAACTGAAAATATTAAGAGCAGAGCAGTTTTCATTAGATGACATTCTATCTACATTTATGCCATAATAAATAACAGACTTACTTGATTGGAGATAGAAAAAATGAAAGTAAAAATTAATCGCAATGCAGCTAAGCAATTGAAAAAGATGCTGGAAACAGATGAAGCACAGGGAAAAATGATTCGTATCTACATTTCGCATATGCATGGGGATCATGCGCATTATGGAATTTCCTATGATACTCCACAAGAACATGATGAAATTGTCAAAACAGATAAGGATATCGATATCCTTCTTGACTCACGTGAAGAATTTCTAGACGGAATCTGGATTCAATATTTCCATGTAAATGATGAAGGATTTGTTATCACGAACCCTTCAAAAGGTGGACATCATCACTAATAGACAAGGAACCTAGCATAGAGTTGCAAGGGTTCCTTTTTGCTGTGCATTTAGCTAATGATATGATTGGTGAAGAACAAGATAACATGATACAGAATGGTGGGAGTAGGAGTGAGAGTTTTATTAGAATTACTGCGGATCATCATTATTTTCGGTATCCTCAGCGCATTGGGATGGGCAGCTATAGAATATATTTATAGGATCTATGAAGCAACGGAAACTTATTCTTGGCTAGGTGCAGTAGCTATTTTTTTACTTCTTTTTGTATTGTATAGGAATAAGCTACAATTTTCCGGGTGGTATAAAGGCAAAGCGAAACTTCCTAAAACTATAACTGTAATCTTATTAGTGAGTTCTGTAGTATTATTGATTTTACCATTGGTTCTAGGTTCTTTATAGATTTAGTAACGGAAAAAATGACGCATGTTTTCATACGTCATTTTTTACACGAACATGTAATTGAACTTTCATTCTTCATCTTCCAACACATTATAAGCCATTTCGTACAACATCATTTGACTGTCAATGATGGGTTCATCCTGTTTTGCACGTACATAATGGTAGGTTCCATCCTCTTTTTGTTCTCTTGCTTTCACATTATCGTGTAGGGTGATCGATAATATTTCTTTGATTCGCTCTTTTATATTTTTTTCATAAATAGGAAAAAGTAATTCCACCCGTTTGGCCATATTTCGTGTCATTAAGTCAGCGGATGAGAGGAAAATGCGCTCATCTCCATTGCTGTGAAAATAATAAATGCGACTATGTTCCAGGAATCGCCCGACAATACTGCGGACACGGATATTTTCACTGACACGGGGAATACCTGGCTTGAGACAACAAATTCCGCGAACAATTAAGTCAATTTTAACCCCTGCTTGGGAGGCTTCATAAAATTTCTTGATAATTTCTTTATCTGTTAAGGAGTTCATTTTTGCAATGATATGTCCATTTCCTTTTTGCTTATGAAAAGAAATCTCTTCATTAACATAGCGGATGAAATCTCTTCTTATCTCAAAGGGTGCCATGGAAATATGATGGAAATCTGGCCTTTCAGTGAAACCGCTTATATAATTGAAAAAGTTCGTGGCATCAATCCCAAATTTCCGTTTCGTTGTAATAAGTCCCATATCTGTGTAGGTCTCTGCGGTTTTATCATTATAATTACCAGTTCCTAAATGGACAAAACGCTCAATTTTCTTCTTGCGTTTCCTAACAATAAGTGTGATTTTACTGTGTGTTTTGAGAAAATTCATTCCATAAATGACATGGCAGCCAACTTTTTCTAGTTCCTTTGCCCACTGGACATTTTTTTCCTCATCAAATCTTGCTTTTAATTCTACTAAGACAGTTACCTGTTTCCCATTTTCGGCAGCTTGTTTTAACCCCTGAATAATTGGAGAATATCCGCTAACCCGGTACAGTGTTTGTTTGATGGCAAGGACGTCTGTGTCTTCTGCAGCTTCTGTAATCATTTCCGCAACAGGTTCAAAGGATTCATAAGGATGATGAAGGAGGATATCACGTTTTTTAGCGGCCTCAAAAATATTTTCATCCAATCCAATGTCCTGTGGGTGTTGTGGAATCATGGCTTGATAAACTAAGTGCTCCTTATCTGACTGTACTTCTTTACAAAAGCCAAATAGGAAGGTTAAATCTAATGGACCATCTACAATGTATAAATCATTCTCATGAATTTCCAGCACTCTCAACAGAAAGCGGACAACTTCTTTATCATATTTTCCTTCACGAACTTCTAAACGAACGGCTGCACCCCATTTGCGTTTCTTCAGCTCCTTTTCAATCTCTTTTAATAAATCCCTTGCACCTTCTTCATGAATTGTCATATCTGCATTGCGGGTAATGCGAAATTCAGTAATAGATTTTACGTGATAACCTTTAAATAATTTATATAGGTAATGAGAAATAATATCTTCTAATAAAATATATCGATTTGACTGACCAACTTGAACATATCGATCTAATAATGCTGGTACTTGAACAATGGCATTTTTCTTTTTATTTTCCATATCAACAGTGTCTTCCAATACAATACCTAAGTTAATTGATTTATTCATCAGCATGGGGAAGGGGTGATAGGCATCGATAGCGAGTGGTGTTAAAACAGGAAAAATTTGTTCATCAAAAAAGGTTTCAAGATTTGTTTTTTCTTCTGAAGATAAATCATCCATAGAAACAAGGGAAATATTTTCTTGTTGATCTAATATGTCTACTAAGCTTTGATATCCTTTGTATTGTTGTTGTACTAAAATATGATTTTGATCGGCAATAGCTTTTAATTGCTGTTTGGGTGTTAGTCCTGCTTTATTTTCCGGTTTATTAAAGTCTGCTTTTACCTGGTCTTTTAACCCTGCAACCCTGACCATAAAGAATTCATCCAAATTAGAAGAACAAATTGCGATAAATTTGAAGCGTTCCAATAAGGGATTCTTTGTATCGAACGCTTCATCAAGTACCCGTTTATTAAATGCTAACCAACTAAGCTCACGGTTGTTGTAAAACAGTGGATTGTCTAAATTCACTCCGTTAGCAATGTTTTCCATTTTCTTCCCCCTTACTTGTTAAGAATGAAAAATAAAATAAGGACTAAAATGTTTGTAAACGTTCCTTGCATACAGAAAAAGACGAGAGACACCTTCTTATTAAAATGAGAAGATTTTAGTTTGGCACATCCAGGAATTCTAGTTCAATCGTTTGATGAAGCGCCTTTTCTAGATGTCTTTTTTGTTTCTTAGTTTGATATTCCTCCGGTTTGTAGTCTTTGTTACCATAAATTTTCATCTGAATGGTTTCTCCGTTAAAGGTAATATCCACATCCTGTACAACCTGCCTTTTTGTAGCATCCAAACAATATGTAAATTTTATCATGGCACCTAATAATCCTAACTTCTTTCTTTCTTCCTTTAAAAACCAGTTTTTAAACGGAGAAATAAATTGTTTGAAAACAGTTTTGTTCTTATATGAAGCAATAAGTGCAAGCTTTAGACGGTCAATATGCATAAGCCCATCAATTGTTCGGTTGGCAAGCAAGTAAAAGGTATGCTGTGCACTCGATTCTGAATCAATGTATTCGCCTAAATTGTATACAAAACATGCACGTTCAAGCATTGCCCAATCATCTTGTGTCAGTGAACCTATCCCTTTTTCTTTTAATCCAACAAAAAATTTACGTGTTAATAATTGGATATGCTGTATTTGTTCTATATTTAGAGTATATTCATGAACTAACTCCTGAATGCTGTCTTGTAATACATTTGGGTATAGATTGTATTTTAAATCCCGTGTTAGCCTCTCGTAGAAGACACCGTCTCTTAGCCCTTTTCTGCTTAGGATAAAGCCTTTGGCATCAATCATGTCGTATAAACTGTGAAAAACAGCAATTGCCGGAACAATGGTATCCGTACGATCACTCGATAATCCTTCCACCTTTTCTAATTCTTCCTTCTTCATCGGAACTAAAAGATTTAAGACTTTTGCAATATCACTATCGTTCATTTTATATTGGTGCAATCCGGCGAGTGGATATTTTCTAATACTTTGATCAATTTGAGCTAGATTCCTGGCACTACCGCCTATGCCGATTAATGGAACCTGTTTGCCTTTTAACCACCCAAGGCTATGGAATTGTTCCAACAAAAAATGTCTTAATCTTGTAACAGCCTGTTCATTGGATTTACTCTCGCTAAAAAATTTCTGTAACGTTAAGGCACCAAAGGGAAAACTATGTGACTCCAAGAGTATGCGGTCTTTGAAATAAGTGACTTCTGTACTCCCACCACCAATATCTACCGTTATTCCTTCGGTTAGTGAAGTGGAGTTTACGACGGATAAGTATCCATAAAAGGCTTCTTCTTTTTCAGATAATACTCGCATATCCCAGCCAATTTGTTCTTTTACTCTCTGTTGAATGGTCTTTTGATTCTTTGCTTGCCGTATAGTAGCAGTTGCCACACAAATTAAGTCTGTTAAAGAGTAGGTTTTTACTACTTCTTTAAAACTTCTAAGGGTAGTAATCATTTTGCTAATACCAGCTTCCGTTAAGAAGCTTTTCTCATCAAGTGAATTGCGTAACCTGGCAACCGACTTCACATTCTCCACTTCATGAAGCCGTCCGGAGTTAACTTGAGAATAAATAACTAAACGCATCGTATTAGACCCTATATCTATAACTGCATAATAATTCTTTTGCATGAAATCACCTCTTGTAATGTTTGTTATACAACCGAAATTGGAATTCGTGCATATTTAGAAAACCAACAAACCTAATGTTTCGAAAGAATTTCATTTTGACAAACAACTTACCCTCACTATAACAGCTGCAAAATTCACTGTCACATCAATCGTAGTATAGGCCTCAACAACAGACAAAATTCAACTAAATCTAGCAAATATTTCCCAGGTAATAATAATTAGGGGAGAAGAATGGTGAATGGTTCCCTTTTCTGTTTTTCGCACGAAGAAATTTGAACTTGCTATGAATGATATAGGATATGCCTGCATATGCTTTAGAAACCGCAGTAATAATGGAGGGGTATATAGATGGATATTCTAGGTAAGGTGAGGAGCTACCGAGAAAACGAAGAGAACTTAAGATGGGAAGGCACCTTTGCAGAATACTTAGAAATTTTAAGGGAAAGACCAGAAGTCGCTCAGCCAGCTCATTCACGTGTGTATAACATGATAAAAGATGCCGGGATTGAAGAAGTTGATGGAAGAAAAGTATATAAATTTTTTGATAAAGAAATCTATGGCTTAGAAGAGGCTTTGGAAAGATTAGTAGAAGAATATTTCCATCCAGCTGCCAAAAGACTGGATGTAAGGAAACGAATTTTGTTATTAATGGGTCCAGTTAGTGGTGGGAAATCTACTATTGTAAGCATGTTAAAAAGAGGGATGGAACAATATTCGAGAACAGATGCTGGTGCAGTATATGCAATAAAAGGTTGCCCTATGCATGAGGATCCGCTTCATTTAATTCCTCATCATTTACGAGATGAATTTCAGGAAGAATATGGTATACGGATTGAAGGTAGTTTGTCTCCTCTTAATACGATGCGTCTGGAAAAAGAGTATGGTGGCCGAATTGAAGAGGTGATGGTGGAACGTATCTTTTTCTCGGAAGATAAGCGTGTGGGAATTGGAACTTTTAGCCCGTCTGATCCAAAATCACAGGACATAGCCGATCTTACAGGAAGTATTGACTTTTCTACGATAGCGGAGTACGGCTCAGAATCAGACCCAAGGGCATATCGCTTTGACGGAGAGTTAAATAAGGCAAACCGTGGGATGATGGAATTCCAGGAAATATTAAAGTCCGATGAAAAATTCTTATGGCATTTATTATCGCTTACCCAGGAAGGGAACTTTAAGGCTGGAAGATTCGCCCTCATAAGCGCTGATGAACTCATCGTAGCGCACACTAACGAGGCAGAATATCGGTCGTTTATTGCCAATAAAAAGAATGAAGCCTTACATTCACGGATTATTGTCATGCCAATCCCGTATAATTTACGGGTAGATGAGGAAGAGAAGATTTATGAAAAGATGATTAAGACAAGTGACATGTCTCATGTACATGTTGCGCCACATGCCTTAAGAGTAGCTGCTATCTTTTCTGTATTAACAAGATTAAAAGAATCGAAGAAACAAGGAATAGATTTATTGAAGAAATTGCGGTTGTATAATGGAGAAAGTGTCGAAGGATTTAACGACATTGATGTGGATGAATTACGGAAAGAATATTCAGATGAAGGAATGGATGGGATTGATCCTCGTTATGTTATCAATCGTATTTCTTCAACTATTATTAGGAAAGAGGTTCCATCCATTAATGCGCTTGATGTGCTGCGTTCGCTAAAAGATGGGCTTGATGCACATCCATCCATTTCTAAAGAAGATAAAGAGAAATATATGAATTATATTGCTATCGCTAGAAAAGAATATGATGAAATTGCGAAGAAAGAAGTACAAAAAGCATTTGTTTATTCTTATGAAGAATCAGCGAAGACGTTAATGGATAATTATCTGGATAACGTAGAAGCATACTGTAATCATAATAAACTGAGAGATCCACTTACTGGAGAAGAAATGAATCCAGATGAAAAACTCATGCGGTCTATTGAGGAGCAAATTGGAATTTCAGAAAATGCAAAGAAAGCATTCCGTGAAGAAATTCTCATTCGTCTGTCTGCATTTGCCCGTAAAGGCAAGCGCTTTGATTATAATTCACACGAGCGTTTGCGTGAAGCAATTCAGAAGAAACTGTTTGCTGATCTAAAAGATGTAGTGAAAATTACTACGTCCTCGAAAACACCAGATGAATCACAGCTCAAGAAGGTTAATGAGGTGATTGCACGATTAATTGATGAATATGGGTATAATTCTACCTCTGCAAATGACTTACTGCGCTATGTAGGTAGCTTGCTAAATCGATAGAGTTAGATAGAAAAAAAGGAAAAGTAGCACAGGTTTATAAAAAAACAAGACTAATGGGAAAGATTAGTCTTGTTTTTTTCCTTAATCAGGTCTAAGAATTTTTGTCCAATTAAGGGCTATTGCACTTTTTTAGTGTCTATATTTTAAAAAAATAGCAATAACTTATTTTAACTTGCATATGATAAATAAAGTAATCTAGTTACTTTTAAAAACTCTATTTAAGAGAAAAATACAGAAAATTCAAATAAAAGGAGAGGGTCGTATTGTCGGATAAACGCAAAACGAACTTTGTTGTCTCTCAGGAAGACTGGTCTCTCCATCGTAAGGGCTATCAGGATCAACAACGTCATATTGATAAAGTGAAGGATGCGATCAAAAATAATTTACCAGATTTAATTACAGAAGAAAGCATTATTATGTCAAATGGCCGTGAAGTAGTCAAAATACCTATTCGCTCTCTTGATGAGTATAAGATTCGCTACAACTATAATAAAAATAAGCATGTTGGCCAAGGCGATGGTGATAGTCAAGTAGGCGATGTGATTGCAAGGGAACCAGGTAAAGGTGACCAGGCAGGAAAAGGCCAAGGCAAAAAGGCTGGTGATCAGCCAGGTTCCGATTACTATGAAGCAGAGGTGTCTATTGAAGAAGTAGAGGAAGCTCTTTTTAAAGACCTTGAGCTGCCAAATCTACAGCAAAAAGAACAGGATGAGATTGTTGTAGAAGATATTGAATTTAATGATGTTCGTAAAAAAGGACTAATGGGTAATATTGATAAGAAACGAACCATTTTAACTGCATTAAAACGAAATGCAAGAGAAGGAAAAACATCGATTGCGCCAATTTACAATGATGATTTACGGTTTAAGACTTGGAATGAAGTAATAAAACCGGAATCAAAAGCGGTTGTCCTAGCAATGATGGATACCAGTGCGTCGATGGGGACATTTGAAAAATATATGGCTAGAAGTTTTTTCTTCTGGATGACGCGGTTCTTACGTACAAAATACGAATCGGTCGAAATTGAGTTTATTGCCCACCATACCGAGGCAAAGGTTGTTTCAGAAGACGATTTCTTTAACAAAGGTGAAAGTGGGGGAACAATCTGTTCATCCGCCTATAGGAAAGCATTAGAACTTATTGAAGATAAATATAATCCTTCCCGTTATAACATTTATCCATTCCATTTTTCCGATGGAGAAAATATTACGTCTGATAATGCAAAATGTATTGATTTGGTGAATGAAATAATGGATGTCTCTGCAATCTTTGGCTACGGTGAAGTCAATGGTTATAACCGTTATTCCACATTGATGAATGCCTACCGAACGATTGAAGATCCAAAGTTCAGGCATTATATTTTAAAAGAAAAACGTGATGTATATCATGCGATGAAAACGTTCTTTGTAAAAGAAGAGGCAGCAGTCTAAGTTGTTTTTGGAACTTCCCCTGAAATTTGGGGAAGTTTTGTTTTGGTTGTTGTGGGGAATGTAACGTTGATATGACGAGATTTTCTAAATAAGTGCTATTCAAGGAATGTGCAGGAATCATCAAGAATCAGCAGCAAATAATCCATAATAACCACTACTCGGATCTAAGGAAATCGGCCTAACTAAAGCCGATTTCCTATCATTGCACAACTTCTATCGTATAAACTCCTCTGGATGTACTAACGATAAATCGAGAACCATCAAATTCGTAAAGAGCAGAATCTTCTAGTGGAATTTCATATAGTTCGGATGGAAGGGACTGATAATTATTCATTGTCGTTTCAATGACACCACTTCCATTTAGATTTAAGGAATACATTGGCTCATAATCATCGATTCTTCTTGTGTCTTTGGAATAGGAAATGGCACTTAAATCCATAAGGGTTTCATCAAAATCATCTAATTCATGTTTGACGATTTTAATCTTTCGTCCGTTCCAATGTCTAATTAATTCATTGAATTCTTCTACTGATAAAAAATGCTGGTCCATGTAATATCCCTCCTGTACTTAAAGTTTCCTTGTTGTTAGAAAATCATACAGATATAAATATGTTTTCGAGGTTCATTATTCATGACTTGTATCATAAAATATATAAAGCGATTTTGGAGGGGATCATTCTTGACGATGACAAAGGAGCTTACTTACGCGATTGAGGAAATCACAGAAATTGCGTCTGATTTTGGACTCGATTTTTACCCGATGCGCTACGAAATATGCCCTGCTGATATTATTTATACATTTGGTGCATACGGGATGCCGACGCGTTTTTCACACTGGAGTTTTGGGAAACAGTTTCACCGCATGAAATTACAATATGATCTTGGGCTGAGTCAGATTTATGAACTGGTTATTAATTCTGATCCTTGTTACGCATTTTTACTCAATACCAATTCACTTATTCAAAACAAACTTATCATTGCGCATGTCTTGGCACACTGTGATTTTTTCAAAAACAATGTCCGTTTCTCGAATACAAGACGGGATATGGTTGAGAGTATGACGGCAACTGCTGAGCGCATTGCCGATTATGAAATGATGTATGGAAAAGAAGAAGTGGAACAATTTTTAGATGCAGTTTTATCTATCCAGGAACATATTGATCCATCCATTGTCTCATCTAAGTTATCTTATGATGAATTGGAAGAGGAATTAGAAGAAGAGGAAGTAGTAAGAAAGACAGAGTTTGATGATCTATGGAATTTGGATAAGAAGCCGCAGAAAGAGAAACCGATAAACAGGAAGAAAAATCGGAAATTCCCACCTGTACCGGAAAAAGATTTGCTATTATTTATTGAAGAGCACAGTCGCGAGCTAGAAGATTGGCAAAGGGACATATTAACGATGATGCGAGAGGAGATGCTTTACTTCTGGCCACAGCTGGAAACGAAAATCATGAATGAAGGATGGGCATCGTATTGGCATCAGAGAATTTTAAGAGAAATGGATCTCACCACTGAAGAGACAATTGAGTTTTCCAAATTAAATGCTGGTGTAGTGCAACCATCTAAGACACAAATTAATCCGTATTACTTAGGATTGAAGATCTTTGAGGATATTGAAAAACGATACGATAATCCAACAGATGAAATGAAAGAACTTGGTTATGAACCTGGAAGCGGAAGAAAAAAGATTTTTGAAGTGAGAGAAATTGAATCGGATATCTCCTTTATACGAAATTATTTAACAAAAGAACTTGTAAACCGTGAAGATATGTACCTTTTTGAGAAAAAGGGAAGAGATTATCGCATTACGCAAAAGGATTATGAACAGGTAAGAGATCAACTCGTGTCGATGAGAGTGAATGGTGGATTCCCTTATATTACGGTTGATAATGGGGATTACAATCGTAATGGAGAACTGTATCTCATGCACAACTATGAAGGAATTGAACTGGACCTCCATTATTTAGAGCATGTCCTTCCATACATCTATCAATTATGGGGAAGAAATGTCCATATGGAAACGGTGATAGAAGGAAAGAAAATTATCTTCATGTACGATGGGAATAAGGTGACAAAGCGAAATTTATAAATGAAAGAAGAGCTTGGGAGCAGCATACCAAGCTCTTTTATTATCTCAAAATTCGACAAAAACCGGGGAGTGACAGGTACCTCATAGTTTTTGCAGAATGCAGACTCCGTGAGATACCTGGAGTTTGGCGTTCGACAAAAATCGGGAGGTGACAGGCACCGAAGCGGAAGTGTGGTATAATTCGGATTAATATACAATGAAAGAAAAGGGATTTGAGATGACATTACAACAATTAAAGTATGTGATTGAAGTGGCGAGGAGCCGTTCGATTAGTAAGGCGGCGCAAAGTTTGTTTATTAGTCAGCCAAGCCTGTCAAATGCATTAAAAGAGCTGGAGAAGGAAATAGGGATAACGATTTTTTCCCGAACGAATAAGGGGATTATGATTACAACGGAAGGTTCGGAGTTTTTAGGGTATGCAAGGCAGGTGGTAGAACAGGCGGAGCTTTTGGAGAATCGCTATTCCAATACGCAATCACCTCAGCAGCATTTTTCTGTATCAGCACAGCACTATGCTTTTGTGGTGAGTGCCTTTGTAAGGTTGCTAAAAACGTATGATCGAGAAGAGTACGAATTCACTCTAAGAGAAACAAGAACCTATGAAATCATTGATGATGTAAAGAATTTGCGAAGTGAAATTGGTGTTTTATATATGAATGAGTTTAATAAAAAGGTTATTCAAAAGTTTCTTAGGGAAGGGAATTTAGCATTTCATGAGTTGTTCGTTGCTGAACCACATGTTTTTATAAGTTCAACCAACCCACTAGTGAACCAGGAGTATGTGACATTATCAGATTTACTTCCATACCCATATTTGTCTTATGAACAAGGCGATTATAATTCTTTTTATTTTTCCGAGGAGATTTTAAGTACGCTTTCCAGGCCAAAAAATATTCGGGTTAGTGATCGAGCGACTTTATTCAACTTACTTATTGGATTAAATGGTTATACCATTTCCACAGGTGTTATCAGCAGTGAATTAAATGGGGATGATATTGTTGCGGTTCCTTTAAAAGTGGATGAGCGGATTACGATTGGATACATTACCCATAAGGATGTCAGAAACAGTACATTGGCGGATATTTATCTTGACTATTTAAAAGAAACAATTGCAGAAGAAAGAGCACGTCTACCATAGTTTAAAGCTATAGCAAGGGATAGATTTTAGGTGTTACCTTATACTGACACTTCCATGCTACACTGGTTTTACATTACATTCTGAAAAGGAGAGGTTTAGATGGGAGTAGAAGTAAAAGCGGGGAAAAGGTCTGTTGCACCATTTCGTTTTGATAATGTAGGAAGTTTTTTGCGTCCTGAAAAATTAAAAAAAGCACGTGCAGCTTTTGCTGGAGGAAGCCTTTCACAAAGTGAATTAAAAACAATTGAAGACGAATGTATTGCTGAGTTAATTCAAAAACAAAAAGACGTCGGTCTAGGAGCTATTACAGACGGAGAATTCCGCCGTTCCTGGTGGCATTTGGATTTTATGTGGGGATTAAACGGAGTAAGTAAGGAATCAATCGATAAAGGCTATGCTTTTCACCATGAAGAAACACGGGCAGAAACAGCTCGTTTAACTGGGAAAATCAGTGGTGAAAACCATCCATTTGTGGAACATTTCTCGTTTATCCAACAGTATGCCACAGATGAAGTAGTAGCAAGACAAACTATTCCGGCGCCGGCGCAATTTTTATCAGAATTGCAGCGTCCTGAAAATATTGGAGTAACAAAGCAGGTTTATCCGGATATAGAAGAACTTGTTACTGATATCGCCACTGCTTATCAGACCGTTATTAAGGATTTATACAATGCTGGCTGTCGCAGTGTTCAATTAGATGATTGTACATGGGGAATGCTGGTTGATAAAAATTATTGGGAAACACGTCACGATGATGCAACAGTGGAAGATGTCGGAGGGCTATTTTTGCGCGTCAATAATTTAGCAATTGAAAACCTTCCTGAAGATTTAGTGGTAACAACACATGTTTGCCGTGGAAACTATCATTCTAGCTGGGCTTCTTCTGGCGGATATGATCCAATTGCGGATATTTTATTTGCGAAAGAAAATGTTTGTGCCTATTATTTGGAGTTTGATACAGAGCGGGCTGGCGATTTCGAACCACTGGAGAGTGTATCTGAGGACAAGCTTGTAGTTCTTGGTCTTTTCTCTTCTAAAACTGGTGAATTAGAAGAAAAAGAGGCGATTAAAGCTCGTATTGAAGAAGCTGCTAAATATGTGGACATTAACCGTCTATGTATTAGCCCACAGTGCGGTTTCGCATCAACAGAAGAGGGCAATATTTTAACGGAAGAACAGCAATGGAATAAATTGCGTTTAATAAAAGAAGTAGCAGATGAGGTTTGGGGATAAGCTGTTGCAGACAAGGACTGTGAGCAAGCATTCAACCGATAGAAACAAAGTACTGAAGCCAGTAATATAAAAGGAAAGAGCTTGGAAATCCTCCAAGCTCTTTTTTACATAAGTAAATTCGACAAAAACTGAGGGGTGACAGGCACCTTATGATTTTCGCAATATGCAGACCTCATGCGATACCTGGAGTTTGGCGTTCGACAAAAACCGGGGAGTGACAGGCACTTCTAAGTTTATTATTTATTGGCATTAATATTACTGGTATAATGTGGAGTATAAAGATAAAGGAAACGTGTTCATTCAGTAAATAGATAGCGGGGGAATGTGATGTA
The DNA here is from genome assembly GCF_003628505.1 of Oceanobacillus halophilus. GTDB lineage: Bacteria > Bacillota > Bacilli > Bacillales > Amphibacillaceae > Oceanobacillus > Oceanobacillus halophilus. The sequence goes on along the minus strand of NZ_RBZP01000002.1, from coordinate 284,285 downwards.
TCATAAAATTTTATTAGCAGCAGATGGATCGGAACATGCTAATCGTGCGGCGGAACATGCTATGGAGCTAGCCAAAATGAATGTAAATTCCCAAGTAGACATTGTATATGTAGTTGACCATGATAAAGTGAAATCGGATGTGCTGGCGAATTGGAATTCCGCTGATATGAGCGATAAACGTAAAGTTCAAATTAAAAAAATTGAACGTATGGCAAAAGCAGCAAACATTAAGTATGAAATAGTTTTTCTGCATGGAGAACCTGGACCTCAAATTGTTAGTCATGCCAATGATAATAAATTTGACGTAGTGGTGATCGGAAGTAGGGGACTCAACGGCCTGCAGGAATTTGTATTAGGAAGTGTCAGTCATAAGGTTGCAAAACGAGCAAATTGTCCGGTTATGATTGTAAAATAGTTTAAAATTTACAGGAAAAGCTATCAAATTAAATTTGGTGGCTTTTTTAGTTACATTCCTTTATCAACTATTTGATGTTCTTGTAACATTTCCCCTTGAAATCCGACTAAGTTTAAAATGGATTATTTATAGGGGGAGAGGTTGATGAAGAAATATTGGATATTATGGATTTTTTGTATTTTTGTATTACTTACAGCTTGCAGCAGCAATGAAGATAATATGGAATCCAGTGACTCCGCAGCAATAGAAGATTCTGTTTCTGTGGAAGAAAATTCACTAGCTGGAGATGGGGCTAGTGAAGCGCATGATGCCTCTGTAACGGAGAATCAAGAAAAAAGTAACAGTAAGGAGGTCAGTGCTTCTGATAGAAAGGTTATATATACGGCAAACATAGATGCGGAAGTGAAAAATCTAGAAAGCGCACTTCAATCCATTCAAACGAAAGCAGCAGAATATGATGGATATATTGTGGAATCGTCTATCAGTGGAGAAACAGAGGATAGAACTGCCAATGGCCACATTACGGCAAGAATTCCGCAAAGTCATTTTCAGGAATTTATGCTATTTGTGGAGGATGGAAGTACCAATGTTCTAGAAAGTTCAACAACAGGACAGGATGTAACAGAGGAATACATTGATCTGGAATCACGCTTGAAATCAAAGGTCATTGTAGAAGAACGATTACTATCCTTCATGGAACAAGCGGAGGAAACGGAGGATCTGTTAAATATATCCAATGATTTGGCACAATTGCAAGAGGAGATAGAGGAAATTACCGGGCGTATGAACTATCTGGAGAATAAAGCAGACTTAGCTACTGTCACAATCTATCTCCAGGAAAATGATGTAACGCTTGCTGGAATGAGTGAATCGGATTTGAATACCTGGGAAAAAACCAAACAGCAATTCTTAAAAAGTGTTAATTTCCTCATAAATGTATTATCCGGTCTTTTTGTTTTTCTTGTTGGGAATCTGCCAATCTTTATTCTTTTAGGTACTATAGGTATAATTATATACTTTATTCTTCGTAAAAGTAGGAAGAAAGAATAAGAGCCCTGAAGAAAAAACTAATAATCAGGCTTGAATTTTATAATTTAAGCCTGGTTATTTTTATATCCCAAAATGTAAGCGGTAGATAGTAAGGCGATGAAATATTTGAAAGAGAAAACGGGTGATATATCGCGAAAATCTATGATAAACAGAGATGTCCCCGTTTTCATTTCGTTTGTTTTCGTTTACATGATTAATGTTATCGATTTCATCGATTTTGTAAAAATTCCCCTTTTCTACCATAATAAACATATAGAAGAAAGGAGAGATAAAATGAAGAAACTTATTAAAGAATTCATTAAACAACCTTATGAATTGTATGTAGATGCCTACGAAAGACTATCAAAAGATCAACGTACTAAATAAACAGGAAAGAAGGAATACAAAATGAGAAAATTACTTCATTCATTTGAAAAACATATTGAAAAAAATGCAAAGTTTTATGAGAATGTCTTTAGGTTAAGATAATAAAATACAAATAAAGGGTGTATATAGGATGGTAACCACAAAAAATAAATACGAACGAATAAACCGATTCTACCAATAGATGAATAGAATCGGTTTTTAATTTGGTCGCTAACTGGCAAATAAAAAAAGCTTGCGAATAGTTTAGCTACCCGCAAACTTATTTTATGCTTATTTTGAAGCTACTTTAGATTCTAAGAAACTTGTGTTTACTAATCCTTCTAAGTTTGGCTCATCATTTAAAAATTCTAGTTCATAAGAGGACGTTGCAAATTCTTGTAATACATCGCCGTCCACTTCATAGGTGAAATTAATTCTATTCCATGCATTGTCAATGACGGATGCAGATAGCCCTTGGCCAGTAATTTCTTCAATTTTAGCACCAGCAATACTTTTTGCTTCTTCTGGATTTTCATTGATAAAATCGGTTGCTTTCTTATGACCGTCTACAATACTTTGAACGAGTTCAGGGTTATTCTCTGCAAGATCTTGAGAAGTGACAAATACAGCAGCTGGCAAAGTCTCTCCATAGGCAACATCAGGAGTGTCAATTAAAACTTTTCCACTTCCTTCTTCTTCTATTACAGATGCCCATGGTTCAGGAACTGTAGCTGCATCAATTTTACCAGAAACAAACATGCTATGGTAAGTTGCAGGTTCTCCAGTAACATGTTTCATTTCTCCACCTGTACGGTCGGAAGTCATGTCATATACTTCACTCATCAATGTTTCAAATTGTACATCATGAGTGCAACCAACACGTGGTGAAATAAATGTCTTTCCAACTAAATCTTCAGGCGTTTCAATTTCTGCATCATTTCTTGCCATAATAACTGTCCCACCTGTCGATCCTCCTGCAATCACATTGATTTTCGAGCCGCTTGTAAAGTGATTCATTGCTGGTCCTGGTCCAACAAGTCCGCCTTCAATTTCACCTGCTGCAAGAGCAGTCATAAAAGAAGAACCATCAGGAAAGTATTGATAATTTACCGTTGTTCCATCAGGAAATGTTTCAGAATACAAGTCTTTCTCTTCTGCAACCATCCCGGCAACATGGTTAATATTTGGGAAATATCCAATCGTAACTTCATCTGGAATACTTCCTTCAGCAGAGCTTTCCTCTTCACCGCTTCCGCAAGCAGCTAGCACCAAGCTTAAAGCAATAACCCCCAACAATAAAAACTTCCTCATTAATAAATCAACCCTTTCTATAATAATGGTAAAATAATTAACCCTTCGACAATTTCCGGGGAGTGCCAGGCACCACCCGAAATTTCCACACGCATTACAATCAATGAAGACCTAGGGATACCTGGTTCGACAAAATCCGGGAAGTAACAGGCACCTATTGTAGGCCCCATCTACGCATGACGGTTTTTTCTAGTTTGGAGAATACGAAGTGATCGACAAGTGCGCCGATGACTCCAATAATGATAATAATTCCGATAACCTGGTCCATTCGTGCGTAGTCTTGTGCATAGCTTAATGTGTAGCCCAACCCAGGCCCATTAGATAGTAGTTCACCAGCCATTAATGCACGCCAGCTGAATGCCCATGCTAGGCGAAGACCAGACATGAAATACGGTATACTTGCTGGGATTTCCACTCGATAAAATAGAGGAAATCCTTTGGTTCCCATTGTTCTTGCTGCTCGAGTCAGCTGTGGGGGAACATTATGGATGGCGGATCGAACGTTGAGTGCCATAACAAATGTACCACCAAGTACAATAACAAAGACAACGGCAAATTCAGTGAAACCAAATAACATGATTGCTAATGGAACCCATACAATACTTGGAATACTTTGCATGGCAATCAAATACATTCCAGCAGTCTCATCAGCTTGTTTGGACTTTCCAAAAATAACGCCAATAATGGTTCCAATGACGATTGCCAGTGATAAACCAGAAAATAAATGCTTGAAACTTGCTCCTAATGCAACGAAGAAATCGCCACCGGCAAACCCTTCATACAACGCAGTAAACACTTTGAAAGGGGAAGGGAAAATAATATCTTCAAAAATATTTAAGGTAAAAATAAGCTGCCATATGCCAATGACCACCACTAAAAATAAAATACGTTTGATAATTAAATTCCACTTCATTGATTCAACTCTTCCTTTAAGACTTTATTTATTTCCCCTTCAAGTAAGCTCATAATTTCCTTCTCCAGTTCAATTACTTCTAAATTACTTCTTTCCCTAGGTCTAGGAATATCTACGTTAATATCAGCAATGATACGACCTGGTCTAGTTCCCATTACTACGATGCGATCTGATAGTTTAATAGCTTCATTGATACTATGAGTGACAAACAGTATCGTTTTTTGTGTTTCTTGCCAAATCTTCATCAGTTCATCATGCATAATATGGCGAGTTTGTTCATCTAAGGCACCAAATGGTTCATCCATTAACAATACTTTTGGATCCATTGCCAGTGCTCGTGCTATAGCTACTCGTTGCTGCATTCCACCAGAGAGTTCAAAAATGTAATTCTCTTTAAATCTGCTTAATTGAACCATTTTCAAAAAGTGGTCAGCATGATCATTTGCCTCTTGTTTTGTCATCTTACCCTTCAGAGGAAAGGTTATATTGTCACGTACGTTTAGCCATGGAAAAAGGGAAGGCTGCTGAAATACCATTCCACGATCTGGCCCAGGAGTTTTAATTAGGCTCCCTTCTAGACTAATCGTACCTTCTGATGCTTCCTCAAGTCCTGCAACCATGGAAAGTAGTGTGGACTTCCCACATCCAGAGGGTCCAAGAATAGAAACGAATTGATTTTCTGTAATATCTAAGTCAATGTTGGAAAATACCTGAAACTGCTTCTCTTCTGTTGTAAAAGTTTTTCCAACTTGTTTTAGTTGTAGGAACAATAGAACCTCTCCTTCATTCATTATAATTCCTATGAAAATAGTTGGTTTAATATTCTATATTATACGTAGTTTGTGTTTGATGTGTCAATGGTTTTTATCAAAATTCCAAGTTATTTTATAGGTTTTAATAAAAGGGGGAGTTTATTTATAGAAGATACAGGATAAAAGTAAGACAAAAGTGTAAGAAAATCCAAGCTAAAAAAGTGAAGCTCGCAAAATCCGCTCCACTTTTTATGTTATATTTTGTTGGGCATTAGTTATGTTTTTGGAAATAAGTATTGTTTGTTATAGTTATTCGCATTCTATATAGAGTCCTGATATCTTTAATTCAGAATACTGCTCTGTCCCCGCTACGGAAATACACTACGCGCACCTTAGGGGAACTGGTGAGCCTCCTCCGTGCTGAAGATCGTGTGCGCCTCAGTCTTCCAGTAATGCTTCGAAGCGGGCTTTCTCAGTGCAAGGGACAAGGGAGATTATTCAAGTAGTTCCCTCACTACGTAGTCTCACCGATGCTCTTCTTCCCGCAGGACAAGGAACGCTTCGGCAGCAAAACATCGCACGCAGAAAAAAGTGGTCTTCTTTTTTCAAGGAGTCTCCGTGTATTTCCTCCGCTTAGTTCCTGCTCTACTTAATTTTTACTAGAAAAATTCATTATTCTAGGAGGACCAACTACCCTAAACGTAAAATTATGAAGTTTAGCTTTAAAAATATCTAGTGCATGTAATATAGCGAAGTATTCTGCCGGAGCGAATGACAGCAGAAAACATTCATAAGTGTAAGCGAGAGATAACTATTCTTAATTAAATAAATTAGAAGTTTCCATCAACTCCAACATAATAAAATGTCTGTCCCTACCCATTATCATTTATTCATTTGTACCATCAACTGCTGATATGCTTTAGCTTCATCCTTATTACCGATTTCGTTGTAAATTTTGGATAAGTAATTAACAGGTTTTGGGTCTTCTGGGTGTAATTCCATTTCCCATTTAAAGCAGTCAATCGATTTTTCCCATTGATGAAAATCAAGATACATTTCACCAAGAGCAAATTGCCTATCTGGGTCATTCGCAAGTTGTTTCATTTTTATAACTTTCTTTTCAATAGGGAGGTGAAGATGAGCATCTCGGAATGGTTGAAACCAATTAATGATGTCGGTTAATTCGAAAGTGTCTAAAGCTGCCGAAACAAAAGGTTTTACCAAACGTTCTAGGGTTTTGCTGTTTTGTCCTGATAAAGCTAACAATCTTTTGTTGGCCTGTTTAAAGTTGGCAATAAGGACTTCGTCTTCGGTTTGCTCGATTTGTTTTATAATGATAGGAAGTTGTTCGGGAGTTGGTTCAAATTTGCTTGTAAGCAGGAATTCGGTAACATTATTTGATAATCCGCTTTCCAGTAAAAGCGAAAGCAGTTTTTTCTCTACTATTTCTGCATGGTCTGCTTTAATCAAATTAGTTAAAATACCAATTTGAACATCAAATGGTAATTCATTCAACAATGTTTCAAGATTTTGATAATTCTCCTCTGTGAAGGAGTGTTTCAGAAGGTCAATTCGAACGGCTATCTCATCAAAAACGCGATTTTGATCTTTATAGAGTGAAAATAATCGTTCAGCTGTGTCCTTGTTATTACGATTTTCAAAACAAATCAATTCGGCATAGTTTGGGTCATTTTCAAGAATAGTTTCTAACTCTTTATACTGTTTTTCATAACGCTGGAATTCTATATTGTGAATCATATCAAAAACAAATTTATCTTTTGGATTATAGTTGGAATAGTATTTTAAAGCTTGGTAGGCGGAAAAGTCTTGACCGTTTCTTCGGAAGTCATAAAACGTATTTTTAAATAAATTTTTACTTGAGCCTGGTTTCGTGAAGGAATTGAAGAATAAGAAGACAAAGGCTATCTCTTTTTTAGTGTAGGATTTCGGTAAGGTTTTAATGAGTTGATTAAACTTGATAAAATGAAAAGATTGTTCACTTTGAATTAATTGATTGACTAATGGGTGTGTGCCATCAAAATGAATGCCATTCTTAAATGCTTGATGGATATAGGAGTGGAGGCGTATTTTATTAGCTTTTACTCCATTTATGAAATTATTTTTGTAATAGATAATATAGTAGAAATTAGCATGTGGATCTGTCGATTCAATAATTTTAGTCTGTTTATATAGGACAAGTTTTACTGGAGTTAAGGTGAGCTGTTTTTTATTTGCTTTTGCCTGAAATTGATTTTTATTCATCTTCATTCCTCCCTTATCTTAATTTAATCATAACATAGATTGTTTGTAGAAAATATACAGACGATGCACCCCTTTCTAATTTTTTTATTATCTGTTATAATTACTAGAAATTAGTATCTAGTGCTAAAAAATGTTAGGAGATGTAATAATGAATCAGTCAAGTTTAATAGCTCCTGAGAATTATAATATTGTTATGGAATTTGAGAAATATGCTGAGGAACCTAATCGAAAAGCGTTAATAGTAGAAGATGATAAAGGAAATCAAAATGAAATTACGTATAGAAACTTAATTCGAAATGCTAATAAAATTGGTAATATCTTATTAGAACATGGTATTAAAAAAGGGGATAAGCTTTTGGTAATGATGCCCCGGTCCATCGAAACCTATGAGGTATATATCGCAGCATTGAAAACGGGAATTATCATCATACCTTGTTCGGAAATGTTTCGGACGAAAGATTTACAATACCGAATTACTCATGGAGAAGTACGTGGCGTTGTTAGCTATGCAGCATTTACACCGCAATTTAATGATATCGATCAATACGAAGAGTTAGTCAAATTTTCAGTTGGGGGTAAGAAAGAGGACTGGAATGAATTAGAACGAATAAAAGAGACGGCCTCTGAAGAACTGGAGATTGTACACACGACAAGTGAAGACCTCGCTTTCTTGCCATATACGTCAGGTACCACCGGTAATCCAAAGGCTGTGATGCATACCCATGCTTGGGGTTATGCCCATATGAGAACTGCCCCAGCTAATTGGCTAGCTATCAATGAAGGAGATAAGGTTTGGGCAACTGCTGCTCCAGGTTGGCAGAAATGGGTGTGGAGTCCATTTTTATCTGTTTTAGGCTCTGGTGCGACTGGTTTTGTTTACAATGGGAAATTTGAACCAAAAAAATATATGAGTTTACTAGAAAAATATGGTATAAATGTATTCTGCTGCACTCCGACAGAATACCGTTTGATGGCGAAACTAGATAATCTAGCAGACTATCAACTGCCATCTTTACACAGTGCGGTTTCTGCCGGAGAACCATTAAATCGGGAAGTAATTGATCAGTTTGAAAAATATTTTGGTGTGACTGTCCGCGATGGATATGGTCAAACTGAAAATACGTTGTTATTAGGATTTTTAAAAGGAATGAAGGTAAAACCAGGTTCAATGGGAAAACCAACACCTGGAAACAATGTGCAGCTAATTGATGAAGATTGTAACCCAGTACCAGTTGGTGAAGTAGGGGATATTGCTGTTCCACTTGATACACCCGCATTATTTAAGGCTTATTATAAAGATGAAGAACGCACGAAAAAATCTTGCCGAGGGGACTTTTATATTACTGGAGACCAAGCCAAAATAGATGAAGAAGGTTATTTCTGGTTTGAAGGTAGAAACGACGACATCATTGTCAGCTCCGGCTATACAATTGGGCCATTTGAAGTAGAAGATGCATTAGTAAAGCATCCTGCCGTGAAGGAATGTGCGGTAGTTGCCAGTCCAGATGAAGTAAGAGGGAATGTGGTAAAAGCATTTGTTGTTCTTCAGGATCACGTTGATAGTAGTGAAACTGGGCTCGTGAAAGAACTGCAAAATCACGCAAAACAATTAACAGCACCATATAAGTATCCAAGAAAAATCGAATTTATAAACGAATTGCCAAAAACGAGTTCCGGCAAAACCCGCCGTGTGGAATTGCGCCAACGGGAAAAAACGATAGCAAAATAAGTGACAAAGCCCACCTCTTAGAATAACAGGTTCAGTAATGGGAGAGAAGGTTGTAAATATCACACCTAAATAGGAGTACAAAGCATAATGTTTTGTACTCCTATTTTTATTGTTATGACAGGTGAGTCTATGGAGAGCGATAGCTCGGAGTAGGCTCAGCAGCGCTCGCAGAAAGCGTCGTGTATTTCCGTAGCGGTACATGTAAACTACAAAATCAAGAAAACCAGTAGATACTCATCCATCTACTGGTCTATTTTATATTTATTTACGTTTACGCATCATGTCCATCGGTTTTACTGGATAAGCAACTTTCATTTTTACTTGCATTAAAGCATGTGGAGCACGTTCAATTGGGTTTCCGTCTTCATCCCATAGTGCATCAATGGTTTGATTTACGTGTGTATAGTCAGGTCCGTAAAATTCAATTTCATCACCTATGCCAAAGTTATTACGCTGCTGAATGGTAGCCATTTGCGTCTCAGCATCATAATCAAGAACTTGACCAATAAAAGTATACGCGGGAATTTTACGTTTCTTCCCAAATAATTGTTCATTTTCTGTTGGCATGCCATAATAAAATCCACTTGCCAATTCACGTTGAGCTACTTTCCATAGTTCATCTTCCCATTCTTGTTTAAACTCATAGTTATCAGGATCCGCACAATAAGCATCAATTGCTTGTCGATAGACGCTGGAAACAGTAGATACATAATGGATTGATTTCATTCTGCCTTCTATTTTCAAGCTGTCAATTCCGTTTTCCACAAGATCCGGGATATAGCGAATCATGGACATATCTACTGCACTCATAGAAAAGGCTTCTTCTGGATCACCCCCGAGTAGAGAATTTCTTTCCTCGGGGATATCCATGTCGAATAATCCATACTTCCAGCGGCAGGATTGTGAACACCCGCCACGATTTGCATCGCGATTGGACATGTGATTGGAAAGTACACATCTTCCGGAATAGGAGATGCACATGGCACCATGGATAAAGGCCTCTATCTCAACATCCGTTTTTTGTCGCATTTCTTTTATTTCATCCATGCTAACTTCTCGTGCTAAGACAACGCGTTCTAGTCCTTCATCTTTCCAAAAGTTCAATGTTTCATAATTCGTTGCGGAAGCTTGTGTAGATAAATGAATTGGTAATCCAGGTGCTTCCATGGCACAAATTTCTATTAAAGCTGGATCAGAGACAATAACTGCATGTATGCCAATGTCCCGTAATGTTCGGAAAAAGTCTCCCGCACCTTCTGCATCCCCTTCATGCGTAACCATATTAGCTGCTACATAAACTTTAGCATGATGCTGATTAGCGAACTCGACACCTTCCCGCATTTCGTCATATGTGAAATTTCCTGCTCTATTTCTTAGTCCGTATGCATTTCCGCCAATATAAACAGCGTCAGCACCGTAAGTAATGGCTATTTTTAATTTTTCTAATGTTCCAGCTGGGGCTAGAACTTCTGGTTTTTGTGTAATTGTTCTCATTGTATTCCCCTTCTTACTGTATTTCACTTGGGTCTTTCGCATAGAATCCTTTATCTAACCCACGTTCATTGGGATGGAAATTGATTAATTGGTGACTTAGTTTTTCTTCTATGGAATTCGACCAATTACCTGATTCCAATGCTAATTTTGCCTGAACAAAAAGTTTCGCAATAGAAACAAAGTCTTCCCCTCTCGTAAAGATCCCATCGAGTTTCCACTGTTTTAGTCCTATATCGTGAAGCTTATTTAATTCTGCTAAAAGATTGATGTCATTCGTTGCAAAAACATGAGTGCCATTTCGATCTTCGTAAATGGAATAGTGTGTTTCTTTATTTTTGGGTTCGGATATAAATAATCCTCGTTCTTTGCTAGACGCTTCACTACTATCAACAAAATTAAAGTAATTCTCTACTAATGGACGTTTTGACTGATGAATACATGTTGCACCATATACTAATACTTCTGCTGGTACGATGAGCTGAGGGGCCATTTCGACTAACTCAGGATATGTGATTTCTCGTGCAAGTACAGCACCTGCTGCACCTCTTTTTGCCCAAAAATTGATTTGATTGGCACTGGTAACCAGTGTTTGAGCATCATAGATAAACGGCAAGGTAATGTTATTTTTCTTCATCACGTGTAAGACACCGGGATCACCAACAGTAATGGAATCTACTCCAATATCCTGTAGAAATTGTAAGTATGGTACTACCGTGGCGATACGATCATTGTGCATAATTGCATTAACAGCCACACGCACCTGTTTACCATGTTCATGAGCTAAACAAGTAAGTTCTTTTAATTGCTCTCTTGAAAAAGAGGTGGGAAGACGTAGCCCAAATTCATCTTCTCCGATGTATAAAATGTCAATGCCTGCCTGAAGTAGTGATTCCGCTTGTGACGCGGATTCAGCAGTTGTTATTAGTTCAATCATTCACAAAAACTCCTTAAGTTCTGAATTCAAAAAGGATGATTATTACACCTTTTGTGAATTCTTCTAAATGTACTAGAGAAATCTTATCACATAAAAGCTGTATTAAATTCGATATTTTTGTGACAATTTATTATTTTGTGACAATTAATACCATTATTAACGTGTAAATAGTAATAATCAGTGGTTCATCTATCCAATAAAAAATAGTGTTTTTTTTGTTGGAGTGTGTATAATTTAGTTGTTTATTTGTCATATTAAGTAGAGTATAAGTTGTACATTAAGTAGAATGTGTCATTCTACTATTATGTAGTAAAGGTGACAAACGTAGAAAATAATCAATTAACTGGTGGTGATAGGATGAAGAAATTTCTTGTCTTTTTTACATCCCTAATGTTTTTGTTGATGGTAGTGATATCCATCGACTCACTTGCTGCAGAAAACAGTGATGTAATAGGTATGGATGATGACTTGGATCATAACTGGGTTGAATATAGTGTTGATTACAATGAAGTTGATGGTGGAACGCATGAATATACATACTGGAAAAATTTTATAAAACGAACTCGTACCTGCCATAAGACACATGTTATCCAAACAGTGGTCTATTATTGTGATGTACACGATCATACAAAGTCAGAAACATTTTTGGATGACACCATTCACAGTCACCAACATGGAGAATAGAAAAAATGCTCATTCTTAGATGAATGAGCATTTTTTTCTTCTATAATTTCTGTCCATAATATTTGTCAAGTGAGAACCCGCGTCCCATTATCTCTGATGCATCGATGAAGATAACAAAGGTAGTGGGTGCCTCTTTTTGTAAGAGTTTTTTCAAATGAACAGCTTCTTGCTGTTGGGTGACACAAAGTATCATTGTTTTGTCCTGATTCGTATAACCGCCAATTGATCGAACTTTAGTTAACCCTCTGTCAAGCTGTTTTTGAATAAGGGATTGGATTTTTTCTTCTTCCTCGGTAATGATTAAAATCAGCTTAGTAGTAGAGGTTCGTAATTGTACAAAATCTATGGCTTTTCCAGAAATGTAAATGGCCATAAGTGCATATAGTGTTAATTCCAGGTTGAAAACAATAATAGAAAAAATTACTACTACTCCATCTACAATGAATTGGGAGTAGCCACTGGAGATACCAGTAAATTTCTTAACAATTTGAGCAATTGCTGCCGTTCCTCCGGTTGAACCATTTCCTTTATAGACAATTCCTAGCCCTATACCTAACATAATGCCGCCATACAGAGCTCCTAAAAATGGATTGGTTATCGTGAAAGGAATGTCTTCGCTTAGGAAAATAGCAAATGGTACCCAAAATGTACCTACCAAAGTTTTCCAACTAAAATCTTTTCCAAGGGCTATCCAGCCAATAACAAAGATAGGTATGTTAATTACAAGTTGAACGAGAGATGGACTGAGTTGGTACAATTCAAAAAGAATGGTACTAATACCTGAAATTCCACCTGCAGCGAGTCTTGCTGGTAAGAAAAATATATTATAAGCTAATGCCACGATTGTAGCACCAATTATAATAAAAAGATATTCGGTTAACGTATTTTTCTTGGTGATTTTCATATGTGATTGGATTCCTTCCTGCTAAAAGTGCTAATAAATACTTTAACACTTAGAGGGAAGGGAGTAAACTGCAATCTGAATGATGGGAATGGAAAAGAGGCTGGAACGTAAGAAGTTTAATTGTAAAAAGTACGAACCCTGAGCAAACAACCACTCCGGTAATTTACACGATTTAATTTTGGGTTCTCGTCTTTTGAATAAACTTTTTTATTATGATTATGTCTCAGCCTCAATCACACTTATATAGTGGCGCGAACTGTGTCACGTTCGACAATTTTTGCTGCCACTTTCTCTGTAAAGTCTTTTCCAACTTTAGGTACGAATGTTTTTAATACAGGATTAATCATGGTTCCCATCATGCCTTTTACCGTAACGTTCAGGCATCCGGTCATTTTTGTTTTCGATTTAGAGACGGCTTTTGCCTTAAAGTACCCATTTCCTTTGCAGGTGTCATTTGAACTGGTTACATGGAAAACAACTGTTTCTGGTTCAATCCATTCTGTTATACGGATTTTAAGGGTAATTGTTTTTTGCATGACGCCAATATCACCATGTATCTTCCAAATAGAATTTCTTTCGTCTATAATCTTGTGATCCACATACCCAGGCACTAAAGGTGCCCAGTTATTCATATTGCTTACAAAATCCCAAATCGTTGATATTGGAGTCTCCAGCTCAACCTGATGAACGCCTTTTGCCACTTGTACAATCCCCCTATGTAAATTTATTTTTTAAAAGAATACTTTCGAAAAGATTGTTTTTTTTGTATTGTTGTAGTTGATAGAAACATCTGATTTATTTAATTCAGAATAGTTCTCTGCTTTACAGCCGCTACGGAAATACACTACGCTTTCCGCGGGGAGCTGGTGAACCTCCTTCGTGCTGTCTCACTACGTAGTCTCACCGATGCTCTTCTTCCCGCAAGACAAGGAACGCTTTGGCAGGGTTACATCGCACGCAGAAAAAAGTGGTCTTCTTTTTTCAAGGAGACTTCGTGTATTTCCTGCGCTAGTTGGATGCTTCTAGTTTCTTACTTGTTATTATGCTATTCGAATAAGTCTGTTACACAAACAAGCAGGTTGATTGGAGCGGAGGGCAGTCGACTCCTGCGGGAGGATAGGCCTAGATGAGACCCCGCAGTGCGATAGCACGAGGAGGCTCATCAGCCGCCCGCGGAAAGCGACTGCCCGGAGCGGAAATCAACAAAGCACTAAATTAGATACTTATTCTTATTTTAAGAAATTAGCTGTCTATACAAAATCCAAAATAAAATAATGCTGAAAATCAACAATCTTCCCGATAAGTAACCGCAGTTCCTATTACCAATAAATGGCTTTTCATAAAACCAAAACATTGATAGTATATGGCCAATTAACTTGCTTTAGAACCATAAATAAAAGAAAGAGTTGGCATAGTGAATAAATATTTCTTTAAGTTAAATGATACATATGAACAGATATATTCTGTTCAATACCCCCGAGGAGTGATTCTTGATGGCAGGTAGCAGAAATAAACTGTTAGTTCCTGGTGCTGATAGTGCGTTGAATAGCATGAAAGAAGAGATCGCTAATGAATTCAATGTCGAGCTTGGAGCAGATACTACTGCACGTGAGAATGGTTCGGTGGGTGGCGAGATGGTCAAACGAATGATTCAAATCGCCGAACAAAGTATGTCAGATCAAAACAAATAGCTTTTAAAAGGATGGTCTACTTTTAGTAGCCGTTCGAGAAAAATTCCCTGAAGCTCATAAGCGCTTCAGGGAATTTCCACTTTTATTTCACTTCAGTCTTTTTTCCGACTTTTACCACCCAATTAAACGGATCTTTTATTTTTCCATACTGGATTCCAGTGATGGTATCGTAGATTTTCTTCGATAGTTCACCTGTTTTGCCTTCGTTGATATTTAAGTGATTACCATCCCAATACAGTTCCCCAATTGGAGAGATAACAGCTGCCGTACCAGAACCGAATGCTTCTTCCAGTGTGCCATCTTGATGTGCTTCATACAGTTCCTGCATGGAGACTCTCCGTTCTGTAACTGAGATATCCCAATGTCTTAGCAATTCAAGTACAGAATCCCTAGTAATACCAGCTAGAATACTGCCGTTAAGAGCTGGGGTGACAACCTCGCCATTAATTTTAAAGAAGACATTCATACTGCCGACTTCTTCAATATATTTTTTTTCTAGGCCGTCTAGCCATAAAACTTGGGAATACCCTTCTTTTTCTACAATTTCCTGTGCTTTTAAGCTGGAAGCATAGTTACCGCCCGTTTTAGCTTCTCCTGTACCACCTTTAACCGCACGAACATATTTATTTTCTACTGCAATTTTCACCGGATTTATGCCTTCTTTGTAATAGGAACCTACTGGTGACATAATAATAATAAATTTATAATGACCGGATGGTGCTACACCAAGATATGGTTCATTAGAAATAATAAATGGACGGATATAAAGGGACGTTCCTTCTGCATCTGGAACCCATTCTTTATCCAGTTCTACTAGTTGTTTAATTGCTTCTAATCCGAATTCCTCATCAATCGGTGGAATGACGAGACGCTCATTTGAATGATTCAAACGCTGTAAATTTTTCTCGGGTCTAAACAATTGAATGTCTCCATCTTGTGTTCGAAATGCTTTTAATCCCTCGAATACAGATTGACCATAGTGAAAAATCATCGCAGCTGGATCTATAGAAAGATTCTGATAAGGAATGATACTTGGATTGTGCCATCCCAACCCTGATGAATAGTCCATTACGAACATATGGTCTGTAAAACTTCTTCCAAACACTAACTCACTTGAATCCGGTTTGTTTTTTCTTGATTGACTTTCTTCCACGCGAATTGACTGATTTACCATTTATATTATCTCCTTGCATAAAAGATTTCTATTAATCATAAATTAAATTTTTTATTTAAGCAAGACTAAATTTTGAAATTTTTCCCTCAGATTGCAATTTTATGTGAATGCCAATAAGTTTAGATGTGAAAAAATTACAAAAAAGAAACCTGGTCGTACTTGTCAATCAAAGATGTTTCGCTTATGTTAGATTTAGAATTGGTAATCTTTTAAAGAAAGTAGAAAAACTGGAGGAATACAGATGGGGAAATTAAAAGCAGTATTTTTTGATTTGGATGATACTTTATTATGGGATGAAGAAAGCGTAAGACAAGCATTTAAAATGACTTGTGAATTAGCAAGAGAAAAATATAGCGTAGAATCGTCTTTATTAGAGAAAGCCGTGCGTAATAAAGCTAGAGAACTGTATGAAAGTTATGAAGTATATCCTTTTACAAAAATGATTGGCATCAATCCTTTTGAGGGGTTATGGGGAAAGTTTGAAGATGAAGGGGAAGACTTTGAAAAATTAAAAGAAATTGCGCCAGTTTATCAAAAGCAAGCTTGGACACTTGGCTTAAAAGAATTAGGTATAGATGATCCTAGTTTTGGGGAGGAACTTTCGAAGGCATTTCCGGAGAATCGCAAAAAAGTTCCATACCTGTATGAAGATAGTTTGAGGGTACTAGATCACTTACATGGAAAATATAAATTATTACTACTCACCAATGGTTCTCCGCAATTACAAAATATAAAATTGACGATTACTCCAGAGCTCAGGCCTTATTTTGATGAAATCGTAATTTCTGGAGCATACGGTAGAGGAAAACCAGATTCAAGTATTTTTGAACATGCATTGCATTTGCTTGGTGTATCAGCTGATGAAGTATTAATGGTAGGGGATAATCTGAATACCGATATCTTAGGTGCAAACCGCACAGGAATTCGTTCTGTTTGGATTAATCGAAAAGGAATTGAAGCTGAAGAGGTACGTCCAACATATGAAGTATCAGGGCTTTTAGAAGTATTGGATATAATTGAGTAGTTAGAGATAGAGTGAGTACACAGCAGGAAGTTGTGTACTTTTTCTTTGGAGGTATGGTGGTAGTCACGAGTTTTTTATTTAGTGATTTGGATACCGTCGAAAATGGGAAAGTTACCAATGGAGAATATATAACAAACAAGGACAGGATCCCAACAATATAAAAAAGGAACCAGCTCATCAACAAGCCGGTTTCCATCAAACAAACTCCATTTACAAATCTATTGCTACCACTTCTTTGATGACTTCTAGTTCATCTAAGTCCTTGAGTGCAGGATCATCGAGATGTCGGTCTATGGTGAGAATCATTATTGCTTTCCCGCCTACATCGGAGCGATCTACTTGCATGGTTGCGATGTTAATATCATGCTCTGCTAAAAGGCTTCCCAAGCGACCGATAACCCCTGGTTGGTCGGTGTGTTCAATAACAACCATATGGCCTTCTGGTCTAACGTCCACACTATAATCATCTACATTCACAATTCGAGCACCCATACCGTTTAATAAGGTTCCTGATACTTTTCTAACTTGAGATTTCGTTTTCATCTCAACCGTTATCAGGTTGGTGAACCCTTTTGCGGTAGATGTTTTATTCTCATTGACGATAATGCCTTTTCTTTCCGCAAGATAAAGAGCATTCACATCATTGACATGCATACCTAGGTGTCGTTTTAAGATTCCTTTCACCGTGTTTCTCGTAATAGGAGCCACTTCCATATCGTATAGTTCACCAGCATATGAAATATGAATCTCTTGGGCTACTTCATCTACTAGATCAATAAGAAAAGATCCAA
The DNA here is from genome assembly GCF_003628505.1 of Oceanobacillus halophilus. Taxonomy (GTDB): domain Bacteria; phylum Bacillota; class Bacilli; order Bacillales; family Amphibacillaceae; genus Oceanobacillus; species Oceanobacillus halophilus. The sequence goes on along the minus strand of NZ_RBZP01000002.1, from coordinate 266,812 downwards.
GTTTTTCAGCTAAATGAAAATATGGCTCGACTTTCTTCATGACATCTTTAGAAAGAGAAGGCAAGTTAACGGGATTTCTTACAGTATCTCCGTTTAAGTATCGAAGGACGTCCTCGCTAACATCCACTGCAACAATTTCCTGAGCTTCCAATGTGCTGGCACCGAGATGTGGTGTGGCAACAACTTCTGGCAGTTCCAATAGTTTATGGTCCATAAATGGTTCCTCTTCAAAAACATCTAATGCTGCCCCAGCTACTTTATTAGACACAATTGCATCATAGAGGGCATCCTCGTCAATAATTCCACCTCTCGCACAGTTAATGATATATACGCCATCTTTCATCATTTCAAAAGCCTTCCCATTGATCATATGTCTTGTTTCTTTTAGCAGCGGCGTGTGTACCGTAATAAAGTCTGCTTGCTGGATGACTTCTTCCAAGGTACCATAACCGATGCCCATTTTTTCAGCTTTTTCTTCTGTGAAGAAAGGATCATAGGCTACCACATTCATTCGCTGTCCTTTCGCTCTAGTAGCAACTTCTGTACCAATTCTTCCAAGTCCGACAATTCCTAACGTCTTATCACGAAGCTCGACCCCAACATATTTTTTTCGGTCCCATTGATGATTCTTTAAAGAAAGATAGGCTTGTGGAATGTTTCTTGATAAAGACATGAGCATGGCCATCGTATGTTCTGCAGCAGAGTTCGTATTCCCATTTGGAGCGTTAACAACAATGACGCCATGTTCTGTGGCAGCGTCCAAGTCAATATTATCTACGCCGACACCAGCTCGACCAATAATTTTGAGATTTTTCCCTTTGCTAATAACCGAACGGGTTACCTGTGTACTGCTGCGAACGAGTAATGCATCAAATTCACTAATTCGCTCTTCCAATTCTTCAGGAGATAAATTTGTCTCCATCACAACATGTACATTTTCTGCTTCACGTAATGGTTGTATTCCGTCTTCACTCAATGGATCACTAATCAAAATATTGAAACTCATGAATGGATGAACCTCCTGAAAAAGTTATTCTTATTTATGGTTAATATAGCAGTATTATAGCTTTTGTCAATATAATTACATTAAGTTTCTTAAGATTATAAAATATTTAAAAAATCGTCAATTTATAACATGACATTTATCCGATTTGAAAAAATTCATTGAACAATTAGATAAATAAGCATATAATGATTCGAAAGAAAGGTAGGGGTATGAATGTCAACTGATGTAAAAACAAAAGATTTACGTATCAAGAGTAAAGTGTTCTCAGAAGGATCAACCAAGGCACCAAACCGTGCAATGCTTCGGGCTGTAGGTATAACGGATGAGGATTTCACGAAACCAATGATTGGTATTGCAAGTACGTGGGCAGAAGTAACACCATGTAACATTCATCTGAATGACTTAGCTGCACAAGCGAAAAACGGTGCACGACAAGCAGGAGGAGTTCCACTGCAGTTTAATACAATCACCGTATCTGATGGAATATCAATGGGTACTCAGGGAATGCGTTATTCCTTACCAAGTCGTGACTTAATTGCTGATTCTATCGAGACTGTTGTTGGTGCAGAGAATTTGGACGGGCTTGTTGCGATTGGTGCATGTGATAAAAACATTCCTGGGTGTGCGATTGCCATTGCTAATGCAAATGTTCCAGCAGTGTTTGTTTATGGAGGTACTATTTCTCCAGGACGTCATCGAGGAAAAGATATTGATTTAGTATCTGTTTTTGAAGGTGTGGGTAAGCATAACAACGGAGATATTGATGATAAAGAATTAAATGCAATTGAATGTAGTGCATGTCCTGGTGCAGGTGCTTGTGGCGGTATGTATACAGCTAATACGATGGCATCTGCAATGGAAGCAATGGGAATGAGTTTACCTGGAAGTTCTTCTAATCCAGCAGAATCCTCAGAAAAAGCTGCGGATTGTGTTGAAGCAGGTGAAGCAGTGTATAGCTTATTGGAAAAAGGTATCTATCCAAAAGATATTATGACAAAGAAAGCCTTTGAAAATGCTATTACTGTTGTTATGGCCCTAGGTGGGTCCACCAATGCTATTTTACACTTACTAGCCATTGCGCATGCGGCAGAAGTAGATTTAACAATGGATGATTTTAATCGATTGCAGGAAAAAGTTCCACATTTAGCTGATTTGAAACCAAGCGGTCGTTATGTGATGCAAGATTTACATCATGCTGGTGGGGTACAAGCAGTCATGAAACTTCTTTACGATGCGGGATATTTGCACGGGGATTGCTTAACGGTAACTGGTAAAACCGTTGCAGAAAATCTTGCAGATGCACCAAACCTAGTGGAAGACCAACAAGTGATCATGCCGTTTGAAAATCCAAAACGAGCAGACGGTCCACTTATCGTCTTAAAAGGTAACCTATCTCCAACTGGTGCTGTAGCAAAAGTTTCTGGAGTAAAAGTAAAACGACATACAGGTCCAGCTCGTGTATTTGATAATGAAAAAGAAGCTACAGAAGCGGTGTTAAATAATGAAATCAAAGAAGGTGACGTACTAGTCATCCGTTATGTGGGACCAAAAGGTGGACCTGGTATGCCTGAAATGCTTTCTATCTCCAGCTTACTTGTTGGGAAGGGACTAGGTGAGAAAGTGGCGCTTTTAACAGATGGACGATTTTCTGGTGGGACCCATGGATTAGTTGTTGGCCATATCGCACCAGAAGCGCAGGACGGCGGTCCAATTGCATTCTTGCAAGAAGGCGATTTAGTAACTGTTGATTCAGATAAAAAGGAGATTTCTTTTGATGTAACAGAAGAAGAACTCGAAGCCCGTAAAAAAGACTGGGTTGCCCCTCCTTTATATAAAAAAGGTATTCTAGGTAAATATGCACATACGGTTTCCTGTTCTTCAAAAGGAGCAGTAACTGATTTTCTATAAAGTGTACGGTAAAAAAATTTATACGTATCACCAACCGATATATTGCATATCATAACAAAAGTTGAACCGCTCCAACAAATAGAGTTGGGGCGGTTTTATTAAATTATAAATAAATTTTATAAAAAATTATTTTTTCAGAAAAGCCAATAATCGGGCGATGAAAACGCATTCAATATATTGCATATGTTAAATGGCAGAAAAATTTTGGTAATACCTATTGACCTTAAAGCAAAAACGTTATATTATTACTTTCAATATCAGAAATTTAAAATGTTTCCCATTAATAAATGGATTCCTAAAAAAATGATTAGTAGATTTTTTAACATATTATTTAACTCGATGACGGGACAATGGAAGCATATACGGTGTATTCACAGAGATCTAGGGTTGCTGGAAGCCTAGAAATACACTTTGTTTCTATCTCTTCCCTGAGTGCCGTACTGAACATGTTAATTAGTAGGTATGGTCAGGTATAATCACATTACCTGTTATCAAAATAGACTGGTGAACAGTCTGTGAGGTAGTATTCGTGAGAGTGCTATGAAACTGGGTGGTACCGTGAAAAGAGGCTCTTTTCTCCCCAATAATCTCTGCAATCGTGCAGACTTATTTAGGGAGGAAAGAGCCTCTTTTCTATATGTATCTGCTTTCTGAGAAGTAGAATTATAATCATATAAGTATAACGGCATTCGGACAGAATACCGAAAGTTGTTTTACTATATATCCAATTTTTTAATACAGAAAATTTTTAGAGGAGGTAAGTAGTAGTGAAAGTTGAGGCAAAGCTGAAGGAGCAAGCAGCAGAAAAAACACTGACAACTGGTGCAGATGTCTTCATACGTTCATTGGTAGACGAAGATGTTGATACCGTATTTGGATATCCAGGGGGGGCTGTCTTACCAATTTATGATGCACTGCACCGCGCAAAAGCACCTTTTCAACATATACTCTGCAGGCACGAACAAGGCTTAATCCATGCAGCTGAAGGTTATGCTAGAGTAACAGGAAAACCTGGTGTCGTCATCGCAACTTCGGGTCCAGGTGCAACAAATTTAGTTACTGGTATCACAGATGCGATGATGGATTCTTTACCAGTCGTTATCTTTACTGGCCAAGTTGCAACAGGAGTAATTGGAACGGATGCATTTCAGGAAGCTGATGTAATTGGGATTACAACACCAATTACGAAACACAATTACCAGGTAACCGATGTAAAGGAGTTACCAAGAATTGTGAAGGAAGCTTTCCATATAGCTTCAACAGGGCGTCCAGGGCCAGTAGTAGTTGATATTCCTAAAAATATCGCAAATGAAATGGCAACAGGCGAATTGGATAAAGAGTTTTATTTGCCTGGGTATCAGCCAACTATTAAGCCTAATCCACTACAGATAAGAAAACTAGCAGATGCTTTGAGTCGTTCCAAACGACCACTACTACTTTCAGGAGCTGGTGTTTTATTTGCAAAAGCTTCGGAGGAATTGAAATTATTTGCTGAAAAATATCAGCTTCCAGTAACTACTACGTTGTTAGGTTTAGGAAGTTTTCCTGGTACGAATGAGCTTTCGTTAGGTATGGCAGGAATGCACGGAACTTATGCAGCAAACATGGGAATATATGAGTGTGACTTATTAATAAACATTGGTGCTAGATTTGACGACCGTTTAACAGGGGCAATTAAACATTTCGCACCTGATGCTAAAGTAGCGCATATTGATATCGATCCAGCTGAAATAGGGAAAAACATAACGACCAATATTCCGGTAGTTGGAGATGCCAAAGAGGCATTAAAAGCATTATTAGAAAATGAAGTAGAAGTTACCAATCATGATAAGTGGTGTGAGAAAGTATTCTCCAATAAAAGCAATTATCCACTATGGTATGAACGATCCAATGACCTGATTTCTCCACAATGGTTACTTGAACAGGTTTATCAAGCGTCAAAAGGAGAAGCGGTCGTCACAACAGATGTCGGTCAGCATCAAATGTGGGCAGCTCAATTTTATCAATTTGATCGTCCAGATCGTTGGGTTACCTCAGGTGGCCTTGGAACGATGGGATTCGGATTTCCAGCAGCGATTGGTGCACAATTAGGAAAACCTACTGAGTTAGTTGTATCGATTGTTGGAGATGGAGGTTTTCAAATGACACTCCAGGAACTAGCGGTACTTAAACAATGGAATTTGCCAGTAAAAGTGATCATTGTGAACAACGAAGCATTGGGCATGGTTAGGCAATGGCAGGAAAAATTCTACGATGAGAGATATTCAGAAACCCTATTATCTGAAAATCCTGATTTCGTGAAACTGGCAGAAAGTTATGGAATCCGAGCTCTTAAAGTAGATAACGAAGAGGATGTACCAGCCTTGCTTGAAGATGTATTTTCTTACGACGGTCCAGTAGTTGTGGATTGTCGAGTAGTAAAAAAAGATTGTGTCTATCCGATGGTAGCACCTGGAACAGGAAATCATGAAATGATCGGGGTGACAAAAACGAAATGAAGCGCATTATAACAGCAGCTGTACAAAATCGAAGTGGAGTACTCAATCGCATTACCGGAATGTTATCCAAACGGGCTTTTAATATAGAAAGCATTTCAGTCGGTACATCGGAAACAGAGGGCATTTCAAAAATGACTTTTGTTGTTGAAATTAGCGATAGTCAAAAGCTAGAACAGTTAACCAAACAACTAAATAAACAAATAGATGTCTTAAAGGTTTCGGACATCACTGATAAAGCAATGGTGGCAAGGGAATTAGCCTTGATAAAAGTTGGTAGTACTGGACAGAACCGAGCTGAAATTCAGGGAGTGATCCAACCGTTTCGAGCAAGCGTCATTGATGTTAGTAAAGATAGCCTGATTATTCAAGTAACAGGAAAACCGGATAAAGTTGATGCATTAATTAATTTATTGAAACCATATGGAATTAAAGAACTAACTAGAACAGGTGTGACAGCTTTCCAAAGAGGTCAGCAGCCACAGCCAGTTCAAGAAGTAAACACACTATTAATCTAATAAACAATAAATCAATCAATTATTATACAAAATGGAGAGGGAGATTAATTATGACAAAAGTATTATATAACAATGACATTCAAAAAGAGGTATTACAAGGAAAGAAAATCGCCATCATCGGATATGGTTCCCAAGGCCATGCACATGCACGAAATTTACGTGAAAGTGGATATGAAGTAACAGTAGGATTACGTCCTGGTAAATCACAGGAGAAAGCTGTAGAAGACGGATTCGAAGCTCAATCTGTAGCAGAGGCAGTAAGCGGAGCAGATGTGACAATGGTATTACTTCCGGATGAAAACCAACCAAAAGTTTATGAAGAAAGCATTAAACCGAATTTGAAACCTGGAAGTGCTTTAGCTTTCGCACACGGTTTTAACATTCATTTTAACCAAGTAGTACCTCCTGAAAATGTAGATGTATTCTTAGTAGCACCTAAAGGCCCTGGTCACTTAGTAAGAAGAACCTATGAAGAAGGTGCTGGTGTTCCTGCACTTTATGGTATCTATCAAGATGTTACTGGAAATGCCAAAGAAGTGGCGTTAGCTTATGCATATGGAATTGGAGCTGCTAGAGCCGGTGTATTGGAAACAACATTCCAGGAAGAAACAGAAACAGATCTATTTGGAGAGCAAGCGGTACTTTGTGGCGGTGTATCAAGCCTTGTAAAAGCAGGTTTTGAAACATTAACAGAAGCTGGATACCAACCTGAAGTTGCCTATTTTGAGTGTTTACATGAACTGAAATTGATTGTTGATTTGATGTATGAAGGTGGATTAGAGAACATGCGCTATTCTATCTCTGATACAGCACAATGGGGTGACTTTGTATCAGGTCCACGCGTCGTAAATGAAGAAACAAAAGCACGTATGAAAGAAGTTTTAGAAGATGTTCAAAATGGTAAATTTGCTAAAGGTTGGATCTTAGAAAACCAAGCAGGCCGTCCACAATTCAATGCAATTAACAATCAAGAATATAAACATCCAATCACTAAAGTTGGGAAAGAATTACGTGCATTGATGCCTTTCGTAAAAGATCCAATTCAAAATAAAGAAAAGGAAGGGAAAGTCCATGTCACGAATTAAAATTTATGATACAACGCTTCGGGATGGGGAACAATCACCTGGTGTAAACCTTAATAAACTAGAAAAACTAGAAATTGCTAAACAGCTAGAACGTTTAGGTGTAGACATTATGGAGGCGGGGTTTCCTGCTTCCTCTGAAGGTGATTTTAAAGCTGTTAAATTAATCGCTGATACGATTAAGGATACGTCGGTTACTGCGTTAGCAAGAACGACTAAGTCGGATATAGATACGGCCTGGGAAGCGTTGAAGGGTGCTGCGGAACCAAGATTGCATCTATTCCTTGCAACATCTCCAATTCATATGAAGTATAAATTGCTTATGACTCCAGAACAAGTTGTTGAACAATCCGTGAACATGGTTAAATATGCAAAACAAAAATTTCCACAAATTGAATGGTCAGCAGAAGATGCTACACGTTCTGATTGGGATTTCTTGGCACAAATTATTGAGAAAGTAATTGATGCAGGAGCGACAGTAATAAATCTACCTGATACCACTGGATATAGTACTCCAGCAGAGTATGGAAGAATGTTCCATTTTATCCGTGAAACAGTTCCTAATATTGATAAAGTAAGTCTTTCTTGTCATTGTCATAATGACCTAGGAATGGCGGTGGCTAATTCTATTTCTGCGGTGGAAAATGGTGTAACGCAAGTAGAAGGAACGATTAATGGAATAGGTGAACGTGCTGGTAATGCTGCACTAGAAGAAGTGGCTGTGGCACTTAAGATTAGATCAGATTTCTATCCATATGAAACAGGTCTTAAATTAAATGAAATTAAGCGTTCCAGTGATCTGATTGCTAAACTTACTGGAATGTATGTCCAAGCAAATAAAGCGGTTATCGGAAGAAATGCCTATGCGCATGAATCCGGCATACACCAGGATGGTGTCCTAAAAAATACTGAAACCTATGAAATTATTACACCGGAATTGGTGGGAGTTAGCTCTAATACACTATTTCTTGGAAAACATTCAGGACGTCATGCCTTTAAAGATAAGGTACTTGAATTTGGTATAGAACTAACAGATGAGCAGATTAAAGACGCTTTTAAACAATTTAAACAACTGACGGATCATAAAAAAGAAGTTACAGATGATGATATTTACACGATCATTATGGAAATCAAGACGGAGGCTTCTGCAGTAAGTAAGTATCAGTTAGAAACCTTCCAAGTACATTACGGATCATCTGATATACCGACTGCAACAGTTTCCCTTCAAACACCTGATGGTAACACCGTACAGACTGCTCGTACTGGAAAGGGAAGTGTAGAAGCTCTTTATAATACAATTTCTTCCTTGATTTCGGAAGAATTAAAGCTATTGGACTACCAAATTAACTCCGTTGGTGGTGGGAAAGATGCACTAGCTGAATCCCATGTACAACTATCTGTTAATGGAGAAATAATGAACGGCCGCGGAGCAGCACAAGACGTAATTGAAGCATCAGCTAATGCTTATATCAATGCAGTTAATCGTTACATTATTAAACAACAGTCTGTAAAACAAAAAGAAGTAGTTAAATAAAAAATTAGGGAAGGTTCAGGCAGCCATCCAGAGCGTATTTCCGGAGTGAATAAACACTCCATACCAATTAGTTTCGTATCCTAAGATATTAAAACATAAAAAGGGGGGCATCTGATGAAAAAGCAAATTATTCTTCTTCCGGGGGACGGGATTGGGAGAGAAATTATCCATTCAGCGAAAGTAGTTTTAAATGCTATTGCAAGTGAATATAATCATGAGTTCACTTTTCACCAGCATGCCATTGGTGGGGACGCCATAGACAACTATGGCGTCCCTCTTCCAGAGGATACAGTCAAGGCATGTCATAATGCAGATGCTGTTCTATTAGGAGCAGTAGGTGGACCAAAATGGGATCAGGTTCCAGCGAACATCAGACCAGAAAAAGGACTATTAGGAATCCGTAAAGAGTTAGGTTTATTTGCTAACTTGCGCCCAGTGAAAGGATTTAAATCATTGCTTCATGCATCTCCATTAAAACAGGAAATTATCGAAGGAAGCGATATTTTAATTATTCGTGAATTAACGGGTGGACTTTATTTTGGTCAACCGAGTGAACGTCGGAATAATGGTAATTCAGTTGTCGACACGCTCTCCTATACTCGAGAAGAGATGGAGAGAATTATAGACAAGGGCTTTCAAAGTGCGAGAATCCGTAAGAAACATTTAACATCCGTCGATAAAGCAAATGTTTTAGAATCAAGCAGACTATGGCGTGAAGTGGTTGAAGAAAAAGCGAAAGATTATCCGGATGTAACAGTAGAGCATTTACTTGTAGATGCAGCTGCGATGAAGTTAATTACAAATCCAAGTCAATTTGATGTCATTGTGACGGAGAATCTATTCGGGGATATTTTGAGTGATGAAGCATCTGTGCTTACAGGGTCATTGGGAATGCTTCCTTCTGCAAGTATCCGAACAGATGGCGTAGGATTATACGAACCTGTTCATGGCTCTGCACCAGATATTGCTGGGAAAGGTATTGCAAACCCATTAGGAATGATTTTATCTGCTGCACTTATGTTGCGTCATTCATTTGGTTTAGATGAAGAAGCATCAGATATTGAAAAAGCTGTAAATGAATGCCTGGAGCAAGGATATCATACAGCAGACTTAAGAATTGCAGGAGGAACCCAGGTTGGTACGGAAGAGATGACTAATCTAGTACTGGAAAATTTAACAACTAAAAGTATATCTGATTGTATTTGTAACTCGTATGTATGATTGGAGGGGAGAATATGGGAAATCCAAAAACAATTATTGAAAAAATTTGGGAAAAACATGTTGTTCATAGTGAAGAGGGAAAACCAGATTTAATTTATATTGATCAGCACTTAGTTCACGAAGTAACTTCCCCACAGGCCTTTGAAGGATTAAGGTTAAATAACCGAAAAGTCCGCAGACCAGATTTAACCTATGCAACAATGGATCACAATGTACCTACTAAAAATAGAGATGTTGTAAAAGATGAAATTTCGAGAAAGCAAATGGAAACGTTGCGTAAAAATTGCGAAGACTTTGGCATTAAATTAGCTGATATGTTTCATCCAGATCAAGGAATCGTACACGTTATTGGCCCACAGCTTGGTTTAACACAACCAGGCAAGACAATTGTATGTGGGGATAGTCACACATCAACACATGGCGCGTTTGGTGCACTTGCATTTGGAATTGGAACAAGTGAGGTAGAGCATGTTCTTGCCACACAAACCCTTATGCAAGAACGTCCAAAAACACTAAATGTTAAGGTAGAGGGAGACTTAGGCCCAGGTGTAACTGCGAAGGACTTAATTTTGGCTATTATTTCTAAGTTCGGTGTAAGGTTTGGGACTGGATATGTGATGGAATATACTGGCGAAGCAATTCATAAACTTCCTATGGAAGGACGCATGACCATTTGTAATATGTCTATTGAAGGTGGGGCAAGAGCAGGCCTAATTAGTCCTGATGAAACAACGGTCGAATACCTAAGAGGCAGAGAATATGTTCCTGAAGGAGAGGCATTCGAGAAGAAAGCGGAAGAATGGCTTGCCCTAGCAACTGATGATGGTGCTGTTTATGATCGAACGGTCGTTATTGACGCGAGCGAGGTAGAACCACAAGTATCTTGGGGAACGAATCCTAGTATGTGTGTTCCTGTTGGTGGAAATACCCCAAGTCTTGATGAAGTTGAGCACAAAGAAGATGTGCAAAGAGCACTTGAATACATGGGATTGCAAGAAAACCAACCAATTACTTCCATTGAAGTAGACCATGTGTTCATAGGTTCATGTACGAATTCCAGATTAAGAGATTTACAGAAGGCTGCAGAAATTATAAATGGAAGAAAAGTAAAAAGCGGTGTAAAAGCCATTGTCGTACCGGGTTCTTTTAGTGTCAAACTGGAAGCTGAAAAACTTGGACTCGACGAAATCTTTAAGGAAGCAGGCTTTGAGTGGCGTGATTCTGGCTGCAGTATGTGCTTAGGAATGAATGATGATATTGTACCAGCTGGTGGACGTTGTGCATCTACGTCTAACCGCAACTTTGAGGGAAGACAGGGTAACGGTGCCCGTACACATCTTGTTAGTCCAGAGATGGCAGCAGCTGCAGCAGTTGAAGGACATTTTGTAGATGTCCGCAAATTCAAATCTGGTGTACTAAACTAGGGGGTGGAAATATGGAAGCAATCAAAGAACATAAAGGACTTGTCTTTCCTCTGAATCGTACCAATGTAGATACAGATCAAATTATTCCAAAACAGTTTTTAAAACGAATTGAGCGAACCGGGTTTGGCCAGTTTGTATTTTATAATTGGCGTTTTGATGATAGTGGCAATAAACGAGAGGATTTTGATTTAAACAAAACACAGTTCGAAGGTGCATCCATTTTACTTGCAGGAGAAAATTTTGGGTGTGGTTCCTCCCGTGAACATGCACCATGGGCACTGCTTGATTATGGGTTTAAAGTGATAATCGCACCAAGTTTTGCCGATATTTTTTATAGTAACGCTTTGAAAAATGGTATCATTTTGATTAAAATGGAAGAAAGTCAAATAATGGAATGGATGAAGCAAGCCGAAGATGGTACATTTCATCTTTCTGTTAATTTGAAAAAGCAAGAAATACAGGATGAAGAGGGCAAAGTAGTGGATTTTGATATTCCATCCTACCATAAAGAAAAATTGCTTAATGGCTGGGATGATATTGCATTAACTTTGCTTTTAGAAGATAAGATACAAGCGTATGAAAAAGCGTGAAAAATTTAAACGTTAAAAAATGACCATCCTGATTTTTTAACAACTTTTATTTAAGGAGTGTGACTCAATTGGGGATTGCCTAAAAGGTGAGTTAGTCCATAACGCCTGGAAGCGTTTGGCACATATTGTTCACCGAACACCATTATTAACATCAGCAACAACAAATAATTTAGTTGGAAAACACGTTTATTTTAAAATGGAAAACCAGCAAAAAACTGGTGCATTTAAATTTCGTGGAGCGAGCTTTAAGTTAATGCAGTTAAAAAAAGCTCAATTAAGAAAAGGTGTAATAACGGCTTCTGCTGGAAATCATGCACAGGGAGTCGCTCTTGCCGCAAGTAAATTGGGGGCTAAAGCTACCATTTTCATGGCAGAAGGAACACCATTAGCGAAAGTTAATGCTACAAGAAATTACGGTGCTGATGTTGTACTTATTGGAGAGAGTTTTCAAGAAGCGTACGAAGCTTCCCTAGAACAGCAAAAGAAAAGCGGTGCAGTTTATATCCATCCGTTTGACGATTATGATATCATGACAGGCCAGGGGACAATGGTTATGGAAATGCTTCGTCAAGAAGACCGAATGGATACAATACTTGTACCAATCGGTGGTGGAGGTCTAATTAGCGGAATTGCCGTTGCTGCAAAACATGTCAATCGAAACATAAAGGTGATCGGTGTTCAAGCAAGCGGTGCACCTGCTATCTATGAAAGCTATCACAGTAATTCTGTGAAAAAATTAGATACAGTATCCACCATTGCAGAAGGTATTGCTGTGAAGCAACCGGGTGAATTAACCCTACCTATTATCAAGAGTTATGTAGATGATATTGTAACAGTTACAGATGAAGAAATAGCCTCAGCTATCGTTTATATGCTCGAACGTAATAAAACGCTAATGGAAGGTGCTGGTGCAGCTGCATTAGCCGCTTTATTTGCACATAACGATAAAATAAGTTCCAGGCATTGTGGAGTGATAGTAAGTGGGGGGAATATTGATATAGGAACCATGTCAAAAATCCAAGAACTTGCTAATAAACTCAATCCTATTGATACAAAGGCTTCCATTGCATTGTAATATGTTAGAAGTGAGACTCACTACCGATATTCGGTAGTGAGTTTTTTAATGTTATTAAAACGAAAATTACACACATATTGCACTTTTATAAAATGCGTAGAGTCCTATAATAACTTGGTCATTTTTATCATAAGATGAAGTAGCAGCTAAAAAGGGAGCTGAGAATATGCATGAGGCAAACCTAAGAAAAAAGATGTTATTTTTTGTGATAATTTTGACCTTTCTGGCTCTTACCGTATTTCTATTTTCTTTATTCTTTTCATCATCCAAAAGACAGGCGAAAGAGGTTGTGGAACAATTTTATACGTATGAACAACAGGGGCTTTATTCTGAATCATGGGAGTTGTTTCATCCGTATATGCAAGAAAAATTTTCTAAAGGACATTATTTAGAAGATCGCCCACATGTCTTTATGAACCACTTTGGAGTATCCACATTTTCCTATTCCATTGGAGATATAAAAAAAGTTGAAAATTGGATGATGGAAGACGGTCAAGAACCAATGGATATTGCTTATAAGATCTCGGTTTACCAGGGATTCCTAGGAAAATATGGAAAGTTTACAATTAGTCAAAATGTATTTGTTACCGAATATGAAGATAATTGGAGGATACTTTGGGATTATTCTAGTTAAAAATGGCCTTTTAAAAGATTTTGTTACTTTTTTACCTTACATTTTATATAGACTGTTGATATCTTTAATTCAGAATAGTGCTTATTATCCGCTACGGAAATACACTACGCTTTCCGCGGGGAGCTGGTGAGCCTCCTTCGTGCTGACGCACTCAGCAGTCTCACCGATGCTCTTCTTCCCGCAGGACAAGGAACGCTTCGGCAGCGAAACATCGCACGCAGAAAAAAGTGGTCTTCTTTTTTCAAGGAGTCTCCGTGTATTTCCTCCGCTAAATTCCTGCCCTACTTGATTTTAAGTAAATAAATTTATTTTATACGAGGAACAACTATCCCAAACGTGACATTATGGACTTTAGCTATAAAAATTCCTAGGCCACTTAACATAGCGGAGTCAGAATACGTAGACTCCTTGAAAATAAAGGGCGATTTTCTTCGTGCGATGCGTCGCTGACGTAGTCTTCCTTGTCCTGCGGGAAAAGCACGAGTCTAGACCTGAGCAGCGGCGCTTTTTCCGCGAGGAGGCTGAAGCCGTGCCCGCGAACCGCAAGTATTCTGTCGGAGCGAATGATAACACAAAACTTTCATTAGTGTAAGCGAGAGCTAACTAATCTGAATTAAATAAATCAGGAATCTCTTTCAACTGTAAAACTTCAAAAAGCAACAAACTAAACGAAAAGAGCCAAAATAAAAGGCTTCATTTTTGACTGAAATTACTAGATACCATGGGCTATTTATTTGTAAAACGAGAAAACCACTTATTGTCAAACTTACAAATTTAAAAAGATATATACATTTTCTGAAAATGTCAACATATAATCACTTATAAATAATTACTATAAAATTAAAAATTCCTTACGATTATATTTCATATTAAACACAACAATCCTCACTATAATTATGCAAGCAGGTCAGATAATCGTGAAAATTCATGAAGGGTAATGTTTTTTTACAATTAAATTTCAGATTATTTAGAAATTAATATGAACGGCCCTTAGGAAAAAGGTCAGTCCAAATAATATTCACTAGGGGGATTACGTTGGGTGATAAATTACTAGAAATAAAAAATTTAATAACATCATTTCGAATCGGTGATCATTATTATGCAGCTGTAGATAATGTTTCCTTAACAGTAAACAAAAATGAAGTACTCGGAATCGTTGGGGAATCCGGGTCCGGAAAAAGTGCACTGGCATTTTCAGTTATGGGCTTACATACAAAAGCTAAAATTGAAGGAAGTATCCTTTTTAATGGGAAAGATATCGTTAGTTTACCGAAATCTGAGTTAAATGGGTTACGCGGTGATGATATGTCGATGATTTTCCAAGATCCTCTAACAGCCTTAAATCCACTGATGGAAATTGGGGCACAAATTAGCGAAACGTTAATTTTACACAGACCGCAAATGTCTCTAAAAGAACGTAAAGACCACGTTATTGAGCTTCTAAATATGGTTGGAATTCCACGACCAGAATATGTATATGAACAATTCCCACATGAATTATCTGGGGGTATGAGGCAACGCGTTATTATTGCGATTGCTATTGCCAATCGGCCTGAATTATTAATAGCTGATGAACCAACAACAGCGCTGGATGTTACGATTCAGGCACAGATATTAGATTTAGTTAGAAAACTGAAAAGTGAAATGGGTTCCGGGGTTATATTGATTACGCATGATTTAGGTGTTGTAGCTGAAATGGCTGATAGAGTTGCCGTTATGTATGCTGGTCAAGTAGTAGAAATAGCAGATGTTCAGACATTATTTAACAATCCAAAACATCCTTATACAAGGTCACTGCTAAATTCAGTACCAGCTGAAGGGCAGGATAAGCTTCATGTTATACAAGGTATTGTCCCTGCATTGCAGAACTTGCCACGTGAAGGCTGTCGGTTTGCAGAAAGGATTCCTTGGATAGAGTCAAATACACATGAAAAGGATCCTGTTTTACATGAAATCTCTCCTGGACATTTTGTACGATGCACCTGCTATAAGCATTTTTACTTCCCAGAAGAACCAAAGGAGGCGAAGGTCTATGGCAATACTAGAGGTTGAAGACCTAAAAATATATTTTCCCATTAAAGCAGGAATATTTAATCGTACAGTAGATCATATTAAAGCAGTTGATGGAGTCTCCTTTGCTATTGAGGAAGGAAAAACTTATGGACTTGTTGGTGAATCTGGATCGGGAAAAACGACAACAGGAAGAGGGATTATCGGACTAGAACATATCACAGCAGGATCTGTCAAATTTAATGGGAAAGATATAACAAATAAAAAGAAAAAGACTAAAGCTATAAGCCGAGATATTCAAATGATTTTTCAAGATCCATACTCGTCATTGAATCCACGGAAACGTGTACGGGATATTATTGCAGAACCATTACGAAACTATGAAAATCTTACGAAACAAGAAGAAAAAAAACGCGTTCAAGAGCTGCTAGAACTTGTGGGATTAAGCCCAGAAAGTATTTTGAAATATCCACATGAGTTCTCGGGCGGACAAAGACAGCGCATTGGAATTGCAAGGGCGATTGCGCTTAAGCCAAAATTAATCATTGCGGATGAACCAGTATCTGCACTGGATGTTTCGGTTCAGGCTCAAGTTTTAAATTTTATGCAAGATATCCAGAAGGAATTAGGACTAACTTACTTATTCATTAGTCATGACCTTGGTATTGTTAAGCATATGTGTGATGATATTGCAATTATGTATAAAGGAAGATACGTAGAACAAGGAACGAAGGAAGAAATCTTCAATCATCCACAGCATATATACACGAAGCGTTTAGTCTCTGCTATTCCTGATATAGATCCTAGTAATCGAGAAAAACTATTTCAATTTCGCCAGGAAGTACAGGAGGAATATGATGAGTCCTATAATGAGTACTTTGATAGTGAGGGCTTGGCGTATAGTTTGAAGCCTATATCTGAAACACACCTAGTAGCTCTTCCGGAGAAAGGTTGATAGATTATGTGGAAATTTATTGTCAGAAGACTGATTATTACATTCCCTCAATTAATTGTACTAAGTATCATCATATTTTTAATGGCTCAAGCGATGCCGGGAGATGCATTAACGGGGCTGGTAGATCCAAATATTGATAGAGCTGCGATTGAAGAGCAACGTGAAAAGTTAGGATTAAATGACCCATGGCATATCAAATATGTAGATTGGATTTCTGGAATCTTTCAAGGAGATTTAGGACAATCCTTTCGTTATAAAATGGAAGTCACTGAGTTAGTTGAACAGCGAATGATTAATACATTTTGGCTTTCTGTGGCTACATTAATTTTTACTTATATCATAGCGGTTCCCTTAGGTATTATCAGTGGGCGCTACAATGATACCTTACTTGATTCATCTATTACTGGTTACACTTATATAGGTTTTGCCACACCATTATTTATATTTGCATTAGTTATGTTATGGATATTTGGATATCAGTTACAATGGTTTCCTACAGGCGGAAGCGTTGCGCCGGGCACAGAGCCTGGCACAATAGACTATGTCATGAGTAAAATTAACCATTTATTATTGCCAGCATTATCAATAGCTTTAATTCAAACCGTATCCACTGTTCAGTATCTGCGAAGTGAAATAGTTGATACAAAACAAAGAGATTTCGTTATTACGGCTAGAGCAAAAGGTGCTTCCGAGTCCAGAGTTTATAATAGACATATTTTAAGAAACTCATTACTTCCAATAGCAGCTTTTTTTGGATATGAAATTACAATGCTCATTACAGGAACTATCTTTGTTGAACAAATCTTTAGTTTCCCAGGGATGGGACAGTTATTTATAGAATCTGTCTTACAACGAGACTTCAGTGTAGTAAATGCAGTTGTATTATTATTTGGGGCGGCAGCTATTTTAGGCGCATTAATTTCAGATATTATCTTAAGTGTTGTTGACCCGCGTATACGTATTAAGTAAGAAACACGACAGACTCTCTGAGGTGAAAAAATGGAAATGAACAATATGAATATGTCGAGTCAGCAAGATTCAGCTAAAAGTCCATCCGGGTTAAAGATATTGTGGAGGGAACTAGTAAGAGATAAGTTGGCGCTTGTGTCTCTCATTCTATTAATCTTAATAATCGTATTTGTGTATGGTGTCTCTTTCATCATGGATGAGAAAGAAATAGTAAAAGTAGATCTTTTTGCAATCCACGAACCACCATCAGAAGAATTTATTCTAGGAACTGACTATGGTGGTCGTGATGTGTTTGGACAATTAATTATTGGTACACGAAATTCACTTTCTATTGGTTTTATCGTTACATTGTTAAGTGGGATGATTGGAATAACATTTGGATTGATTGCCGGCTTTTTTGGCGGGCATATAGACAATGTTCTGATGCGAATATTAGACTTTTTTCAAGTATTGCCTTTTATTATGCTTGTTATTGTATTTGTTTCTATTGTTCCTAACTATACAATACTAGCTTTTTCTTTAATCTTTACGGCATTCAGCTGGATGGGAATTGCCAGGCTGATAAGGTCAAAAGCGCTACAAGAGAAAGAACTCGATTATGTGCAAGCATCGAGAACATTAGGTACATCTAATTTTAAAATTATATTCAGAGAAGTCATGCCTAATATAAGTTCCTTAATAATTGTAACATTGACATTAAATTTGGCATCTAACATAGGATTAGAATCAGGACTTTCCTTTTTAGGATTTGGTTTTCCTGAGAGTACGCCAAGTCTCGGTACTCTATTAAGTTATGCTACGAATCCACAGACGCTCGAACATCGATGGTGGATTTGGGTGCCTGCAGCAGTAATGATTCTAGTATTGATGCTTGCTGTAAGAAACGTAGGAGAAGCGTTAAGGCGTGCTACTGATGCAAGACAGAGAAGGGGATAGTAGGGTTGTGATATTCTATTCATTACTTCCATCATTCAATTTGATTGATGTTAGTATATATAATCAGCTCAGGCATACATAGGGAGGGCTGATTGGAAACAAAGAGGGAATAAAAAAGGGAGGTTAAAGGAATGGAGAAAGGAAAATTTAGTAAGTGGCTACTCTTCATCATGCTTGTATCGCTATTGGTATTAGCAGCGTGTAGCAGTGGTTCGGATGAAGAAACGGAAGGAACAGATGAACCAGATGCTACGGAAGAAGAAGGGACAGAAGAAGCTGAAGAAAGCGAAGAGGAATCAGAAGAAGAATCGAGCGAAGATGGTTTATATTCCATCGAAGACTTTGGCAGAGATAAAACAAATGAAGGGGAAGCTATTGACGGAGGTACACTGCAATATGGTTTAGTAACTGATACGCCGTTTGAAGGTACTTTGAACTACAATTTCTATTCAGGGACTCCAGATGCAGAAATTATTAAGTTTTTTGATGAATCCCTATTAGCTGTAGACAATAACTTTAACTATACACAAGAGGGTGCAGCGACATTTGACGTGAGTGAAGATGGTAAAACCTTTACACTTACTATCAAAGATAATGTGAATTGGCATGATGGAGAACCGGTTAAAGCAGAAGATTGGTTATTCTCGTATGAAGTAATTGGTCACCCTGATTATGATGGGGTACGTTATGATGCTACTTTTCAAAATATTGTAGGGATGGAAGAGTATCATGCTGGAGAAGCAGATACGATTTCAGGTATCGAGGTAGTGGATGAGAAAACATTAACGATCACGTATAAGGAAGCAAATCCATCCCTGTTAGCAAGCGGTATTTGGACCTATGCAATGCCAAAACACGTATTTGAGGGCATTGAAGTAGCAGATATGGCAGCTTCAGATGAAGTACGTAAAAACCCTATTGGTATGGGGCCGTTTAAAGTAGAAAGTATAGTACCTGGGGAGTCTGTAACCTTCGTAGCTAACGAAGATTACTATCAAGGTACACCAAAACTAGATGGACTGACATTAAAAGTTATTCCACCAACAACCGTAGCACAAGCATTAGAAACGGGTGAAGTAGATATGGTGGATAGTTTCCCAACAGATCAATTTCCAGATGTAGAAGAATCATTAACAAATGTTGAATGGTTGGGTCAAACTGATTTGGCTTATACGTATATTGGATTTAAACTAGGAAAATGGGATGCAGATGCTGGGGAAGTAGTTATGGATCCGGATGCTAAAATGGCTGATGTCAATTTACGTCGCGCTATGTGGTATGCTGTTGATAATGATTCAGTAGGTGAACAGTTCTACAACGGACTTCGTTGGGCTGGTACGACCTTGATTATTCCAGCGTTCCCTGATTATCATGATCCAACGATTGAAGCACCATCTTATGACCTAGATGAGGCAAACAGAATTTTGGATGAAGCAGGATATGAAGATACAGATGGTGATGGAATTCGTGAAAATCCAGAAGGAGAAGAGTTAGTTATTAACTTTGCTTCTATGTCTGGAGGAGACACTGCAGAACCAATTGCTAATTATTACATGCAAGCATGGGAACAAGTTGGTCTGAAAGTGGAACTTGTAGATGGACGTTTGTTGGAATTTAACTCCTTCTATGATCGTATAGAAGCAGATGACCCCGGAATCGACATTTATCAAGGTGCATGGGGTACTGGTAGTGACGTAGACCAGCAAGGTTTATATGGACGCCACGCCATGTTTAATTACCCACGTTATGCTAGTGAGGAAAATGACCGTCTATTACAAGAGGGTGCTTCTGAAAAATCACTAGATACAGATTATCGTAAAGAGGTTTATAAAGAATGGCAACAATTGATGGTAGATGATATTCCAGTATTCCCTACACTTTATCGTGCAGCATTAGTACCGGTTAACAACCGAGTAACGGACTATTCCATCCAATGGCAATGGGATGATTGGCATGAAGTTGGTTTAACACAGGAAGAACCTTTATTACCTTAATATTCAATAGAAAAGGAAGACTCATTTTAATGTGAGTCTTCCTTTTTGGTGCCTGTCACTCCCCGAATTTTGTCGAAGGAAGGATGGGTATTTTTTCTCTTTTTTAAAGTTTTGCGATAGCGTACGATTTATAGGAGAGGGGAGTGGGATGTATGAAAAAAAAGCTGGCTGTTGCTATATTTCATGGGGCAGGAACTCCGGAAGAGGATTTTGCTGATGCCATGATTTCCAAATTGGAAAAAAGGTTTAGGAAAGAATTGAATGATAAACAATCATATGAAAAATATTTCGTATTTAAGCCAATTCATTGGTCTACTGTTTTTGAAAAGGAACAAGCGGAGCTTTGGAATCGACTAAAGGCAAATGAAGATTTGGATTATGCACGTTTGAGACGGTTTGTTATTGAATTTCTAGCAGATGCCATTGCATACCAGCCAACCAATCAGCCAAATCAAAATTATGATAAAGTCCATGCATATGTTGCATCTGCTATAAATGAATTAAAAGAGAAGGCTGGACCAGATGCTCCACTTTGTGTAATCAGTCATAGTTTAGGTACTGTAGTTGCTAGTAATTATTTTTATGATCTTCAATATAAAAAAGAGAAAAGAGGACTGGAAACGAGGAAGTGCACTGGCAACTCCCCATTAGAGCAATGTGAAACATTATCTTTGTTTTACACAACAGGAAGCCCACTAGCATTATGGTCTCTTCGCTATATTGATTTTGGTGCACCAATCACCGTTCCTTCCGATAAGATAAAAAAACTATATCCCCAGCTTCAAGGAGAATGGATTAATTTTTATGATAAAGATGATGTACTCGCTTTCCCTTTAAAACATATAAATGAAACTTATAATCAAGCCGTAACAAAAGATATATCCGTTAATGCAGGTGGAATCATTACCAGTTGGAATCCGTTATCCCATTTTCATTATGACAAAAACGAAAAAGTGATAAAAACGATTGCAAAAAGTTTAGTAGAAACGTGGAGAACCGTAAATAGATAAGCTATAATGAGAGTATATTGGATAGGAGGTATCAGCATGTTAAGCAAACAAGACCAATTAAAAAAGCTAGTAGGGGAAGAAGCTGTTCATTATATAAAAGATGGCATGAAAATTGGGTTAGGTTCTGGCTCAACGGTTTACTGGATGGTGAAAAAATTAGGTGAACGGGTGAAAGAGGAAGGATTAAAGGTAGAAGGTATTCCGTCCTCCGATTTAACTGGAGATTGGGCAAAGGAATTTGGGGTACCTTTAACAGACTTCTCTCAAGTAGAAGGCTTAGATATTACAATCGATGGTGCGGATGAAGTGGATGAAAACCTACACTTAATAAAAGGCGGCGGTGGTGCACTCTTTCGTGAGAAGATTATTGCACAGGCTGCAAAAGAACTAATTATTATTGTGGATCAATCGAAAAAGGTTCAACATCTTGGAAGATTTCCTTTACCAGTAGAAGTTTTACCTTTTGGCTGGGAAATGACAGCAAAGGAAGTCGAATCTTTAGGCTGTGAATGGAAATTGCGTCATAGAGAGAATGATATATATATAACAGATAATGGCAATTATATTTTAGATTGTTACTTTAATGAAATTCTTGAACCAGAGAAACTACATAAACAACTAAAATTAATGGTGGGCGTTGTAGAGACAGGCTTATTTACTAATATGGCGGATAAAGTTATCGTAGGTGGAGGTGACGAGATAGAGGTAATTGAAAGAAAAGGACAAAAAAATTGAATCGATAGAAAAAACACGAAGAAGCATCTCCATTCTTCGTGTTTTTTACTATTTAGAAAACACTTATAGTTTCTCGAGAAATCTTTTCTGCGGAACAACTACAGATCCAAATAAAATAATTGACACCTTTCTTTGTAGAGGCGCATAGGATAGTTGGTAGCCTAAAGGAAAGAGTTGATTGGAATGTGTGGGATAACAGGATTAGTTGAATGGAAAAAAGATGTTAGATCTTCTCAAAAGATAGTAGAAAAAATGACAAATACTCTAGCACATCGCGGGCCAGATGACACAGGGTTATGGTTAGACCGACATGTAGGTTTTGGTCACAAGCGACTATCAGTAGTCGACCTAGAAGGTGGAAGACAGCCAATGAAAAAAGAAAAAAATGGGGTGTCCTACACGATTATATATAATGGCGAACTATATAATACAGAAGAACTTCGTAAAGATTTAGTCCAAAAAGGCTATACGTTCACCACAACATCAGATACGGAAGTCTTACTTACTGCTTATATGGAATGGAAAGAAAACTGTGTGAAATACTTAAATGGCATTTATGCATTCGGTGTTTGGGATGAAGAAAAAGAGCAGCTATTCATGTCAAGAGACCGTATGGGCGTAAAGCCGTTATTTTATCATGAAGTTCCGGGACGGTTCATTTTTGGCTCTGAACTAAAAGCCATCTTGGCGCATCTAAATGTTCATGCAGAAGTAGATCGCAGCGGCTTATCGGAAATCTTTGGATTGGGACCTTCCAGAACGCCTGGTCATGGACTTTTTAAAGGGATAAAGGAATTGCGTGCAGGTCATTCTCTAACCTTTTCCAAACATAATGGTTTAAAAGTATGGCGTTATTGGAATATGGAGAGCAAAGAGCATCCGGATAATTTAGAAGATACAGCAGAAAAGGTAAAAGAATTATTTGTTGATGCGGTGGAGCGTCAATTAGTGGCAGATGTTCCTGTTTCAACTTTTCTGTCTGGTGGGGTGGATTCCAGTGCCATCACCGCTATAGCTGCTAATTATTTTGAAAGACAGGGAAAAGAAGCGTTAGCAACATTTTCTATTGACTATGAAGATAATGACAAACATTTTAAATCAAGTAAATTTCAACCTTCCAATGACAGACCATTTATAGAAAAAATGGTAAAACACTTTGGAACAGAGCATCATGATGAAGTTATATCAGGATTTGATCTTGCAGATTTATTAAAAGAAACTGTTATACTGAGGGACCAACCAGGGCAAGCGGATATTGATTCTTCTTTATTATGGTTATGTCATCGTATCAAAAATCATACGACTGTTTCATTGTCTGGTGAATGTGCGGATGAGATATTTGGGGGCTATCCTTGGTTTCATGACCCAACAGCAGCAGAAGGTGGATTTCCTTGGATGAAATCATTGGATTCAAGAATTGATTTACTGCATCCAGAATGGCAAAAAAAGTTAGATTTGAAGACTTATGTGTATGATCGTTACAAAGAAACAATTGCTGAAACCCCCAAATTAGATGGTGAAAGTGAGAATGATTCAAGAAGAAGAGAACTGTTCTATCTAAATATGCACTGGTTTATGGCACAACTTTTGGATCGGAAGGATCGGATGAGTATGGGAGCAAGTCTTGAAGTTCGCGTTCCTTTTGCAGATCACAAATTAGTAGAATATGTATGGAATATTCCTTGGGAAATGAAAACTTTGGAAGGCCGAGAAAAAGGGATTTTACGAAAAGCATTAGAAGGAATTCTGCCAAATGAAATCTTATATCGTAAGAAGAGCCCATACCCTCGCACATTCCAGCCTGAATATACAAAGCAAGTTACCACATGGATGGAAGATATTTTAGCTGATTCCTCTTCACCATTATTTGAATTTATGAAACGTGATAAAGTGGAGGCCATTGTAAAAAGTGAAGGAACTGAATTTAGAGATCCTTGGTATGGTCAGCTGATGAGAGGACCACAGCTGATTGCTCATCTTTGCCAAATCGATTATTGGTTAAGAACATACGAGGTGAAGGTAAGTGAATAAATCTTTTAACTCTCACAATCTCTTAATTAGTGGTTGATGAGAGTTTGTTTTGTCTATTAATAGGTACAGGAATGGCGTATAATATAGTAGAAAACATACATACAGAGAGGGAAATTAATATGAAGTACTTTGCTGTTTATTCACCTATGAAAAATGAAGAGAAAAATAAATCCTTTCGACCAGCACATCTTGAATATTTAGCTGTAAAGGAAAGGGAAGGAAAAGTTTTTGCTAAAGGTCCATTTGTAGATGGTTCAGGGGGATTAGTTATTTATATTGCAGATACGAAAGATGAAGTAGAAGAAATAGTAAAGAAAGATCCATATGTTACAAGTGGGGCAAGAGGATATGAAATTCATGAGTGGGGTATGAGTACTGTTGCAACTATGCCTAATTAAGTGGTTCAAAACTGGTTAGTTGACTAGCTATACTCTAGCGGGTCTTATGCAAATTCTAGTAGATTGTTGCTTTTTAACATGACTTTACTTTGTATTTTATATAGACTTTTAATATCTTTAATTCAGAATAGTGCTTATTATCCGCTACGGAAATACACTTCGCTTTCCGCGGGGAGCTGGTGAGCCTCCTTCGTGCTGACGCACAAAGCAGTCTCACCGATGCTCTTCTTCCCGCAGGACAAGGAACGCTTCGGTAGCGAATCATCGCACGCAGAAAAAAGTGGTCTTCTTTTTTCAAGGAGTCTCCGTGTATTTCCTCCGCTAAGTCCCTGCTATACGAGGAACAACTATCCCAAACGTGACATTATGGACTTTAGCTATAAAAATATCTAGGCCATCTAACTCAGCGGAGGCAGAATTCGTAGACTCCTCGAAATAAAAGGCAATTTTCTTTGTGCGATGTAATGCTGACGAAGCCTTCCTTGTCCTGCAGGAAAAGCACAAGTCCAGACCTGAGCAGCGAGGGAACTACTTGATTAAGCTCCTTTGGCCCTTGCGCCGAGGAAGCCTACTTCGGAGCGTTACTAGTAGATGCAGGTGCAGTTCTGGTTTTTCCGCGAGGGAGGCTGAAGCCGTGCCCGCGAACCGCAAGTTTTCTGCCGGAGCGAATGACAGCAGAAAACATTCATAAGTGTAAGCGACAGATAACTATTCTGAATTAAATAAATCAGAAGTTTCTATCCACTATACAACTTCAAAAAGCAACAAACAATACGAAAAGAGACTAATAAAAGTACTTTAAAGTCAAAAAATATAAAAATTATGGTTGATAATTGTTAGATAATTTGATATTGTTAAAGCAAATATAATTGTCATATGTAACTGGCGAAACACGGATAACCGTGAGGGAGCATGTGGCAAGTGATGTAGCCGTTCGCCTGGGCAGAGGTAAGGAGTTTTTCTCCTTACCTCTTTGTGTTTATCAGGAGAAGGATAAGTATAAGTAAGTTAGAAAGTATCAGTGAAACTAACATATTGCTGAAACTTACTATTGATTAGTAGATTTTAATACTGCAAGAATGGCAAGATAAAACGAATAAGGGTGTGAAGAAATGAAGAGGGTATATAATTTTTCAGCTGGTCCTTCTATGCTACCTCTCCCTGTATTGGAGAAAGCTCAAGAGGAATTGATTAATTATAAAAATTCTGGGATGTCTGTGATGGAACTAAGTCACCGTTCGGGATTGTTTACAAATATTATCATGGAAGCAGAACAACTTTTAAGAGATTTATTATCCATTCCAAATGAATACAAAGTCCTTTTCGTACAAGGAGGTGCTTCCCAGCAATTTGCAACGGTTCCAATGAACTTGCTTCACAATAGCGGGAAAGCAGATTATGTTAATACAGGATCATGGTCAAAGAAAGCAATAAAAGAAGCCAAGAAATTTGGTGACATTCGTGTAGTAGCATCATCAGAAGATAAGAATTTTACTTATATACCAGCTCTTAGTAAAGATATGTTTGACCCTGAAGCAGATTACGTGCATATTACAACAAACAATACGATTGAAGGAACATATTTTTCTACTATTCCAGATACAGGTGATGTTCCACTTGTAGCAGATATGTCTTCTAATATTTTATCGGAAGAACTTGACGTATCGAAATTCGGGTTAATTTATGCTGGAGCACAGAAAAATATAGGACCTGCAGGATTAACGGTTGTTATTGTACGTGAAAATTTAATTGGTCACGCGTCTGATACATGCCCTACAATGCTTGATTATAAAACACATAGTAATAGTGGTTCATTATATAATACCCCACCTACTTATGGAATTTACATGGCAAAACTGGTGTTTGAATGGTTGAAGAAACTTGGTGGATTAAAAGAAATGGCCAGACGAAACCAGCAAAAGGCTAAAATTATATATGATACGATTGAGGAGTCTTCGTTATTTACTTCTCCTGTACAAAAAAATAGCCGTTCATTAATGAATATTCCATTTATTTCATCATCAGCAGAAATAGATGCTAGTTTTATAGAAGAAGCACAAGCTGCAGGGCTTGAAACACTAAAAGGTCACCGATCTGTTGGGGGAATGCGCGCAAGTATCTATAATGCAATGCCTTTGGAAGGTGTAGAAGCATTAGCTTCGTTTATGAAGGAATTTGAGAAAAAACATAAATAAGAGAGAGGGAAAAAGTTGAGCACATTAACAATTGATCAAACAAAATCCATTAAGACCTTAAATAACATCGCCGCACGAGGGTTAAATGTTCTAAATGAAGCAGATTACAAGATTGATAATGACAGTGAGAATCCAGATGCAATTGTTCTTCGCAGTTATAATATGCATGACTATGCATTTGGAGATAACTTAAAAGCAATTGCCCGTGCTGGTGCAGGGGTAAATAATATTCCTATTGAAACGTGTACGGAATTAGGCATTGCTGTTTTTAATACGCCAGGTGCTAATGCAAATGCCGTAAAAGAAATAGTGTTGACTTCTTTAATGGCTTCTTCTCGAAATCTTTTCAAAGGTGTAGAGTGGGTGAATAGCTTACAAGGCAAGGGAGAAGAAGTACCAAGTTTGGTTGAAGCAGGGAAGAAACAGTTTATTGGCAGTGAAATTAAAGGAAAAACATTAGGCGTTATTGGTTTGGGACATATTGGTGCGCTTGTCGCAAATGATGCACTAGACCTTGATATGGATGTGATCGGTTTTGATCCATTTATATCTGTTAATACAGCTTGGAACCTATCTAGAAACGTCCAGCGTGCAATGTCTATAGATGAGTTGTTTGCGCAAGCGGATTATATTACGGTTCATGTTCCACTCACAGATGATACGAATGGTTTGTTTAATAAAGAAGTTTTTCAAAACATGAAAACAGGCGTTCATATATTTAACTTTTCTAGAGGAGAACTAGTAAATGATGACGACATGGCAGCAGCATTAGAATCTGGAAAAGTAGGTAAATATATAACCGACTTCCCAAATGATCAAGTATTAAAAATGAAAAATGCAGTCCCAATACCTCACTTAGGAGCATCAACTAAAGAGTCAGAGGAGAATTGCGCTGTGATGGCCACTCGTCAGGTACGAGATTTTCTGGAGACAGGAAATATCAAAAACTCGGTTAATTTCCCTAATGCGTCTTTACCTTATACAGGCAGACGTCGTGTAACCGCCTTTCATCATAATGTTCCAAATATGGTTGGTCAAATTACTGCAGCTGTCTCTAGCAATAACTTAAACATAGCAGATATGATCAATCGCAGTCGTGGGGATTATGCGTATACAATGATTGATATAGATAATAAAATTAATGGTGATACGATTCCAGACTTGGAAAAAGAGATAAACCAAATTTCTGGAATGGTAAACGTTCGTATTATTTAAGGAGATAACCATATAAACAAAGAGAAATCCGAACTTTAGTTTAATCAAGTTCGGATTTCTCTTTGCGCATTTTTCTATTTCGGATAAAGACTTTACTTTATAATGTTGATTATTTCTATTTTGATTCGTTTTAGATGGCTCTTTTTTAAAGATTGTTGCTTTTAACCATGACTTTACTTTCTATTTTGTATAAACTTTTAATATCTTTAATTCATAATAATGCTTAACACCCGCTACGGAAATACACTTCGCTTTCCGCGGGCGCTGCTGAGCCTACTCCGAGCTAACGCTCACCGTAGTCTCACTTAGTCTTTTCTTCCCGCAGGACAAGGAACGCTACGGCAGCAAAACATCGCACGCAGAAAAAAGTGCTCTTCTTTTTTCAAGGAGTCTCCGTGTATTTCCTCCGCTAAGCTTCTGCTTCACTTGATTTTAAGTAAATAAATTTATTTTATACGAGGAACAACTATCCCAAAAGTGACATTATGGACTTTAGCTATAAAAATATCTAGGCCATCTAACATAGCGGAAGAATACATAGACTCCTGCGGGAAAAGCACGAGTCTGAAGACCCCGCAGCGGCGCTTTTTCCGCGAGGGAGGCTGAGGCCGTGCCCGCGGAAAGCGAAGTATTCTGCCGGAGCGAGTGATCGTACAAAACTTTCATTAGTGTAAGCGAGCGCTAACTATTCTGAATTAAATATATCAACAATTTCTATCAACTGTAAAACTTCAAGATGTAATAAACCATACGAAAAGAGCCTTTTAGATAAGTAAGTTTTAGAAATGTAAAGCTTCTATTTTTTGGTTTTTCTTATTGCCACTGTGTTATTATAAATAATAATTGTGAACATTTTCACAAATTAGTCATATTTAGCTGAAATTGTAAACGTTAACAGGTGTTATGATGTTTTTGGAGATAGATAGAGAGATAAAAAACTCCTATTCTATACCATTTTTTTTAGAAATAATTGTTCACTGTTTCACAAATGAGAAGGAGGATTTCATATGATTACAACTGCACCAGAAAAAACAAAAAAAGAATCCGCAAGTGAAAGTATTGATGTATTAGTTGCAAATGGACAGAAAGCATTAAAGGAAATAAAGAAGCTAGATCAAGATCAAATTAATGAAATTATAAAACAGATGGCTCTTGCTGGTTTAGATAAACATATGAAGTTAGCTAAAATGGCAGTGGAAGAAACGAAACGTGGTGTATATGAAGATAAAATCATAAAAAATATTTTTTCTACGGAGTATATTTATCATAACATCAAGTACGATAGAACTGTTGGAGTAATTAATAGGAATGAATTGGAAGGTACAGTAGAAATTGCAGAACCAATAGGTGTCATTGCTGGGATAACGCCAATTACGAATCCGACGTCTACGACCATGTTTAAAGCACTTGTGTCTATTAAAACAGGTAACCCAATTATTTTTGCTTTCCACCCAAGTGCACAAAAATCAAGTTCAGAAGCAGCACGTACCCTATACGAAGCAGCAGTTAAAGCAGGCGCACCAGAGCATTGTATTCAATGGATTGAAAAACCATCCCTAGACAAAACACAGCTTTTAATGAAACATGATGACATAAATCTTATTTTAGCTACAGGTGGTGCTGGCATGGTGAAATCAGCCTATAGTTCAGGCAAGCCAGCATTAGGGGTTGGCCCAGGTAATGTTCCTTGTTTTATCGAGAAATCAGCTGATATTAAACGCTCTGTGAATGACCTGATTTTATCGAAAACATTTGATAATGGGATGATTTGTGCTTCAGAACAAGCAGTAATAATCGATAAACCAATTTATGAAAAAGTAAAACAAGAAATGATAGATAATAATTGCTATTTCCTAAATGAAGCTGAAAAGGCAAAAGTAGAGAAATTAGTCATTAATGAAGATACCTGTGCAGTTAATCCTTCTATTGTAGGTATGAGAGCTTCGAGAATTGCAAAAATGGCTGGTGTTACCGTACCTGAAAATACGAAAATATTAATAGCAGAATTAACTGGTGTTGGTCATGACCACCCATTATCTAGAGAAAAATTAAGTCCTGTTCTTGCTTGCTATAAAGTAAATGGTTCTGAAGAAGGGTTACAGCGCAGTGAAGAAATGCTGGAATTTGGTGGGCTAGGACACTCAGCAGTACTTCATTCTGAAAATCAAGATGTTATCACTGAATTTAGCCTGCGTATGAAAGCTGGGCGATTAATTGTGAATCAGCCATCTTCTCAAGGTGCTATTGGTGATATTTATAATGCGTATATGCCTTCCTTAACTCTTGGTTGTGGTTCTTACGGTGGGAATTCTGTATCAAGTAATGTTGGGACCGTTCACTTGTTCAATGTGAAAAAGATGGCGAAAAGAAATGTGAACATGCAATGGTTTAAGGTTCCGCCAAAAATCTACTTTGAAAAAAATGCCGTCAAATATTTAGAGAAAATGCCAAATATTTCTAAGGCAATGATTGTTACTGATTCCATGATGGTAGAGCTAGGATACGTAGAAAAAGTACTGTACTACCTACGAAAACGTCCGGATTATGTACATTGTAAGATTATTTCTGATGTAGAGCCTGATCCTTCTAAGGAAACGGTTATGCGTGGAGCGAATGCCATGAAAGAGTTTGAGCCTGATGTAATCATCGCTTTAGGTGGGGGTTCTGCTATGGATGCGGCGAAAGGTATGTGGTTATTTTACGAGCATCCGGATACTGATTTTAATGGTATAAAACAAAAATTCATGGATATCCGTAAACGAATTTATAAATATCCAGATTTAGGTCAACGTGCTCAATTTGTTGGCATTCCAACAACTTCTGGTACAGGATCAGAAGTAACTTCTTTTTCCGTTATTACCGATAAAGAAAACAACATTAAATATCCACTTGCTGATTATGAATTAACACCAGATGTGGCAATTATCGATCCGCAATTTGTGATGACCGTACCTAAGACTGTTACAGCTGATACAGGTATGGACGTATTAACTCATGCGCTTGAAGCATATGTCTCAAACATGGCGAATGATTATACAGATGGGTTAGCGATGAAAGCCATTCAGCTTGTATTTGAATATCTGCCACAGGCTTATCATGATGGTGGAAATGAAAAAGCAAGAGAAAAAATGCATAATGCATCAACCATTGCTGGAATGGCCTTTGCTAACGCATTTTTAGGCATCAACCATAGTTTGGCACATAAATTAGGCGGAGAATTCCACATTGCCCATGGACGAGCAAATGCGATATTATTACCGCATGTGGTTCGATATAATGCAACAAAACCAACGAAATTTGTTTCCTTCCCTAAATACGAATATTTTGTTGCGGACGAACGTTACGCAGAAATATCTAAGATTCTAGGGTTGCCAGCTAGAACAACGGAAGAAGGCGTAGAAAGCCTTGTTCAGGCTATTATTAAACTAGCAAAAGAACTTGATATTCCAATGAGCATTGAAGCAAATGGAGTAAACAAAAAAGAATTTGAAGCAAAAGTAGATGATCTAGCTGATAAGGCATTTGAAGATCAATGTACAACAGCAAATCCAAAATTGCCACTCGTTACAGAATTAGCGGACATTTATCGAAAAGCATTCAAGGGTGTTTAAATAGTAACAAACAAAATCCTCTTTGTTTCCATACAGAGAGGATTTTTTCGTTACAATAGATATATAAGTGATTAAAGGAGGATACATATGAGTCTATTTTCAAAGGATGCGTTAGTCGGAAAACATGCATTAATTACGGGTGCTACTGGTGGAATTGGATATGAAACAGCAAAGGTACTTGCTGGTATGGGTGCTGCAATTACGATTACTGGAAGACGGGAGGAGGTGCTTCAACAATTAAAAGAAGAGATTTTAAATGAAAATTCCGATGCGAAGGTGTTGGTTGTCTCAGCAGATTTGACGAATTCAGCAGAACTGGATCAGCTTGTTGAGGCTGCTGAAAGTGCAAATGGGTTCGTATCCCATCTTGTTAACTCTGCAGGGGTATTAGGAAACAGTGCAATTGTGGAGGACATGACAATCGAACAACTGGAGAAAGTAATGCATGTGAACTATACGGTACCAATTCTATTAACGAAGAAAATCTACTCGACTATGAAGGATAGAAAAGAAGGATCAGTTGTGAATGTAGCTTCTTTATCCGGTCTTCGTGGCACTTATGGTGGGACTGCTTATTGCGGATCGAAATTCGCATTGATTGGTTTTACCCAATCATTTGCCTTAGAAGCCATTCAACATGGAGTACGTGTCAATGCGGTATGTCCGGGATATGTGGAAACAGAGATGGGAAAAGAATCTATTCGAAAAAAGGGAATCAAAGAGGGTAGAAGTTTTGAAGAACAATATACCGTTGCTAATAAAAGCATTCCATCAGGCCGTATTTCATCACCAGAAGAAGTTGCCAACACCATTGCCTTTCTGCTGACTGATGCTGCAGCCAACATTGTAGGAGAATCGGTGAAAATATCAGGTGGATCTGTAATGAGGTGAGTAATTGACAAGATAAACTAGTATGGTAACACCTATAACTCCTGAGTAGTTCTATGAGACAATAGCACGAGCCCTAAACTGCCCCGTAGACCGACCTATAAAACAATCAACCCCAGAAGAATTCCTCCTTCTGGGGTCTACACTTATTTATGCATGTTGTGCTATTTTTTTTATCGATTCTCCCAATATCCGTTCTGCATTTTCAACTCGTTCTGCGGATGGGGCTTCAATACCTTCTAATGGGTAATTTAATCCAAGGTTTTCCCACTTATAAACACCGAGCTTATGGTATGGGAGAACTTCCACTCTTTCAACATTGGATAGCGTACTGATAAAACCAGCTAACCCTTTCAAGTCTTCATCATAATCGCTTCGTTCGGGTATTAATACGTGGCGAACCCAGATAGGAACTTGTTTTTCTTTGAGGTAGTTGGCAAATTCAAGAATATGTTCGTTTGACATACCAGTTAAAACTTTATGTTTTTCTGGATTAATTTGTTTGATATCCAGCATGACAAGATCTGTTAATTTCAGTAACTCATCAAGTGTTTCTAGAAAACTAGGAGACTTGGTAAAACAACCACCTGCAGTGTCAATGGTTGTATGAACCCCATGTTTCTTCAATTCTTTAAATAATTCTATTAAAAATTTGCTTTGAAGTAATGGTTCACCACCACTAACGGTTACTCCACCACCGGATGCTTGGAAAAAGGGGAGGTAATTTAAAATGTCCTCAACCATTTCATCTACGGTTACGACTTTGCCGTCGCCCATTTTCCATGTATCGGGATTGTGGCAAAATTGGCAGCGTAGAGGACAGCCTTGCGTAAAGATGACATAGCGAAGACCTGGTCCATCTACTGTTCCACATGTTTCTACTGAATGTATACGTCCTTTCATATTAAAAACCTCCCCAATATTTCCTAGCTTAAGAATTTGCTAGAGGGAGAAATACTCTCCCTCTGATTGTATGATAAATTAACGATTTTCATGGAACGTACGGTTAATTACATCTATTTGTTGTTCTCTTGTTAGTTTAATAAAGTTTACCGCATACCCAGATACACGAATGGTTAATTGTGGGTATTCTTCTGGATGTTCCATTGCATCCAATAATGTTTCACGGTCAAATACGTTTACGTTTAGGTGGTGTCCACCTTTCATCGTATAACCGTCTAACATAGCAACTAAATTATTTTTTCTTGTTTCTTCATCTTTTCCTAGTGCTTTAGGAACAATAGAGAATGTGTTACTGATACCATCTAGTGAATATTCATATGGCAATTTAGCAACAGAGCTTAAGGATGCTAATGCACCTTTTTGATCACGCCCATGCATTGGGTTTGCACCAGGAGCAAATGGTTTTCCTGCTTCTCTTCCATCAGGAGTGCTTCCTGTTTTCTTCCCATAAACCACATTAGAAGTAATGGTTAAGATGGATTGAGTTGGAACTGAATTTCTGTACGTATGATGTTTTCTAACTTTCTTCATGAATGATTTAACAAGATTCACTGCAATATCATCCACACGGTTATCGTTATTACCGTATTTAGGGTAATCTCCATCTATTTCATAATCAACTGCATAGCCTTGTTCGTTACGCAATACTTTTACTTTTGCATATTTAATCGCACTGAGTGAGTCAGCTGCAACAGATAAACCAGCAATACCGCAAGCTAGGGTACGTAAGATTTCTTTATCATGTAAGGCCATCTCAATTCGTTCATAGCTGTACTTATCATGCATGTAGTGAATGACATTTAATGTGTTTACGTAAAGGTCCGCTAACCAGTCCATCATGACATCAAATTTTTCCATTACTTCCTCATAATTCAAGTAATCAGAAGTAATTGGTGCATAGTGTGGAGCAATCTGTTTCAATGATTTTTCATCAACTCCACCATTGATTGCGTAAAGAAGTGCTTTAGCCAAGTTCGCTCTTGCACCAAAGAATTGCATTTGTTTACCGATTGCCATGGCGGATACACAGCAAGCAATTCCGTAGTCATCACCATAGATGTCACGCATTAAATCATCATTTTCATACTGGATAGAGCTTGTTTTAATAGACATGTTTGCACAATAACGTTTAAAGTTAGAAGGTAAACTTTCAGACCAAAGTACAGTTAAGTTTGGCTCTGGTGCTGGCCCTAAGTTATCTAACGTATGCAAGAAACGATAAGAGCTTTTCGTTACTAATGGTGTACCATCTTTGGCAATCCCACCGATAGATTCTGTTACCCAAGTAGGGTCTCCACTGTAAAGTTCGTTATATTCAGGTGTTCTAGAAAATTTCACTAAGCGAAGTTTCATGACAAAATGGTCCACAATTTCTTGTGCTTCTTCTTCAGTCAGAACGCCATTTAAAATGTCACGATCAATATAAATATCTAAGAATGTAGAAACTCTTCCTAAACTCATCGCTGCACCATTTTGTTCCTTAATGGCTGCTAGGTACCCTAGATATAACCATTGAAATGCTTCTTTCGCATTCGTTGCTGGTTTAGAAATATCAAAGCCGTAAGTTTCGCCTAATTGTTTAAGCTCATTTAGGGCACGAATTTGTTCAGAGATTTCTTCTCTATCACGAATAACATCTGGTGACATAACACCATTTGCTCCAACTTCTGAAAGTTGTTCTTTCTTATCTTCAATTAATCTATCAACACCGTATAGTGCTACACGACGATAATCACCAATAATACGACCACGCCCATAAGCATCTGGTAGACCAGTGATAATTCCGGCACTTCTTGCTGCTCTCATTTCTGGTGTATAGGCATCAAATACACCTTGGTTGTGGGTTTTACGATATTCGGTAAATATATGTTGTACTTCTTCATCCACTTCAAAGCCATAAGCTTCAGCTGCGCCAACTGCCATGCGAATTCCGCCAAATGGCTGTAAGGAACGTTTGAATGGTTCATCGGTTTGGACACCAACAATTTTTTCTTTATCTTTATCTAAATAACCTGGTCCGTGTGAAGTGATAGTGGAAACAATTTTAGTATCCATATCTAGAACTCCACCATTTTCACGTTCTTTCTTTGTTAAGTCCATCACATGATCCCATAAATCAAGTGTCGCTTTTGTTGGCCCAGTTAGAAAGCTTTCATCACCAACGTAAGGAGTAACATTATTCATAATAAAATCTCTGACATTAATTTCTGTTTGCCATTTGCCGCCTTTGAAACCTAATTTTTCTTGAGAAGCTAGAGTCATTTGATAACCCTCCTAATTAAATTAAATGAATATTAATAGTTGCTTTTGTGAATTAGTGAACAACTATTTCTGTATTCATTCTAACACAAAAAATAGTAATACAGTTTGTGAAAATCGTAACAATTTGTGTCAATTTAAAGCGTTTGCGATAAGTTGAATTGTTAAATGGTATTTACTGGAACATTGACACAGTTTTTCTTCCTATATATAATAGACAGAGATTCATAAGGAGAGGTTCTTAGTATAAACCCTCTATAAAAAACTAAGGTTAGATGCCATGTACCTTAGCGGTGCATGGCATTTATCTTTTTATAGGTGTTCAAAAAGTCCGGTAAAAATGACACATCGATTAGGGGGCTTTCGACTAAGTGCCGACACGTCCTGTGCCGAACGTCAAAGTCACTACATCCTGTAAAAGCTCGTTGGCTTGCTTTTCCGCTGTTCAAAGCTACGCCGCCTCGAACTTCTCGGTCCTTTTTATCCTCCTTTTTGAACACACACTTTTAGGAGGAAAATATACAATGAAAAATGAAGATCAACTAGCGGATTTAACGTTATTAGGTAATCAAGGTACATCCTACAATTTCGAATATAATCCAGATGTTATAGAAACATTTGACAATAAGCATCCAAACAGGGATTACTTTGTAAAATTTAATTGTCCAGAATTCACAGCATTGTGTCCGATTACAAATCAGCCAGATTTTGCTACAGTATACATCAGTTATATTCCTGATATTAAAATGGTAGAAAGCAAGTCTTTAAAATTATATTTATTTAGTTTCCGAAATCATGGGGCCTTTCATGAAGATACGATGAATATCATTATGAATGACCTCATAAAAAAAATGAATCCTCGCTACATCGAAGTATGGGGGAAGTTTACTCCACGTGGGGGAATTTCTATTGATCCATATTGTAATTATGGCAAACCAGGAACAAAGTATGAAAAAATGGCAGAGCATCGTATGATGAATCATGATATGTATCCGGAAAAAATTGATAATCGATAAAACTTGAAGAAGGTCTCTTATAATGAGGTTGGGACATAACTAAAGTGTTTAACTAAGAAAATGAACAATGTGCTACATAGCGAAGTATTTTTCCGGAGCGGTATTTATGCACCTACCAAATCATGTTCAGTTTTCCTATGAAAAAATTACTTTCGTCTCAGCCTCTATTTCCAAGTTATTTGCTTTATTTTATTTCTGTTCATTTAGTCTTATGATTTTTCACTTTATATCCTTCTTCCTTTCCTTCCAGAATTTTTCATCTAGTGTTTGATTAACCGCATAACAAATTTCAAGGCATAATTTTAAGGTTTTCCTTTTTCAATTAAATTAATAGTTTGGCGAGAATGCTTAAATGATCACCGTATTAAATAAATAAAAAAATTATTAACATAAGCTAATTCATCGTATAATGGTAATAACTAACAACTGTAAACGCAATCAAATATGGAAGGAGTATTTATTAATATGAGTGAACAATTCATTCTATCGATTGACCAGGGTACAACAAGTTCTCGCGCCATTATCTTTAATCATGAAGGTCAGGTAGTAAACTCAGCACAGCGTGAATTTGAGCAATTTTTCCCCCAGCCGGGTTGGGTGGAGCATGATGCAAATGAGATATGGACGAGTGTTCTTTCGTGCATTGCTGATGTGTTAAGAAAGGCAAATGTAAGCCCGAATCAAATTGCAGGAATTGGAATTACCAATCAGAGAGAGACAACGGTTGTATGGGATAAACATACGGGAAGGCCAGTTTATAAAGCGATTGTCTGGCAGTCACGTCAAACAGAAGGAATTTGTCAGGAATTAAAAGATGCAGGACACGAAGAAAAGATTCAAGAAAAAACAGGACTCTTAATTGATCCATATTTTTCAGGAACGAAAGTGAAATGGATATTAGATAATGTAGACGGGGTTAGAGCGAAAGCTGATAATGGTGAACTGCTGTTTGGCACCATTGATACGTGGCTTGTTTACAGGCTTTCTGGGGGAAAGGTGCATGTGACTGATTACTCCAATGCATCCCGAACGTTACTATTTAATATATATGACTTAAAGTGGGATGATGAACTTTTAGAAATGCTAACTATTCCGAAAAACATGCTCCCGGAGGTAAGACAGTCCTCGGAAGTTTACGCAACAACTGTAACACATCATTTTTTTGGTCATGAAATACCAATTGCTGGCATTGCAGGGGATCAACAGGCAGCATTATTTGGGCAAGCATGTTTTGAAAAAGGAATGGCGAAGAACACCTATGGAACAGGATGTTTTATGTTAATGAATACAGGAGATGAAGGAGTGAAATCTGAACACGGTTTACTTACAACACTGGCATGGAGTGTGGATGGAAAGGTAGAGTATGCGCTTGAAGGTAGTATATTTGTAGCTGGTTCTGCTATTCAGTGGTTAAGAGATGGAATGCGAATGATTCGTCAATCTCCACAAGCAGAAGACTATGCTGCTAAAGTCGATTCCACGGAAGGGGTTTATATGGTACCGGCATTTGTTGGTTTAGGAACACCTTACTGGGATAGCGAAGCAAGAGGGGCAGTATTTGGCTTAACTCGAGGGACAACAAAAGAGCATTTCATTCGAGCTACTTTAGAATCACTCGCCTACCAGACAAAAGATGTGCTCGATGCGATGATTGCCGACGCCGGCATTGATTTAAAGGCTTTACGCGTTGATGGTGGAGCCGTGAAAAACGACTTATTGATGCAATTTCAAAGCGATATGCTCCGAGTGCCAGTGGAACGACCAGTAGTTCAGGAAACAACTGCATTAGGTTCTGCTTATCTGGCAGGGTTAGCAGTAGGTTTCTGGGAAAGTAAAGAAGAAATAGAAAAACTTTGGCAGCATGAACAAACATTTACCTACAAGATGGAAGAGGAAGAACGAAAGGAACTTTACCAAGGATGGAAAAAAGCCATCGAAGCAACCAGAGCTTTTAAATAAGAAAATACTCTAATATATTGGGACTGCGGTTAATCGTTACACGGAAAAGATTTGTTGCTTTTTATAGTTAGGACGCATTTTGTATAAACTGTGAATTACTTTAATTAAAGATAAATGTAGTGCCTTGTTGATTTCCGCTCCGGGCAGTCGCTTTCCGCGGGCGGCTGATGAGCCTCCTCGTGCTACCGCACTGCGGGGTCTCATCTAGGCCTATCTTCCCGCAGGAGTCGACTGCCCTCCGCTCCAATCAACCTGCTTAATAGTGGTAGCCTTATCTATATCTATAGAGTCTTTATAACATGCTTGGAAGTTATAAAGCACCAAATTAGCGAAGGAAATACACGGAGCCTCCTGCGGGAAGAAGAGCATCGGTGAGACTACGTAGTGCGACAGCACGAAGGAGGCTCACCAGCTCCCCGCGGAAAGCGGAGTGTATTTCCGTAGCGGTGTTAACGAATCGCTCCATTAGTTATTTATTCTTAATTAAATATATTCGGAGTTTCTATCAATTTCGATATAGTTAGTAGCAACAAAGCTAATTAAAGAGCCTAAAAAGGGGGAGGAAATGTTAATGGGTGAAAAAGTATTAAAAGGTGCGGAAGAGTTCTATTTAAAAGGTAATGATGTTGGGGTATTGGTGATCCATGGATTTACTGGAACCACGCAAAGTATGCGGTTTTTAGGAGAAAGAATTGCTGAAGCTGGATATACTGTTTATGGACCAAGATTGAAAGGTCATGGAACGACACCGGAAAATATGGAAAAAGCAAGTTTCAAAGACTGGATAAATAATGTAGAAGGTGGGCTGGAAAAACTAAAAGAAACCTGTTCTACTATTTTCGTAACCGGATTGTCCATGGGTGGGACATTAACCTTGTATTTAGCAGAAAAGCACCCAGAAATAAAAGGAGTTATGCCGATAAACGCAGCAATAAACATGCCAGATATGAATGATAACTATGAACAATTATCTAAAGGAGATACCAGATTTGTTGAAGGAATTGGATCGGATATCAAACAAGAAAATGTCATCGAGTTAGCGTACAAGAGAACACCAGTAAAATCAATGAGTGATTTAATGGAACTATCAAAGCAGGTGAGAGAAAATTTAGGAAAGGTTACATCTCCATCTCTTATATTCAAATCAGAAGTAGATCATGTTGTACCACCTGAAAATTCAGTGGAAATATATAATCGAATATCTTCTGAAAATAAATCAATCGTTGAACTTAAAAATAGCTATCATGTTGCAACATTAGACAATGATAAGGAACTCATTTCCGAGAAAAGTATAGAATTCATTCGCTCTTTACTTAAAAATTAAAGTAGGAAGGAATCTACCAATGATTATTGTACATGACATTTTACAAGCACGTGAAAATATTGAAGGTGTGATTCACGAAACTCCGATGTTATATTCTGCTCAGCTAAGTGAAATTTGTGGGAATCAGATGTATTTTAAAGGAGAACATTTACAGAAAACAGGTTCATTTAAAATTCGTGGGGCTACGAATAAGGTAAAGCAAGCAGTAAAACAAGGTGCGACATTTATTACAGCCGCATCCAGTGGAAATCATGGGCAGGCAGTTGCGTATATTGCCAATCAACTAGGGGTTTCCGCAACTATAGTAGTTCCTGTCGATGCAAACGAAAGCAAACTAAATGCTATTAAAGCTTATGGAGGAACAATAGAAAAGTGTGGGACGACGTCTGCAGAAAGGCTACCAAGAGCAAAGGTATTAGCACGTGAACATAATGGAGTTTTTATCCCGCCATATGATGATCCATTCATTATGGCGGGCCAAGGTACCATAGGCTTAGAGATTTTGGAGCAATTGGAATGTGTAGATGTAGTCGTAGTACCAATTGGTGGTGGAGGGCTAATATCTGGCATTCTAACCGCAATTAAGCAAACAAAGCCAAAGGTAAAGGTCATCGGGGTTGAACCACAAACAGCCAATGATACATTCCTTTCTTTAAAAAATAATAAAATAACTGCCATTCCTCCAACTTCAACTATTGCCGATGGACTCAGAACCAGTCAACCAGGGAACATGACATATCCGGTTATTCAAAAGTACCTAGATGATATCCAGCTTGTTTCAGAAGATGAGATAAAGCAGGCACAAGCTTTTGTATTGGAACGAATGAAGCAATTGATAGAGCCTTCAAGCGCTGTGACAGTAGCAGCTGCTATAAATAATAAGTTGGGTGTGAAGGATAAGAAGGTTGTTTGTGTGTTGTCCGGTGGAAATGTGGATATCAGGAAATTGCCTTATTTAAGCAGCTGAGTTGGTTCCATTAGATAATAATTGACACATAACCGATAATTCATTACGATTATATATAATTCAGATAATTTCGTATAAAAGGAGGGTATATTTTGTTATCTATTAACCATCAATCGAATCCATATCCAATAGCTAGTAACTCAAAATATGCTAAGAACGGGATGGTAGCTACTTCCCAGCCACTAGCTGCTCAAGCAGGTTTGGACATTTTAAAAAAAGGTGGGAATGCTATTGACGCTGCCATTGCTACTGCAGCTTGTTTAACCGTAGTAGAACCGACTTCTAATGGAATTGGTAGTGATGCCTTTGCTCTAGTTTGGACAAAAGGAAAACTTCATGGACTGAATAGTAGTGGTCGTTCACCAAAATCTATATCCATTGATATCTTAAAAGAGAAGGGCTTAGAGGAAATTCCGACACATGGTTGGGTGCCGGTTACCGTACCAGGAGCACCAGGAGCATGGGCGGAGTTATCTGCACGTTTTGGAAAATTACCATTAACAGAAGTACTTAAGCCGGCAATAATATACGCAAGAGAAGGTTACCCCGTTTCTCCAACGTTAGGAAAGTATTGGGAAAATGCTTATCATACATATAAGGAAGAACTTACAGAAGATGTTTTCAACAATTGGTTTAAAACATTTGCTCCAAGTGGGAGAGCACCGAAAGTTGGTGAAATCTGGTCATCTCCTGATCATGCAAATACATTACAGGAAATCGCTGAAACAAATGGAGAGTCTTTTTATCGTGGGGAAATAGCGGAAAAAATTTCATTGTTCTCTCACCAAACCGGTGGATATCTTACAGCAGAAGATTTAGCTGAATTCAAACCAGATTGGGTAGATCCTATCCATATCAATTACCGTGGTTATGATGTGTGGGAGATCCCACCTAATGGACAGGGGATAGTCGCACTAGAAGCGTTAAACATCCTAAAAGGATTCGACTTTTCTGCTAAAGATACAATAGAAACTTATCATAAACAAATTGAAGCTATCAAACTAGCATTTGCTGATGCCGAGAAGCATGTAACAGAGGATAAATACATGAAACTTTCTGTAGAAGAAATTTTGAGTGAAAGTTATGCAGCAAATAGAAGGTCTCTTATCGGTGAAGAAGCTAGAATGCCAGAAGCAGGGGAGCCTACAATGAGTGGTACGGTTTACTTAGCAACGGCTGATAATGAAGGCAATATGGTATCCTTTATTCAAAGTAATTACATGGGCTTTGGTTCAGGGATAGTCGTTCCTGGGACAGGAATTTCCTTGCAAAATCGTGGACATAATTTTTCGATGGATCGGAATCATGTGAATGCTTTGCAAGGTGGAAAACGAACGTACCATACTATCATTCCTGGATTTTTAACGAAGGATAATCAAGCAGTTGGCCCATTTGGGGTCATGGGGGGTTTTATGCAGCCCCAAGGTCATGTGCAGGTTGTTATGAATACCATTGATTTTGGACTGCATCCACAGGCTGCCTTAGATGCCCCAAGATGGCAATGGATGAAGGAGAAAAAAGTAGAGGTGGAAGATCGTTTTCATCATCATCTTGCACAACAATTAAAGAATAAAGGGCATGATATAAACATCCAGTTGGAACCAAACAGTTTTGGTAGAGGTCAAATAATCTGGCGTAACCCTAATACTGGAGTATTAACTGGCGGTTCTGAGTCTAGAACAGATGGTACTATAGCTGCTTGGTAAAAAGAGATACAGCGGAAAATCGGCATTTAGCCGATTTCTTAATTTGAAGAAAAAGGTTCGTGACATATGAAAAAACAGTGGAAT
Organism: Oceanobacillus halophilus; assembly: GCF_003628505.1. GTDB lineage: Bacteria > Bacillota > Bacilli > Bacillales > Amphibacillaceae > Oceanobacillus > Oceanobacillus halophilus. The sequence goes on along the minus strand of NZ_RBZP01000002.1, from coordinate 224,100 downwards.
ATTTTTATTGCATTTTTCCGGGTTGGAATTCTTGGATTCGGTGGAGGACCAGCTTCCATCCCATTGATTCAAAAAGAAGTTGTGGAGAAATACAAATGGATGGACGATGAGGAATTTGGAGATGTACTTGCGATAGGGAACACATTACCAGGACCAATTGCAACAAAAATGGCAGGATACATAGGGTATCGTGTTTCAGGAATTCTGGGAATGGCAAATGCCATATTGGCGAATATCGTACCCATGATTGTTCTTATGATTATTCTGTTAACTTCATTATCGTCCTTTAAAGATTTTGATTGGGTACAGGGGATGACGGCAGGTGTTGTACCAGTAGTTGGGATGATGATGGCTGTGCTAACGTGGCAATTCATGAAAAAAGCAGGTAAAGGGTTTGGTTGGCCAAGAGCAATTATCGCTTTCTTACTTATATTTATCGTTTTGCAATGGTTAAATATTCATCCTGGAATTGTAATTGCTCTTTTATTAATTTTAGCACTGTCATTAAAAGATAAATCTAAAAATGATAAGAAAGGAAATGCCTCATGATTTATTGGCAAATATTTTTAGCATTTTTTATTCCAGGAATATTAGGTTATGGTGGCGGCCCTGCATCTATACCCCTTGTTGAAAATGAAGTAGTAAGGCGTTATGAGTGGATGACTGTGCAAGAGTTTAGTGAAGTGCTGGCACTAGGAAACTCGCTTCCTGCTCCAATTGCTCCCAAATTAGCTGGATATATTGGCTTTGAAGTTGGTGGTGTACTTGGCTCTGTGATTGGTATTTTTGCAACTGTTGCTCCGTCTCTTATTTTAATGATTTTATTAGGGAATATTTTACTTAAATACAAAAACTCACCTAAAGTAAAGCGTTTGACTCTGTTTGTACAGCCGGTAATTGCTATTTTGCTCGGGGTCTTAACTTGGAGTTTTATAAAAGAATCGTATTTGGGGATAGGATGGATTCAGACAGCTATTATTATTCTATTGAGTTATTTCTTGATTGAGAGATGGAAAGTTCATCCTGCATTTGTTATTGCAGGAGCGCTGGTGTATGGTGGTTTCTTCTTGTGAAAATATGGTAGGTCCTTTTCGCTTTATCTTTTATTAGTTATAAACTAAGTGAGTATATAAACTCCGGATAGCGCCTATAAAAGCGAAGGAGCGCCTATAAAAATGAAGGAGCGCCTATAAAAGCGAAGGAGCGCCTATAAAAATGAAGGAGCGCCTATAAAAGCGAAGGAGCGCCTATAAAAATGAAGGAGCGCCTATAAAAGCGAAGGAGCGCCTATAAAAATGAAGGAGCGCCTATAAAAGCGAAGGAGCGCCTATAAAAATGAAGGAGCGCCTATAAAAGCGAAGGAGCGCCTATAAAAATGAAGGAGCGCCTATAAAAGCGAAGGAGCGCCTATAAAAATGAAGGAGCGCCTATAAAAGCGAAGGAGCGCCTATAAAAGCGAAGGAACGCCTATAAAAGCGAAGGAACGCCTATAAAAATGAAGGAACGCCTATAAAAATGAAGGAACGCCTATAAAATGGAGGAACACCTTTAAATCCAGAGGAGACCATACTCCTTTGTTATAAATGTAGTGCCCTTTCTTAGTGTATTTTATAAATAAAAACACACTGCAAATTCTTTATGAATTCGAGTGTGTTTCTACTTTAACTTTTTGCATATCTAAGGTGGAGCTATTATTTTAATAATCCCAACTTTTCTAACCCATAAAAAATTCCATCTTCACTTACCGTAGTTGTACGATGCTTTGCATATTGAAATAAGTCGGGATTCGCATTTCCCATTGCAAAACCTTCCCCAACCGCTTGGAGCATTTCTTTATCATTCATGCCATCACCAAAAGCAATTGCTTGTTCTATCGGTATATTCAAACGTTGAAGGGATTTTTTAATTGCTTCCCCTTTGTTTACATTGTTGCGAATAACGTCATAGGCATGTTTTAAACCATTTATGTTTACCTGAGAAAGTCTGATATTTTCATCAAGCTGGTAAAGCGAATTCTGTGTAGGATCTGGTGTCATTACAGTCATTCCCAGGATTTGGTTTGCAATTTCTGATGTATACTTTTCATTTTTATTCATTTGAAACGCTTCTTTAAAATGCTGTGATGTCGGACTATCTGGATTTGTAAAGTAATTCTTTCTGTTCGTATACATAACAATTTCATGATTTTGTTCCATTGAAATATTTACAAATTGATTTACATGATCCTTATGCATTGGCTCATCAACAATCGTTTCATTATTGTAGATAGCATGTGCGCCGTTATATCCGATAAAGGAATCAATATTTAATTCTTGTGCAAGTTCTTTGATTTCATGAATAGGTCTGCCTGTTGCAAGGAATACCTCTATATCTTGTTCTTGAAGCTGGATGATTGCATCTTTTGTTTTATTTGAATAGGTATGATCAGGTCTTAAAATTGTTCCATCAATGTCTAAGAAAACTGCCTTATATGTCATGTTGAACTCCCTTTTAATTATTTGATTTACCGATAGTTTAGCATAAAAGAATACGTGGTTATAGTATCTTGTGCTGTTACTTGTGTAAAAGATAAGTGAAGTTATTGAAAAGCTCTTTTAACATGACTTTACTTTACATTTTACATAGACTGTAAATATCTTTAATTCAGAATAGCCCATTGAAAAGTAAAAGCAGGCACTCATAAAATGATAGAGAGTCTACTAATATTGGTACAAAAAAATTTTAGATACCTGAGTTGTTTTAAACGAATATCTAATATACGCTGATAGTATGTAGGGAGGCGAGTTCAGTGAAATCGAAATTTAAATTAGAGAAGGATAAGAAAGAAGAGCTGGTTGAAAGTATCCAAGCATACTTTGAAAAAGAAATGGATGAAAATATTGGGGATTTAAAAGCGATGCTATTTTTGGATTTCATTATGGAAGAAATTGCTCCAGTCTTTTATAACCTTGGGGTACAGGATAGTCATGCCTATGTAACGAAGAAACTGGATGATTTGTTCGAAATTGAAAAATAAGGTACAGTGCGATTGACTTTGTTGACGTTGGATTGTAAACTTAAATATAGTTATAATAGTATTTACATAAGAAAATATATGGGGTGAGTTGGATGATTCAATCAGTCTTAACAATTGGTGGTATTTTGGCTTTTGTAGCATTTGTATTAAGTTTGCTTTTAGTTAAAGCAACACCTAAAGAGAAATACACGGCGTATATACCAGCATTTTTATTAGCAATTGTAGGTTTTGCATTCGTGTTCACATCAGGGTTTGCAGATAATGAATTGATGGGGGCACCAGTTGGTGGATGGGGCATAGCATGTCTATTCTCAGCAGCTATAGGATTTATATTTACATCCATATTCGATGCGTATCAAAATGCAAATGCATAAAAGGAAGAAAAGAGCGAGAGATCGCTCTTTTTTTAATCTTTTAGGAAATTATAAAAATAGGCAAGATGTGGATAACATGCATGAATGGCCACTCCAGCTCCAGCGCCCAGCGACTAGTAAATTTCCTTCACCTCCGTACGATAAGTCAACATTGATTCGCATACGCTCATCGTGTTTCCTATATCTCTTGTGGGGAATGTTCGATTAAACTCGCCACTTTGCGTGGAAACATCGAACCACCTGGCATGGCCAGGCGCATTCTATACGTCGCTAAACGGGCGCTTGTGCTTTTGTTTATGGAGAAATACTTTAAAGGTAAGGATTCTTTAACTTTTTGAAACTGCATGTCCACCAAATTGATTTCTCAAAGCTGCAACGACTTTCCCAGTAAATGTATCTGTTTCTAATGAACGGTTTCTCATCATTAATGACATGGCAATTACTGGTGCTGCGACTTGTAAGTCTAGCGCTGTTTCAACAGTCCACTTTCCTTCACCAGAAGAATGGACAATACCTTTAATGTCATCTAAGTGTCCATCTTGTTTAAATGCTTCTTCCATTAGTTCCATCAACCATGAACGAATGACAGAACCGTTATTCCATAGTTTAGCTACTTTTTCATAATCATAATCAAATTCACTTTTTTCTAATATGTCAAATCCTTCGCCAATTGCTTGCATCATTCCATATTCGATTCCATTATGTACCATTTTTAGGAAGTGGCCACTGCCAGATTTACCAGTATAAAGATACCCGTTTTCTACACAGATATCCGCGAAAAGTTTTTCGACATGCTGGAATGCTTTCTCATTTCCACCTATCATCGTACATGCGCCATCTCTGGCTCCTTCCATGCCGCCACTTGTTCCTACATCTAAATAATGAATTCCTTTTGCTTCTAGTTGTTGAGAGCGTTGGATGGATTCTTTATAGTTTGAATTACCGCCATCTATTAAAATGTCGCCAGGGGCGATGATTTCACTTAAATCGGCAACCAGCTTTTCTGTCGGATTGCCTGCAGGAACCATCATCCATATCACGCGTGGTGCTTCTAGCTGTTGAACAAGGTTGGAAATAGACTCAGTAGTAGTTGCCCCATATTGCTCGGCTTGCTTCATTGATATTTCTGAAAGGTCAAATGCAACCACTTGATGACCACTATCTATTAAATTGTAAGTTAAATTTAATCCCATTTTTCCTAAACCTATCATTGCTAGTTTCATCGTTGTATCCTCCAATGGACAAGTATTTTGCATTTCTATACATAAATAATACATGAAAATATTTTCGAATACAACTGTTTATAAGAAAAATATTTTTTTATTTTAAAGTGTTTAAGAAATATATTTCTTTTTCTCGTTATTTATATTAAGATAGAAATTAATGTATTCTGCGACTTTTTCATCAGTAAGTGAGGCAACAATTGTTTGCGCAGAAAAAGCCTAATGACAGCCAAGTAATCTAAGGAGGTAGTCTACTATGTCAGAAGAGAAAAAACATTGTCTCATTCGAATTCGATCTTTCTATAATACATTTAACGAAACAGAACAAAAAATTGCCGATTATATCTTGGATGATCCTCACCGTATTGTGAATGGAACAATTAATGAAGTGGCAGATGAAATAGGAATAGCTGTTTCAACTGTTTTTCGCTTTTGTAAAAGAATTGGTTTTAAAGGGTATCAAGCGATGAAAATTGCCTTAGCAGCAGAATTAGTAGAACCAATTAAAGATATTCACGAGACAATTCTGGAAACAGATAGTGAGGCTACCATTACAGAAAAAATTTTTCATTCGAACATGAAAACATTGGAAGACACGCTAAAAATTCTTCCTGCTGAAGCAATGAAAGAAGCGGTAGATTTACTATTATCAGCAAGAAAAATAGAAATTTTCGGCTGTGGGGGTTCTAATGTTATTGCTCATGACGCATATCATAAACTGATTCGTACTGGATTATCTGTCTATACTCAATCAGATACACATATGCAAACTATGTCTGCTTCCCAATTAAAAGAGGAGGATGTTGCGATTCTTATTTCGCATTCTGGTACGACAAGAGATGTATTAGATATTTTAGAAATTCTTAAGAAAAATAATGTGAAGGCGATTGCGATAACCAATTTTGCAAAGACTACATTAAGCGAACAGGTACAGGTTATTTTACCTACATTTTCTGAAGAAACCGAGTATCGTTCAGAAGCACTTGCTTCACGAATTGCTCAATTGAGTATTGTGGATGCCATCTACGTAAATGTGTTATTTGCTCGAAAAGAAGCTGGGAAGATCGCACTGGGAAAGGTAAGAAAGGCGATTTCTTCCAAACGAATATAAAAAATGCCTAATTCTTAGATATTCTAAGGATTAGGCGTAAATTATCATTTTAAATAAGTCTTACCATCACGTTGTTCAATTTTTTCTTCTTTCAATAATTTACCAAGTGCACGTTTAAATGCTGCTTTACTAATATTGAATGTTCCACGAATATCTTCTGGATCACTTTTATCACTAAAAGGAATAACACCCTCATTTTCTTTTAATTGCTCAAGAATTACTTCAGCATCATCAATCATTCCATGTTGTTTGAGTGGTCTTAATGAGACATTAACAGTACCATCACCCTTTACTTCAATAATGCGGCCGTTAACGAGCTCCCCAAGACGAGGCTCCTCTTTCCGTTCTGTATGATGGATGAATCCTCGGAAATTTTCTTCTGTAATAATTGCGGAACCTTCTCTACTTGTATGATAAACTCTTCCATTTACAGGTTTGTTTAGCAAATTATCTTCTTGTACTGTTTCAAATTCACGGTACAAGACCCCTTCCGTAGCGGGTATGGCAAGTAATCGCCCCTTTTGATCGAACCCTAACGTAACATATAATTTGTCACCTGGTTTTGGCCATACTTTTTGATACAAAGGCAAATCATCGTTGGATACAAGAAAGTCTTTGGCGATGCCAATATTTACAAATGCACCTAATTTAGGAATCACTTCAACTACTTCAGCCCAATCATAAGCATCCACTTGGATTTGTGGCAATGTAGTAGTTGCCGTTGTATTTCCTTTTTTATCTGTATATAAAAATACACTGATTTCTTGTCCTTCTTCATGTTCCTTATCTGTTTCATTGAGATGGAGGAGAGCTTGTTCTCCGTCTTTTTCTAAAACATATCCTGTTTCGATTTTTCGAAGTACCATCATGGTTTGGATAGTACCAATCTTTAATGTATTCATAAGTAACCTTCTTTCTTTTAATTAGGCTTTTTTTTATAAGATTGTTGCTTATAATATGTATTGGAAAAGGGATACCCTATTAAAAAGAGTACCCCTTTCATTAAAAAGTAACACATAAGTTTATATTTTTTTAATCCCCGATTTTTTTTCGGGTGGGAAATTTAAGCATCACTATTTCTCTTAACCGCGGTACAAGTTCCACCTGTCCAACTTCAGCTCCCAGCGACTAGTGCAACCTCCGTACGATAAGTCAACATCGATTCACTTCGTTCATCGTGTTTCCTTTATCTCCTGCGGCTCAGTCCAGTTCATACGTCGCTATGCGGTCGCTTACGTCTTTCAATGTTGTTCTCTAACTTAAGCAACGTAAGCCCTACCTACTCTTACGTCCTTGCGTCCCCTTAGACGCGCCAGTGTGAATAAGCATCAACAAAAACACTGTAGAATGCCAGAAACACTTAGTTGTTACTTTGATTATAACTTTATAACTATATCTTATTTCGAAAGGTTTGTCAAATGGTAAAGGTATGTTTGGTTCGAGAGAGCAATTTCTCTCTTCAAAAACTAGTATATATGATAAACTAATTAATAGTTTTATAACTGATGTAGTAATATGGAGATGGAATAATGAGTTTGTTTTTAAATGTTATCTTACCAATAATGCTTGTCTTTGTTTCAGGTTTTGTTCTTCAAAGAATACGAGTGTTAGATGTGAAATCAGTTTCTGCTGTATGTCTTTATATATTGTCACCAGCGTTAGTTTTTACATCTTTATACGATGCAGAATTTAATAGTGGATATGTCATTATTATTGTGTATATGTTTGTGTTGTTTTTCTTGATGGTATTTTTAAATAAACTACTGGCAAGAATTTTTAAATGGTCTCAAAATATAGAGAGTGCATCAATTTTGGCGACCGGTTTTATGAATTCGGGGAATTATGGCCTTCCCGTTGTTATCTTTAGTCTAGGTCCTGCCGCATTACCTTATGCTGTATTTATTATGGTTGTGCAGGGGTTACAAAATAACTTTTTTGGTATTTATTATGCTTCTCGCAGTTCTAGTGGAATGAAGAGAGCTGTTCAAAATGTATTAAAAATGCCAACGACGTATGCAATGATTCTTGCTTTTATCTTTCAATATTTAAATATAGGAATTTCTGAATCTATTCATTCTACGATTGCTATGGTAGGGGATGCGGCGATTCCTGTTATGATGATTATGCTTGGGATGCAATTGGGCTCAATCACAGGGATTAAGTTGAATTGGCAAGTGATAACGTCGGCAGTTACGTTGAAAATGATTGCTGCGCCTTTATTTGCGTTTGCTTTTGTCCATTTTCTAAATGTGGATCCATTGATAGGAGCAGTGCTTATTATCATTTCTGCAATGCCGACCGCGGCAACGACTACGATGTATGCAATCGAATTTGACACAGAACCAGAATTAGTATCAAGCATTACGTTTATAGCAACTGTTTCTAGTATTCTTACTGTAACGATTTTGTTAAATATTATTTAAGGTTGTCTTTATTACCATAATTTTAAACAGAATGAGCGCTTGTCTTGAATTATAGGCGTTCGTCTTTGAATTATAGGCGTTCGCTGAGATTTATAGGCGTTCGCTGAGATTTATAGGCGTTCGCTGAGATTTATAGGCGTTCGTCGAGATTTATGGGCGTCCGCCGAGATTTATAGGCGTTCACCGAGATTTATAGGCGTTCACCGATATTTATGGGCGTTCTCCGATATTTATAGGCGTTCTCCGATATTTATAGGCGTTCGTCGAGATTTATAGGCGTTCGTCGAGATTTATAGGCGTTCGTCGAGATTTATAGGCGTTCGTCGATATTTATAGGCGTTCGTCGATATTTATAGGCGTTCGTCGAGATTTATAGGCGTTCGTCGAGATTTATAGGCGTTCACCGAGATTTACAGGCGTTCGCTGAGATTTATGGGCGTTCGCTGAGATTTATAGGCGTTCGCGAGATTTATAGGCGTTCGCTGAGATTTATAGGCGTTCTCCGAGATTTATGGGCGTTTGCCGAGATTTATAGGCGTTCGCCGAGATTTATGGGCGCCCACCTCATTTATCAGTATTCCATTAATTACGAAAAGACAGTTTTACTAATAGAAGCGATATTTACTGTATCTACCCGCTAGCTTCTAACTTTTCTAGTCATCCATTTTTCCACTTCTACTACTAAAAACACGATAGCACCTAGTAGGATTGGGATGAACCAGTGTGATAGTTTCATCGGTGCTGTTCCCAGTGCTGTATTAAGAAATGGCACATAGGTAATCATGATTTGAAATAGGATGAGCAAGCCTGAAACGAGAAAGGCTACTTTATTGGTAAAGAATCCTTTAGAAAATGCAGGATCTAATTCGTTTCTGCAGTTGAATAGATAGAACATTTCTCCAAAGACAATGGTATTTAAGATAATTGTGTTGATTAAATGAAGTTCGTAACCGAGATTGGAAAGGTTAATAAATAGATATAAACAGGTCATTCCGATAATTATCGAAACATAGGCGATACGAAATACATAATAACCATTTAGTAAATGAGATTTCTTAGGTCGGGGTGGCTGATTCATGGCCCCTTTCTCCAGTCCTTCGAAAGCAAGAGATAGAGCAATGGTTACTGCTGTTATCATGTTCACCCACAGAATTTGAACTGGTGTAAGTGGCATGGACATTCCAAGTAGAATACTACCAGCAACGAGTAATGCTTCTGCACCATTGGTTGGTAGGATAAACAGAATTGTTTTTTTGAGGTTGTCATATACCCTCCTGCCTTCCTCAACAGCACTGACAATGGTCTTGAAATTATCATCTACCAGTATCATTTTCGAGGCATCTTTCGCAACTTCGGTCCCTTTGATGCCCATTGCTACACCAATATCTGCTTTCTTTAATGATGGTGCGTCATTGACTCCATCACCGGTCATCGAACATATTTCTCCATTACTTTGCAAAGCTTCCACTAGTCTTAACTTATTGTGTGGGCTTGTTCTTGCAAAAATGTCGTATGTCTGAACCGCTTCTGCTAGCTCCTCATCTGATAACTGATCAATTTTTCTGCCTTCAAGGGCATGGTGACCATTACCAATACCCATTTGCTTTCCAATGGCATAGGCAGTTTCTGGGTGATCTCCTGTTATCATTTTCACTCTAATTCCTGCATTCCTGCACTCTTCTATAGCTTGAATAGCTTCTTCGCGTGGAGGGTCAATAATACCCGCTAATCCTAAAAAATGTACTTCCTCTTTTAAGTCTTCATGATGGATACTTTGAACATTACTTGGTACCTTTTTATAAGCTGCGCCAATTACTCTTTCTCCTTTTTTAGCTAGTTCCAGCATTTTTTCTTCCCAAAATTCACGGGAGAATGTATTAGTAGACTCAGCCATTTCAAATAACCGATCAGGTGCACCTTTAATAAAGATATATTTACTATCATGGTAGGTTGTTAAGACGGCCATATATTTGTACTCTGAATCAAATGGTATTTTAGCTTCTTTTTGAAGATGGGGAAGTTCTTTATTAGCTTTCTCCGCTAAGGTAATTAAGGCACCATCTGTTGGTTCGCCGTGAATTTTCCAATGGTGATTTTCATCTTTTGCTAATGTTGCATCATTTACGGTTTTCATGCATAATAAAATGCGTTTTAATTCTTCATCACCCTCAACATCCGCTTCTTTATTATCATAAGAAATTTTTCCTTCAGGTGTATATCCGAGACCAGTGATTTTATAGGAATTTGATGCAGTGACAAGCGATTTTACGGTCATTTCATTCTTCGTTAATGTCCCCGTTTTGTCCGAACAAATAACCGAAACGGATCCTAACGTTTCCACGGAAGGGAGATTTCTAACAATCGCTTTTTTACTAGCCATATTTTGAACACCTATTGCTAGGATAATCGACATGATTGCTGGTAATCCTTCTGGAATAGCTGCTACAATCATGGCTATAATGGATAACGTTAATTCCCCAATTCCATAATCTCTTAGAAAATAGGCAAATAGAAACATGATTACTCCTAAACCAACAATAGCAATAGAAATTTGTTTTCCAAATGTTGCCGTTTGTTGTAAGAGAGGTGTTTTTATTTCAACCACTTCGGCGATGGATGTATTTATTTTTCCAAGTTCCGTATCATTCCCAGTTTCAACAACCACACCGATTCCTGTTCCAGATGTCACAGATGTGCCGGAGAATGCCATGTTCTGACGATCCCCAAGAACTGTATCTTCTGGTAGTGTATCCGTTTTCTTTTCTGCGGAAACAGATTCGCCAGTTAGTGCGGACTCATCGATACTAATATTGTGACATTGTAAGAAACGAATGTCTGCTGGTACTTTATCTCCAGCACTTAGCAATACAATGTCACCAACGACTAATTCATCGGCACCGAGTTTCGTACGCTGCCCATCACGTATGACATTTGCATGTAGCGAAAGCATTTTCTTTATGGAATGGAGGGCTTTTTCTGCTTTATTTTCTTGAATATATCCAATAAAAGCATTGATGATAATAACAAGTACAATTACGGTGGTGTCGATGTACTGTTGGAGTAGTGTGGTGATGAGTGCAGCGAAAATCAGGACGTAAATAAGAATATCATGAAATTGTTTTAAGAAACGTTTGAAATTGGATTCTCTTTTCGTCTCTGACAAAACGTTTTTTCCATATAATTCTTGTCTTTTAACAGCTTCTTTAGAATCAAGTCCTTTTTCCGAATTAGTGTTTAATTGTTCAATGATGTCTTGAGTATTTAAGTGAAACCATTTTCCGTGAGAGCTGTTTTTCATATCGTACATTCCCTTCTGTAAATTCCTGTTTCTGTATTGTTCAAACAATCACAAATAGGCTTATAAAAAAACCTCCTAACTATATTTTATCATAGGAAATCAATCTAGCTATGAGTTGTTTTGTTTTTTTGAAAAATTGTAGATATTTTGCCAAATCTTATATAATAGAATTATAATTTAATAGAGATTGTTTAAAGAATGGATGAAGGGGTGGTTAGATGGATTTAGAATTAAATGGGAAATCAGTTATTGTAACAGCGGCAAGTAAAGGTTTGGGGAAAGCTTCTGCAATGGAATTTGCTAAGGAAGGGGCACACGTATTAATAAGCAGTCGAAATGAGGATGCATTGAAGTCTACAGTTGATGAACTGAAACAAGTTACTGGAAATTTTAATGTGGATTATACCGTTTGTGATATGAAAAACGAGGATGACATAAAAGAATTAGTTGATAAAGCAGTCTCCTGGAATGGGACGGTAGATGTTCTCGTTAATAATGCAGGAGGTCCACCGGCAGGAAGTTTTCTGGATATGACGGATGATGATTGGTATCATGCATTTGAATTAAACCTATTAAGTTTTGTTCGTACTATTCGTGCAGTGGTTCCGTACATGCAAAAGCAGAAACGTGGAACGATTGTAAATCTAGCATCTTCTTCCATTTACCAAAGTTTAGACAATTTGGTATTATCCAATACGATGAGACCGGGTATTGTAGGTCTCTCCAAAACATTAGCACAAGAACTGGGACAAGATAATATCTTAATCAACACAGTGGGTCCTGGTACAATTAAAACCGACCGAATCTTAGAATTAAAACAAATGGTTGCAGACAAGCAGAATAGTTCAATTGAGCAAGTGATTGATGCGGATGAAGAAACAATTCCAATGAAACGGTATGGAAAGCCTGAGGAATTTGCTAAGGCTATCGTATTTTTAGCATCCGGTGCCAATACCTATATCACAGGTCAAACATTAGTTGTTGATGGCGGTGCTGTTAGGGCATTATAGAATAATTATAAAAGAAATCGGCAGAAGTGGCCGATTTCTTTTTAAATGATATTTAGTATCCCTAGTCCTATTAGTAAAGTGGGGGGAAGGAAAGAGAGTTTTTTTAGTTTTTGATTTTTAGCTAGAAGCATTCCTAGTTTCATTCCAGTATATAAAAAACCTCCGCTCATACTGGCAATAAGGAAAGCAGTTAGTAATGGTGCATATCCTAAGAGTGATGCACCGATACCCGCTCCAAATGCATCAAGTGCTAATGCAAAACCAAGCAATAGTGCCTCTCCTATAGAAATATTACCTGATTTATCTAAGTCTGCTTTATCGGGTGTTGCTAGAACAGTCTTAATTTCACTTAGTTTGCTGTTAGATGGTTGATTGGCTGGCCCTTCTTTTTCTGCATTCAAATTAGAGCGAATAGTATTAAATAGGGAGAATAAACCTAATGAAATTAATATAAACCCACCAATATTTTGAGCCATATTTGTGGAGATAAATGATTCAAGCATATCTCCAATGCTCATTGATATTAAGAGAACAGCGCCTGAGCAGAGCATAATGATGAATAGTGCAGGTAATGGAACTTTTATTTTTTGCATGCCATACGTTATCCCAACACCAAACCCATCAATACTAACTGCAATTACTAATAAGAACAACCCTGTAAAATATAGCATTTAAACCCATTCCTTTACTTGGCAAGATTGGAAAGTATCAAACATTCCTCCTGCATAGGTGCAACTATGGTAATCGCTGAAATTCAGCAAAGCCTTAGTTTTGTAGATATTCTAAAATAGTGTATGGATTCCAAGAGGCGGGTGTGCGTCATTTTTTGCATTAATGCAACATTTAATAATATCCTTTCAGTTGATGTCGAATTAGTCTTCTTGATCGGCTGTCGTTCATCGTGGAATTTATCAGGAGACACAAACAAACGGATAAATAGAATATCTGCAAACCTTCATTATCTGTGGTAAAGTAAAAATTAGATGTTTTTAAAAGAGAGGAATTTCAATATGAGTAAAACAGTTGTACTAGCAGAGAAACCTTCTGTTGGACGTGATATAGCCCGTGTACTGAATTGTTCTAAAAAGGGCAATGGCTATTTTGAAGGATCGAAATATATTGTGACATGGGCATTGGGACATTTGGTGACACTTGCCGACCCTGAAGTTTATGATGACAAATATAAGACTTGGAAGCTGGATGATTTACCAATGCTTCCGTCCAACTTAAAACTAGTTGTAATGAAAAAAACAGGGAAGCAATTTAACACGGTGAAAACCCAACTCAATCGTAAAGACGTTGGTGATGTAGTAATCGCTACAGATGCAGGTAGAGAAGGGGAACTGGTTGCACGCTGGATCTTAGAAAAATCCCGAGTTAGAAAACCGGTGAAGCGGTTGTGGATTTCATCAGTAACCGATAAAGCGATCCGTGACGGATTCAAAAACTTAAAACCTGGAAAAAACTATGAAAATCTTTATGCATCAGCTGTTGCTCGCTCAGAAGCGGACTGGTATGTTGGTCTGAATGCAACAAGGGCACTTACGACAAAGTTTAATGCGCAGCTTTCCAGCGGTCGTGTCCAAACACCAACACTGGAAATGGTGGCACAGCGAGAGAAAGAGATTAAGGAATTTAATCCTCGAAAATTCTATGGAATCGAAGCAAATACCAATAAAGGGTTTAAGTTTATTTGGCAGGATGACAAGAATAATGCAAGAATCTTTTCTAAAGAAAGAGCAGATAGCTTACTAACAAAAATGAAAAATAAACCAGTTAAAATCACCAATGTTAATAAATCCTATAAGAAAAAGTTTGCTCCACCACTATATGATCTAACGGAATTGCAGCGTGATGCAAACCGAATATTTAATTTTTCTGGGAAACAGACGTTATCTATTATGCAAAAGCTTTATGAACAGCATAAAGTACTAACATACCCGCGTACCGATTCACGAGTGATTTCCACGGATATTGTGCCAACTTTAAAAGATCGAATTAGAGCTTGTGGAGTTGATGAATACGCGAAGTTTTCCGGTAAACTTTTGAAGAAGGAAATGAAACTGCCGAAATCCGTCGTGGATAATTCCAAAGTATCGGATCACCATGCGATTATCCCGACAGAACAACATGTAGTCCTTTCTGATTTAAATGATAAAGAAAGGAAAATTTATGATTTAGTTGTGAAGCGATTTTTAGCAGTGTTGTCTGATCCTTATGAATACGAGCAAACAACCGTTTTTGCAGAAATTAATGGGGAGAAAGTTGTTGCTAAAGGAAAAATAGTGAAGAAGCAAGGTTGGAAAGAAATATATAACAACCGCTTTGAAGACGATGATGCGAACGATGATCAACGCTTGCCAGCTATAAATGATGGGGATACGTTCCATCATATTCAATTGAAACAAACACAGGGTGAAACGAAGCCGCCTGAACGATTTACAGAAGGTGCTTTGTTACAAGCGATGGAAAACCCAGTGAAATACATGAGTTCTGAAGAAAAACACCTTGCCAAAACGATCAATCAGGCAGGGGGTATTGGAACAGTTGCTACACGTGCAGATATTATTGAGAAGCTGTTCAATAGCATGTACTTGGAATTAAAAGGAAAACATATTTTCATCACTTCGAAAGGCCGTCAACTATTAGACTTGGTACCAGCTGATTTGCGTTCCCCTGCATTAACTGCAGAATGGGAGCAGAAGTTAAGTGCCATAGCTGAAGGAAAGTTAAAAAAAGACAAATTCATTTCCGAAATAAAAGGATACACAAAACAAATTGTAACGGAAATTAAAAGCAGTGAAGAAAAATTCAAGCATGATAATATGACAGGAACTAAATGTCCAGATTGCGGAAAACTAATGCTCGAAGTAAAAAATAAACATGGCCGAATGCTCGTTTGTCAGGATCGTTCCTGTGGTCACAAGAAAAACATTGCGAAACAAACCAATGCAAGATGCCCAAATTGTCATAAACGAATGGAACTTCGCGGGGAAGGCGAGGGGCAATTATTTACTTGTAAATGCGGTCATCGTGAGAAAGTTTCTACTTTTAATAAACGAAGAAGTAAAGAGAAACAGCACAAAGTTACCAAGAAAGATATCAACAAGTACTTGAAGCAAGATGACGGATTTAAAAACAATGCCCTTGCAGATGCTTTAGCTAAGTTGAAAAAATAAATAGTTCAATTATATAGCAAGTAAAACAGAAAACCAAAATGCCTAGATAAATTCTGGGTATTTTGGTTTTTTATTTGTAAAGGAAGAGATTTGGTTGAGCAAGCACTCCATTGATATATCACGCCGATAATTGCTTAAAGGATGGCTGAAGCTCACACAGAAAGCGCCAAAGATGAAACAAATCCTAGCTCAAATTGAGTTAATCAGTTTACTTCCCTGCATTCCTGCTTTATCATTTATAATAGGTATAATTTTTCTGACTTTAAGGAGGTAGACATAGATGGCTTTTGTAATCTTAGATCCTTGCCAGGGAGAGAAAGCTGGAGAATGCGTGAGTGTTTGTCCAGTTGATTGTATAGAAGAAGGACCAGATCAATTTTACATAGACCCAGAAATCTGTATTGACTGTGGTGCATGTAAAGCAGTTTGCCCTGTATCAGCAATAGAAGAAGAATATGATTTGACCCCTGATCAAGAAGTATTCTTGGAGAGGGCAGAGAAATTCTTTGAGGATAGATAGATTTAATAGAAAAGGCTATCTTAGTTAGACAAGGTAGCCTTTTCCTTTTTATAGGTTAGGAAAGTATTTCGACATATTTTTTCATATTGTCAGTAAGAATTAGGAAATTTGTTTTATTAAAGGCTCTTTTCTAAAAGATTGTTGCTTTTTAACATGACTTTACTTTATATTTTATATAGACTGTTGATATCTTTAATTCAGAATAGTGTAGCTCTCGCTCACACTTATGTTTGATTTGTGTAATCATTCGCTCCGGCAGAATACTCCGCTTTCCGCGGGCACGGCCTCAGCCTCCTCGCGGAAAAACCACCGCTGCGGGGTCTTCGGACACGTGCTTTTCCCGCAGGAGTCTTCGTATTCTTCCTCCGCTTAAATAGGCGCTCAAGATTACTTTGAGCTTATATCTCTAGTAATTACGTTTTAAGACCGTTATTATCCTTAAAACAGAATAATTCCTTTTTATACAAGTAGAGCAGACGCATAGCGGAGGACATACACGGAGACTCCTGTGGGAAGAAGAGCATCGGTGAGACTACGTAGTGCGACAGCACGAAGGAGGCTCACCAGCTCCCCGCGGAAAGCGGAGTGTATTTCCGTAGCGAAGACTAAGCAGTATTCTTAATTAAATATATTCGGAGTTTCCATCAACTGTACAATTTCAAAAAACAACAAACTATGCGAAAAGAGCCTTATTAAAAGATGATGCACTTTTGAATAAAGTACATCATCAGTGTTTTTCTATTTCCTTAATGAATTAATTGCCTCTTCAATATCTGTAGTTGGTTGTCTGCAAGCAAAGTTTTCGCAAATATATACTGTTGTCGTTTCATCAATAGCTTTATATTCTGCTGCGAATGGTGCGATATTTGAAAAATCATCAGGTGATTCGCCTACGAGAAACACAATGTTTGGTAAAAATGTTCTTTGGAGATGCTGAATGATTTTCTGGCACTTCTCTTCATCCTCTTTACCTAAAACGACCACTTCTTTTGTTTTATTTTCCATGAGTTGCATACTTTGAAGAAAGAAAGGACTAGCAGATGGCTGTTTATTCAAATCATGAAAGAATGTATGATACATTTCTTCTACTTTATCTAAATAATTTGTTTCACCTGATAAATAACCGAGCCTTGTTAGCATGACTGCAGCTACACTATTTCCAGATGGAATAGCTCCGTCATAGATTTCCTTATCTTTTGCAATGAGTGTTTCACTATCTTTTCCACTAAAAAAGAATCCACCATTATCCTGATCCCAGAATAGGTCCATCATTTGGTTTGCAAGGAAATGTGCTTGTTTTAAATACTCTTTTGAGAAGGTGGACTGATATAATTCCAAATAACCCCATAAGAGAAAAGCGTAGTCATCAATATAGGCTTTATACTTCGTTTCACCCTCTCGATATCGAGCCATTAGCCGTTCTGTTTGAAATAGATTTTCTTCGATAAAATGGACAGCAGTTTTTGCCATTTGTATGTATTCTTCTTCAGCAAAAACACTCCCTGCTTTTGCGAGTGCTGCAATCATAATCCCGTTCCAAGCGGTAAGTACCTTATCATCGACATGTGGATAAATACGTTTTTCTCTTGCCTTAAGAAGTTTGACTCTGGCGTTTTCTATAAAGTCTTGGATAGTTTCATAGGTCATCTGGTTATCACGAGCTGCGTATTCCAGATCTTCATCAATTAGATTAGGGATATTCTTTCCTTCAAAATTTCCTTCAGGTGTTATGTCATATATATCAGTAAAGAGCTTTCCTATTTCAGGCCCGAGAATTTCTAGAACCTCATCATAATCCCAAACATAGTATTTCCCTTCTACTCCTTCTGAATCAGCATCTATAGCTGAATAAAATGCACCTTCTTTGCTGGTCATCTCTCGTTTAATAAATGTAATGATTTGTTTAGCTACCTTTTTATAGAAGAGATTATTTGTAACTTGATAGCATTCGGTATAGGCCATTAATAGTAGGCCGTTATCATAGAGCATTTTTTCGAAATGGGGAACAAGCCACTCTTCATCTGTAGAGTAACGAGAAAATCCAAAACCGATATGATCCCATATTCCACCAGCAGCCATATCTTTTAACGTCTTTTCCACTATTTTTAGTGCAGCGGAATTACCGGTAAAATGGAAATGTCGTAATAAAAATAACACATTTTGTGGCATTGGAAATTTGGGTGCTTCTCCAAAACCACCATAAGTAAAGTCAAAGCTTCTTGCTAGTTGCTGATAGGCAGTATCAATTGTTTCTTTATCAATACGGTTCTCACTCTTAGTTGTAAGTGATCTGTTCAGGGCATCTGTAACACTTTGAGTTACTTCTGTAATATGGTCAGGATCTTCCGTATATTTTCGATGCAATTGTGTGAGTGCCTCCATCAGCCCAGGTCGACCATATTTACTAACCTTTGGAAAATAAGTTCCCGCATAAAATGGGATTTTGTTTGGGGTCATGAAAATAGTTAATGGCCACCCTCCATGACCTGTCATCATTTGACATACTTTCATATAAACCGAATCCACATCCGGACGTTCTTCTCGGTCTACTTTAATAGCTATGTATTTTTCATTTAAAATAGCTGCTACTTCTTCATCTTCAAATGACTCATGAGCCATGACATGACACCAATGGCAAGTTGAATAGCCGATAGAAAGAAAAATTGGCTTATTTTCTTGTTTCGCTTTTTCAAACGCTTTATCTCCCCAAGAGTACCAATTAACAGGATTATCAGCGTGTTGTAGCAGATATGGAGATTTTTCGTGAATTAAATAATTTGATTTATTATGCATACAATCCAGCTCCGTTATTATATTTCAATTTCCACATTCATAATATTACCCAAGATTAATAAAAGTAACTAATCTGAAGGGATTATTCAAAAAAATAAATTGGGAAAATCTCCATTAGGAAGCACTGATTATGATATTCATTCTCAATTATGTATAAATATTCTCAATTAATTGACAGAATCTACTCTTAAACATATGATTAAAATATAATAATTATAGTTTGTTTTACTGTCGTTCATTTCAAAATACAATAAAAATCTCGTAAGAAGGGATACTGTGAAATGTTTAATTATTTAATAAAGAATCGTCAAGGTCAATTTTTAATGATAGGTTTTCTATTTACTATTTTAGGATTTATCTTTACACAAGTTCATGCTGGTTATAGTCAAATCTCATTTTACATAGCCATTTTCTTTTTAGGATTTTTTGCTGCAAAAGATGCCGTAGTAGATACAGTTAAATCAAAATCACCCAATGTTGATTTGCTGATGATATTAGCAGCCTTAGGAGCTGTATTAATCAATTATGAATCGGAAGGGGCTGTTTTATTATTAATCTTTGCTGGGGCTGAAGCATTAGAAGATTATGCAACAAACAAATCAACAAATGCAATATCTGAATTAATGTCGCAAGTCCCATCAACTGCACATCTTCTAAAAGAAAACGGAGAAATCGTAGAGGTGTCTACGGATAAATTAGAAGTAGGGGATATAGTTGTCGTATCAAAAGGAGAACAAATTCCAATTGATGGTTATACCGATCGAAAAGTAATGGTAAATGAAGCTACATTAACTGGAGAATCTGTTCCGGTTGAAAAAGAAAAGTCTGCTGAAGTTTATGCTGGAACGATTAATGAAGGAAATGTCTTTTATCTTCGAGTAAATAAATTAAGTAATGAAACTGTTTTTTCAAATATTATTCGAATGGTTGAAGAAGCACAAAATAGACCATCTAAAATTTCTAAATTTATTGACCGGATCGAATCTAAATATGTTATTGCAGTCCTAATTGCAGTTCCAATCTTTATTCTTATCCTATATACTTTGAATGATTTTACTTTCCAAGAATCGTTTTATAGAGGAATGGTATTGCTAACAGTAGCCAGCCCATGTGCATTAGTAGCCTCAGCAACACCTGCCACTTTAAGTGCCATTAGTAATGGTGCCAAAAATGGTATTCTATTTAAAGGTGGAGCAGCCATGGAAGCGTTGAGTACAATGAATGTATTGTATAGTGATAAAACAGGGACTTTAACTTATGGAGAGTTTCAGGTAATTGATTATGCAATAGATGATGAAGCATTAAAAGAAGTAGTATATATGGAACAACAATCCAGCCATCCTATTGCAGAGGCAATTGTAAACACATTTAAAGAGTTAAATCTAGATAGCGTAGATCAAACGGAAGCCGTTGAAGAAATAGCCGGTTCGGGAGTTAAAAAAGGCGATATTAAAATTGGTAAACCTTCTACATTCGATAGCTTGGAAGATGTTAATAATTATCGGAGTAAAGCAATAGAAGGAAACACAACTATTTTCGTAGGGAAAGATAATCAAATAATCGGTTATTTTTCTCTAGCTGATCGGGTACGTAAAGAATCTGCCCAAGCCATTTCAGGTTTTCAAAAAGAAGGGATTCAAGTTGCTTTATTAACAGGGGATAATGAAATGGTAGCGAAAAAAGTTGCAGAAGAAGTAGGCATTGATGACTATGTCGCTTCGTGTTTACCAGAAGACAAGATTAAATTTGTAAATGAAAGTCAAGAAAAAAATAAAGTTGTGGGAATGATTGGAGACGGGATTAATGATGCTCCAGCACTAGCGAACTCAGATATAGGAATTGCAATGGGCAGTGGTTCATCTATTGCAATGGAGTCTGCTGATGTTGTAATTGTAAAAAACAATTTAGCAAAATTACTCTATAGTTTTAAGTTAAGCCATAAATTAAATCGAATTATTCTTGCAAATGTGGTGTTTTCAATTACGGTAATTATAACGTTGGTCATACTAAATCTTTTTGGTTTATTAAATTTACCTACAGCAGTTCTATTCCATGAAGGTTCAACTATTTTAGTTATTTTAAACGGACTACGATTATTACTAAGAGGGAAAGAAGAAATGTAAAATTGAATACACACCTTTTTATGAAACAACTATAGTTACTGTGATGAATGACTAATACGCATTGTTCCAAGTTTAAAAAACATTTATGTGCCTTAAATGGTCTACATAAATGTTTTTTATTACTTGCTAGTTTTCTATTATAATAGAATAAATGTTAATAATAATAAAATGGATACCCATAGCCACCAAAGAATGGATAGGCGTATGGATAAGGATAACCATATCCGTATGGAGGAAGTAATGCACTTCCTAATTAACCTCCAACAATCCCGCCTAAAAACGGTGCTCCAAAACCGAAACCATAAGGATACCCATAGCCAAACGGTCTGCCGATTCCAAAACCAAATGGACGGCGCCCGATAATTCTTTGATCATCTTGATTCAAATGAATATGATTCATATTCTTATTCATCGTAAAACCCCCACTTATTAGTGTCTGCAGTCTTTTTAATAAAATCTACACAAGTCAGTTATCCTGCATAGTTCTGTATTAAGTTATGATAGGTATTATGATTTTGACTAGGCAAATTAGCTTTTACCATGACTTTATTTTATCAACTGTAAAACGTCAAAAAGCAACAGACTATACGAAAAGAGTCTAAATAAATTCACGAATCATGGTAGGATACATGAAAACAATCTTTTATACTTGAGTGTAGAAGACAATTTAAAAAACACTATTAGGCATCAAGCGAAATGAGGTAAGAAAATGTCGAAAGCACAGTTTAACATCAAACTAATTAATAATTTAAAAGATATATTGCTTCGTCTACATCATGGTGAACATCCAGAAACTGTCCAAAATGATTTTGACCAGCACTTCCAGAATCTGGATGCTGTAGAGATATTGTTTATCGTTCAAGAATTAACAAGCGCAGATGATGGGATTACTTCTGAGGATGTTAGAAAGTTATTCCGTGTATATCAGCAATTGTACGGTCAATCAATTACTGATAGTTATATTCCAGAATCTGATCATCCAGGTCATCCTGTTCAAATCTTTAAAGATGAGAATAGGGCACTTCAATCCGTTCTGGATCAAATGAACAACCTATTCGATTCACTTGAAAAGAATCAACAAGTAGGTATGATAGAAAGATTAAAGGAACAAATGTCGATATTAGGGCAATTCTATAACCATTATAATCGTAAAGAGAAACTCTTTTTCCCTATAATGGAACGATATGGGTATTATACTCCTGCAAGGTTAATGTGGGGGGAAGATGACCGAATTCGCAACTTATATAAGGGGACAAAAAGAATGATCGAGAAAATCCCTGATATAGAGTTTAAATATGTTAAAAAATCCTATGATATCTTGGAAAGTAAATTTAAAGAAATGATTTTTCAAGAAGAATCATTTCTTTTACCGATTGTTTTGTCCATTTTTAATGAAGACAATTGGTTTGATATCGCAAAGGAAAGTGATGCATTTGGCTATTGTATCGTCGAGCCAGAAGAAAAGTGGGAGCCTACACAAGATAATTCAAACATAAATAAAGAAATCAGTGCCGCAGATAGTGAATCATCAGTCGAACACTTGGCATTTGGAGGTGGTTACTTAACACGGAAAGAAGCTAACCACATTCTTAACAATTTGCCATTAGAAATAACGTTTGTTGATAAAAACGGGATTTTTAAATATTTTAACGACAAAATAGAATCATCTGAGATGATGCTTGTACGGACACCAAGCTCGATTGGACGTAATGTAGCAAATTGTCATCCACCTAAGAGTCTGAAGAAGGTAATGAATTTAATCCGTGATTTAAAAACGAAGAGACGCTCTTCTGAAAGTATGTGGTTCAAGAAAAAGGATCAATACATCCATATTACTTATAAAGGCGTATTTGATGAGAATGGAGAGTATTTAGGAATCCTGGAATACGTACAAGATATTCAGCCTTTCTTGGAATTACCACGTGAAGTTAAAAGAGAACTGAGTGAAATAGATGAAAGTAATTAGCTGACGGTTCTAAGATTTATTTTGGTGTTGGCAAGTGGCAAGGATTTAGTGACTCTATTAAACTATTTTTATATTAAATATGTTGATAAATTCCCCTAATTAGCAATAAAATAGAAATATAGAAATTTCAGAAGGGGGATTTGGATGCTATATGTAAATCCGGAGAATTTAGTTCTAAAATCGTCACTTGCTACCATTCATTGTGAACCAAATTGGAAGTGGAGAAAAAGAGATAAGCCAATGCCAAATTATGATTTATTTTATGTTTGGAGTGGAGAAGGTCATTTAATTTTAAATGGAAAGTCATATCCATTAGAAAGAGGTCATTGTTTTTTATTTAAACCTGGTGATGTTACTACAGCTACACATAATCCTCAAAATCCCCTCGTTCTAACGTATATTCATTTTGATGTTTCTGAATCGATTCGTTTGGTCCCTGCTTCACATCGAGTAATCGAAAATACGATACGGTTTGAGTCGTTATTAACACAGTATGTTCGTTTGTTTCTAGTGCCATCCTATGGGTCTGAGGCGGAAGCAAAGTTACTATTAAAACAGCTTATGATTCATCTTCTTCGTCAAGAAAGAGAAGGGAAAGTTGAAAAGGAAGAAGACCATAGTACTAATCTGTTTGAAACCATTCGTGAGATTGCAAATTATATTCAACAACATCCTGGAAAACCACATACTGTAAAGACCTTAGCTGAAAGAGCGAATCTATCAGAACGATATTTTTCATTGAAATTTAAAGAAGTTATTGGCCAAACGGTAAAAAGTTATATTATATTCTCTAGAATAAAACGTGCGGAGCATTTACTTCATTATGCTGGCATGACAGTCACAGAAACTGCAGCAGCTTTGGGCTATAATGATTTGCACTTTTTTAGTCGGCAGTTTAAGAAATACACAGGTAAAAACCCATCAGATATACGTTAAAGGTAACCAAGCTAATCTACATGGTTACCTTTTTTATAATGGGTTTAGTTTTGGGGAGAAAGATGTTTTATCAAAATAAAATCCAAATATAGTTAGTATCCGTAAGTATGAGGAAACGTCCTAATTTTAGAATTTTGTCCCGACCTCCTTTTTTATCGTCATATATAATTTATTTCTTATTCGACTGAAAGCTAGTTGAATAAACTTTTTCTGTTTCTCTCATCTGTATCTAAACATACAATTCTAAATAACCTTTTAAAAACAGAATGCAAGATAGTATTAATTCTCCATAACCCTAAATTATTAGTCATATAACACAAATTCAGAGGTAACAAATATTGACAACTACCAAGGAAAAATGAAATAAGGAACATTATTTAACTAAAAGATGAAATATTTCTATATTTGTGTAAGAATCCATATGAAAATAAATAATAATTGATTAATATTTGCAAATGAATAAATTATTATTTTCTTAATATTTGGTGTTATTTTATACAAAAAGTGCAAACATTATGTAAAATACTCTAAATACAATCCAATCGTGAATTGCTAAAATAAGATTACAGGTTGACAGAACGAGTTAGAGGAGGTTATGAGATGCAACATACACAGCGTATTGAGAACAAAGGGTTGTATGAAGCTCATTTGGAACATGATGCATGCGGAATTGCGATGTTAGCTAATAT
Source organism: Oceanobacillus halophilus (assembly GCF_003628505.1). Taxonomy (GTDB): domain Bacteria; phylum Bacillota; class Bacilli; order Bacillales; family Amphibacillaceae; genus Oceanobacillus; species Oceanobacillus halophilus. Next base: position 199,439 of record NZ_RBZP01000002.1, on the reverse strand, counting down.
AAATGGAATAGAATCACATACAATTGTCAGTCAAGCGCTAACTGCTTTGGAAAGATTGGATCATCGGGGCGGACACGATGCTGAAAATGATGTAGGGGATGGAGCGGGGATTTTAACCCGTATTCCTCATAAATTATTTGAAACAGAATGGAGTGAGAATGGTAAGACATTCGTTGAAGTTGGAATGTATGGTGTCGGGATGTTTTTCCTTCCAGCAGATGACTCCGAGAGAGAACGCAGTGAAATGATGATAGAGAGAATGATAGGAAAGACGGGGTTGGAGATATTTGGTTGGAGAACTGTACCAACAAATAATCGTTCCCTTTCACAGCAAGCTAAAGCGACCCAACCAGTAATAAAACAAGTATTTGTCCTGTCACCTTATGAAAAGCCAGAAGATATCAGGTTTGAAAGAAAGTTATATCTACTTCGGAAAAAGATTGAAAAAGCGCTCATAAATGAAGGGATTCAAAAGGATGAAGCTTTCTATCTAGTCAGCTTTTCGTCAAGAACGATTATTTATAAAGGATTATTACTACCGAAACAATTAAAAGCTTTTTATTTGGATCTGCGTAATGAACGATATGAGACAGGAATGGCGATGGTACATAATCGTTTTAGTACAAATACTTTCCCTAGTTGGCACAGAGCGCAGCCCAATCGATACCTCATGCATAATGGAGAGATTAATACGATTAATGGAAATATGAATTGGATGAATGCAAGGGAGCCCTTATTTCAAACGGACATGTTAAATATGAAAGATATTTCCCCGATAGTGGATGTAGATGGCAGTGATTCTGCGATGTTTGATAACACATTAGAATTCCTAGTATTGTCTGGATGGTCTTTGCCACATGCAATGATGATGATGGTTCCCGAACCATGGTTAGATAATGAACGGATGGATGAAGAAAGAAAGGCATTCTATCAGTATCATAGCAGCTTGATGGAACCATGGGATGGTCCAGCAGCATTAGCGTTTACGGATGGTAAACAAATTGGTGCCTGTTTAGATAGAAATGGACTGAGACCTGCTCGATATATTCTAACGGAGGATGATTTCCTTTGTGTTTCCTCTGAAGTAGGTGTTGTTGATATACCTGAAGAGAAAATAATACGTAAAGATCGTTTGAAACCAGGACAGATGCTTTTAGCGGACTTAGACAAAGGATGCTTGTATGAAGATGAAGAATTGAAGCAATTAATCATATCAGAAAGGCCTTATAAAGATTTAGTAGAAAAAAATATCATACCGATTGAAAAAGTAATAGCAAATGATTCTTATGATTACGAGTTAAAAGCTGATTCATCCTCTGTTCTAAGAAAGCAGTCCATTTTTGGTTATACATTGGAAGAATTAGAGAAAGTGTTCGTACCGATGATTTTAAATGGAAAAGAACCAACTGGATCCATGGGATATGATGCACCTTTAGCGTTATTATCTAGACAATCACAACTTTTATTCCATTATTTTAAACAAAAGTTTGCTCAAGTGACCAATCCACCAATAGATGCCATTCGAGAAGAGTCCATAACTTCAATGGAAGTCATGCTTGGTGGAAATAGTAATTTGCTTTTATCGAAACAGCAAGTTGATAAGAAGATACGTCTTCAAACTCCCATTTTAACGGGTAAAGATATCGTAAAAATAAAGAATCTTCGGTCTAATAACTGGAATACTGCAACAATCTCTACACTATTTCCAGTTAACGGCAATTTAAAAGAATCATTAGACCAACTGCTACAGAAAGTGGAAAACGAGGTAAATAATAATTTTAGCATTATTATTTTAAGTGATTATCATGTCAACAAAGAGAATGCAGCCATCCCATCTTTACTTGTGGTATCAGCGGTACATCATCACTTAATCCGAAAAGGACTTCGCAGTAAAGTAAGTCTAATCGTAGAATCCGGAGAACCGAGAGAAGTCCACCATTTTGCGGCATTATTAGGGTATGGTGCGAATGCCATTCACCCATATCTTGTTTATAAGTCAATCCCTTCTCTTATCGACCAAGAGAATAATAAAGTTACGATAGAAGAAGCATTTGACAATTATGTAAATGCGATAACAAAAGGCGTATTAAAGATATTATCCAAAATGGGCATTTCTACTGTGCAAAGTTATATCGGAGCGCAGATATTTGAAGCGATAGGTATTAGCAAAGAAGTAATAGATTGCTATTTTCCAAGAACTTCAAGCAAAATAGGCGGTTTAGTACTAGAGGATATTTCGAGAGAAACTTGCGAGCGACATAACGGAGCTTTTTCAAAAGAGTCATTGGAATTAGATATTGGATCGGACTTTCACTGGCGACGAGAAGGAGAATTGCACTTATATCAACCGAAAACAATTCACACGTTACAGCAGGCTGTTCGCACGGGAAGTTATGATTTATATAAAAAGTATAGTGCGATGATTAATGATGAAGTTGGGAAACACACAAGCATTAGAGGACTATTGGGGTTTAAGAAGAGTAGTCAATCGATTCCCATAGATGAAGTGGAACCAATGGAATCTATTTTAAAGCGATTTAAAACAGGTGCGATGTCGTTTGGGTCTATTAGTAAAGAAGCGCATGAAGCATTGGCAATTGCAATGAACCGGATTGGAGGAATGAGTAACAGTGGAGAAGGTGGAGAGGATCCAGAACGCTTCACACCACTGGAAAATGGTGATTCCAAATGCAGTAATATAAAACAAGTAGCCTCCGGGAGATTTGGTGTAACGAGCCACTATCTGATTCATAGTAAAGAAATCCAAATTAAAATGGCTCAGGGTGCAAAACCAGGTGAAGGTGGACAATTAGCTGGACATAAAGTAACACCTGAAGTAGCGAAAACAAGAGGGGTAACGCCCGGAATTGAACTAATATCTCCTCCGCCACATCATGATATTTATTCGATAGAAGACTTGGCACAGCTCATTTATGATTTGAAGAATGCTAATTCAAAAGCAAGAATAAATGTCAAATTGGTATCTTCTTCAGGGGTAGGAACGATAGCAGCTGGTGTAGCTAAGGCAAAAGCAGATGTCATCTTAATTAGTGGTTATGACGGTGGAACAGGAGCAGCTTCACGTTCAAGTATTAAACATACCGGAATGCCGTGGGAGCTTGGACTTGCTGAAGCGCAGCAAACGCTAAAGCTGAATGGATTAAGACATAAAGTGACTTTGGAAACAGACGGAAAAATGATGAGTGGAAGAGACGTCATAATTGCTGCACTACTAGGTGCGGAAGAATACGGGTTTTCTACATTACCTCTTGTGGCGTTAGGTTGTGTCATGATGAGAGTTTGTCATCTAGATACATGTCCTGTTGGTATTGCCACGCAAAATCCAGAACTTCGGAAAAATATGGTTGGAACGGCAGATCAAGTAGTGAACTTAATGCGATTTGTGGCTCAAGAGATTCGTGAATACATGGCTGAATTAGGTTATAAATCCTTAGACCAACTGATTGGAAAAACAGACCTTCTAAAGCAAGAGGAACCAGACCATTGGAAGACGAAAAGAATTGATTTATCGTCCATCCTTGCTGTTTCATCACTTGCCAAGAAAAGGAATAAAGAAGAACAAGATCATGAGTTGGAACGAAATCTTGATAGTCGTAAGTTATTACCTCTGTATGATAAGTGTTTCAATCAAACACAGCGATTAGATGCAGTCTTACCTATTGAAAATATGAACCGATCTGTGGGTACTTTAGTTGGAAGTAAAGTTTCCGAGATGTTTGGCGAAAATGGGTTGCCTGATGATCAGATAAATTATCACTTTAAAGGTTCTGCTGGACAGAGTTTTGGGGCATTTTTACCAAAAGGTATCACTTTATCGTTAGAAGGAGATGCCAATGATTACGTTGGAAAAGGGCTTTCTGGTGGAAAAATAATTATCTCTCCTACTGCAAAATCAACATTTTTGGCAGAACAAAACATTATTATTGGGAATGCCACATTTTATGGTGCAACAAGTGGAGAGGCTTTTATAAGCGGAATAGCAGGGGAACGATTTTGTGTAAGAAATAGTGGTGCTCAAGTTGTTGTAGAAGGTATCGGAGATCATGGTTGTGAGTATATGACGGGAGGAAGAGTCATTATTCTTGGAGATGTTGGTAAGAACTTTGCTGCAGGAATGTCAGGTGGAATCTCTTATGTACTTGTAAAAGTCTTGGAAGCTTTTAAGAAAAAGTGCAATCAGGAACTAGTTTATGTAGAGAGATTGGATGAGGAAGAAGACGTCTGTTTTCTAAAAAATAAATTAAAGCAACATGTTCAGTATACGAATAGCAAAGTAGCAAAAGAAATATTGGAAAATTGGGAATATAACTATCCTAACTTTGTGCGAGTAATTCCTAAGAAATATAAGGCCATTCTTACGGAACAACATAAATCAAAACAGTATAGCTAATTCTTGAAAATGGAGGTTGTTATAGGTGGGAAATATAACCGGATTTATGGAACAACAACGGGTTCAGGTCAACTATCGAGATCCAATAGAAAGAACAAAAGATTGGAGGGAAATTGCAAAACTTCCATCTGAAGAGGTTATCAGACAACAGGCTTCTCGGTGTATGGATTGTGCTATCCCTTTTTGCCAGGACGGTTCGGAATTAGCTGGTATGACAACAGGTTGCCCCGTTTACAACTTAATACCGGAATGGAATGATCTAGTTTATAAGGGCAGATGGAGAGAAGCATATATGCGTTTAAGCAGGACAAATCCGTTTCCAGAATTTACTGGTCGTGCCTGTCCTGCTCCATGTGAAGGAGGATGTGTAGCCTCCCTCGCAACAGAGTCTGTTACGATTAAAAATATTGAACGTGCGATTATTGATAAAGCTTTTGAAGAAGGCTGGGTACAACCTCAAGTCCCTCATCATCGAACTGGAAAAAAAGTGGCTATTATAGGTTCCGGACCCGCAGGACTGTCCAGTGCAACTAGCCTTAATCAACAAGGGCATCAAGTAACGGTCTTTGAGCAAGCGGATAGGGTCGGTGGTTTATTAACCTATGGGATACCAAAAACAAAAATTGAACAGCATGTAGTGGATCGCAGGGTAAAACTTCTAGAAGAAGAGGGTATCCAATTTGTTACAAATACAAAGATAGGAAAAGAAATTTCTATTAATCAACTTAATAAAGATTATGATGCAGTACTACTTTGTATCGGTTCAACCCGCCCTAGAGATTTAACTATCACTGGTAGAAATAATCAAGGAATCTACTATGCAATGGAATACTTACATCAAAACACAAAAAGCTTACTAGATTCTAACCTAACAGATGGAAAGTTTATCAATGCAGAAGGAAAGGATGTCATTGTTATTGGTGGTGGAGATACCGCTACTGATTGTATATCAACTGCAATCCGACAAAATTGTCGAAGTCTTGTACAGTTTGATATATATCCAGTCCGCCCAAAAAAACGAGCAAAGCATAATCCATGGCCCCAATATCCTGTCATTCACAAAGTAGATACAGGCCAGAAGGAAGCGATGGAGATATTTGGTAAAGAACCTAGAGCTTTTGCTACAACAGCACAAGAATTCATAGGTAATGAAAAAGGGGAATTAACTGGCGTTAAAAGTTCGAATATTAGGACTGTTCATAAAGATAATGGAGAAAAAATCAGGAAAGTGATACCAGGAACTGAAAAAATTTGGCCAGCTCAACTTGTACTATTGGCTATAGGATTTCAAGGTCCTGAAACACATTGGATGGATCAGACCAATATAACCTTAAATCAACAATCAAACATTAAGGTAAAACGAGATACATTTCAAACAGATGAAGAGGGGATTTTTACGGCAGGAGATGCTCATGTTGGTGCAAGCTTAATTGTTTGGGCAATTCAGGAAGGGAAAGAGGCAGCATTGGAATGCCACAATTATTTAATGGGAAATAGAACTTAATAGCTTGGAGGAAAGAATATGGGAAATGATACGCAAACAAAAGACTATATTCAACAATTATTTGCAAAGCGAATCGGTGGTTCGAACTTTGGTTTAGGGGAAGAGATATATAAATTTGAGATAATTAAAAGAGCAAAAAAAGAAGCCATCGAGTCAAATCCTGCTATGGAATTAATTGATCTTGGTGTAGGAGAGCCGGACTCCATGGCGGATCAGGTAGTACGAGATAGATTGATAGAAGAGGTTTCCAAACCAGAAAATCGCTTTTATGCAGATAACGGAATAGAAACGTTTAAGAAAGCAGCAGCTTCTTATATGAGTAATGTCTTTGGAGTAAAAGATCTTGATCCAGAAACAGAAATTAATCATGCAATTGGTTCTAAATCAGCCTTATCCATGATACCAACTGCTTTCATAAATCCTGGTGATATAACGATTATGCCAACACCTAACTATCCGATTATTGGCACACACACAGAATATTTGGGTGGAAAGGTGGTCTATTTACCACTAATGGAAGAACATCATTTTCTTCCCAAACTGGATATATTGCCTGCTAGTATTTTAGAAAAAGCAAAATTATTATATTTAAACTATCCTAATAACCCCACAGGTGCCACCGCAACAAAGGAATTTTTTGAAGAAGTTGTTCGGTTTGCAAAGAAACATGAACTAATTGTTATTCATGATGCAGCTTATGCATCGTTGGTATTTGATGGAGAACAGCCACTGAGTTTCTTATCTGTACCTGGCGCTAAAGATGTAGGAATAGAACTACATTCCTTATCAAAATCATTTAATATGACAGGCTGGCGTATCGGTTTTGTTACAGGAAATAAAAAGCTGGTCTCTGCCTTTAAAATGATAAAAGATAACTATGATTCAGGACAGTTTATCCCGATCCAAAAGGCGGCAGCTTTAGCTCTTTCAAAGCCAGAAATAACAGAAAAAACAGCTGCAAAATATGCCCGTCGACACAAATTACTAGTAAGTGTATTACAAGCGTGCGGTTTTCAAGTTGAAATACCAAAAGGTTCGTTCTTCTTATATACGCAAATTCCTATTGGAGTAAAAAATGGTCCAACGTTTCAAACAGCAGAGGATTTTAGTCAATATTTAATTAAAAAACTGCTCCTATCAACAGTCCCTTGGGATGATGCAGGATCCTATATTCGTTTTTCCGTTACATTTCAAGCCGAAGGGATCAAAGAAGAACAAAAAGTAATGGAGGAGATTGAGTCAAGATTGAAATCAGTAGAGTTTATTTTTGAAGGGGGGGACTAGAAACATGATGTTTACAAAAATGCATGGATTAGGGAATAACTATATTCTTTTTGATGAATTAGATAACAGTAAAAATGAATTAGATGATAAATGTTATTCAGAACTCTCCAGAAAACTATCAGATGGTAATTTTGGTATTGGTTCAGATGGAATTATACGGATATGTCCGTCCAACAAAGCAGATTTCAAAATGAGAATTTTTAATGAAGATGGTTCTGAAGCAAAAAACTGTGGGAATGGTTTACGCTGTGTAGCAAAGTTTCTCTATGATCATCTTTATGCGACAACACAACAATTCACCATTGAGACATTAGGTGGGGTTGTAGGTGTAGAGGTCGATGTCAATAATGACAATCAAGTAGAATATGTCCTTGTTGATATGGGGGAACCGAAACTGCTAAAAGGCATGATTCCCATGAAAGGCGATCCATTTGGAGTTGCAATTAATGAATCACACATCATTGAGGGGAAAGAATTTCATTTAACCTGCTTGTCGATGGGGAACCCGCATGCCATACATTTTGTGGAGAACGTAAATGATATTCCACTGGAGGAAATTGGACCAAATTTGGAACAATCGCCGCTTTTTCCAGAGCGTGTGAACGTAGGAATTGTTCACGTGAAAAGTCGACAAGAAATGGATTATAGAGTTTGGGAAAGAGGTTCAGGAATAACAATGGCTTGTGGGACAGGGGCATGTGCTTCTGTAGTAGCTGCAACTTTGAATGAGTTTTTAGATAGAAACGAGCCAATTGTTGTTCATCTTCCTGGTGGTGATTTAACAATTCAGTGGGATACTCATGGACATGTATGGATGAGAGGAACTGCTCATTATATCTGCCATGGAGAAATAGATAGAAGTTTGTTATCAAATATAAGGAGGAAAATAATATGAAAAGAGAAGAAATCTTAAGATTGGTGAAAGAAAATAATGTGCATTATATACGTCTACAATTTACCGATTTATTTGGAACTGTAAAGAATGTGGAAATTCCTGTTAGCCAGTTATCAAAAGCTCTAGATAATAAAATGATGTTTGACGGATCTTCGATTGAAGGATTTGTCCGTATAGAAGAATCAGATATGTACTTATATCCTGATTTAGATACATTTGTCATTTTCCCATGGTCTTCTGAAAAAGGTAAAATTGCTCGATTTATTTGTGATGTCTATAATCCAGATGGTACCCCGTTTGAAGGAGATCCACGAAATAATCTTAAAAGCGTGTTACGAGATTTAGAGAATCATGGATTTTCAGGATTTAATGTTGGTCCTGAACCAGAATTTTTCTTATTTAAGTTAGATGAAAAAGGAGAACCAACGCTAGATTTAAATGATCATGGTGGATATTTTGACTTAGCACCAACAGACCTTGGTGAAAACTGTCGGCGTGATATTGTGTTAGAACTTCAAGAATTAGGATTTGATATTGAAGCATCTCACCACGAGGTTGCACCAGGCCAACATGAAATTGATTTTAAATATCAAAATGCTCTAAGAGCGTGTGATGATATACAAACATTCAAATTAGTAGTAAAAACTATAGCACGTAAACATGGCTTGCATGCAACTTTCATGCCGAAACCGTTATTTGGTGTAAATGGCTCTGGAATGCACTGTAATTTAAGTCTATTTACAGGAGATGAAAATGCTTTTTATGATCCAAATGGCCAGTTGGAACTGAGTGAAACAGCTCGATACTTTTTAGCTGGAATATTAAAACATGCAAAAAGTTTTACTGCCATTACGAATCCAACAGTAAATTCGTATAAAAGACTAGTTCCTGGTTATGAAGCGCCTAGTTATGTAGCCTGGTCTGCTAGAAATAGAAGTCCTCTCATTCGAATTCCTGCATCACGTGGTTTAAGTACTCGGGTAGAAGTTCGAAGTGTCGATCCTAGTGCAAATCCATATTTAGCAATGGCTGCTCTTTTAGCTGCAGGCTTAGATGGTATCAAAAACAAGGAGGCAGCACCTGATCCAATTGACCAAAATATATATGCAATGACAACTTCACAGCTTAAAGAATGTGGAATAGAGAATTTACCTTCCACCTTAGATCAAGCACTTGGTTACTTAAAAGAAGATAAAGTAATGCAAGCAGCCTTAGGTAACCATCTATTTGAACATTTTATTGAGGCAAAAGAAATTGAATGGAATCTCTTCCGTACGCAAGTTCATCCATGGGAACGCGAACAATATATGAACCAATACTAAGCTGCTTTATTTTTTATTAAGTATTGGGAGTTGGGAGTACTTTCTCCTAATACTTAATCAAAAATAAAAGATTTGTTGTGTAGGAGGACTAGTGGTCTATCAACGACTGGAGCGGATATCGACGAACACGAGGTGGATATCAACGACTGGAGCGGATATCGACGAACACGAGGTGGATATCAACGAACTTGGGGCAGTTATCAACAAAAACGAAGCAGATATCTACGTAGATTAACGGTAGATCAACCCTTCATCATTGCCAAAATAAAATCAGGGAGGAATTTGCATGAATGACTTGTTTTTTATTAATAGTTTGTGGATTTTACTGGGAGCGATTCTAGTAATTTTCATGCAAGGTGGTTTTATCTTACTTGAAGCAGGTTCTACTAGAATGAAAAATGCTGGACATATTGCAGGGAAAACAATCTTTACATTTGGTATATCTTCCATTGTCTTTTGGGCAGTGGGCTATGGGTTTATATTTGGAGAAAATGCAAATTTCTTTGTAGGAATGTCTGACTTTTTCTATTCAGGAGTGGAAGTAGCAGGGAGTACTTATTCAACGGCAGCCTTCTTTGTTTTCCAACTTGCATTTGCTGGAATTTCTCTAGCGGTTGCATTTGGTGGATTTGCTGAGCGAGCGAAGCTTTCTGTCTATCTTGTTTTTGCTACTCTTTTCTCTATGCTGGTATATCCAGTTGTAGCACATTGGATTTGGGGTGGAGGCTGGTTAGCGGAGCATGGTAAACAAGATTTTGCTGGTTCCACCGTCGTCCATTTAACTGGTGCAATGGCCGCGCTGGCAGCTACCATACTATTAAAACCTAGAATTGGTAAATATAATGCAAATGGTACACCAAACAATTTAAGTGGACATAATCAAGTTTACACAGCATTAGGTGTCCTGATTTTATTTATTGGCTGGTTTGGTTTTAATGCTGCAAGTACGTTAGGAGTGGAGGATGGATTCTTTGCTTTTGTGGCATTAAATACAGCTTTAGCAGCTGCTGCAGGGGCGATAAGTGCCTTACTTATTTCATGGGTTGTTTTAGGTAAATCAGATATTCCTACCATGTTGAACGGAACACTAGCTGGACTTGTCGCTATTACTGCCTCTTGTGCCTTTGTAGAGACTTGGGCATCTGTTGTGATTGGTTTTATTGCAGGAATCTTGGTTTTCTTTAGTGCTAAATTTTTTGAAAAACGAAAAATAGATGATCCAATATTTGCACTTTCTGTTCATGGCCTTGCTGGTGTTTGGGGAACGTTATCAACTGGTTTTTTCGCTACCCCTGAGTTAGCAACAGTTGGTCAAGCTGGACTATTTTATGGAGGGGGATTGGCTCAACTTGGAGTGCAGACGGTAGGAGTATTTGTTTCAGGTGGATATGCATTTGCTATTTCCTTTATCATTCTACTTGTGATGAAAAAAGCATTCAATGGTTTAAGGGTCACAGAAGAGGAAGAACTCATTGGTCTGGATATGAGTGAACATGGAAGTTACGGTTATCCAGAAGCCTTTGACAATAATCGCAGCAAAGGGCTGGAAACCATACTTCCATATAATAGCGAAACATCTCCTCTATTGAAGGAATAGACATAATGGAACGATATCATTCAGCCTATCAATCTATCAAAGAATGGCATGATGAAAATACCGTAACTTATCAGTCCAGTGCTGATAAGTTACAGTTGTTTCATCAGATTATGATGAGAAACATATTTGAAATCACTTTAGACGACATGATAAAGGAATATGGTTTGCCACCTTGTGATTATACTTGGTTTGTTACTGGAAGTGCAGGGAGATTGGAGCAGGGAGTCTACAGTGATCAAGATCATGGAATCATTTATAAAGAAAAGAATGAGCGGGTGAAATCCTATTTTTTAACATTTGGTGAAAAGCTTAGCTCTGGGTTGCACTATGTTGGTTACCCATTATGTGTAGGAAATGTAATGAGTTCCAATCCCCTTTGGTGTCAATCACTAGAAGAATGGGAATGGCAAGTAAATAATTGGATATACGATAATTCATGGAAGTCATTACGATATTTGTTAATATTTTATGATGCAAGGATAGTGATTGGTGATGAGAGTATGGTGCCACACTTAAAACAATGTATTCATCATTTTACAGTAGAACATCCTATTTTGTTAACTAGATTTTTGGAAAATACCAAACGTTCCATCCAAGCCTTAGGATTGTTTCATCAATTATTAATGATTACGACCGGTCCATATACAGGTTGTATGAATATAAAAGAAGTAGCTATTTTCCCTTATGTTAATACGATAAGACTATTATCTATCCTTGAAGGTATCATGGAAACTTCGACATTGGAAAGAATGAGAAGCTTAAAGCACCATTCCTTTTATGCGCAAATATTAAAGGGGCATGACACTTCCTTTATGAGACTCCTTCAATTAAATTTAAAACACAGTATGAATAGACAAGGGGAAGGTCATCAATATGTGAATATATTCAATTTGAATCAAGAGGAAAAATTAGAGTTGAAAGCTATACTAAAGAATATAAAAAAATTGCAAAAAAGGACAGAAATCATAATAAAAAGGGCTGCTCGGAAATGAGTAACAATACATTCATTCAATGGATGAGACAAATGTATGGAAAAGTCCATACGACTGTTTATTCTTCGGTTAAAACGAATCTGAAACCAGAGAACCTTGCCTTCTTACGTAATATTGAAAAGGAGATGAATAAGCAAAATAGCTTATTTACTCCACTATCTCACTTAGATGCAGTTGTTTTTGACTTTGAAACAAGTGGATTTATTCCAGAGCAAGGCGATCAAATACTATCTATTGGTGCAATTAAATTAAGAAATAACCGAATAGAGAAAGAGCAGACGTTTTATTCATTGGTCCAGTTTACTGGGACAATGTCGCCTGAGGTTAGAGCATTGACTGGTTTAATGGAGTCGGAATTAAGAGTGGCTCCCCCTCTTGCAGAAGTCCTTTTGTCCTTTTTTGAATTTGTGCAAGATGATGTTCTCATTGCTCACCATGCCACACATGAGAAGAGGTTTTTACAGTATGCTAATTGGAAGGTATTTAAAAAAGTTTTTCAGCAGCGAATTGTAGATACTTCCTTAGTTTTTCGGATTTTCCCATCCAAACAACCATTAATTAGTTTAGATGACTACTGTTTTCAATATGGAGTTAAGTTGGAAAATCGCCATCACGCCTTAGGTGACGCCATTCTAACAGCTAAGTTATGGGAAATTTATACGATAAAACTAATAGAAGAAGGGTATCTAACTTTACATGAAGTATATGGAAGTTTAGGGAAGATGAAACAGTAAAATGATAAAAGAAAGGCCTTGAAGAATGGATGATGTAGTATTCTTCAGGGCTTTTTACTTTGGCAATATTTTTTTGATTTGGTATCAAGGTTTCTACATGTCAATAGATGTAAGTTTACTTACTTCGTCTTTTGAAACAACTTCTGATTGGTACTAATCTCATCATAACAATCCGATTTATCCGTATAGGCAATGGTTTCTTTGTCACCAAGTCCAAGGACACCAAATCTGCATAGACTTTCGTAAAAAAGTTCATGCACGTTCATTTGTAATTCTTTATTGAAATAGATAAGAACGTTTCTGCAAAAAATCACGTGAAATTCATTAAATGACCGATCCGTTACAAGATTATGCTGTGCAAAAAGGATGTTTTTCGAAAGGAATGGATGAAATTGAACGCCATTCTTGGTGACTGTATAATATTCGGAAAAAGCTAGTTTACCACCTGATTGCAAGTAATTACTAGTGTATTTTTTCATGTTTTCTATTGGAAAAAGTCCTTTTTTAGCTGTCTTCAGTACATTTTGGTTTATATCTGTTGCATAAATTTTTGCACGGTTATATAAACCTTCTTCATGGAGTAAAATTGCCATTGAATAGACCTCTTCGCCTGTTGCGCATCCAGCATGCCATATCCTGATAGAAGGATAGGTTCTTAATAATGGAACAACATTTTCACGAAATTCCAAAAAGAACTTGGGATCACGGAACATTTCCGTAACATTAATGGAAAAGTCCGCAATTAACCTGTTTAAGCATTCTGTATCATGTAACACTTTATCTAGTAGTGCAAGAATACCAGATAAATTCTCATCATAAACCCGATGCCAAATTCTCCTTCTTATCGATTGATAGGCATAATTACGATAATCGTAACCGTACCATTCATATATTCCTTTTAAAAACAACTCAATCTCTAATCTTTCTAATTCCTCTGGTGAAGATTGAAATGGATTTATCCTGTTATTCATCATCTTTAATCCTATCTTTTTAGAATAATAATGTTTAGAACATCTGAATTTTATATAGACTGTGGATTACTTTAATTAAGAATACTGCTATATACCCTTATGCTACTTTGGCCCTTGCGCAGAGGAAGCCTACTTCGAAGCGTTACTGGTAGACGCAGGCGCAGTTACGCTTTTTCCGCGAGGAGGCTGAAGCCGTGCCCGCGAACCGCAAGTATTCTGCCGGAGCGAATGACAGCAGAAAACATTCATAAGTGTAAGCGAGAGCTAACTATTCTGAATTAAATAAATCAGGAGTTTCTATCAACTGAATACTTATAAAAAAAACATACTATACGAAAAGAGCCTAATTAAACAACCATACCTTAATTAAGGATATTAGTTGGTCTGTGTCAACTGGTTTTACAATATAATCGGAGGCACCGGCTTCTAGGCATTTCTTGCGATCATCTTTCATAGCCTTAGCGGTTAGTGCTATTATAGGGAGATTTGAGAAATCTGGCATTTCTCTAATTCTTCTAGTTGCCTCGTATCCATCCATTTCTGGCATCATAATGTCCATTAACACTAAGTCTATTTCTGGGTTGTTTTGTAAAATACCAAGTCCTTCTAGTCCATTTTCTGCAAAGATGATCTCCATTCCATAGTGTTCAAGAATGCTAGATAATGCATAGACATTTCGAATATCATCATCAACGAGAAGAATTCTTTTTCCTTTTAGTTCTGCATCTTCTGAGTTGTGTATGACACTTTTGGGTAATCCCAATGGTGAAGTATATTGTAGATTTTGATTTAAATACAACTCGAGCTCCTCTTTTAATCGATGTGGAGAATGCTCGTCTTTAATAATAATAGTTTGTGCATATTTATTTAAATATAGTTCCTCTTTTGAGGTTAAGTCACGACCTGTGTATACAAATACTTTCAGATTGCTAGCTATATTTTTTTCCATGATTTCCTCTAGTAATTGGAAACCTGTGGTATCGGTTAATCCTAAATCCAGGATAATACAGTCAAATGGACTTCGTTTTAATTCTTCTAATGCTTCCACTCCACTTGATACGGCTTTCATGATGACATTCATATCACCAATCAGCTCCATCAGACTATTTCGCTGATTTAAATCATCATCAACAATCAAAAGTCGTTTGATGTGATTGTTGTCATCAATTTCAGATGTTGATTCTGAATTTGATTTTGGCTCCATTTCTTCCTTTTCTGAATCAGGATTGCTAGCTGTGTGTTCAGTAGCGGCAGCGACCTCTTGAATGGTACTATTTGTCTTCTTTTCATCAAAGCTTTCTATAGAAAAAGTAAACGTACTACCTTCTCCTTCTTTACTTTCTACATGGATTGTACCGCCTAAAAGTGTTGCAATTTCTTTACTTATGGATAGACCTAGTCCAGTGCCCCCGAATTTTCGGCTTGTTGTTCCATCTGCCTGCTGGAATGCTTCAAAGATTAGTTGTTGTTTGTCTTTTGAAATCCCAATACCCGTATCTTGCACCGTAAATACAAACAACGATTTAGAATGATCATAATCTATATACAGTGAGACATGCCCCGTTTTTGTGAATTTAAATGCATTTCCAAGAAGATTCTTTAATACTTGTTGAATTTTAGTCTCATCTGTGTAGAGGGATTCAGGTGTATCTTGATTTACCTCTATACGGAATCGTAAGTTTTTGTTGTCTGCAACTGGTTTAAAATTGCTTTCCACAAAGGTTGTTAAATCTTTTAGTAGAACTTTACTTGGGTGGACATCCATTTTTCCAGATTCAATCTTTGATAAATCTAAGATATCATTGATTAGCGTTAATAAATCTTTTCCTGACGAGTGTATCGTTTTGGCATATTCTACTTGTTTGTCAGATAGGGTGCCATCCATATTATCAGCTAACAATTTTGATAAAATTAACATGCTATTTAACGGTGTTCGAAGTTCATGTGACATATTTGCCAGGAATTCCGATTTATATTTTGAACTTAGAGCTAATTGTTTTGCTCTTTCTTCAAGTTCTGCTCGTGCAGTTTCCAGTTCGTAGTTTTTTTGTTCAAACTTACGATTTTGTTCTTCCAAGCTATTTGCTTTTTCTTCTAATTCCACATTAGCTTGTTCAAGTTCTTCTTGCTGTAGTTGAAGTTTCTCCTCTGAACGTTTTAATGCCTCTGTCTGTTGTTCCAGCTCCTCATTGGTTGTCTTCAACTCATCCTGCTGGGTTTGTAGTTCTTCGGACTGTGCTTGGATTTCTTCCATTAGGGTTTGGGACTCTTCTAATGCCTTTGCTAATTTAATTCTTCCAGTAATACTATCCAGAATGATTCCAAAGTCATCAATAAGTTCTTCAAGAAAATCTTGTTCCTTCTCACTAAATGTTTCAAAGGATCCAATCTCTAAGACAGCTTTTACCTCTCCCTCAAATAGAATGGGCAATACATAAAGGTTTAGTGGAGGAGCTTCTCCTAAACCAGATTTAACTGCAATGTAATCAGATGGAACATTCGATAAAATAATTGGTGTTTTTTCAAGTACTGCTTGACCAATTATTCCTTCCCCTAGATGAAATTCATTTGTCATATGTTTTCGCTCTTTAAAGGCATAGGATGCACGTAATTGGAAAATAGGATCTTTTATTTCTGACATTTCTTCTTTTACATAAAAGACAGCATGGCTACCCCTAACTAGTGGAACCACTTGGGAGAGAAATGTTTGAGATAAAGATTCTACCGACTTTTGTCCACTTAAGTTTGTGGTAACTTGTGCCAGGTGTGTTTTCGTCCAAATTAAATCCTTTTCTTTCTCTCTTTTTTCCTCGACAGAAGCTGTCATTTGATTAAATGATTGGGCAACTTCATCAATTTCATCATTAGCAAGGACTTCTACTTTTGTATTTAGTTCTGTTTTACCATTCGCAATTCTGCTCATAATCTTCGAGACTTTGTTTAATCGTGATGTCAGCATCCAGACACTTCGAAATAATATGGACATAATAAATATAATAACAATGCCTAATATAATAGATTCCATCATTACGTACCTATTAAAATCTGCTTTGGCAGTCTGTATGGAAGAGACCATATCAGATTCAAAAGCGGTAGTTACTTCAGGTATTAATTCAAAAAATTGGTTATGCAGATCTGCTGATTCCGTATCCATTAGAGAAATTGCTTGTTGGGTATCTCCATTGTTCACCAATAAAATGACTTCATTTTTATAGTCATTAAATTGCTTATTGGCTGATGTTAATTGTTCTATTAAACGTCTTTGTTCTGAAGTAGTGGCATGTGTTTCTAATGCATTTATGTTCTCGGATATTCTAATACTGATGGAGCGAATGTTTTCTATCTCTGTTTGAATAGTAGTTTCACTTTGATAGAGAAGCAAATTGCGTAATGCGATTGATTCGTCTTTCATATCGCGATGAATAGTTTCAGCTAACGTAGTTAATTCATAATTTTTTTCTAGTGTATCGCTAATGTTATTGAAGTTACTAACCTGGGTCCTGCCAATAACAACAAGAAGGATTAATAATATAGGTAATGTACTAAGTGCCAATAACAATTTAGTTCTGATTTTCAATGGATTTCATCCCTTTCAAAAGAGAATTTCTAGCCATGATTATCTACTCATTAGCCAGTCCTTCTCCTTCTTGAATACATAGTTGATAGACCATAGCCATTGCTTGAGCGCGATCATTTACTTGGAGTTTTTGAAAAATTTTAGAAATATGGTTTTTTACGGTGTGTTCGCTAATAAATAATTTCTCAGATATTTCCTTATTGCTTAATCCGGCAAGTATTAATTCAAACACTTCTAATTCCCGACTAGTTGTTCGGTATAATTCTTTTATTTGTGCCAAAGCTTCCTTAATAATATTTTGCCTTTCTGCTTCTTCCATGGTAGCAGACATCTGAGAGATATCTGTAACTGCAGTATGTTTTCTTTCACTAATCATAGGTACAAATGCATTATTTTGTATTGCTTCTATGAACTGTAGTGCTGGAACTGGAGGACTACATAAATATCCTTGGATTTCATCACAATTTTGACTTGCTAAGAAATGGAGTTGTTCCGTTGTTTCTACCCCTTCGGCAATTACAGAGAGATTTAATGATTTAGCAAGCGAAATGATGGAAGTGATGATTGATTTATTCTTCCTTTCATTTTCCGTTATCCCCTGAACAAAAGATTGGTCAATTTTTAAACTATTTAAAGGCAAGTGGCTAAGATAATGTAAGGAAGAATACCCTGTCCCAAAATCATCAATACTGATAGAAATCCCCATTTTCCTTAGTAATTGCAATGTTTTTAATGTTAGTTCCTCATTTTTTAGTAAGACGCTTTCCGTGATTTCAATTTCCAGTAATTGAGGATTTACTTGTGTTTCGTCTAGAATTTGTTGGATTCTTTCTATTAGGTCTACTTGTAAAAATTGTTTAGCAGAGAAATTAACTGCAATTCGAATAGGGGATAACTCTGTATTTTCCCATGAACAAATTTGCTCACAAACACTTCTTAATACCCATTCACCAATTGGTATAATTTGTCCTGTTTCTTCTGCTAATGGAATGAATTCATTGGGACGGACGATTCCCCAATTTGGATGATTCCACCGAATTAATGCTTCTGCACCTAGGACTTGCTGGTTTTGTAAATTAATTCTTGGTTGATAATAAAGTTCTAATTCCTCGTTTTCAATTGCCTTACGCAGATCATTTTGCATGATAAAGGATCGGTAGGTTTGCATGTTCATACCAGTATGGAAAACGTTGTATTTATTTTTCCCTTGTTCTTTTGCTCGATAAAGTGCTGTGTCTGCATTCTTCATTAATTCAGCAACATTGTCTCCATCATATGGAAAGATGCTTAATCCAATACTCGTGGTTAGATAAAGTTCGAAATTATCAATGATGAAAGGCTTCTGAAAGGATGAGATAATGTTCTCAGCAATTTCTAATGAACCTTCTCTATCTGTATTTGGCAAGATTATGCTGAATTCATCTCCACTTACTCTTGAAACAAAATCCTTCTCCCGTACGGTGTCCAGCAACCGATTTGATACTTCACGAAGCACACGGTCACCAATCATATGACCTAGGGAATCATTAATATTTTTAAAGCGGTCCATATCTAAGAACAAAACACCTAGAGATTGATTATATTTTTTGGCATGCCTTAAGTATTCAGTAAGAGTTACATTTAAAGATCTTCTGTTTGGTAAATCGGTCAAAAAATCATGATATGCCATATGTTTGATTAACTCTTCATTTTTCTTTTGTTTCGTAATATCCCGAATGGTACAAGCAACGATAATAATATCAGAGACCGTTTTTAACCCAAATTGTACTTCAGCTAAAAAGGTAGAACCGTTTTTACGAGTTGCTACCACTTCTTTTTGTTTTTCAACGCCTTGAAGATTTCCAGTATGTTGTATGTTTGTTAATAGACAATTTATATATTTTTTAGATTCTTCATCAGTAAATAAAATAGATATATTTTCACCTATTAGCTCTGTGCCAATGTGAAAAAAAATATTGTTTACAGAAGGATTGCATCGTAATATAATGCCATCTCTATCTAATATGAACATAGAGTCAATGGAGGTCTCATTGATAGCACTTGCAAGTTCTTCCGAAAAGCGAAGTTTTCCCGTCATTTCATTTAACTGAGCATTTGTTTCTTCCAGTTGCTTTGTTTTATCTATTAAAGTTTGTGCTTGCTGGAGGAGTTGTTGTTTCATTTTATATATATCTACAAATCCTTCTACCTTGGCTTTTAACACTAGTGGGTCCACAGGCTTTAGTATGTAGTCGATGGCTCCGACTGAATATCCCATAAATATATGTTCGGATTCCATGTTGTTTGCTGTGATAAACAGAATAGGGATATCTTTTGTTTTTTCACGTGCTTTAATAATCTTTGCTGTACTAAAGCCATCCATACCGGGCATTTGAACATCTAATAAAATCAATGCGACTTTATATTTCAGTAAATGCTTCAGTGCTTCTTCTCCTGAGGAAGCTTTGATTAGGTTATATTCATCTTTTTCAATAATTGCCTCAATAGCAATAAGATTCTCGGGTCGATCATCAACTAAGAGTATATTTATCTTTTCTTGGTTACTCATTGTGATTTACCTCTTTTCCTAACGACAATTTTTTACATATGTATAGATTATCACATGTAATAGGAAAAAAGGTCTATTATTTTACTGAATTGAACTACTAAATAATCCCATAGCTAATTAATGGTTTATCTCTTATCTATATATTAATCGAAAACTAGATTAACAAGTATCACTCGGTGTTCTTATTTTATTCATTGATGTAGGAAGAGGAGATAGGAAGGTCTTCCTATAAGTGGCGACGATGAATGGTTCTATGAATGACCAAAAATGTTAACATATCTTTCTTATGATAAAATGAAAGCTAGATTAGATAGAGTATAAGGAGTATACAAAATGGAACAAACTGTTGTTTTTAAAAAGAATTATCATATTGATCTGCGAGATGTTGATTTTACTAAACGATTGAAATGGAGTACACTTTTTAGTTATTTTCAGGAAGTTGCTAGTTTGTCTGCAGCGGATTTAGGAGCTGGAATTGATAAGTTAGAGGAAAAGTACGGTGTAGCCTGGATACTTATGCGAATTCGTGTAGAAATCGAACGGATGCCAAAATGGGATGAGCAAATAACGATAGAAACGTGGCCACAAGAGCCTGGAAGATTAGAATTTGAAAGAGACTTCATTGTCCGTGATCAAAATGGGGAATCAATTATTCGTGCAATATCAGCATGGGTAATTATGGACTTAAAAGAAAGAAAGTTAAAAAGACCTGCGCACATTTCGTTAACATATCCTTCTGTTGTGGAAGAACGGGCAATTGATTATAAACTAAAACGCTTAAAAGTTACGGACCGCCTTGAAACCGCCTATAAAAAAGTTATAGGGTATAGTGACGTCGATTTTAATGGACATTTAAATAATTCTAAATATGTTGATTTTATAATGGATTGTTTTCCTATTGAACAACACAAAGCACATGAAATAAAAGCTATGGAAGTAAACTTTAATCAAGAAGCCTTACCAGGAGATTCCATTATTCTAAAGAAAGATACTTCAGATGTTGTTTCCAAGCAGATTTACATTGAAGGATTGAATGAAAAAGAAGATAAAGTCGTATTTAAGGCAAAGTTAGAAATAGAGAAGAAATAATTCAGAACAGGGACTAAACGTTCCTGTTTTTTGTTGTTATGAAAGTCATAGTAAATGGATTTATTCTAAAGGCTATTTTTAAAAAAATTGTTATTTTGTTCCATGTTTTTGCATAGATTGCGGATTACTTTCATTCAGAATTGCTCTCGCTCACGGCTCGGCCTCAGCCTCCTCGCGGAAAGACCATAACTGCACCTGCATCCAAAAGTAACGCTCCGCAGTAGGTTCCTCGGCGCAAGGCCAAAGAAGCTTAATCAAGTAGTACTCTCGCTGCGGGACGAAAAGCTTAGGTGAGACAACGGAGAGCGATAGCTCGGAGTAGGCTCAGCAGCGCCCGCGGAAAGCGTAGTGTATTTCCGCAGCGGGATTAAGCACATTACTATGAATTCAAGTTATTAGGATTATCTATCAATTATACCATTTAAAAACCGCAAAAATCATGAAAGGTGCTTTTCTAAAAGATAGTAGCCTTTTTATCCGTATTCCGTCAAGAATGTGTTGACAGCTCCATAATTAATTGATATTATTTCTGTGCAAACACAATGCAAGCGTTTGCATCAACTGGAGTGTACTTTAGCATAGAAATGAGGATGTTAGGATGCGAAAGAAACCCTATTTAATCGACGGAATTATTGGCAATGGTTCAATGCTGGTCTCACTCACCAAAGATGGTGAAATTCAGAGACTAAATTGGCCAAGAATAGATTCTAATGATCGAATCAATCGTCAGTGGGCTGGAATTTTAATTGAAGACCAAACGAAACCAGTATATTTCCACGAAGAGTCTTTTAACCATTCACAATCTTACATGGAAGATAGCAATATTCTATTAACTTCTCATATCGGTAAAGGAGTAAAAGTAAACCAAGTAGATTATGTATTACCAAATGAAAACGTATTGGTTAGAAATTTCGAGATAAAGAACATGTCAAGTAATGATTTGCCTTGTGCCTTTGTTTATTTTTCAGATTCGGCACTTTCTGGAAGTACTAGATTTCAAACGACTAAATTTCAGGTGGAAGAGGATCAACTAATTCATTACCATCGAAATGAAACAATGGTAATCACTGCAACAGAGACTATTACGGCCTATCAATCTGGTAAAGCATTACAACAATTAGAGCAGAATCAGCTAGAGGGTAGGACGATTTTAAATGACAGCGAAGGCGCTTTCACCATAGACTTAGGAACTCTTAAAGCAGAAGAAACAAAGAAACTCACCATTTATATCACTATGGAAGAAACAGAAGAAGCAGCAAATAAGCATATAAAGCAATTGAAACAGAATGGTGAGGAAGAGCTGCGAGCAAAAACATTAAATTATTGGTCAAGTGTCCTGAAAAAAAGAAATAAATACAACATACAAAGTAAGAAAGTAGATGGGATATACAAGCGATCCATTTTAACTTTCCATTTGCTTCAAAATAAACAAACGGGAGCATTTATTGCAGGTCCAGAAGTAGATGAAGACTATGACTATTCTGGGGGATATGCTTACTGTTGGGGCAGAGATGCAGCGTTTATTGCATCGGCTGTGGATGCGGCTGGATATCATCACTTAGTAAGTAAGTTTTATCGATTCATGATATCTATTCAAAGCAAAGATGGGTCTTGGGACCAAAGGCATTATACAGATGGAGTTCTCGCACCAACATGGGGACTGCAAATTGATGAAACAGGCTCAATTTTATGGGGAATACATCAGCATTATCTAGTAACAAATGATGAGGATTTTCGTAATGAAATCTGGCCAAGTGTTAGAAAAGGTGCTAACTTCCTATGTTCCTTTATTGATCCTAATACTAAATTGCCAAAACCGTCCAAAGACCTATGGGAAAAACGAACTGGAGAACATTTATATTCTGCAGCAGCAGTCTATGGCGGACTAATTGGTTCTGCAGAAATAGCTGAGCTTCAAGGTGAAGAACAACTTGCTGTTGACTACCGTAAGTGTGCAAGTGAACTGAAGGAAGCTGTTAGTGATGTTGGCTGGAATCATGCAGAACAACGCTTTAATCGGTCGCTAAAACTCACGGTCACAAAAGATCAATTTGATAAGGCGAATAGGACGGGGAAAAGGACAAGTATAGAAAAAAACAGTAAAAATGTTTCTGAATATATCCTTTTAGAAGATGCGACACCAGATATATCATTGTTAGGACTAAATTACCCTTTTCAAATGATTGATGATACCGATATTAAATTCTCAAAAACAGTACAAACAATAGAAGATACATGTACATCCAAACATGTTGGAGGATTAGAACGATTCCCTGGTGATGTCTATATAGGTGGTAATCCTTGGTTAATTTCAACTTTATGGCTGGCCATTCATAAAGAAAGAACGTCCGATCATAGTAAATCCAATGATTTGTTCAATTGGGCAACAGAACATGCTAATCACTTAGGATTGTTACCGGAACAAATTGACAAAAAAACAAATGAACCATCATGGGTAATGCCACTAACATGGTCTCATGCAATGTACGTTCTTGCTATTAAGGAATTTACAAAAAAAGGTTCTATTTAGATAAGAAATTCTATATAAAAAAGCCGAATGACTCTAGGAAAGTTATTCGGTTTTTGTAGTCGAATTCAAGTATGGTGCAATCGTTTTCTGTGTTTTAGTAATATTAAATAG
The DNA here is from genome assembly GCF_003628505.1 of Oceanobacillus halophilus. Classification (GTDB taxonomy): domain Bacteria; phylum Bacillota; class Bacilli; order Bacillales; family Amphibacillaceae; genus Oceanobacillus; species Oceanobacillus halophilus. Next base: position 175,874 of record NZ_RBZP01000002.1, on the reverse strand, counting down.
CAGAATGGTGAAAATGCTGATTTTATTTGGGATTGTATGAGTGAACCTATTAAAAATCAGAAAAAATAATAGAAAAGTATTGCCACTTTTAAAATCCTATGCTAATATAATAATTAATTAATGCAAACGTTTTCCCTTTATTGCATTAAGTCAATTGGAAGTAAGGTTGTTTACTACATACCAATTGAAAACTGAGAATATCTATATTTTTTACAATAAGATGTAATCGGTTTCAAAAAAGGGATTAAAAAATATTAGGGGTGATTTAGGATGAGAAACAAATCGTTTCTATCAAAAATGTTCATCGTATTTGCTTTAGCAGCAGTGTTAGTAATTGCTGGATGTGGATCAGATGAAGGGGAATCTAGTGAATCCACTGGTTCAGATGAAGCATCAGGAGATAAAGTTACATTGGATATCTTCCAATTCAAGGTAGAATTCAAAGAACAATTTGAAGAATTGGTAGCTTTATATCAAGAGGAAAATCCAGATGTTAACGTTAAAGTAACAACTGTTGGTGGAGGTAATGACTATGCAGCGTCGTTAAAATCTCAAATGTCTTCAGGTAATGAACCAACAATCTTTAATGTAGGCGGACCAACAGAAGTAGCAGAATATAGAGATTATTTAACAGATTTATCCGATACAGCAGCTGCAGATGCAGCATTAGAAGGAACACTTAACGGTGTTACGGAGGGTGATCAAGTATTAGGTTTACCTTTCGCGCAAGAAGGTTATGGACTTATCTATAATAAGGAAGTATTTGAAAGTGCAGGCATCAATCCAGATGAATTAACTACATTTGATGCGTTAGAAGAAGCGGTAGCTACGTTAGATAGCCAAAAAGAAGAATTAGGTCTTGAAGCAGTGTTTGCATACCCTGCTAAAGAATTATGGGTAATGGGAAATCATACAGCAAACACTTACATTGCTCCTGAATTTGATAGCGATATCATTTCTGCTTTTGAAGCAGAAACCATTAACTTTGATAATGGTGATCAGTTGAATAGAATGGTAGATTTACAAAGTACGTATTCTGTTCAACCAGTATTAAGCCTTGATTACTCTCAACAAGTAGAACAATTATTCTCCCTTGGAAAGGTTGCCATGATTCAGCAAGGTAACTGGGTTTACCCTACCATTGAACAAATGGATGCAGAATTTGCGGAAAACAATATTGGCATGATTCCAATGCCTGTTGAAGGTTTGGAAGATCATTTACCAGTAGGTGTTCCACAATACTGGGTAGTAAATAATAATAAAACGGACGAAGAACAACAAGCAGCAAAAGATTTCTTAGATTGGATGTATACTTCTGAAGAAGGAAAAGAAATGGTATTAAATGATTTTAAATTCATCCCAGCTTATGAAGGTTATGATACAGAAAAAATTGCTGACCCTCTATCACAAATAGTGTACAACTATTCGGCTGAAGGTAAGACGATTGGCTGGACATTTATGGCAACACCAGTTGGTTGGAATGAAGACGTACTAGCTGTAAACATTCAAAAATATCTAAGTGGCGATATAGAATGGCAGGAAGTACTTGATGCTTCCATAGAAGGATGGGAAAAAGCTAGACAGTAAAGCTAAGTAAAAGTAATTTCACGCAGCCAACAAAATAATTTCTACTATTTTGTTGGCTGCTTCTTATTTTAATATAGGTTAAACGTTTACGATGTTTTAAGAAATTTTTTGATTGTTGGAAAGTGGAGGTGCTCTTGGATGAAAAATCGGAGCGTATCATTTTGGCTTTTTGTTACACCAACATTAATAGCCTTAGGTCTTGTCGTGTTTTTACCATTTATCTATGGGTTTGTTTTTTCATTCACGGATTGGAATGGATTAAAAGCAACTGAATTTTTGGGATTTGCAAATTATGTTGAAGTATTTAAGGATACGGAATTCCTGAATTCCATCTGGTTTACAATTAAGTTTGCCGTAGCATCCATTATACTTGTAAACGTAATTGGACTAGGATTAGCCTTGTTAGTTACACAAAAAATGAAATCAAGCAATGTTCTAAGAACTGTATTCTTTATGCCTAACTTAATAGGTGGATTAATCTTAGGTTTTATCTGGCAGTTTATTTTTATCAGTGCATTTGATGCTGTTGGTAGTGCGTTAGGCATGGAAGCTTTACGAGGTTGGTTATCAACTACTGAAACTGGTTTTTGGGGTCTTGTAATCTTAAATGTATGGCAATACGCAGGTTATATCATGATTATTTATATTGCATACTTAGAAAGCGTTCCACAAGAATTACTGGAAGCAGCAGAAATCGATGGGGCAAATGCATTTAAACGGTTCTGGAATGTAAAATTTCCGCTCGTTGCTCCTGCATTTACGATTAGTTTGTTTTTAACACTTTCTAATGCTTTTAAACTGTATGATCAAAACTTAGCACTAACAAATGGTGGTCCATTCAATTCTACTCAAATGGTTGCAATGGAGATTTATAATACGGCATTCAGTGAGTTCGATATGGCATACGCTCAGTCTAAAGCGGTTATTTTCTTTATTCTTGTTGCTGCTGTAGCACTTACTCAAGTTTATTACAATAAGAAACGGGAGGTAGATTTATAATGAAGGAGAAAAGGAGAAATAAATTACTAGTTGAAATTTGTGGAATCCTCCTTGCTTTGTTATGGATATCTCCATTTTACTTAATGATTGTGAATGCCTTTAAAACAAAGAACGGGATTTTCTCTAATGTATTAGGTATCCCTCAAGAATGGACGTTTGAAAACTTTAAACAAGCTTTTATTGATTTGGACTTTGTAAGTTCTTTCGGTTATTCTATTTTTATTTCTGTTGCTAGTGTGGGAATCATCGTTCTTTTCTCTTCTATGGCTGGGTATGCGCTAGCTCGGAATAAAAGTAAGTTAAGTGGCGTTATCTTTATGATATTCGTAGCGGCTATGTTGATACCGTTTCAATCCGTAATGATTCCGCTTATTTCTCTTTTTGGCCAAGTAGATATGTTGAACCCTGTAGGATTAATCTTTATGTACCTTGGTTTTGGTTCTAGTTTATCTATATTCTTATACCATGGAGCGATGGCAAGTATTCCAGTATCTTTGGATGAAGCAGCAACGATTGATGGTGCAAACAAATGGCAAATTTTCTGGAAGATCGTATTTCCAATGTTAAAACCAATATCCGTTACGGTAATGATATTAAATGTAATCTGGATATGGAATGACTATTTACTTCCATCTCTAGTATTGGATGCAGAAACAGCAACTATTCCATTGAAAATGTTCTTTTTCTTTGGCCAATATACAAAACAATGGCATTTAGCGTTAGCAGGTTTAACAATTGCCATTATACCAGTTATCATTGTTTATTTTATTGCGCAAAAACAAATTATTAAAGGTGTAACGGATGGAGCTGTAAAATAAATCTTTTACTACCTCTTATCAACGAAAAATAAATCTGTATAATAAGAGGTAACATGGATTATGGAAGTAGGTTGATTGGCTATGTCAGTTACAATTAAAGATGTTGCAAAACACGCAAATGTATCACCATCAACAGTGTCACGTGTGATTTCTGATAGTGAAAAAATTAGCGAACCAACGAAAAGAAAAGTAAGGAAAGTAATGGAGGAATTGGGATATCATATTAATCTTAATGCAAGAGGTTTAGTCCAAAAGTCAACACAGACGATTGGAATAGTTATGAAACACGCAACCTCAAAAGCTTTATATAACCCATTCTTTCCTGAATTATTAAGTGGTATAAGTTCAGAATGTCATAACCAGGATTATAGTATCTTACTAACGACCGCTGACTCAGAGGAGTCGATTTATGAAGAAGTCGTAAAAATGGTTCAAGGGAAACGAGTGGACGGGATTATTGTATCTTATTCTAAGAAAGATGATAAAGTTGTTCCGTATTTATTGGAAAACGGTATTCCATTTGTGGTGATAGGGAAACCGGTAAAATATGCAAATCGGATTATGCACGTTGATAATGATAATGTTCGGGCCTCAATGGAAGCGACAGAATACTTAATTCGGCTTGGTCATGAACGGATCAGTTTTCTGGGTGATGATCCTGGCTATCAGGTAGTGCTGGATCGGTTGGAAGGTTATCAAACTACTATGAGAAAGTACGATTTGGATATTCCAAAGAATTATATTCAGATGATTCCATTTAACATGGATAAAGTACAAAAAGTAATAGGAAAGTTACTAGATATGCCCGAGCCACCAACAGCAATGGTAGCATCTACGGATGTGAATGCTTTAGTTATTATGTCCGCGTTAGGAAATAAAAAAGTAAAGGTTCCTAGAGATATGAGCATTATTAGTTTTAATAATACCATTATTTCTCAGCTATCTACTCCACCAATGACTTCCGTTGATGTTCAAACGTTTCAATTAGGATATGAAGCGGCAAAGAGTGTTATTGAATTAATTAAGAACCCAGATATGTTTAAAAAGAGTATTATTATCCCAACAAATATTATTAAAAGGGAATCCACACTGGCTTATCAAACAGAAAAAATATAATTTTTTTTACCAAATGGTGCAAACGTTCGCCTGATGACATAGGAGGTTATGTAAATGAACGTAGTAGTATGGAATGAATATCGACATGAGAAAGAAAATCCAGTGGTCTCTGAGGTTTATCCGAATGGTATTCATAGTACCATAGCAGAATTTCTGAAAGAAGAAAATTTTCAAGTGAAAACAGCTACACTTGATGAACCACAACATGGTTTAACAGATGAATTGTTAGATGAAACAGATGTACTAGTATGGTGGGGACATAAAGCGCACCATGAGGTATCAGAAGATGTTGCAGAAAAAGTAAAACAGCGTGTGTTGGATGGTATGGGATTAATCGTCCTGCATTCAGGTCACTTCTCCAAAGTCTTTAAAAAATTGATGGGAACAGGCTGTGACTTGAAATGGCGTGAAGCAGATGAGAAAGAAAGGCTATGGGTGGTTGATCCAACGCATCCTATTACTGAAGGAATCAATCAATACATTGAACTTGAAAAAGAAGAAATGTATGGAGAGCATTTTGATATTCCAGCACCAGATGAGTTGATTTTCGTTAGTTGGTTTGAAGGCGGCGAAGTTTTTCGAAGTGGCGCAACCTTTAAGCGTGGAAGAGGAAAAATCTTTTATTTCCGACCAGGGCATGAAACATATCCAACTTACCATAACAAAGAGATTCAAACAGTTATAAAAAATGGTGTGAAATGGGCTAAAAATACGAACACCCCAACACCAAGTTACGGAAATCATCAGCCATTAGAAAAACTGGATTGAGTATTAGATTTTAGTTATGAAGTATATAGTTTATAAATGAAGTCTCTTCTATATCAAATGTGTGTTTTAAATGGAGGGAAACAATGGAAACATTTTTAGTTAGGAGTGGAATAGATGAAAAAAATAAAAGTGGCAGTTATTGGCTGTGGCAGTATCGCAAAACATCGCCACTTGCCTGAATATGCAAATAATAAGGCAGTGGAAATCGTAGCAGTCTGTGATATTGTTTCGGATCGCGTGACGGAGATGGCAGAACTATATAATGCAAAAGCATATACAGACTTTGAGGAGTTACTCGAGAAGGAATCAGTCGATGCTGTTAGTATTTGTTTACCTAATTACTTGCATGCTCCGGTTTCTATTGCTGCACTAAATGCTGGAAGTCATGTCCTATGTGAAAAGCCTATGGCCACTTCTAGCAAAGAAGCGGAAGAAATGATAGAAGCAGCCAAACGAAATGAAAAGAAATTGATGATTGGTCATAATCAGCGGTTTGTTTCTTCTCATCAAAAAGCGCGTGAATTAATTGCCACTGGTGAAGTTGGAAAGATTTATAGTTTCCGAACGACTTTTGGCCATGGTGGACCTGAAGGCTGGAGTGCCGATGGAGAAAATAGCTGGTTTTTCCAAAAAGAGAAAGCATTTATCGGTGCCATGGGAGATTTAGGTGTACATAAAGCAGATTTGCTTCGCTATATTTTAAATGATGAATTTACAGAAGTTGCTGCTTTTGTAGAGACAAACGCGAAAGAAAATGCAGATGTCGATGATAATGCCGTTTGTATTTTAAAAACAGAAAGAGGGATTACTGGAACCCTCGCTGCAAGTTGGGCGTACACAGCAAAAGAAGATAATTCAACGGTTATCTATGGTGAGAATGCCACACTACGATTGGAAGAGGACCCAGTTAATAACTTAATTGTCCAATATAAAAATGGAGAAGTTGTTAGATATGAGTTAGCTGGCATTCAATCTAACGATGAAGACGGACAGACAAATACACATGTTATTGATCACTTTGTCGAAGCTATCGAGAATGACGAGAAGCCGCTCATTGATGGAGAAGAAGGCAAAAAGTCCTTAGAAGTAGTGTTGGGAGCTTTAAAATCAGTCAAAGAGAAGCGGATTTATCAATTGGAGCGAAGGTAAGATGAACAAACTCAAAATGGGAATAATTGGTACCGGAGGAATTGCCCAGGCACGGCATATTCCTTCGTATTTAAAGTTACAGGATAAAGTGGAGATTGTAGCAGTTTATGATATCAATCAGCCATTAGCAGAGACTGTTGCAGAAAAATTTCAGATACCTTACGTTTTTGACAACTATCATGATTTATTGGTAAAAGTTGATGCGGTAACTATTTGTACCCCAAATAAATTTCATGCAGAAATTTCTATAGCAGCTTTAGAAGCAGGAGTTCATGTTTTATGTGAAAAGCCTATGGCGATGAATGCAGAAGAAGGTAAGTTAATGATTGAAGCTGCTAGAAAAGCTAATAAGTTATTGTCGATCGCCTATCATTATCGATTTCTTGAAAATACAACAGTTGCTAAGCAAGCTAGCCTCGAGATTGGTGATCCACTAGTGACAAGGGTACAAGCATTAAGAAGAAGAAAAGTTCCAGGTTGGGGTGTTTTTACTAATAAGGAGCTCCAAGGGGGAGGCAGTTTAATCGATTTTGGATGTCACTTATTAGACTTATCACTGTGGTTGCTTGATGAGCCGGAGCCTTTGGAAGTCACAGGTACTTCCTACAATCGTTTAAGTAAATTACCAAACCAAGTAAACGATTGGGGAAGCTTTGATTCTGAAACTTTTGAAGTGGACGACCATGTAACAGCGTACATTAAGTTTAGTGATTATAGTTCTTTATTATTTGAATGCTCATGGGCCGCAAATATAAAAGAAGACTATGTCAATGTAAGTATCTCAGGGGTTGATGGAGGTTTGAACGTATTTCCTTACGAAACCTACCAACCCAAAAATGGAAAAATGACGACAACCACTGCTGCTGATTTAGATGAAAACCACGAAAATGCTGGATACCTTCAAGCAAAGAACTTTGTAGAAAGCTGTCTAGGAGAAGCCGAGTTAATCAGTAAACCAGAACAAGCTTTAAAAGTAACGAAAATAATTGATGCTATTTATAAAAGTAGTGAAACGGGTGAAAGTGTTAGATTATAAGGTTGATTGTTGAAAATGGCACTTTTTAGAGAGCCAAGAAATTTACTCTATCAATTGAGAGCGGGTTTCAATCGACCGCGCCACGAGTTCTATCAATCGAGAGTGGGCTTTAATCAACCGCGCAACATGTTCTATCGATCGAGAGCAGGTTTCAATCGACCGCGTAACGTGCTCTATCAATCGAGAGCGGGCTTCAATCAACCGCGCAACATGTTCTATCAATCGAGAGCGGATTTCAATCGACCGCGCCAAGAGTTCTATCAATCGAATGTGACACTTCTATTAAAATATAAAATTAACAATTAGAAGATTTAATTTTCAGAGGAGGTACCATTTTGAAATTAGGCGTATTTACCGTATTATTTGCAGAAAAAACTTTTGAAGAAATGCTTGATTACGTAAAAAATGCTGGGTTACAAGCGGTTGAAATTGGGACAGGTGGGAATCCTGGTACTGCACACTGTGACTTGGACGCACTATTAAATAGTGAAGATAAGCGAAAAGACTATATGGACAAACTGGAATCGAGAGGGTTAAGTATTAGTGCATTCAGTTGTCACGATAACCCAATTTCACCGAACAAAACACATGCACAAGATTCTCATGACACATTTATTAAAACGGTTAAATTAGCAGAACTGATGAATGTACCTGTAGTAAATACCTTTTCAGGTGTTCCGGGGTCAAGCGAATCATCTAGCTATCCAAACTGGCCTGTAACACCATGGCCTACTGAATACTCAGACGTTTTAAATTGGCAATGGGAGAAAAAATTAATTCCTTATTGGAAAGAACAAGGTCAATTTGCAAAGGATTATGGGGTGAAAATTGGCTTGGAACTTCATGCAGGATTTCTTGTACATACTCCTTACACGATGCTAAAACTTCGTGATGCAACCAATGATGCTATTGGAGCAAACTTAGATCCAAGTCACTTATGGTGGCAAGGTATTGATCCAGTTGCAGCTATAAAAATTTTAGGAAAAGGAAATGCCATTCATCATTTCCATGCAAAAGATACGTATATCGATCAGGATAACGTTAATATGTATGGATTGACTGATATGCAGCCATACTCCAATGTGCAAACACGTGCTTGGACATTCCGTTCTGTAGGTTATGGTCATGGGATTCAGGAATGGTCTAACATTGTCAGTGCTTTGAGAACATATGGATATGATTATGTCATCAGTATTGAACATGAAGATCCTATTATGTCTATTGATGAAGGTTTTAGACAAGCGGTGAAAAATCTAAAATCGGTAAATATTGAAGAAGCTCCTGCAGATATGTGGTGGGCTTAAGTAAAGCATTTCTTTCTAACGTGACTTTGCAAAGGTGTACCAGTAGAATAATAGGGGATTAGGTTTGGAGGAAATTATTTTGAGAAATTCAGGTTTAATGAGTGGAATATATGCTGTTAGTGAATGGATTATGCGGTTCTCCGTGATCAATATTTTGTGGATTATCTTCAATCTGCCTATTGCATTTATTTTAATAAGTATACTCTTTGCAGAGCACTTGACTGATATTTACTACCTGGTGCCAATTCTCGTTGTCCTAGTGCCCATTTTATTCTTCCCAGCAACACAAGCGATGTTTGCTTCTGTTAGGGATTGGGTGATAAAAAGGGATGAAGGGGGATTGATTAAATCCTATTGGAGGTATTATAAAGATAACTACAAAAAAAGCGTTATAAGTGGAGTTATTCTTACCTTTATTTGGTTATTTTGGTATGTAGATGTTTATTATTTTAGCAAGGAAAATGTTTTACTTATGTTTGTATTTGGCTTCTTGGGCATCGTTTTGTTCATCTATACGATTAACTTTTTTTCTATTAATGCACACTATCACATGAAGCTTGGAAAGACCTTTAAAAATACATTATTAATTACCATTGGCAGTCCAGTTTTATTCTTCGCTGTTCTTATTACAAGTGCCATTCTGCTGATGATTAGTATTACGAAAATGCAATTCTTAATTCTGTTTTTTACTGGTTCTTTAATGGCGTATATATCATTTTCTGCATTTTATCGTTTGTACTTAAAACTGGCTGGTACACATTAAAAATAAAGGAGGGATTGGCATGCAAAAGAAATGGTGGAAAGAGGCAGTGGCCTATCAAATTTATCCACGAAGCTTTATGGATTCTAATGGTGATGGTATCGGTGATATCCAAGGTATTATCTCTAAATTGGATTACATAAAGAATCTTGGCATTGATGTCATTTGGGTTAGCCCTATCTATCAATCGCCAAATGATGATAATGGCTATGACATCAGTGATTATCAGGATATTATGGAAGAATTCGGTACAATGGATGACTTTGATCAATTATTAAAAGAAGTTCATCGTCGAGACATGAAATTAATTATGGATCTAGTTATTAATCATACATCTGATGAGCATCCTTGGTTCATTGAATCGAGGAAGTCTAAAGACAATGCCTATCGTGATTATTATATCTGGCGTCCCAGTAAAAATGGCAAGGAACCGAATAATTGGGAGTCTATTTTTGGAGGTTCTGCATGGAAGTATGATGAGACAACCGACGAATACTTTATGCACTTATTCTCTAGTAAACAACCTGATTTAAATTGGGAAAATCCGGATGTAAGAAGAGAGCTATATAACATGGTTAACTGGTGGTTAGATAAAGGAATTGATGGATTCCGAGTAGACGCCATTTCACACATTAAGAAAATACCAGGATTACCTGATTTACCCAATCCAGAAAACTTAGACTATGTCCCATCTTTTAAAGGACATATGAATCGGGATGGTATTCAAGAATTTTTACAGGAATTGAAAGAGAACACTTTCTCCAAATACGATATTATGACCGTTGGGGAAGCAAATGGTGTTCAAGCCAATCAAGCGGATAATTGGGTTGGAGAAAAAAATGGAAAATTTAATATGATTTTCCAATTTGAGCATCTTAATTTGTGGGGGAAGGATACAGATACTGGTATCGATATTCACAAATTAAAAGAAATACTCAGTAAATGGCAAACAGCCCTTGATGGTTCTGGATGGAATGCACTATTCCTGGAAAACCATGACCAGCCACGCTCAGTTTCAACCTGGGGAGACGATGGTAAATATCGTGTGGAATCAGCTAAGAGCTTAGCGACGATGTATTTTCTTATGCAAGGAACGCCATTTATTTATCAAGGACAGGAAATCGGAATGACGAATGTCCAATTTGAGTCAATTGATGATTATAATGATGTTGAAATTAAAAATCTGTATCGGAACAAACGAGAAAAAGGTGTTCCTGTTGAAGAAATTATGGAGATCATCTGGAATACAGGACGCGATAATTCTAGAACGCCGATGCAATGGAATGATAAAGAGAATGCCGGATTTACAACTGGTAGACCCTGGTTAAAGGTAAATCCAAATTATAAAGAAATAAATGTTGAAAAAGAATTACAAGATGAAGATTCAATTTATCACTATTACAAAAAGCTCATTCAGATTAGAAAAGAAAATGCAGCTTTAGTATATGGAACCTATGATTTAATTTTAGAAAATCATAATCAGGTTTATGCATACACACGAACATTAGATGATCAACAGGTGTTAATCATGGCAAATCTATTTGAAGAGGATTCAGACTTTAATTTGCCAGCATCATTAAAAGATAGTGAAAAAGAACTGCTATTAAGTAATTATGATAATGATTTTGATGAACTAAGTTTGCGACCTTATGAAGCAAGAGTTTATTTGATTAAATAGTTTTTGATGGAGGGGGAGCCTTGTTATGGAGGTTTCCTCTTTTTCGTGTGGTCTGGCAAGGAAAATATCGGCCGTGATTAGAGAGATGCTAAAGTTCACAACAGAAATGCTGATGTTCCCATTTTCCACACTACATGACGTCACGGTATTGTCAAAACATTGTGCCTCACCATATTGAAAATGATTCTCATTATCGCTTAGAATGAAAGTATGACCTTTATGGAGGCGATAAAATGAGCAACTTTTTAGTATTGTATGCAAGTGTGACTGGAAATACCGAGTTAATGGCAAATGCTGTAGTTAATTATCTAAAGCAATATGACCATAATCATAATGTAGATATAAAAGAATTTGATGTAGATAAGATAAATGTGAGGGATTTACCTAATTATGATGCGGTATTATTAGGGGTGTATACGTGGACTGATGGTGAACTGCCATTTGAAGTTGAGGATTTTTACGATGAACTAGATGATATAGATATGACTGGCGTGGCATGTGGTGTTTTTGGGTCAGGAGATCAATTCTATGATGTCTTTTGTGGTGCAGTTGATATCATGTATGAACGTATGGAGGAGATTGGAGCAGCCATGATTCCTATTAAAGTAAAAGCAGATTTAGATCCGAATGAAGAGGAAGCTAAACAATGTAAGGAACTTGCTGAATCAGTTATTCGAACGGTTAGTCAAATGAATGTAGTACTATAATGAAAGGTCGAGAGTGAAGGCTTCCTTCCACTCTCTTCTCTGATGATGGATTCCTCCAATCTCGTATGTTACTTTAAGACGGTAAATCTTCATGTTCTATATCAGATGGAACTTTATCTTTATCTTTAGTGTTTGACTCTCTATTTAAATCTTTTTCTAGTTCTTCCCAGGTAATTCCATAAGGAGCTCCACCTGATGTATATCCTGCTATAAACGCGAAAGTCTCATCACTATCCAAATCCCATTCTGTATTCTGTTGTTTCGACTTCTTACGCTTTTCAGCTTGTATTTGCTTTTGTTGCTCGGCATCTCGCAGTTCTTTTTTGTATGACTCTTTAATTGAATAGCCTAACATTTCCAATTCTTTTACGGCACACAGTTTGTTAACGCCAAAGTGTTTACTATACCCTTTTACAAGATTTTTTCCTTCATACTTAGGAATCCAATGTACTGCTGCCTGGAGTCTCCCATTTCTCTTAAGTCGCTTATGTTTTGGAGTATTCGCTTTTCGTTTCTTTTTTTTCATATAAGTTCCTCCCCGTACACAAATCCTATCTACTTTTCCACTAAAATTCAATCTGTTTGAAATATCCTAGATTAAGTTAAACTAGTATATAGAAAACTAATAGATATTAAGGGGAATTACAATGGCTGACTTGAAAATCAGACTTCAAAAGGCACTGAAAGAAATTGAGAGACTAAAAGGTGAAAACAAGCAGTTAAAAGATTTACTAACTTCTCACCATATACCAATTCAATTAGAGGAGAAATCCTTAAATGAAGCAAAAAATGAGAAAATAAAAGCAAGAATTCAGCTATTTCGAAGTCTTTTTAAAGGTAGAGATGATGTATTTGCGCAACAATGGCGAAAAGATAACGGGAAGATCCAGTATTCACCTGCTTACAATAGGAAGAGCCAAGAATACATTCCTTTAACTGACCAAGTTATTTATAACCACTTAGCTGGCAAGAAAGTAATTGGTATTTATCCTGTTCAAAATGATGATACTTGCTGGTTTGTTGCGATTGACTTTGACAAGAAAAATTGGAAAAAAGATGCTCGTGCTTTTATGAGTGTCTGTAAAGAATATGAGGTTCCGGCTAATATGGAAAGATCACGTTCCGGTAATGGGTGCCATATTTGGATTTTCTTTAATGATGCCATTCCAGCAAAATTAGCGCGTAAGCTCGGACATGCTTTGTTATCAAGGACGCGTGAAAAACAGGGGAATTTGGAATCATTTGACCGTTTATTTCCTAATCAGGATTCCTTGCCAAAAGGTGGATTTGGAAATTTAATTGCTTTGCCATTACAAAAAAAAACTCGTAAACAGAATAATAGTGTATTTCTAGATGAAAGTTTCAACCCATATTCGAATCAATGGAAATATTTATCTCAAATTAGCAAAATAACAAGGGAAGCAGTTGAAGGAATAATCAATAAATACGGATATAATACTAACAAGGGTTCTATAATTGCTGAGAAAATACAACAAGTCATACTGCCAGCTAAGATAGAGATTATTTATAAAAATGGGTTATACATTCCGAAAGATGTACTACCGGAATATCTGTTAGAGCAAATAACAAAACTAGGTAGATTTAATAATCCAAAGTATTACCAAGCTCAAGCTAAAAGATTGTCAACATACAATATTCCAAAAATCATTGATTGTACAGATAACCTGGAAGATGAACTATTCTTGCCAAGAGGATGTTTTGGCGCTGTTAAAAAGCTTCTGCAAGAAAATCAGATACAATTAATCGTAAAAAATAACACTAATTTGGGAAGGCCAGTTAACAGTGATTTTCTTGGTAAATTAACTGCTCAACAAGAGGAGGCTGTACAAACGCTTCTTCATTATAAAACTGGGATTCTATCTGCTGCAACTGGTTTCGGTAAAACAGTTGTTGCAGCAGCACTTATAGCTCGCAGGAACGTAAATACTTTAGTAATTGTTCATACAAAACAATTACTAGACCAGTGGAAAGAGCGTTTATCTTCTTTTTTACAATTAGATCATGCAGATATTGGTCAAATTGGCGGTGGAAAAAGATCTGCTAAAGGCTCTATTGACATTGCTACAATTCAAAGTCTGGGTTATCAAGGAAAAGTAAAAGATATTATCAAAAATTATGGTCAAATTATTGTAGACGAGTGTCACCATATCTCAGCATTTAGTTTTGAAAGAGTATTGAAACATGCAGAGGCCACTTATGTTCATGGCTTAACAGCAACTCCAACAAGAAAAGATGGCTTGCATCCCATTATGACCATGCAATGTGGGCCAACGCGGTATAAAGTAAGTGCGAAAGATCAAGCGAAAGTTCGTCCTTTTAAACATGTGTTACTACCAAGAAAAACGTTCTTTAAGAGTAAGTTAGAGGATAATGATGTAAATATACAAAGGTTATATTCTGAAATAAGTCAAGATACGAAACGAAATGAAAAGATTTTTAATGATGTTTTACTCGAATTGGAACGGGGATCTAAGCCAATTATATTAACAGAGCGAATTGAGCATGTGTATGAGCTTGAAAAAATGTTTAGGGCTTTTGCTAAGAATATTATTGTACTTACAGGTGAATTGAAGAAAAAAGAAAGAGAAACCAGATTACAGCAATTAAAAAATATACCAGATGAAAAGGAAAGACTGATAATTGCTACAGGTAAATATATTGGAGAAGGTTTTGACAATGCAGTGCTGGATACATTATTTTTAGTTATGCCTATTGCCTGGAAAGGGACATTACAGCAATATGTTGGCAGGCTTCATCGGGTTCATGAAAATAAAGAAATGGTTAAAGTCTATGATTATGTTGATTATCGGGAAGACATATTTAAAAATATGTTTGAAAAGAGGAAGTCTGGCTATAAAGCATTGGGTTATATAGTGGAAGAAGCGGGATCAAAGGCTTTGACTGAACAAATGAGGCTATTTTAATTTAGTAAAAAAAGTCTATTTTTAAGATATGAGCGAAAAAACCTACTAGAAATTTCAATTTTCGTTTAAGCAAAATTATATTTTGTACATTGGTAAAGAGTCAGAATTGAGATTTTGCTGTGTTGTTTGAATAGGAATCCCATGCTAATATTAGTGCATAATGTAGGAAGGAGGTTATAAGCAGTTACCTTTTACTATAAAAAAACTATAAAAATATATAGGTATCTACTAAATAAATAATATTTTAAAAATTTTGTTTTCTGTTGAAATTGGTACTAAAATCCTATAAACTATAATTAGTACAAATGTTCGGGATGGGTGAGAAACAATGAAAACAACCAAACAAATACCAATTTTAATAGAAAAGGATAACCAATATCCATTGGAAGATTTGGATAGACTTATGGCTGTGTTTTGTTCAACGATAAGATACTCCTTTAATCGTTTATTAGGGGGGGAAAACAAGGGAGATTTAGTTAAAAAGGTAAATGTTCAATTCCATTTAAATAAACGCTATGCTGAAGATGCCGTCATGTTGGCGGAAGGTACCATTTCTAGTCAAAAAGTATTATTGCCTTCACGAATAGAAAACGTTCAAAGAAAAATAGAAAAAACGGAACAGAAAATAGAAGCTTATCAAACAGGAAAGAAAACTCCCAAAAATGTCTCTCTAGAAATTTGTCTGAAAGGTTTAAACGCTCGTTTGGTAAAGTTACAAAAGAAGAAATCTGAATTAGTAACTATTCAAGAAGAAGGTAGCATTTCAACGGTGATTTTCGGAGGGAAAAAGAACTTTTATAACCGAATGAAGAATAAGATTTCGTACCAATACGCTCTATTCTCGTGGGTATCAATCGAAAAAAGGGAATTTAAACATGAGGATCGTATATGACGAAAAGAAAATGAATTCTATTTGGAAGTAGCGAATCCATTATTGAAAAACCTGACAAAACACATAGTCCGAGAATGCGTTTCAAATTAAGTATACCTGACAAATACTTTCATAAAATTATAGATGTTGTGATGCCTAACATTATAGGTGAAACATCAAAAGGAAAGGATATGGAAGAATATCATGCTTACTCTATAGAACTGAAAAGAAAGAATGGGCAATATCGTGTTCACCTAACGTATGACATGGAAACATTTGGTAGGGAGTTAAAATTTGGAGGAAAAATCACCTCTGATACTCTTGCTGGAATAGATGTAAACATTGATAAAGTAGCTGTTTCCATTGTTAGCAAACAAGGAAATCTTCTGGCTCACCAAACATTCTATTGCCATGAAATGGAATATGTTTCATCCAAAAAGAGAAGCAATGTTTCCGGAGAATTAGCTAAAGAAATCATCGATTATATTCTATCTTGGAATGCTGGAGCCATCGTTTTAGAAGATATTACCCTAAGACAAGATCATGATACTAATAAAAAGTTCAACCGTTTAACACATTCTTTTGCTAAGAATAAACTTCAAAAGGCCATAAAGTCACGAGGCCTAAGAAATTGGTTTCAAATCAAAGAAGTGACCCCAGTGTATACTTCCGGTTATTGGAAGGTTTAAATACAGTGAAAGGTATGGGATGTCTGAACATGAAGCTGCTTCGTTAGTTATCGCACGAAAAGGTTTAGGATTGGACGAAAAAATCACAAAAGAATTATTGCAACAAATTCGTACGCTGGTAAAACCACATTTGATTAAAATTCTTGGGTCCATGGAAGAATCTGAGAAAAAATCTAAATATGGTAAACAGCGAAGAAAACGGCTAGGTTTCTATTTAAAAAGTATAGAAAAATTTAAAGAGAACCACCACTGGAAACTGTGGAATGTGGTTTATAAAACATTGAAATACAAGAACTGGGATTTACAACTGAAGGAGGTGTAATCCTGGTATTAAAACCTTCGCAGTAACTGACCAATAGAAGGAATGGTTGCTGCCTAGAATGCTGGCTTTAACAGAGCACCGCGGGTTGTCTTGGGCATTAGGCACATGACAGGGGTCACCCCTCTCCTGATGGAACGACGTGGAAATCGTCGCAGAAGTCCCCTTACCTGGTTCGGGGGCGAAAGGATACTATGGGAACTATTGTGATAGTTTTTTTATAGGTTTTAGTAACCAGGGACGAAGATGGAAGAGATTTCAAATAATGATTTATTTATAGCTATCAAGGAATTAGCTAATAACGTGAATGAAATCAAAGTGAAAGTAAGCAATATTGAAGAAAGAATAAGTAATATTGAAGGCAGATTAATAAATTTAGAAGAGCGA
This sequence comes from Oceanobacillus halophilus, assembly GCF_003628505.1. Classification (GTDB taxonomy): domain Bacteria; phylum Bacillota; class Bacilli; order Bacillales; family Amphibacillaceae; genus Oceanobacillus; species Oceanobacillus halophilus. Next base: position 158,741 of record NZ_RBZP01000002.1, on the reverse strand, counting down.
GTAACCAATCTGGAGACAGAAGTAAAAGAGATGAGAGAAGAACTTAAACAAGATATACGAAAAGTGGATAAAAAAGTAACCCTTCTTTCCAATGAACTATTAGAAGCAAAAGCAGATATATCTTTACTTCAAGAAGGAAGAAGATAGGAGCTTGCAGAGGCAGGCTTATTTATTTGACCATACAAAAGCTAGTTAACAAATTATCGGGTAATAGAAATTTCCTTATTAAAACAGCTTTAGAATTACTTCTTATTTAAACTTACACTTTATAACCTAATTATTTTTCAATATACAGTTATTTAGACCTAATTACAGGTTGGAAAATCATTCAAAAGCCACTTGAAGAAGCGATACAATCACTATATGATAACGATATGGGAGGAATATGAGTCGATGACACAAAAAATGATAGAAGAATTGTTGGAACTTATCACCTTGTGGTTGGATGATATTAGAGATATTAAAGCAAATAGCTATCATATAGATGAACTCCTAAGACAACTTGAACAAAAAGCAAACGATATAGGACCCAATATAGTTGGACTTGAAGAGAATGCTCAGGACATTGATGAAAAATTAGCTCAAATATCCAATTGTGTAGTTAGCAGTAAACAAAAGTCGATGATTCGAAGAGCAATGAACTAACAAGCGTGCATAATAGGCAGGCTTATTTTTTTATACTCTTTTTGTATATTTAGTTGCATTTACAGTTTTATAGTTGATAGAAACTCCTGATTTATTTAATTTAGAATAGTGCTTCTCAACCGCTACGGAAATACACTCCGCTTTCCGCGGGCGCTGCTGAGCCTACTCCGAGCTATCGCTCTCCGTAGTCTCACCTAGGCTTTTCTTCCCGCAGGACAAGGAACGCTTCGGCAGCGAATCATCGCACGCAGAAAAAGTGGTTTTGTTTTTCAAGGAGTCTCCGTGTATTTCCTCCGCTATGTTCTCTGCTCTACTTGTATAAACAAGAAAATATATTGTTTTTAAACGTTATTTCACAAGCTATAAATTAAAAAACTTGAGCATCTATCTTAGCGAATTATTCTGCCGGAGTGGATGATCGCACATATCAAACATAAGTGTAAGCGAGAGCAATACTATTCTGAATCAAAGAGATCCACAGTCTATACAAAATGTAAAGTAAAGTCATGGTAAATAGCAACAATCTTTTAGAAAAATGCTTTTTATTATGTATAAATAACTGATAAGATAAGAGGTAGTAGCTAGGGGGAATGAATTTGCCTGATGATGAAAAGAACTCATTTATGTCATTGTTACAAAAAAGAAAGTCGCTTGTTTGGCTCTTAATTTTCCTTATTACCATTCTTTGGGGTTATGCTTGGGTTTTAATGAAAGCATCCTTGGATTATATGGGTCCATTTACATTTTCTTCCTTTCGATTTGGTGCAGGTGCTGTTACCTTAATGTTAATTGTTTGGATATGGAAGGTGGGACTTCCACCGAAGACCTATTGGAGACATTTGATGATTATAGGTGTTTTGCAAACATCCATTGTTTTTCTGTTAGTTATGTTTGCATTACGATTTGTAGAAGCTGGAAAATCATCGGTACTTTTATATTCAATGCCCATGTGGAGCAGTTTACTCGCAGTGAGATTTTTAGGCGAGAAATTAACAAGGAGGAAAATTATCGGCCTACTTATTGGGATGATTGGTCTGTTAACTATTCTAGGATGGGATATATGGATCGGTCAAAGTCCTGAGGTGATAATTGGTGAAATACTTATTATTCTAGCTGCGATTTCCTGGGCTATCTCAAACATATATTATCGATTAAAGGTTCAAAATCTACCTCAAATCCAAGTTTCAGCTTTCCAAATGTTATTTGGAGCAATTGGAATCGTAGCCGTTACACTAGTAATGGAATGGGGAGAACCAGTTGTGTTCAATGTACATAGTATTTACTACATTTTATTTACTGGTGTACTAGCATCAGCGCTTTGCTTCACGGTATGGTTTATGATTATGAGTGTGGTTGATATGGTAACCGCGACGATATCTACGTTGCTTGTTCCCATATTTGGATTGATGTTTAGCACTTGGCTTTTGGATGAGGTACTTACAACAACGATTTTAATTGGATCAGCTTTTATTATTATTGGAATTGTGATCGTACAAAAGAAAAATCCTCGGCAGCAATAATGCCCGAGGATTTTGTATTTAAAATAAGAACAAACCAAGGGTAATAGGAACAAAACTGAACAGAAGTATCATGACACAAAATCCCATAATATCACGCACTTTTAATCCAGCAATTGCTAGTGCTGGCAACGCCCAGAAAGGTTGAATCATATTGGTCCAAGCATCTCCCCAAGCAACTGCCATCGCTGTTTTAGCCGTATCAGCTCCAATTTCTAGTGCTGCTTGAATCATGATAGGCCCCTGTACCGCCCATTGTCCGCCACCAGATGGGACGAAGAAGTTGACAATTCCTGCGCTGATAAAAGAGAAAAATGGCAGCGTGTAATCTGTTGCAAAACTAATAAACCACATAGAAATTTGCTCCGATAGACCAGAGGCTACCATCATCCCCATGATTCCAGCGTAAAATGGAAACTGAATAATAATTCCTCCAGCATTTTTGACCCCTTGAGTTACAGTATCAAGAAACCTTCTCGGAGTTTGATGGAGAAGAATACCTAGAAACAAAAAGACAAAGTTTACAATATTTATATTTAGATCAAATCCATTTGTAATAAAATGAAAGACAATAAATACTAAGCCCATGATTCCGATGATTAAAGATACAACTTGACTGTTTTCTAGTTTTTCTGCTGGGGTCTTTGGGTTAACTGGAACAGTATCATCTTCCTCTTCAGGTGCCTTCAATGCAGATGAATTTGTAACATTTTGAGATTCTGAGCTTTTTAATAAAAAACGATTAAATATCGGTAAAGTAATTACTAATATAATAACTACAAAAAGATTAAAAGGACTAAATAGCGTTTCAACCACCGGAATGGTACTTATAGACTCTTCTAAAAAGTGACCTGGTGTGGCAATAGTAAGTGGAACAGAACCTGAAAAACCACCATGCCATACCAACATCCCACTGTATGCGCTTGCTATTAATATTCGGTAATCTACAGCAGGTACTCGCCTTGAAACATGAATTGCAAACAAAGCTCCTACTACAAGACCAAACCCATAGTTAATAAGGCAAGCCAAAATAGCTACAAAGGTAACGAGCATCACAGCCTGTGCGGGGGTTTTTGCTAGAGTACTTAATTTGGCTAATATCTTTTTAATAATCGGTGCACTTGCTAAGATGTACCCAGTAACAACAACTAAGGACATTTGCATAGCAAAAGCTAACAAATCCCAAAATCCTGTTCCCCAATGTTCCACCATTTGAATCGGCCCACTATCGGTGAAGATGAATCCTAGAAGATAAACAACAAAAGTTAAGATAATAGCAAACAGGAATGCATCTGGCAAATAGCGCTGAACAATTTTGTCAAAAAATCTTGTGAGAACTTTCATACGTGGTTTCCTCCTTTGTAAATTAATGTTGTATTCGCTATATATTTATGTTCGTCCTATGTAGAAAAGTACTTTATCGGGTTAAATGGACTATTCTAATAAACTGTACCTTTGTAATAATATGTAAGAAATGCTTTATAGATTTTCGGTAGCTTACAAAACTAGTAATATTAGTTATAATGAAATAGGTAAGATTAACCAGTAAAAAGCCAAATAATGTTAGAAATAAAAAAAGAAAATTTGGTGATTAATAACATCTCTTCACTTTAGCGAATAAAAGACGATAAACAGAGTAATGAAGATGAAAGAATCGGTGTTTACATACATAGTAGAGAAAGGAAATGTATATGGAAACAGATCAATATCTGGATATGTTCCTTGATGAAAGCAGGGAACATTTACAAGCAGTAAACGATAATATTCTCTTATTAGAAAAGCAACCAGAGAACCTTGAATTAGTTAATGAAATTTTCCGTTCGGCACATACCTTAAAGGGAATGGCAGCAACGATGGGGTTTGAGGACATTGCTTCGTTGACACATAAAATGGAAAACGTCCTTGATCTCATTCGTAACCAAAATTTATCTGTAACGCCCAATATTGTCGATGTCATTTTTAATGCGATTGAAGCTTTGGAAGACATGGTTCAGGCAATCAGTGAAGGAGAAGATGGGAATAATGATGTTACAGAATTAATTCAACGTCTTGAAATTATAGAAAAAGGTGAGTCTACCTTGACGCAGCCAACACAGTCAGGCAATAGAATTGCTGCGACCGAAGAGGTGGTAAAACCGTTAATTGAATTGGATGAATTTCAGCTAGAAATAGTACAACAAGCAGAAGAGCAAGGATTTCAAGCTTATCTTGCATCTGTTACGTTAGCGGAGGACTGTATATTAAAAGGTGCACGTGCGTATATGGTATTTGAAATCCTGCAAAAATTCGGGGAAATAATTCAAACGACGCCAGCTGTTGAAGACATTGAAGAGGGTAATTTTGATCAGAGTTTTTCTTTTGTTTTTCTGTCCAATGAAGAGACTGACAAGATGAAAGATCAACTATTAAAGGTTTCTGAAGTTAAAGAAGTAGAATTACACCAATATACGCCTTCTATCAAGGATACTGAAAGCAACGTACAGAAAGAAGAAAAAACTGTTTCGCAGAATATAGTAACGAAAGACGAAAAAACGAGCAGTGTAACAAAACGGAAGAAATCGGAAACAGCTCACCATGCTTCAAAGACCATTCGTGTGAATTTGGAGAGAATTGATGATTTATTAAATATATTTGAAGAAGTGGTAATTGACCGTGGAAGGTTGGAAGTGATATCGGACACCTCTGAAAATCAAGAATTAAAAGAAGCTGTCGAGCATTTGGGAAGAGTCACTTCGGAAATGCAGAGTCTAATTCTATCGATGCGCATGGTTCCTATAGATCAAGTTTTCAACCGTTTCCCACGAATGATTCGAGGGCTTGCTCGTGATTTAAATAAGAAAATCAATTTGGAAATTATTGGTGCAGATACTGAATTAGATCGTACAGTCATCGATGAAATTGGAGATCCTCTCGTTCATTTAATACGAAACTCTATTGATCATGGGATAGAAGCTCCATATGAACGCATACAATCAGGTAAACCAGAAGAGGGGAATCTCATATTACGCGCGTATCATAGTGGAAATCACGTATTTATTGAAATTGAAGATGATGGCGCGGGAATAGATCGGGAAAAAGTTGAAGCGAAAGCAATGGAAAAGGGATTACTAACAAAAGAGGAAGCAGAAGTTCTATCAGATGATGAAATAGCAAGCTTTATTTTGGAATCAGGATTCAGTACAGCTGAAAAAGTATCTGATATATCTGGACGTGGAGTCGGGTTAGACGTTGTAAAGAGTAAAATTGAATCGCTTGGTGGAGAGATTAATCTTCAAACACAGAAAGGAATAGGAAGTACATTTTCAATTCAATTACCACTTACACTATCTATAATTGCAACTTTACTCGTAAAAGTGCAACAAGAAACTTATGCTATACCACTATCTTCAATCATCGAAACAGTTCTATTAGATCATAAGGAAATTTTCTATGCTCATGGAAGAAAAATGATGGATTTTCGTGGACAAGTTATACCACTTGTATCATTGAGAGATGTGTTCCAAGTTCCTCGGGAAGATATAGAGGGGGATGAAAAGTATCAAGCTATCGTTGTTGTGAAAAAAGGTGAAAAACTGACTGGTTTAATGGTAGATTCTTTTATTGGACAGAAAGAAATCGTTCTAAAATCATTAGGAAAGTACTTACGCGATGTGTTTGCTATTTCAGGAGCAACAATACTAGGTGACGGAGAAGTTGCCTTAATTATTGACCCAAATGCTTTAATCAAATAAGGCTCATTCTTCTCTATTAATACAGATCAGCGGTTTTTTCTTAAACAGTAGGAACAGTCTTAAATAACAAGGCTCTTTTCGTATAGTTGTTTGTTGCTTTTTGAAGTATTACAGTTGATAGAAACTCTAATTTCTTTAATTAAGAATAGTGTAGCTCTCGCTCACACTTATGATTGATTTGTGCTACCATTCGCTCCGGCAGAATACTTCGCTTTCCTCGGGGACGGCCTCAGCCTCTCCGCGGAAAGCGTAGTGTATTTCCGTAGCGGATCTATAGCAGTATTCAGAATTAAAGAAGTTAACAGTCTATATAAAATGTAAGGTAAAATCATGTAAAAAGCAACAATCTTTTAGAAAAGATCCAATAACAAAGGAGGCTATTATCTTGGCTGAATTGACGAAGCATATTATATTTAAACTGATAGATCAACCATATGGAGTTGATGTGAATCAAATTATTTCTATTGAACGATTACAGGATATAACGGAAGTGCCTCGAACATCTGATTTTATTAAAGGTATAACTTATATTAGAGGAGAAACGACTCCAATCATCGATTTAAAAGAAAGGCTATTATTGGATCAAGCGGACCCAACAGAAAATAGTAGAATATTAGTCGTGAATATCAACAACATGCAAATTGGCTTAATTGTTGATGCTGCAACAGAAGTAAAGGATATTGATCAGGATATGATAAAGCCGGCACCACCAATTATAGGTGGAGTGAAGGAAACTTTTGTCAAAGGAGTAGCAAATTTAGAAGAGGGACTCTTAATTCTGCTGGACTTAGAAATGATTATTGATCCAAATGAGACAAACGAATTAAAAGAAGTGATAGAGGCGTAGTAAATAAAGGGGAGTAGCAAAATTTAATTGCTGCTCCTCTTCTTACTTTTATTTTTTTAGTAATCATATGTCATATTTCCTGGGAAATGATGTCTATTTAGTAACATACGTACAAGCAAAAGTCGATTTATAGGATTTAGGTAAATCTGTGGTACATGGAGCCTCAAGGGTATTCATGGAAAACCTATGAAACTATGCTACAATAATTATAACAAACGGTTTATGGGATTTTTTACCATTAGCCTAATAGGAAGTGAATATTATGCAGCATGATAGAAAGTACAAGATTCATGATTATCATTTTTGGAAGATAACGTTGAGTTTAGCTTTTGCTTCATGTTTTATTTTTGCTGCATTGTATGTAGTACAACCGCTTCTTCCAGTTTTTGTTGATGAATTTGGCGTATCTGTTAATATATCCAGTTATACACTTTCATTATCTATTTTTGGATTAATTATAGGACTTATAACAATAGGTTTTTTATCTGATCGGATAGGTCGAACTGTATTTATCAAGCTATCTGTAATTGGGGCTGTTTTTCCATTCCTTCTTATGCCTTTGGCCGATTCTTTTTCTATTATTTTGGTTCTTCGTTTTATTCAAGGATTTGCATTTGCTGGATTACCAGCAGCATCGATTGCTTATCTAAGTGAAGAGATGGAAAGAAGGAGTGTTGGGGTTGCAACAGCATTATATATTTCTAGTAATGCTATAGGAGGAATGGTTGGTAGGGTGCTGACCGGCTACATTACTGATCTTTATTCATGGCAATCTGCTTTTTATCTTTTTGCCTCCATTGGGGGAATTATAGTTATTATTGTATTCTTTTTTCTTCCCAAATCCCGGAATTTTAAACCAAGTAACGATACTTTTAAAAAAGATATGGAAGGATTCTTCTTTCATTTAAAAAATCCGAGAATGATCTTAATAATTGGGATTGGTATTGTTCTGCAACTGTCTTTTACAGGGATATGGACGTACCTACCCTTTCATTTAGGTGATGAGCCATTTTCTCTATCACTAGAATCTATATCCTATACCTATTTCGCTTATTCTTTAGGGGTTGTTGGATCTCCTATTGCTGGGTGGCTGTCAGGGCAATTTGGTTTAGACAGGGTTCGAACAATAGGAATCGTCGTATTAGCATTAGGAGCATTATTAACGATTAGTCAGTCTCTAGTCATCATTACCATCGGCTTATGTATTCTTTGCTTTGGCTTTTTTACTGCTCATTCTCTTACGGCGACGGTCGTTGGTGAAAAAGCAACACACCATAAAGGAAGTGCCACAAGTCTTTATTTAGTTGCTTACTATATCGGAGTAACACTTGGTAGTTCTGCGGTAAGTCCACTATGGCAGTACTACGGTTGGAACGGAATCGTACTGACTTCAGGGTTATTACCTGTTCTTTACTTATCCGTAGTAACTATTGTTTCCAAGCGAGTTAAGAGTCAGGTGGAACATGGAAAATAAATTTATGTTTCTTATATCTTGACCGTTTAATAAGAAAGTTGTTTTTATACTTGATCTATACCTAAAAGACTATTGTTTTATGTACATAACTTCATTCCATATTCCATATTTTATATAGACAGGATATCTTTAAATCAGAATGGTATTGCTCTCGCTCACACTTATGATTAGTTTGTGGGGTCATTCGCTCCGGCAGAATACCTCGCTGCTTTCCGCGGACGGCCTCAGCCTCCGCTAAGATAGATGCACAAGATGTTATTGAGATTATAGCTAATAATATCACGTTTAAAACCATTATTTTTCTTAAAAACCGCATATTTCTTGTTTATACAAGTAGAGCAGACACACAGCGGAAATACACGGAGATTCCTTGAAAAAAGAAAACCACTTTTTTCTGGGTGCAATGTAACCCTGCCAAAAGCGTTCCTTGTCCTGCGGGAAGAAGAGCATCGGTGAGACTGCATAGTGCGTTAGCGCGAAGTAGGCTCACCAGTTCCCCGCGGAAAGCGTAGTGTATTTCCGCAGCGAGAGTTAAGCACATTACACTGATTTCAGATTATCAGGAGTTTCTATCAACTATGACATTTAAAAGAACAAAACTTATGAAAAGGACGTTTCATGTTAGTTGTTTATTCATAGATTTCGTATTACTTAATTAAGCATATCTCCATTCTATAATTAACAATATTTAAACATTAAGGGATGGTGTATGTATTGGTTAATTGTTTTGCTTATCTACTCATAATGTATTAAAATATCAAAGGATTTTAATTCATTTGAGAAGAGTGATAGGCCGAAGCAAATTTGGCTTTTAGTTGCAGCTACAACCATTAATGTTACTGGTGGATCTTTGTTGTGGCCTTTAAATTCGATTTATATACACAATGAACTTGGTAGAACCTTAGCATTTGCTGGGTTTATTTTAATGTTTAATCAAGCAGCGAACGTAATAGGGAATTTGATTGGTGGAACTCTTTTTGATCGATATAGTCCGTATAAGACGATGCTTTACGGAACATTATTGTCGATGCTTTCTGCTATTATGCTTTCATTTTTCCATCGAGAAATTACCGCTTATGCCGTGTTTTTGGTGTTAATGGGGCTTGGATCAGGAATAACATGGCCAGTGATGTATGCAATGGCAGGCTCTCTCTGGCCTGAAGGTGGTAGACGAACATTTAATGCAATTTACGTAGCGCAAAATTTAGGGGTGGCTTTAGGAGCAACCATTGGTGGTTATGTTGCAAGTGTTTCCTTTGATTATATCTTTATTGCAAATGCATCACTATTTGCGGTATTTTTCTTTATCGTTTTAACTTCGTTTAAGAAGTTTGATAATGTTAGTGACAAACAAATGCATACTTCTGTAATAGGGCAGAGCGCCGAAATAAAAGATAAATCAGCATTTACTGCATTGCTTATTTTATGTAGTGGTTTTTTGATAATCTGGATTGCATACACACAATGGCAAGCAACCATTGCACCCTATACACAGGAAATTGGAATCCCACTTGAACAGTATAGTACCTTATGGGCAATAAATGGTTTTCTTATCGTTTTGTCCCAACCTTTGGTAAAATGGATTACAGACCGTATTACATCAACCAAAATGCAAATATATATTGGTACAGTGATTATGATTTTGTCATTTACCATTGCAATGTTTGCTGGAGAATTTACGATGTTTGCTATAGCAATGATGATCTTAACAATGGGAGAGGTCATAATGTGGCCGGCGTTCCCAACATTGGCTAACGAATTAGCGCCTAAAGGTCGTTCAGGCTTTTATCAAGGTTTGGTAAATAGCATTGCAGCTGTTGGGAGAATGTTAGGTCCAGTGATTGGCGGTATAATAGTAGATGTTTATGATATGGAAGTTTTATTCTTTGTTATAATTGCGATACTATTAATCCCATTTATAACAACTAAATTTTTTGATCGGAATCTAAAGGTTTCGTCTGAAAAGATAAATGAAGGAGTGTAATCATGATAGAAAAGAACAAAAAGGTCAAATTAATCGCTTTAGATATGGATGGTACATTATTAACAACTAAACATGAGGTTTCTTCGAGAACTAAAGAAGCAATTTCTAGGGCATTGGATAAAGATATTCATGTGGTGTTAAGTACTGGTCGCGGATTTCGGACTTGCTATCCCTATGCAGAAGAATTAAAACTAACATCTTATCTTATTACGGCAAATGGTGGAGAAGTCTGGACCGTTGATAAAAATCTGCTTGACCAGCATTTACTAGATACTGCACTAATTGAAAAACTATGGAGCATCGGAAAAGAAGTTGGGGTATATATGTGGATGATATCCACAGATGGCGCATTTCGCAATGAAGCCCCTGAGAATTTTTATGAATATAAGTGGCTGAAATTTGGTTGTGAGTCGAGGGATAAGAATAAGTTGGATCAAATGGTGAAAGAACTATCCTATTATAAAGAACTAGAACTGACTAATTCATTACCGATTAATGTCGAAGCTAATCCAAAGGGAGTTAGCAAAGCGAGAGCATTGCATTTTTTATGTGAGAAGATAGGTATCACAATGGATGAGGTAATGGCGTGTGGGGATAGTCTAAATGACATTAAAATGATTCAAGAAGCAGGGATTGGTGTAGCGATGGGCAATGCACAAGAAGCAATTAAAAATGTTTCCAATCATGTGACCGATACGAATGATAATGATGGTGTAGCAAAAGCAATCGAAAAGTTCGTACTATAAATGAACAAAAAAGAGGCTGGGACAAAACTATTTTCTCAAAGGAAAACCCGAACATGATTGGTGAATCGGTGCATAAATACCGCTCCGGAAATATACTTCGCGCACCTTAGGGGAGCTGGTGAGCCTCCTTTGTGCTTCCGCACTACGTAGTCTCACCGATGCTCTTCTTCTCGCAGGACAAGGAACGCTTCGGCAGCGAAACATCGCACGCAGAAAAAAGTGGTCTTCTTTTTTCAAGGAGTCTACGTATATTTCCTCCGCTATGTAGCACATTGTTCGTTTTCTGAGTTAAACACTTTAGTTATGTCTCAACCTCTTTTTTTAGCTATTACGGAGTTGATACAAATCCTTGAATTATCTAATTAAGAATAATGTAGCAATCTTTCACACTTATGAAAGTTTTGTGTTGCCATTCGCTCCAGTAGAGTACTTAAAGGCGTAAAGAAGATTAATCAAGTAGTACCCTCGCTGCCCAGGTCTGGACACGTGCTACTCCATTAGGACAAAGGAATATTAAATTCCAGCAATCCAATACATTATTAGAGATACCAGTACTGAAGCAATAATCATCGCAATAAATGGACGTAATGCTCTTGTACGCACATCTTTTAGACTAACATTCAGACCAAGCCCAACCATAGCTGAAGTCAGAATGAAGGTGGTAATCAAACTTACGCTATCCATAACCTTATCCGTCACTGGTATGTAGGTCCCTAGTACATAGCTGCCAAATAAACTCATAGCAACAAAACCTACTAAAAACCATGGGAAAGTGATTTTGGCAGTATTGTCTTCCTCATGTTTTTTACGATTTTTCATCCAGATAATTAATACAAAACATAGTGGAACTAATAAAAATACACGACCTAGTTTAGCCAAAAGAGCCATCGCTAGTGCTTCTTCTCCAGCAGGTTCTGCAGCCAAAGCAACATGTGCAAGTTCGTGTAAGCTTAGTCCAGACCAGATACCATATTGTATATCGGAGATAGGTAATAGTGGTAGTAATAGTGCATATATAATAGAAAACACCGTGCCGACTAGTGCAATAATCCCAACACTAATAGCAGTATCTTCGTCCTTAGATTTAATGATTGGTGCCACAGCTGCTATCGCTGCTGCCCCACAGACACCCGTGCCAACACCTAGCAAAAGTGCCATTTGCATATTTGCTTTGAGTACCTTCGCCAAAAACATCGTCACAAGGATGGCAAAGATAATCGTTACCGCTCCTTTCACAAGCAATCCAAGACCATCATTAAAAATAACATCAATGTTTAATTTTAAACCATACAAAATAATCGCAAATCGCAATAAATACTTTGATGAAAATTGAATACCGATACGAAACTTTTCTGGATATCCAAATAATTGACGATAGATAATGGCAAGAATAATTGCTGATGCTAATGGACCAATACGGTCAAAACCCGGAACAAGGGATAACAAAAATCCGATCAGTGCAAATACGAAAGTAAACCCTATACCGAGTGACATGCTTTTCCAATAGCTTTTTTCTTTTGATTTTGTTTGTCCTGACATATCAACATTCCTCTCTATAATTACCTAATGTTTATTATAGTTTTTGTATTATAATAAGTGAAATAAATAATAATTATTGTTATCATAAGTTATACTTATTATAACTTATGAGGTGGAGATGAATGGATCAACAACTGATTGTCTTTATAGAGGTTGTGGAACGTAAGAACTTTTCACGAGCTGCAGAAGCATTGCATATGTCTCAGCCTGCAGTAAGTCAGTATATTTCAAATCTGGAAAAGGAATTGGAAGTAAAATTGTTAGAACGGACAAATAAATATGTTCAAGTAAATAAAGCGGGAAAGATTGTTTACCAATATGCCAAGTCGATTGTAAAAGATTATGAACATATGAAGATCCTTGTTTCCGATATAAAAAATGATCCAAGTGGTGAATTAAAAATAGGTGCTAGTTATACAATTGGTGAATACTTACTTCCCAAAATACTAGCAAGATTACAACAGGAGTACCCACGTATTAATCCAACTGTATCGATAGGCAACACGGAGGATATCGGGACAAAGCTTATTTATCGCGATATTGATATTGCCTTAATAGAAGGAAACTACTCGCACCCTCAAATAGTAACGGAGCAGTTCGCAACTGATGATATGTATATCATCGCTAGTGCTAGGGAACCATTATTAATAGAAACAATTTCCAGTGATTATTTGGCAGGTCATACATGGATTATACGAGAAGAAGGATCTGGTACCCGTGAGATGCTGGAAGAATTTTTTAAAAAGAATCATATCACACCAGCACGTCTCATATCCTTAGGAAGTACGCAAACAATTAAAGAAGGAGTGGAATCAGGACTAGGTATTAGCTTACTCTCGGATTTAACCTTTAAAAAGGAATTAGAGCTAAATCGAATCAAAAAGCTACCTGTTGATGGTACCCCTATCCGAAGACATTTTTCTATCATAAAAAATCAACAAGAGTTTTATTCGAAAGCATTACAAGTATTTGAATCCCTAGTTCAAAACATAGGTTAAAGCCTGGAGAATCATAGTGGGCTTTCTTTGTTTATTTATAAGGTGTATAATAGAATGTAGAAATGGAAAGGGGATGCTTTTATGGCATTTTCTCGCGGACCGAAAGAACCGGTTCCAGAGGTAGAAACGAATGTGTGGTCATGTACTAGTGATGATTGTCAAGGTTGGATGAGGGAATCATTCAGTTTTAATGAAGAACCATCATGCCCTCTATGTGAATCCACGATGGAACGTGAAGTACGCGTACTGCCCGAGGTCAAGTGAAAAAAAAGTATCTCTATCGAATGAAAAAGTAGCTGTTTGATGGTTTATCTTTTTAGTTCCTACTAAAAAAACTCTGATTTCATAGTTGAATCAGAGTTTTTTTGTTGTCTGAAGTAATAGTTCTTGAATATAGGAATAAGTTTTAATAGAGGCAGCTTTGAATTACATAGTAACTTGTATATCTAAGGAGGAGTAATGAATGAGGTACAGTAATCCTAATTCAACAGGTTCTATCGTTTCGTTTGAAAAACGCTATGATAATTTTATTGGTGGTGAATATCGGCCACCTGTTAAAGGGCAGTACTTTACTAATGTTACACCGGTAACAGGAGAAGTGTTTTGTGAAGTAGCCAGGTCAACAAAAGAAGATATTCAGCTAGCAGTTGATGCGGCCCATGCAGCGAAAGATGGATGGGGGAAAACTTCGGTAGCTGAACGATCAAATATTTTAAATAAAATTGCTGATCGAATGGAAGAAAATAAAGAAAAGTTAGCAGTTGCTGAGACATGGGATAATGGAAAAGCCGTTCGAGAGACACTGGCAGCAGACATACCACTAGCTATTGATCATTTTCGCTATTTTGCTGGTACCATCCGTGCACAAGAAGGTGGCATTAGTCAAATCGATCCAGATACGGTAGCCTATCATTTCCATGAACCACTTGGAGTCGTAGGGCAAATTATTCCTTGGAACTTTCCAATACTTATGGCTACTTGGAAATTAGCACCTGCTTTAGCAACTGGTAACTGTGTCGTATTAAAACCAGCAGAACAGACGCCAGCATCCATTCATATTTTACTAGAATTAATTCAAGATTTGTTACCAGCAGGAGTTTTAAATGTTGTTAATGGCTTCGGAGTGGAAGCTGGAAAGCCACTAGCAACAAATTCTGGAATTTCAAAAGTAGCATTTACGGGTGAAACCACAACAGGTCGTTTAATTATGCAGTATGCATCTGAAAATATTATTCCAGTAACATTAGAACTCGGTGGGAAGTCACCAAATATCTTTTTTGAAGATGTCATGGATAAAGATGATGGCTTTCTAGATAAAGCGGTAGAGGGAATGGTGATGTTCGCTTTAAACCAAGGGGAAGTTTGTACATGTCCGTCCCGAGCGCTTATTCATGAATCCATTTATGATGACTTTATGGATAAAGCTATTGAACGTGTGAAACAAATTAAAATTGGTCACCCACTTGATACAGAAACAATGATGGGTGCACAAGCGTCGAAAGAACAGATGGAAAAGATTACTTCATATTTAGACATCGGTAAACAAGAAGGAGCAGAAGTTCTTACTGGTGGTAATATCAATAAACTGGAAGGAGAGCTGGTAAACGGTTATTATGTACAGCCAACCATCTTCAAAGGGAATAACAAAATGCGAATCTTCCAGGAAGAAATCTTTGGCCCAGTGCTTTCTGTAACCACATTTAAGGATAAAGATGAAGCACTGGAGATTGCAAATGATACATTATATGGTTTAGGAGCAGGGGTTTGGACGAGAAACATTAATACAGCCTATCGATTTGGTCGTGGAATTGAAGCTGGACGTGTATGGACGAACTGTTATCATCAATATCCGGCACATGCTGCATTTGGAGGGTATAAAAAATCTGGTATTGGAAGAGAAAATCACTTAATGATGCTTGACCATTATCAGCAAACAAAAAATTTATTAATTAATTATAGCGAAAGTGCGGCTGGATTATTTTAAAAGGCTCTTTTCTTAAATTATTGCTTTTTAACATAACTTTATCTTACATTTTATATAGACTGTTGATATCTTTAATTCATAATACTGCTATAGATCCGCTACGGAAAGCGAAGTATTCTGCCGGAGCGATTGCCAGCAGAAAACATTCATAAGTGAAAGCGAGAGCTAACTATTCTGTATTAAATAAATTAGTAGTTTCTATCAACTGTACTTCAAAAAGCAAGAAACTATAAGAAAAAAAGCCTTTTAAAAAGCCATAGCTTTTATTGAGTTAGATTTAAAAGTAAATTAATAATACGGAAGGGGCAATTGTTAGTGAAGAATTGCTCCTTTTTTTATATAGAATAATGTATATGGAAAGAACCTATCTGAAACTACCACAAAAAGGAGAGGATTCTCATGGTTCAACGTGTTATTGCTACAGATGATGCACTGGAGTTAATTCGTAAATTAAAAAATCTTCATGGGCCATTAATGTTTCACCAATCAGGTGGATGCTGTGATGGGAGTTCACCGATGTGTTATCCAAGGGATGAGTTTCGTACCGGTGATTCGGATGTTTTACTAGGAAGGATAGGAGATACTCCATTTTATATAGCCAAAGATCAGTATGACTATTGGAAACATACTCAGCTTATCATTGATGTAGTTGATGGCCGTGGTGGAATGTTTTCATTAGAAGGACCAGAAGGAAAACGGTTCCTGACTAGGTCTCGAGTTTTTACAGAAGAGGAAAGAAAAGAAATCTCTTCAAGATAATCGTACATGCTAGTTTAGGATCACATATGCTAAATTCAAAGATTCACCATCAGCCTAGTGTTATCATAATTTATAGCAGAACTTAATAAAGGATGTGTCTTTTTGAAGAAATACTATGTAAGTGCAAATACAGCAGAAGGCTTCGTTAATTACATTCATAGTAATGTTGAGGAACTAAATCAGGTTATTATTCTAAAACATCCGTCACATACCTTGAAAACATCCATAATCCATCAAATGATTGATTATTATAAGTCACAGAGAGAAATAGAAGTTTTACTCAGTCCTCTAGGGAAAAAATATCTTGATGGTGTTATCATTCGGGAAAAGTCGTTGGCAATTATTAATGACCGGATTTCAACACCAGACCTAGCTGGTGCCATAGAAATTGATTGCAGTTTATTTATGAAACATCGACCTGTATTAGATACTGATTTGGAAGAAAAATTCACTTACTACAATGAAGAAGCTTATAAAAATTTTGCAACTGGATTAAAAGTACATGATGATCTAGAAAAAATCTATATTAATGAAATGGATTTTGAACGTGCAGATGAACTTGCTGATGATGTTATTCAAGAGCATGTAGAAAAGCGAGAGAAACAGAGGTTTGAAAGTAAAGTATATCATCGTTTATTTGGTACGAATACCGTAGATGGGGTTGTAAATGAAATACCGCATCTTATTGAAAATATCTCAACCGTCTACTATATAAAAGGCAGGGCAGGTACAGGGAAATCTACCCTGATGAAAAAGGTAAGTAAAGCTTGTGAGAATAAGGGGTACGGTGTGGAATTGTACCACTGCAGTTTTGATCCGAATAGTTTGGACATGGTACTTGTACGTGAGTTGGGTTTATGTATCTTTGACAGTACCGATCCACATGAATTTTTTCCGAATAGAGAAGGGGAAAAAGTTATCGATGTGTATGAAGAAGCAGTAACACCTGGAACGGATGAAAAATATGAAAGTCAGATTAATCAGGTTAATAGGGAATATAAATCATATATGAAACAAGGTATAGTGGAACTGAAAAAAGCAGGGGAGTATCTCGAGAAAATAGAAGACAAATTTGGTTTTAGCAAAAAAGAGATAACTAATATCTCTGAATTTCTCAAGGAACAAATCATTCAAAAATGAAGAAGTGGGGCAGTTCCAGAATACAGGATACTGTCCTTTTTATTGTTTCGTTTAACTTGCATAATAAAAAAAGTGGAACTTTTCGAAATTTCACCCTTGATATTTTCACCAAATTAATGTAAAATTAATTAACTGAAAATTTAGATAGGTTTCCTATCAAATACTATAGGGAGGTGGATTGGATGGTAACAGTTAAAATGTTGAAGCCTTATTACATTAAAACAGATAACGAGTATGTCCGCATTGTTTTGGCATACCAATATTTCTCCGTAGTGATTAATGAAAAAGACTATCAGTTTATTCCAATTGAAGCGAATGAATTCCGCATCAACCGCAGGACACAGAAAGTAGAGAATGTGGAAGCAAAATTTGCTTTTCAAAATGGTAAAGATGTTGTATACCTTACTTTGGCCAAACTAATTACCCTCCCCGATTTCTTGCAACAACTTCATTCTATTGCGGGCTCGTATTACATTCGTGAAAACCAAGAAACGAATGACAAAAACAATATTGAAAGCGCAGTCATTATTGATGAATTAGAGAAAATGAATGTCTTGAGACTTATAGATAAGGCACTCGATGAACGAGATGAAGTGGCCTTTAATGAATTATTAAAACACCTTTAAACCCATATTTAAGAAGCGAGCAAATAGACTTGCTTCTTTTTTTCTGTGAAAATAATAAAGAAGAGAATGGGACAGTAGTGAATTTTCTTTTTCAAGAAGTTACGTCTATTTCCTGCGCTTGTTCCTTACATGGTATATCTTTTGAATCTTACACTTTCGTTATGTCCCAACCTCATCTTAACATTTAGTTCTTTACATCCTTTAAGATATTTGTTACTTTCTCCACTTTATTTCCAGCACTATCTTTGTGTGTGTTCTCAATCATCATGGCTACTAGAATATCTTGGGAATCTGTTGGATAAGCTACAAACCAACTGTTTTCAGCACCCTGTTCATCTAGACTTTTTTTCAATTCTACTGTTCCGGTTTTTCCTGATATAGCAAAGTCATCAATGTTAGCAGCTTTAGCTGTACCATCGGTTACCACAGAACGCAATGAATCTTGTATAACTTGAGCTTGATCTGGTGTAATTAATCCTTCTTGCCAAACCTGACTTTTGTCTTCATTAACAAAGAAAGTCGGTTTTATCATATTTCCGTCATTTAAGAAAGTGGTATAAGTTGTTGCTAAATGAATGGCACTCATTTGTAATTCACCTTGTCCGTAGCTAGTGTTGGCTAGCAGTACTTCATCCTCTAAATTCCCACTGTTAGATATGGATGATGCAGTTACTGGATATTCATATGGTAAGTCGTCACCAAACCCAAATTGTTCTAATCCACTTACAAACTCTTTTGCACCTATGTCTACAGCTTGCATAGCAAAATATATATTATCCGACCGAGTTAATGCATCGTTTAAATCTACAGGTCCATTGGAACTTGAAACCCTTGTAACTTTATAACCACCCCAGGAATCTAATCCCCATTCTAATCCGTTAATTTCCAACCCCTCATCGGGATCAATGGTACCATTTTGCAATCCAATAGCGGCTGTCACTGGTTTAATAGCAGAACCAGGTGAGAACGTGGAGATATTGCGATTAATTAATGGTTGCTTTTCATCATTCTCTAAAGTATTCCATAAATCTTCTGTTGTTCCGTACATGATTTCATTTGGATCAAAACTTGGGCTGCTAACTAATGCAAGTGTTTCCCCAGTTTTCGGGTTAATCGCCGCAGTTGTTCCTGCATCGGCCTCGTACGCATCATATATTTTTTCCTGTATGTTTATGTCAATGGTTAAAACGATATTTTCTCCATTTTGCACTTCTTTTTCTGTAAGAGTAATCTTTTCGTCATCTTCTTTTGTGATGTAAATTTCGACACCCGGTTCTCCCTTTAATTGTTCCTCATATAATCTTTCTAAGCCTCTTGCACCGATAACATCGTCTGCACTATACATACTTTCATCAAAATCCTCAAAATCATCAGCACGCACATTTCGCAGATATCCGACTACATGAGCTGCAGCTTCACCTGCAGGATAAATTCGTCCAGTAATTGTCCTTATTTGAATTCCAGCTATGTTTAGTAGTTTATTTTGCACTTCTTCATCTACTATTTTTGTTATAGGAACCGCCCAATCAGGTTGTACCCAATCGGCAGTAAGCTTATCATCTATAGACTCTGGTGACACACCAAGCAGTTTGGCAATCTCTTTTACAGAGGCTTTAGGATTCTCTAACTTTTCTGGAACTATTTCTACCAGATACACTTCATCATTTAATGCTAATGGCATTTGGTTGCGGTCTAATATTTCTCCTCGGGATGGTTCCGTTGTACGAATACCAATTTGGCCTCCATCCTTCAGGTCGGGAAAGATAAATCCAGGATCCCACTGTACATACCAATTTTCGTCATCTTCTTCTCCTTCTTGAGTTAGTGTTGCTTCATAATCAAAAGAGATTGGTCCCCCGAAAGTCTGCATTTTAACGTTGAAAGGGATGGTTGCAAGGCCATCTTCCATTGCCTTCTCTAATTCTTCGTCTTCTAGTGGATTAAAAGATACTTCAAGATTTGTTACTTCAAGATCTTCATATATCTTTTGTTTTCTATGTATAGAATCTTCATCTGAGAAGGCAGATTTAGTTTTTGAAGAAAACATACCGTATAATTGTTCAAAATCCTGGTTATTCCAATTACTTACAAAGTTATCAAAGCGTTCATTAGGTGTTACTTTATCGTTGGAGCAAGCAACAAGAAATACTAAAATGAGTAAAAAAAAGATTACCTTTTTCATTTTGTAACCCTCCATAAAACGTTCTATATACTTCATTATACATCAAATTAAGAGGTTAAATAAATGGTATTGTTCGTTTTTAACTATGAATAGTTACCTATTCAAGGAATTGAAAGAGGCTGGGACCAAAAAAGAAAAGAAATTGAATGGGAATATTCCTTCACTTTAGTTATGTCTCAGCCTCATTATGATTGGTTTAATTTCCTTCCATATGATTCGTGATTTCATTGTTTATCCGACTAAATTCAGAATCAGGTACCACGTAATAGTATATACCGCCTATCATTTGCCCACTACCTTCTAACTGTAATGTTTGTATGTTATTTCGTGTCCCAAGATAGTTAGAAAATAGTGTACGTATTCTGTCCATGTCTAAATCTGTTTGAACATTCGTACCTAAGATATTTAGCATTTCACCAAACTTCGTAATACTATTAAAGCTCGCCGCCTGATCTATAGCAGCAGCGATCACTTTCCTTTGGCGTTCGTTTCGCCCGAAGTCACCTCGAGGGTCTTGCTTTCTCATCCGAATATATTTTAAAGCTTCCTTTCCATTTAAACGAATCTCCCCTTCAGGAAAATTGGACCCATCTTGCGTGAAAGAGAAATTGTTATTAATTGTTACTCCACCGAGAGCATCAATCCCTTGCTGGAAACCTTCCATATTTACACGGCCATACACGTGAATGGGAATATCAAATGTTTCTTCAACCGTTTGAACGGATAATTCCGTCCCACCAAATGCGTAAGCGTGATTAATCTTATCCTTCCCGCGTCCAGGAATTGTAACATACGTGTCTCTTGGAATGCTTAGCATCAGCATGGAATCGCTTTCAGGATTTAAAGACAAAATAATCATTGTATCAGAACGACCTCTGTCACCTGAACGTTCGTCCACACCAAGTAACAGTGCATTAACACTTTCTTTCTGCTTAAAACGTCCTTCAATCTCTTTTTGTCTTTCAGGGCTATCGTCTCTAGCCAATGGATTATGCATCGTTTCAACAGTATTTCCTACTTGATTCCATAAATAAAAACCATATCCACCAACAATCAATATTAGTGCGAGAATGATTCCTCCTACCCAGTAAATCCATTTCCGTTTTTTCTTCTCTTTTCTTTTATCTGTTCTTGAAACCACAAGGATTCTCCTCTATAAAAATGATTTTATGTTGCAAACATTGGAATATTTTAGCAATTGCTGTATAAATTATAACTGATTTGATGAATAACGTCTATGACAAGTTAGGTGTAGTTTGTGTATTAGTCAGGTAAATATAAATTGTAAAAAAAACCATATAAATTAATACACGGAACAAAGTTTACCTTTTCTAAAAATTAAGGATACTAGTTCTTAATTAGTGAATGTAATTAAATGCATAAATTTGAACATTATAGTTATAAGGAGAAAATAGAAGATATTCTGAGTATCAGATCCTTATTACAAGGATGGGGGTTGACGTGGAAAAATTGTGAAGTACGGTAAATGAAATTTGAAATCTCAATTGAAGAGATTAGGGCTTTTTTAATGAAGGCTAGTGCAGAAACTAAATAAAAGTAGTCGCTCTCAGCAATTTATCAGGATTTTTGTGTATTGAAGATAGAAAGTAGGTGAACTGATTTGATTGGTGACAACCTTAAAAGGGTGCGACTGGAAAGAGGGATGTCTATATCACAGTTAGCAGAAGAAGCCAGTGTATCTAAGTCTTATTTAAGTTCTATTGAGCGAAATATACAAACCAATCCATCTATTCAATTTATCGAGAAGATTTGTTTGGTATTAGGTATCTCAATATGTGACTTAATTAATGATGATGAAAAAGTTAAGTTTAAAATAGATGAGACATGGAAGAAATCAAAGGCATAAAATCGTTTAGTTTCAGTCTTAACGGTTTTATGCCTTACATATTTCATTCGGAAGAGATTTATCTTATTTATCTTCGACAGGAAGCGCAGTAATAATATATCGGTCAGGAGCACTTCCTACAAAGCTAAATGGGTAACAGGTAGTTAAGGTTAGGACTTCTTTTCCTTGAGGTTTGATAATCGTTCGATCGTCAGCATCCACAATTTGTGTTTCGACAATTTCATAGGAAAAATCACCATATGGCAGTTCTAGCGTTAAGATGTCTCCAAGTTCTAATTCTCCCATTCTCCGAAAAACGGTATCCCGATGCCCAGATAATACAATTTGTTCTCCTTGTGTTGGATAAGCGGTACCTTTGTAATGCCCAACACCTTTATCCAATTCATCTTCGTCCGTTCCTTCTATGATAGGTAGATCGGACTTAAGTTTGGGGATGTGCAAAATGCCGCTTGTCTCTCCTGTTTGAGGTAAAAAGTCTCCTGTTTTCTGATTGTGTACATCTTTTTCTTTATGAGGAGTTTCCTTTAACAATTCTTTTGCTTCTATCAGGCTATTTTTTTGAGCATTTTCCGTAGTAATCCATTGATAACTTCCAATCCCTAAAATGATGACCCCAGCAAGTATTAATAATATAGCTAATTTTTTCATGAATGTTTACTCCTTCATCTGCTACTTTTAGTATATAGAAATATGATTCTAGATAAAAGGATTATTTCCAGCCAATAAAAAGCAACAATCTGATAAAAAAAGATATAGATAGTAATACCTACAGAATATTATCTTTTATACGGAGAAATCTTCTATTTTATGCTTATCCATTTAAGCTTAATGAGCTATAATTAGAATTATTGTTCTTTATTGAGGCTGATTTGGTATTTAAAAATGAACAAAGGGATAATGGTATGTACATCTTAGAACATGTATACAGGTCTACAGCTGTTTGGTTGTCAAAAATTATAATGATAAATATTCCCTTACAGAAATTAATTAAACCTTTTTTTTTCCAATATAACAAAACTAGAATTAATTCGACAAAACTAGTCATGCACATAGGGAAGGGGTAGTAGTATAATATACTTAATAAAAAGGAACGTCAGAAAAATAGCAAACCTATTGAAAAATAAGGACGCAAAATCACAGGTCTAACGCTTATCGGCTAGGATGGCTGGATTACCTGATAAAATGGGGGAAGGTAAGTTGGAGGAAAAAGTTATAGACAATACCTTATTAGATAGTGAATGGGTAGAGTTAATTAAAGAGGCTAAGGAATTGGGAATGTCTAAGCGGGAGGTAAGAAACTTCTTAAACAAGTCATTAGAAGAAAATAAATAATTTTATAAAAAAGATGTGCTTAATATAGAACTCCTCACCTGTTTATGGTATAATTCTTCATTGAAAGTAGGTGAGAGGACTTGATCGGTGAAAAAATTAAACGATTACGCCAAGATAAAAAAATGTCCATATCCGAGTTAGCCGAGAGAGCAGGGGTTGCCAAATCTTACTTAAGTTCGATTGAGCGTAACCTTCAATCCAATCCGTCCATTCAATTCATCGAAAAGATAAGTGGAGTATTAGGTGTCTCCGTAAATGACCTTATAAATGAAGATGATAATGATGAAAAAATATTAGATAATGAATGGGTAGAAATAGTCCGGGAAGCAATGGATTCTGGAGTCACGAAAGATCAATTTAGAGAGTATCTGGAATTCAATAAATGGCGAAAGAATAATAACTAAATTCTTGCAGGAACCGTTTAGCATAAGGGCTTGACGGTTTTTTATATGTGAGACATTTATAATAATATATTTAAAGAATGGTGAACTATGAAGAGATTATTATACTGGCTATTGCCAATTGGGTGGATGGGACTAATTTTTTACTCCTCTTCCACTCCATATCAAGAACAGGATATCAAACCTATGTTAGGCAGTTATATTGATTTTTCGTTTTTTAAACCTGTTTTAAACTGGATTAATTTTACCTACAACAATTCAACCGTGAGTATAGAGGAATTGGGTGTGGAAGGATTGATTGAGTTTTTCATTCGTAAAGGAGCTCACTTTACTGTTTTCTTTATTCTGCTTCTGTTTTTCTACATAGCTTTTCGGAAAACTACCCAGTTTAAGATGGGAACCGTTATTTTCTTTTCACTTTTTATGACGATTGCATATGCTATTATAGATGAACTGCATCAAGGTATCACACCAAATCGTACACCATATATTGGAGACATATTTATAGATAGTATTGGAGCTGTATTTGCCGTTTTAATTATCATTATTTTTCACAGGTGGAGACAAAATACTATAAAAAGTGATAAATTTGTAAAATAAATCACAAAAGTTAGTAGTATATTCCTACAAAATATGATATTATCATTACAATTGATAGATATCGACAAAAAACGGGATATACATGTTATACTCATCTGGAAAGATCGATTAAATCCAAATAAAGGCGGGTAATCCTTATATGGGAGAACAGGAAAAATACAAAAGGATGTTAAAACAATTAATTGATGAAACGGAAAGTCACCAAATTAAATCTGCCGAAGAATTAATACAAAAGTTAGTTAAAGAATTATCAAATAATCAAAGCTTGAGTGGAAATACACAAGTTTAAAAAGAAGAGAAGCAGCATTTTTGTTGAAAAATACTGCTTCTCTTCTTTTATTCTGGAGAGGAATCCTTTACGTCGGTTTCTACATATTTAGAAACCAACTCTGAAATTTGGGCTTGGCCATTAGTCAAATCAATTATCCATTCCTTGAATTTTTCTTCATCTCCATCTTTCACATATATAATAAACTCAACATTCTCCAAATAGTTTATTGTTTCCAGGATATGTTCCGAATTACGAATAACATTTTCCAGTTTTCCTAGTAGACTATAATCAATTGTAATGGAGAATCCTTTCATTAATTGTCTTTTCACTACACCTGTTGTTTTTATTGCTTGTGATGTAGTGCTACCATAAGCACGAATCAATCCACCAGCACCAAGTTTAATTCCTCCGAAGTACCTAGTTACGACTACCGCAGTATCTTTTAAATTTTGTTTTTTTAACACTTCTAATATCGGAACCCCTGCTGTACCGCTAGGTTCTCCATCATCATTGGCCTTTTGTATCTCATCATGTTCTCCAATGATATATGCAGAACAATTATGAGTAGCGTCATAATGTTTTTTCTTTATTTCCTGAATGAACTTTTGTGCGTCTTCTTCCGTTTCAACTCTTCGTACATAACCAATAAATCTGGATTTTTGGATAATAATTTGGTCGCTTCCATTTGGTTTTACGGTATAATAGTAAGATAACATTAAATAAATTCCTCCTACAAAGGTGATTTAGGTTTTAAATGGGAACGTAGGGGGTATATTATCCCAGATAATATATTTTTTTTGAAGTACCCTATAAAAAAATAATGGATATACGTATAATTATATCATAGGTTGGTGGAAAACGATGGCGGTGAAATTTAGTGAGAAAGCTTTAGATCATGTCATTGATGAAATGATAGATGTCGTTGATCATAGTAAGGATGAGATTTTCAATATAAGTGAAGGTGCTCGTTCTGAATATGAACGACTTTTGCTTGAGCTGAGAGAAACAAAAAATAAGGTTATTCAGCATATAGAAAATGGCGATCAGCTCGATCAAAAGGTGAGGTTTTCCAGACAACGCTTAGCAGAAGTAAGTAAATACTTTGATCGATACTCTGAAAGTGAAATACGTCAAGTTTATGAAAACACACACAAAATGCAAACAAAATTAGCAATGCTGCGCCAAGAAGAAAAAACTCTACGTGAAAAAAGAGATGATTTGGAAAGAAGACTGATTAATCTATCTAAAACCATTGAACGTGCAGAAGGGCTGGCTAGTAAAATTACAGTCATTCTCAATTACTTACAAGATGACTTTAAACAAGTAAATGAAATGATAGAAGATGCCAAGGAAAAACAGGAATTTGGTTTGAAGATTATCGAAGCTCAAGAAGATGAAAGAAGAAAAATCTCCCGAGAGATTCATGACGGACCTGCTCAAATGTTAGCTAATATTTTATTGCGTTCTGAGATTATAGGAAAAGTCTATCAGCAAGGAGACATGGATAAAGCCTTAGCAGAGATGAGAGATATTCGTGAAATGGTTCGCTCCTCCCTCTATGAGGTAAGACGCATCATCTATGATTTAAGACCTATGGCTTTAGATGACCTTGGTTTAGTTCCTACCATAAAAAAATATATTTCAACTATTGCTGAGTATAATAATCTAGAAATTGATTTTGTTATGATGGGCAAAGAGAAACGCTTAAATCAAAAGTATGAAATTGCCTTTTTCCGCTTAATGCAGGAAGCGCTGCAAAATGCGATTAAGCATGCTGAAGCAAGGTTCATACAAGTCAAATTGGAAATTGCGAGTAACCATTTGAGGATGATAATAAAAGATGATGGAAAAGGTTTTGAACCTAATGTTAAAAAAGATAAATCATTTGGCCTAATTGGGATGAAAGAAAGAGTGGAAATCCTAGATGGTCAATTAACTATAAAATCAGCCATTGGAAAAGGTACAGCAATTTCCATTCAAGTTCCATATAATGCTTAATAAGCGTTATAATAGATAAAAAGAAAAAGAAATAGAAAAATAAGATGTTGATATAAAACTTATAGTAATAGGGATATATCTTATATATCTAGGAGGAGTAAAAAATGAGCGTTGACAAACGTATTCGTATCATTTTAATTGATGATCATAAATTGTTTCGTGAAGGGGTAAAACGAATCTTAGAATTTGAACCAACTTTTGAGGTTGTAGCTGAAGGAAATGATGGTTCTGAGGCTGCGAAGTTAGTAAAAGAAAACAACCCAGATGTTGTATTAATGGATATAAACATGCCAAATATAAATGGTGTTCAAGCAACGGCCGATTTGGTTCGCTATTTTCCAAACACAAAGGTAATTATTCTTTCCATTCATGATGATGAAAGTTATGTTACTCATGCATTAAAGACAGGTGCACAAGGCTACTTGCTTAAAGAAATGGATGCAGATGCTTTAATAGAAGCAATAAAAGTAGTAAGTGATGGAGGTTCGTACCTACATCCAAAAGTTACACATAACTTAGTGAGAGAATATCGAAGACTCGCTAAAGAAAATGCCTCTGCAATCGCAGATAGAGGCATTGAATATCGTAAACCATTGCACCTGCTTACTAAACGTGAATGCCAAGTATTACAATTGCTAGCTGACGGGAAAAGTAATCGTGCAGTAGCAGAAACACTATACATCAGCGAGAAAACAGTAAAAAATCATGTCAGTAACATTCTGCAAAAGATGAATGTAAATGATCGTACCCAAGCAGTAGTATCAGCCATTCGAAAAGGCTGGGTAGAGGTTATATAGTTACAGCATAAGTTTGTTAAAACCCTAGTACTCTAGTATTAGGGTTTTTTTATTGGAGTGGTTGTGAGAGAAGCGCCTATAAACTGGTAGGGGCGCCTATAAACTGGTAGGAGCGCCTATAAACTGGTAGGAGCGCCTATAAACTGGTAGGAGCGCCTATAAACTGGTAGGAGCGCCTATAAACTGGTAGGAGCGCCTATAAAACGGTAGGAGCGCCTATAAAACGGTAGGAGCGCCTATAAAACGGTAGGAACGCCTATAAAACGGTAGGAGCGCCTATAAAACGGTAGGAGCGCCTATAAACCAGTAGAAACGCCTATAAACCAGAATAACCGCCTATAAATCAAGAAAATTGCTAATTAAGATAACAAACTCCAAAAAAATATAAAGATTCATATTAGAATATGCTTCCTAAACTTGTGAACAATAATTATTAATGCTTTTTTCTTTAGAATCATGTAAAATAATGCACAAAGGCTTATTTTGAAATAGAGGAGAAGATATGACTATGAAGATAGCAGTCATGACAGATAGCACAGCGTATATTCCAGCTGACGTACGAAAGCATCATGATATTCATATGATTCCACTTAGTGTTGTTTTTGACAATGAAACCTATCAAGAAGAAATAGATATTACAACAGAAGAATTTTATAATAAAATGAGAGAAGTAGAAGAACTGCCTACTACTTCGCAACCATCCTTTGGTTTGATTACAACCAAACTGGAAGAACTTGCAGCAGAATATGAAGCTGTAATTTCAGTTCATCTATCCAGTGGGATTAGTGGTACCTGTCAGGCCGTTATTAGTGCAGGTGAGATGGTGGAAGGAATTGATGTTTATGCCTTTGATTCCGAAATTAGTTGTATGGCACAAGGCTTTTATGCACTGGAAGCAGCAGAAATGGCTAAAGAGAATAAATCACCAGAGGAAATTATTAGCCGTTTAGATGAAATGAAACAATCAATGCGTGCCTATTTTATGGTAGATGACTTAACGAACTTGCATCGTGGTGGCCGTTTAAATGGAGCACAAGCACTACTGGGAGGGTTGCTGCAAATCAAACCAGTTCTTCATTTTGAGGACAAGGTAATCATTCCATATGAAAAAATTCGTACGCGCAAAAAAGCTCTGAATCGCATTACAGGAATGCTCGAAGAAGATGCTGCAAAAGGGAAAGAACTGAAAGTTGCTATTATCCATGCTAATAGTGAACAGACTGCTCTAGATATTCAAAGAGATTTAATAGAAAAATATCCTTCCATGGAAACGACAATTAGTTACTTCGGACCTGTTATTGGTACACACCTAGGTGAAGGTGCCGTTGGTATTTGTTGGTATCATAAATGATCTTTAAGAAATTATACATTTATTATAACGTAACCTACTAGCTCGTTTAGCTGGTAGGTTTATAAAATAACATACAAAAGGTGAGTGGGTATATGTCTAAAGATATGATCTCAGTTCCTGACCCCTCCTTAGAACAACTTTCTAGAATCTATTCAGGAAAACTCTTATTAAGAAATGAAATCCTCTTAGAAGATAATCTGCTTCGACAACTTCTTCATGAAAAGCAGTTCCGTCCAATCAAATCCATTGTAAAAAAGAATTTCACTAGACAATGCCAGCGTTGTGGCAATCAAAAAGCATCCCTATTTGCAACTATTCCTTGTTTTTTATGTAAACAAACACACTTCTACTGTAGAAAATGCATTGAAATGGGTCGAGTACTGGAATGTGAGCCTTTATATGTATGGTCAGGAGATAAAACGAAGTGGCCGCAGCAGGAAAATCCATGTTCATGGAGAGGAGAATTGACACCTGCTCAACAACAAGCGGCAAATCAAATGGTCATGGCTGTTGTTAATCATGACAAGGAACTACTCATATGGGCTGTATGCGGTGCTGGGAAAACGGAAATGCTATTTCCAGGTATAAATCAAGCATTGCAACTAGGAAAACGTGTATGTATTGCTACCCCACGAGCGGATGTGGTTCGAGAATTGTTCCCCAGATTAGTTAGCGCTTTTGAGTCTGTTCCTATTCAAGCGCTCTACGGTGGAAGCAACACAGAAGAAGCTGCGGCTCAATTAATTATTGCCACAACACATCAACTGCTACGTTTTCAAGAAGCGTTTGATGTTGTCATTATTGATGAAATCGACGCATTTCCGTTTCATGCAGATCCTTCTCTTCTTTTTGCTGCAGAACGTTCTAAAGTCCCTCAAAGCACAATGATTTATTTAACCGCTACTCCGAGAAAAGTTCATCGTAAACGTATTAGCAGAAAAAAACTTCCACATGTCTTTATTCCTGTTCGTTACCATGGGCATCCTTTGCCTGTTCCCAAAATAAAAATGTGTTTTTCTCTAAAAAGAGAATTGCTTCATAATAAACCACCCAGACCGTTCATCCAATGGGTTAGACAGCGAAATAATCCGGAACGTCAACTTCTAATCTTTGTACCTACCATTGTTATTGCTGAAAAACTTAAATCACCTTTAGCATGTATGTTTAATAAAGAAGGGATTATTGATGCTGAGGAAAGTCTTACCTCGGTTCATGCTGCTGATGAAAACCGTGAAGAAAAAGTGCAGCAATTTAGAAGGAAAGAATTCAGAGTATTACTGACAACAACTATCCTAGAAAGAGGAGTAACATTTCCCTCTGTAGATGTTGCGATTCTTGATGCAGGTCACCCCGTCTTTGATGAGGCCGCACTGGTGCAAATTGCTGGACGTGCTGGCAGGAGTGTAGATGACCCTACTGGGGAAGTCATGTTTTTTCATGATGGGAGGTCGGAGGCAATGGATCGTGCCATTACCTCCATTAAATTAATGAATAGACGGGGAGGTTTTTCTTAACATGAATTGTATCTGGTGTGATGCGGATATAATACCACAGGTGAATTGGGGGAATTTATTTGTTTTAGAAAAACCTAAATTACTCTGTCCAGTATGTGAAGGGAAGTTAGATAAAATAGAAGGAAAACGTTGTGTGCGGTGCAGCAGAAGGTCTGCTGATAAGGTTTGCTCTGATTGCCAGTGGTGGGAGGAAAAAGAGGGGGAGAGGATAATTGAATTCAATTACTCCATATTTTCATATAACGAAATGATGAAGGATATGATTGCAAAGTGGAAATATCGTGGTGATTATTATGTTGGCGAGGCCTTTAAACATTCGTTTATTACTGCTTATCATGAGAAGTTCGCTTTTTTAAAGAAAAATGCTGTAGTAGTCCCAATCCCATTAAGTACGAGACGGTTAAAAGAGCGTGCGTTCAATCAAGCAAAGATGTTGGCTGATTTTTTGCCAGTTGAAACAATAGAAGCCCTATGTCGCACTCATGGGGAAAAGCAATCGAAAAAATCTAGAATGGAAAGAATATATGCTGATAATCCATTTTTCATAGAAGAAAGTATTAACAAATCAGTGATACTTGTCGATGATATATATACAACAGGTACCACATTACGGCATGCTGCAAAACTATTAAGAGATCATCATTGTCCAGAAATTTATGCTTTAACATTAGTTCGCGGGTAAATGTTTGTACAAAGGTTAATAGAAAAGAGGGGCTAACCATGGCAGAATTAGCAAATTGTTCTCGATGTGGAGAAGTTTTTGTTAAAGGACTTAGAGACATCTGTCAAGACTGTTATAAAAAAGAAGAAGAAGTATTTCAAACGGTTAAATCTTTTTTGCGAGATCCAAAGAACAGAAACGCAACAGTGCTTGATATAGTAGAAGGTACAGGAGTCGAGGATTGGTATATTACAAAATTTATTAAAGAAAGAAGATTACTATTATCTAAATTTCCCAATTTATCCTACCCATGTGAAGGGTGTGGAGAAGGTATTACATCAGGGAAACTCTGTACAGGTTGCCAAGAAGACTTAAAGAAAGAATTAAAAATTCAAGAACAAGTTGAAAATAGATTGGAAGAAAGGCGCAAAAAAGAAGAACATTCATCGAATACTTATTATATCTTAGATAAATACAAACGATTATAGACTTTATGATACAGAGAATTATTCCGATAATAATACTATATGAGAATGAATGAAGGGGTGAGAAGCAATGAAAATTAATGGCCCTCATCAAACAAACTTTAATCCTTATAAAAATATATTACAAAAACAAGCTAATATAAAAAAAGAGGTTAACAAGCAGGACCAAATAGAAATATCCAACGAAGCCAAGCAGTTACAGGGGAATGATAAAGTAAGTGAAAAGCGAGCTGCATATGTCCAGTCTATTAAAAATCAAGTGGAATCTGGAGAATATCAAGTAGATCCGGAGAAGACGGCAAAAAAAATGATTGAATTCTGGTCAAACAAACTTTAATTTAGGCTTCTCTAGCTTAGGTTTAATATGAAAGCAATCAAGCACAGAAGGAGGACAGCAACTTGTCCGTAGAATCTATTATTCAATCAATAGAAAAACTAGTATCAGTCCATGAGGAACTATTAATTATATCTAAGGAAAAAACAAAAATTATAAAAGAAGGATCCATTGAAAAACTGCAGGCTTTACTTGTAAAAGAACGAAAACAGACTCGCTTGCTTGAACGGGCCGAACTACATCGGCAGAGCGAAGTTGAAAAATGGTTGATCAAAAAAGGCATTTCTTCTGAAAATGTGAGAATATCAAACATGCTTACTCATGTAGAAATCAGCAATGATAAAGAGAAGTTAGCATCGGTTACTACAGAATTAACCGAGAAGATTACCATGCTCAAACTACAAGAAGAACTTAACCAAGCATTACTAAAACAGTCTATGCAATTTGTTCAATTATCAATGGAGTTATTAAACCCTTCCATTGCAAATATCAACTATGGAAATCAAAATCAAGATTCAAAGCCAATTAAACAATCGCTTTTTGATTCTCAAGTGTAACAAAAACTTAATTGTAAGAGGAGAACTCTATGAGTACATTTCGAGGCCTGGAAATGGCAAAACAAGCTCTATTCACACAGCAATCTGCATTACATACTACGGGACATAATATTGCAAATGCCAATACAGAAGGCTATTCCAGACAACGTGTTAATTTTGAGACAACTGCACCATATCCAACTGTATCCAGGAATCGTGCAGAGATTCCCGGACAAATTGGAACTGGGGTTCAAGCAGGTTCTATCGATCGAATACGTGACCAATTTCTAGATGAGCAATTCCGTGGTGAAAATAGCAAGTCTGGATATTGGGAATCGAGGGCTGCTGCCTTAAGCCGTATGGAAAATTTATTAAACGAACCATCAGAGACAGGCTTATCTGCTTCCATGGATCAATTTTGGCAATCATTACAGGACTTGTCTGTTAACCCAGATAATTCAGGTGCGAAATCTGTTGTTATGCAACGTGGAGAAGCACTTGCAGATACGTTTAATTATTTATCAGATTCTTTAAAGTCTATTAAAAACGATCTGAAAAGTGAAATGGACGTTACCGTAAATGACGCTAATGCGATGATGAATCAGATAAATGAAATTAATCAACAGGTGAGAAAACTGGAGACGCACGGGTATACTGCAAATGATTTATATGATAAACGAGATGTATTACTTGATCAATTAGCTAATATCGTTAATATAAACGTTTCTTATGATAATAGTCATAGTTCGTCGAAAACAGCGGATGGTGTCGCGAGTGTCACTATGATTGATGATGCAGGAAATTCCATTGCCGAATTAATTGAGGGCAATACCAATACAGTACATGCGTTTTCGAATAATTATATGAATCTAAATAATCAAGAAGTTTTTTCATCTATTCAAGTTGGTAATCAACCAAATATATCCGTGAATCAGCTTTTAACTTCAAGCGGATCTTTAAGTGGTCTCATTA
This sequence comes from Oceanobacillus halophilus, assembly GCF_003628505.1. Taxonomy (GTDB): domain Bacteria; phylum Bacillota; class Bacilli; order Bacillales; family Amphibacillaceae; genus Oceanobacillus; species Oceanobacillus halophilus. Next base: position 125,450 of record NZ_RBZP01000002.1, on the reverse strand, counting down.
ATTCATTTGGTTATACAATAAATAATTCACCTGCAGGAGATCTCCCTGATTTTATGTCCGAATTGGATGAACTTGCTTATGTGTTGAGTTCGGAATTTAACGAGATACATGAACAAGCGTTTTTTACTGACTTTACAAGTGCAGAAGGTGCGGCAGCTGCTATTTCTGTTATATTGGAGGACCCAGCAAGTATTAATGCTGGTGAACAAGCCGGTGATGGTAGTAAGGCACTGGACCTGGCCGATGTATTAACGAATCCACTGGGTCAACTTGATAATGGTTCCTTAAAGAAACAGTATGAATCTGTTATTGGAGATTTAGGTGTTAGAGCTGAACATGCTAATCGTATGAAAGAAAATACGACTATTCTCAAATCACAAGTAGAAAACCAGCGTATGTCTGTCAGTTCGGTTTCTTTGGATGAAGAGATGACGAATATGCTGAAATTTCAGCATGCATATAATGCGGCAGCAAGAAGTATGACAGCTACAGATGAATTATTAGAACGGATTATCAATAATATGGGCTTAGTAGGAAGGTAGGTGAGTAAACGTGCGCGTGACACAAGGGATGTTGTCTCAGAATATGCTGCGTAATCTGTCAAGCAGTTATGAGAAGATGGATAAGTATATGAATCAATTAAATACAGGGAAAAAAATCACCAAACCTTCGGATGACCCAGTCATAGCGATGAAAGGTATGGGGTATCGATCAGAAGTATTGCAAGTAGAACAGTATCAGAGAAATGTGAATGAAGTACATAACTGGTACGACAATTCAGATGCAGCTTTAGATAAAGCGACTCAAACCTTACAAAGGATTAGAGAATTAGCCATTCAAGCAAATAATGGAACGTATGATAACAATGAACGGGTAAGTATTTCTCAAGAAGTTGAACAACTAAAAGAGCATTTAATAGATATTGCCAATACAAAAGTAAATGATAAGTATATTTTTAATGGAACGGATACTAAAAATAAGCTAGTGGACGAAAATGAGAATATTTCGGATACACCGTATCAATCTGTTCAAATGGAAGTGGCTAAAGGTACAAATATCAAAGCAAGTGTTGATGGTAGTAAAGTATTTGATGGATTATTTTCAAATATTGACAGCCTTATTGGCCGGTTAAATGCGGATGAAAACACAAAAGGGAATATGGACACCAGTATTGAAGAATTAGATCAAAATCTTGATCTTATCATTAATGAACGAGCAGACTTAGGTGCACGTATGAATCGATTAGAATTAGTAGAGAATCGTTTGAAAGAACAAGAAATTATTGCTACCCAAACGATGTCTAACAATGAAGACATTGATTATTCTAAAGTAATTACAGAATTGATATCTCAAGAAAGTGTACATAGGGCAGCACTATCTTCTGGATCAAGAATCATTCAACCTACATTACTAGATTTTTTAAGATAATTCTCTATAAGGCTCTTCACCCGACATGGGAAAGGGTCTTTATTGTAAATGGAATCGGAGTGTTATGATGGAATTTCCACAAATTCGTATGCAGTCCCAGTTAGCAAAAATACAAATGAATCAGTCGGATGCAAAATTAGAAATCAAACAGCCAAAAGCAGACCTTTCCATTCAACAACCACCAGCTGAAGTATCCATACAAACCGTACCGGGAAAACTGCAAATGGATCAAACAAAGGCATGGGAAGATATGAACTTAAAGCATATCTTTAGATTGAATACCGAATTTGCTCAAGAGGGGATAAAGAAAGCTCAGGAAGGAACAGCAAGACGAGCAAGGGAAGGTACAGAGATAATGAGGATTGAAAACGGAGGAAGTCCGATCCCCCGTCAGGCTGTGTCACACGCTTTTAGTAAAATGAAGTCTATCGGTATACAATTCATTCCATCACATTTTTCGGTCCAAACTAATTATCAACCTGCAGATGTACAGATTAATATTAAGACTAATGAACCAATTATTGAAGCAACAACAAATAAACCAATCATTCATTATAGCCCAGGTTCTTTGCAAACCAGCCTGATGCAAAAAGCAGAACTGGATATAGAATTTGTGAACATTAGTGTCTAAAAAGGTGAGTGCGAACAATGAAATTACAAACGAAATATTTAGGTGAAGTAGAGATTGATAGTGAGAAGATTATTGAATTTCCAAGTGGTATTCCTGGCTTTCTGGATGAAAAGCAATTTGTCTTATTGGATTTTCCAGATAATCCGGTTTTTCAAATACTGCAGTCAGTAAGCTCGGTAAATATATCATTTATCGTAACAAATCCATACCTTATTTATCCAAACTATTCATTTGAGCTTGATGATAACATTTTGGAAACTCTTGAAATTAGTAGTGAAAAGGAAGTAGCAGTTCTTTCTATTGTGACATTAAAAGATCCTTTTTCATCAAGCACTCTCAATCTTAAAGCTCCAATAATTATTAATTCCAATCATATGTTGGGAAAACAATTTATTATCAATAAAGAAGATTACCCCTCAAAGGCATTAATGTATCCAGAGCCTTCGATGAAAGGGGTAAAATAGATGCTTGTACTAACGAGAAAACGAAATGAATCCATACAAATTGGTAGTAATATTGAAATTAAAGTGATAGGGATAGAAGGCGATCAAGTGAAATTGGGAATCTCAGCACCGAAGTCAGTTGAAATCCATCGAAAAGAGATTTATTTGGATATTCAAGAGCAAAATAATGAAGCAGCTAATATCCCTGCTAATATGTTAAAAGTATTAAAAGATAAATGAGGAAATTCTATCTAAAAAACTTAAATACTTTGGATCAAGAACCGATATAAAAAGTAAATAAATCATAAGGAGATGCGGGGATGATGTTTGATAAAGGAATTAATATTTCCGGGCATCCGCTTCATGTAGACAACTTCAAAGATATTTCACCAAAGTCGGAAAGACCTATAGAAGTAACAGAAACTACTAATTATTTGATCTTAAAAGACAAACTTAACATGGTAGAAAAAGACGAAGTGGAAAGAGCAGTATCTTCATTAAATGATTTTATTAAACCTATACGAAAGAATATTAAATTTGAACTCCATGATAAATTGGAGCGATATTATGTAACGGTTATAGATTCAAGTACGAAGGAAGTACTCAAGGAAATCCCGCCCAAAAAATTATTAGATATGTACGCTGAAATGGCTGATTTCATGGGGTTTCTTATTGATAAAAAGGTGTAAGGGGCTGATTGCTTAAATGAGCATGAGAATAGGTGGATTAGCTAGTGGTATAGACACAGATACCATTATCAAAGATTTAATGAAAGCAGAAAGACTGCCACTCGATAAAATGGAGCAGGATAAAACAAAGCTGGAGTGGCAGCGAGATAGATTTAGAGAAATAAATACAAAGGTGAAAGAACTAAAGGATTTGACCTCTGGGATTAATAGTATGCAGGGGAGTAAAATGTATAACACAAAGAAAGTTTCTTCCTCAGATGAAGGCGTAGTGACTGCCACTGGTAATACAAGTGCACTAGAAGGAAGTTATAAGGTTGAAGTTCATCAATTAGCAAGTACGGCAATTAATGTGAGTAATAAAGTAAGGATAGATCCGGATGAAAAGTTAATTGGACAAACTGTAGATGAGTTTAATTACAGTATTGCTGATAACGAAACTTTTTCTTTTATTACATACAATGAAAATGGAGAAGCTAAAACTCATGAATATGAGATAGAAGCAGATGATACGTTAAGTGATGTGTTAAAAAAAGTGAATAATGATCCGGACAACAATGTAAGAATGTTTTATGATGACAATACCGAACGGGTAGTAATGGAAACAACTAGAACAGGTAACTATAATCCAAATGGTGAAGAGATTGTTTTTGGCACAGATACAAACTCCTTTTTTAAGTACGCATTAAACATGCACCAAAGTAATGAAAATGGAGGACAAAATGCTAAATTCACCTACAACGATGGGTATGTAGTAGAAACTACAGAAAACACTTATACGCTTAACCATATTACTTTTGAGTTTAACGGCATCAACGAAGGTAATCCGGCTACATTAAAAGTAACTACTGACACAGATGCTATCAAAGGGAAAATTACAGAGTTCGTGGATAAATATAACGAATTAATTGAAATGCTAAATGATTCCCAGCGGGAAGAAAGACATCGAGATTATCCCCCTTTAACGGAAGCACAAAAAGAAGAAATGGATGAAAAGGAAATTGAACTTTGGGAGGAAAAAGCCAAGAGTGGAATCCTGCGTGGAGATTCGATTATTTCTTCCGGAATGTTTAGTTTGCGTCAAAACTGGTATGAAAAAATGGAGACCGGCAGTTCATTTAAACTTCTTACCGATATTGGAATCTCCACTACGAAAGATTACTTAGATGGAGGAAAACTGGAGATTGACGAGGGAGAATTAGATGATGCGATTAATGCTGATCCTAATGGAATATATAAGCTTTTTGCTGGTGATAGCGATACAAATACTTTAGGGATTATGGATCATTTAAATAACTCCCTTTCAACCATTGAGGAACAAATCAACCAACGGGCTGGCAGAACCTGGGATCAGGAAAAGAGTTATACATTGGGGAAAAATATTGATGATATTCAAAACCGCATGGAAGCATTTCAAGACCGTTTAACCCAAACGGAAGATAGATATTGGAGACAATTCGGTGCGATGGAAGAAGCAATTTCTATGATGAATCAGCAATCTGCTATGCTGATGTCTAACTTCGGTGGTCAGTAACCTTATAAGGAGTGAACGATTTATGGTAATGAATAAAGCCTATCATACCTATCAGAATAACGCTGTTAATACGGCATCAGGAGGAGAACTTACACTCATGCTGTATAATGGCTGTATGAAGTTCATTAAACAAGCGATGAAAGATATGGAAAATAACGATTATGAGGCTAAAAATACAAATATACAAAAGGCACAAAATATTATACAAGAATTAATGATTACTTTAGATCAGAAAATCGAAATATCGAAGCAGATATTGCCTCTTTATGAGTATTTGCACTTTCAATTAAAAGAAGCGAATATTAAAAATGATAAAGCTATCTTAGAAGAGGTTCTAGGCTTTGTAACAGAATTCCGTGACACTTGGAAGCAAGTGATTATTCAAACTAGAAAGCAAAACTATACACAAGGTGCACAAGTATAAATGAATCCAGTTCAAAAGATATATGATATTACGGTTGAAATGAAGAATCTACTAGATAAGGATATCCCGTCCAATCAAAGAGAGGATTCTATTAATAAAGTACATGAATTGCTTCATGCAAGAGCTAAGTGTATGGAACAACTAGAATCGCCATTTACGGAAGAAGAAAAGGAGATTGGCAAAGAATTAGTGACCTTAAATAAGGATATTCAAACAATGATGAATAAGTTATCAACGGAATTAAAATCCGAAATGAAACAAGTGAAAAGACAAAAGAAAACGAATCAAAGTTATATCAATCCTTATCGTAATGTTCAGGTAATGGATGGAATGTATATGGATAAGAAAAAGTAATAAAGGGTCTTTAAAAAAGGCTCTTTTCGTTTGTTTTATTAAAATTCGTAGTTGTTAGAAACTGTTGATATATTTAATTAAGAATAGTTAGCTCTCGCTTACACTGATGAAAGTTTTGTGCTAGGATTCGCTCCGGCAGAATACTTCGCTTTCCGCGGGCACGGCCTCAGCCTCCTCGGGGAAAAACCATAACTGCGGAGTCTTCGTAATCCCCCCCCCGCTATATTACTTGCTATAGATATTTATAAGCTATACCCTATAATGTCACGTTTGGGGTTGTTGTTCCTCCTGAAAACCAATTTTTCTAGTTAAAATCAAGTAGAGCAGGAACTTAGCGGAGCGGAAATACACGGAGACTCCTGCGGGAAGAAAAGCCTAGGTGAGACTACGGAGAGCGATAGCTCGGAGTAGGCTCAGCAGCGCCCGCGGAAAGCGTAGTGTATTTCCGTAGCGGACATATAGCAGTATTCTTAATTAAAGTAATCAATAATCTATATAAAAATGAGATTATGACATGTACAAAAGCAATAATCTTTTATGAGCGATTTCAATAAAAATGTTATATTTTCTTTTGCGCGATAAACTGCACTGTATCAATTTTTGTGTATGATTTTACAAAAAAGAACGAATTTGGACACAATTTTTATAGTGTTAAAGCAGGAAAATTAGGTATAAACATAGTATAATGTACATATAAGGAAAGGAGGACACTTTATATGAAATTTAACATTCGTGGTGAAAATATTGAGGTGACTGGAGCAATAAAAGATTATGTGGAGAAAAAAATCAGCAAATTAGAAAGATATTTTGACACGCCTCCAGCATCTGACGTACATGTTAATCTTAGTGTCTATAATGATGAGCAGCGGATCGAGGTAACTATACCGATGCCAAATCTACTATTACGTGGTGAAGTACAACATATAGATTTATATGCAGCCATTGATTTAGTTGTTGACAAACTTGAAAGACAAATTAGAAAACATAAAACTAAAATCAATCGCAAGGCTCGTCAAAACGGTGCTCCTAAGCATGCCTTTGCCAAAATGGAAAAAGAATCTTTAAATAACCAGCATGATGAAGATGAATTTAAAATTGTTCGAACAAAACGTTTTAACTTAAAACCAATGGATCCAGAGGAAGCAATCTTGCAAATGGATATGCTAGGTCATGAATTTTTTGTATTTACTAACGATAAGTCTGGTGAATCTAACGTTGTTTATCGTCGTAAAGATGGTAAATATGGTTTGATTGAACCAAACGTATAATAAAATAAATGACAACGGCGACTCATAATGAGTCGCCGTTTTTAATATGTCGGTAAATGTCGATAAATATAAAGAAATTAAAATATGGCAAGTATTTTTGGTAGAATATCGCAAAATTAAGAGGATATAGTCGGAAATTAGTTACATATAAAGCCTATAAAGGCGCTGAAATTTCAAAAACGAAACTGGTCCATTGATGGGTTGTGTGATAAAACTAAGACAATGGAACTAGGAGGTGTGTGGTGCAAATGAATGAACAAGAGAAAATAGCATTCAACAATATGCTTAATAAGTTAAAACAACAAGAGAAAACCATTGCACAGTTGGTTGAGATAATAGCTGTTACGAATCGGAGAATAACCGATTTATCCCAGAAGCTGCCAGATACCAACCATAAACAATACCTCGCTAAATAGTTTCCAAAAAGTTCCCCCTATATTTCCTTCCTTTAGGAGAGTAGTCTATCCTCAGATTACTCTCCTCTTTTTTAAGCTACTGTTCTAACAAATCGGAATTGTTCAACCTACTGTAGAAGGTTGCGTCTAGTGACTCTGAGTTGAACTTTGTAAAGACTGTTGACTAACTTAATTAAAGATAAATGCCTAAGCGAAGTGCTTTGTTGATTTCCACTTCGGGCAGTCGCTTTCCGCGGGCACGGCCTCAGCCTCCTCGGAAGAAAACCACTTCCTTGAAAAAGAAGAGCACTTTTTTTGCGTGCGATGTTTCACTGACGAAGCTTTCCTTGTCCTGCGGGGTCTTCAGACACGTGCTTTTTCCCGCAGGAGTCGACTGCCCTCCGCTCCAATCAACCAGCTTAATAGTGGTAGGCTATATTTACATAGATAATACCGTGCAAGGGAGCCAAAAGAATCAAACTAGCGAAGCGAAATACGCGGAGACTCCTGTGGGAGAAAAAGCCTAGGTGAGACCCCGCAGAGCGTCAGCTCGAGGAGGCTCAGCAGCCGCCCACGGAAAGCGCAGTGTATTTCCGTAGCCGGGGTTAAGCACTATTCTTAATTAAATAAATCAGAAGTTTCTATCAACTGTGATGTTAAATAGCAACAAATTATACGAAAAGAGCCTAATTGAATAGTTCAGAGGGTTAGATTTTAACAACGCTAAAGCTAAACAAGCAACATCCTACCACTAGTGTCAATCTATAAATAGTGCTTGCATTTCAAGGTTCAGTACGATTGTTGTATACAGTTGTCATAAATATTTAGAAAGTGTTATTATAAAACAATAGAAAAGTTTATTGATTATTAATAGGGAGCGTAATTTAATGGCAGGACTACTCACAAAAATTTTTGGTGATGGTAATAAAAAACAGTTAAATCGACTACAAAAAAGAGTCGATCAAATAGAAGCTTTAGAACCTCAAATGGAGAAGTTATCCGATACTGAACTTCAGGAAAAAACGGCTGAGTTTAAAGAAAGGTACAATAATGGAGAAAGTTTAGATGACATGTTAGTCGAAGCGTTCGCTGTTGTGCGTGAAGCATCCAGACGTGTACTGGGAATGCGACCATTTAAAGTGCAGCTTATGGGTGGTATTGCCATACATGAAGGTAACATATCAGAAATGAAAACTGGTGAAGGGAAGACACTCGCTTCTACTATGCCAGCTTACTTAAATGCAATTGCAGGAAAAGGCGTTCATATCATCACAGTAAATGATTACTTAGCGGATCGTGATGCTAAAGAAATGGGGGAATTACATCATTTCTTAGGATTAACAGTCGGTTTAAACACGAACGGCCTTTCTAAGGAAGAGAAACGAGAAGCCTACTATTGTGATATTACCTATGGTACCAATAATGAATTTGGATTTGATTATTTACGGGATAATATGGTGCTATACAAAAATCAAATGGTACAGCGCCCTCTTAATTTTGCAATTATCGATGAAGTGGACTCCATCTTAATTGATGAAGCAAGAACGCCACTTATTATTTCCGGGTCTGCTAAAAAATCAGCAGCTCTATATCAACAAGCAGATAGTTTTGTAAGTACTTTGAACAAGGAATCTGATTATACTTATGATGAAAAAACAAAAGGAGTTCAACTGACCGAAGAAGGGATTAATAAGGCAGAGAAATTCTTCCACATTGAGAATTTGTTTGACTTAAACAATGTGTCACTAACTCATCATATAAACCAAGCATTGAAAGCACATGTATCCATGCACCGGGATGTTGATTATATGGTGCAAGAAGGTGAAGTAGTTATCATTGACTCCTTTACTGGCCGTCTTATGAAAGGACGGCGTTACAGTGATGGACTTCATCAGGCAATCGAGGCTAAAGAAGGATTGCAAATTCAAAATGAAAGTATGACTTTAGCATCGATCACTTTCCAAAACTTCTTCCGTATGTACAATAAGTTAGCTGGTATGACTGGTACTGCGAAAACAGAAGAAGAGGAATTCAGAAACATTTATAATATGGATGTTATTGCTATTCCCACCAATAAGCCAATTGTTCGTGACGACAGAGCAGACTTGATTTATAAAACGATGGATGGAAAATTCCGTGCTGTAGTTGAGGAAATCAAAGAAAGAAATAAACAGGGCCAACCAGTGTTAGTAGGTACGGTCGCGGTAGAAACGTCAGAACTGATATCAAATTACTTGAAAAAAGCAGGCATTAAACATAATGTGTTAAATGCTAAAAACCACTTCAAAGAAGCTGAAATCATCGAGAATGCAGGCCATCAAGGATCAGTAACGATTGCAACAAATATGGCTGGACGTGGTACGGATATTAAACTTGGTGAAGGTGTAAAAGAATTAGGTGGACTAGCTGTCATCGGGACAGAACGTCATGAATCCCGTCGAATTGATAATCAGTTGCGTGGGCGTTCTGGTCGTCAGGGAGATCCTGGTATAACTCAATTTTATCTTTCCATGGAAGATGAGTTGATGCGTCGATTTGGATCGGACAACTTAAAATCAATGATGGAACGTTTAGGTATGGATGACGATCAGCCAATAGAAAGTAAAATGGTTTCACGCGCTGTAGAATCTGCTCAAAAACGAGTGGAAGGTAATAACTTTGACGCACGTAAACAAGTGCTTGCCTATGATGATGTATTACGCGAACAACGCGAAATTATTTATAAGCAGCGTTTTGAAATTATCGATGGGGAAGATGATTTGCGAGAAATCATTGAGAATATGATTAAATCATCCATTGATCGTGTTGTAGCTATGCATACGCAAGATAACGATGAAGAAAATTGGGAATTACAAGCTCTTGTTGATTATGCACATGGAAATTTATTTGATCCTGAAGAACTATCAGTAGATGATTTGAAAGGGAAAGACAACGAGGAAATCTCAGAACTGATCATGAAGAAGGTACAAGAGAAATATGATGAAAAAGCGGAACAGTTGTCGCCTGAACAATTCCAGGAATTTCAAAAAGTTATTGTATTACGTGCTGTAGATACTAAATGGATGGATCATATCGACCAAATGGAACAATTGCGTCAAGGGATTCATTTAAGAGCTTACGGGCAAAATGACCCGCTTCGTGAGTATCAAATGGAAGGATTCCATATGTTTGAGGAAATGGTTGCAAGCATAGAGGAAGAAGTAACTAAATACATCATGAAGGCACAAATTCGTGAAAATCTTCAGCGGGAAGAAGTAGTGAAAAACACACAAGCAGTAGCAGGTGGCAGTGAAGGTAAGAAGAAAGTACGCAAGCCATTTGTGAAAAAAGTAACCGTCGGACGAAATGACCCTTGTCCATGCGGAAGTGGCAAAAAGTATAAGAACTGTCATGGTAGAAACTAGTTGTTTGCTTAAGAGGCTGGGACGAAAGTATTTGCTCAAAGTAAAACCCGAACCTGTGTGGTGGATAAAAACCGCTTCGGAAATTTATTTCACTAAGTAGCACATGGTTTGTATATGAGTTTAAACACTTTACTTGTGTTCCTGCCTCTTACTGCTTGGGTATTTAATTGTATATATATTAACAGAGGTGATAATCATATGGAATTAGCAGAAATTAGAAATGAATTAGATAAAATAGCTTCACGTATTGAAGATTTTAGGGGGTCTCTTTGACTTAGATTGGAAAAGAGAACGCGTGAAAGAGCTTGAACAAATGATGACTTCGCCAGATTTTTGGGATGATCAAAATAATGCGCAAAAAGTAATAAATGAATCTAACTATTTAAAGGATTACATTACCAGCTTTGAAGAAATAGAAGAACGCCATGAAGACATGGAAGTGTCTTATGAATTAGTGAAGGAAGAGAATGATGAAGAGTTATACGACGATTTGAATACGGAAATGGAATCTTTCATAAAAGATATTAACGCGTTCGAATTGCAACTACTATTAAGTGAGCCATACGATGCAAATAATGCCATATTAGAACTGCATCCTGGTGCTGGTGGAACGGAGTCACAGGACTGGGCTAGCATGTTGTTAAGAATGTATCAGCGCTGGGCGGAAAATCAAGGTTTTAAAGTGGAAACGTTGGATTATTTACCTGGAGAAGAAGCAGGGGTGAAAAGTGTTACTCTTCTTATTAAGGGTCATAACGCTTACGGGTATTTAAAAGCTGAAAAAGGAGTTCACCGATTAGTTCGTATCTCACCATTTGACTCTTCAGGCAGACGTCACACCTCTTTTGTTTCGTGTGATGTGACCCCAGAAATGACGGACGATGTGGATATTGATATTAAGACAGAGGACTTGAAAATTGATACCTACCGCGCAAGTGGAGCTGGAGGTCAGCACGTTAATACGACAGATTCGGCAGTTCGTATTACCCATTTACCAACGAATACAATTGTTACTTGTCAAAATGAACGTTCACAAATAAAAAACCGTGAAGCTGCAATGAAAATGTTAAAATCAAAGCTCTACCAGTTAGAAATTGAAAAACAGCAGCAAGAATTAGCAGAGATACGTGGAGAACAAAAGGAGATTGGCTGGGGAAGTCAAATTCGTTCCTATGTCTTCCACCCTTATTCCATGGTAAAAGATCATAGAACTAATATGGAAGTTGGGAATACTCAATCGGTAATGGACGGGGAACTTGAACCATTTATTGATGCATACCTCAGATTACAACTAAATTAACTGTTAAGAGGTTATCCATTTTTTTATTGGATGACCTCTATTATTGTTTTTACCATATTTTCGAAAATTTGCCATATTTATCCAAAAGCCTTGATGTGCCAGTGTTTTCAGTGTATATAGCGTGGAAAAGTGTTTTTAAGCCTCTTTTTTAAAATTGAATAATAGGGGTATAATAACATTGATAACATATATAATGACAAGTTGGGAGGATAAGCATGATGAAAAAATGGTTAGTAGCAATTCTATTTGGAACCGTATTAACACTAGCTGCTTGTGGCGGTGATGATGGCGCAGAAGAACCGGCTGATAACGGGGATACTGCTACAGAGGAGCAAAATGGTGATTCTGAAACAGAAGGTGGTACCGTAGATGCTTCAGCAGGTGAAGAAGTGTATGCAGCGAATTGTGCTGGTTGTCACGGAGCTGATTTGTCTGGTGGCGCTGGACCTGAATTGAACCAAATTGGTTCTAAACTTTCAGCAGAGGAAATCGCAGATATCATTCAAGAAGGTATTGGCGGAATGCCCGCACAAAAACAAGTAACAGGTGAAGATTTAGATAGTTTATCAAATTGGTTAGCTGAAAAACAGTAAAAATTAAAATAATAGAAAAAGTCTGGGTATATACATACCGAGGCTTTTTTTATTTGTCTCTTTTAGTAAATGTTGAGATTATAAAGTTTGTTTTTGTCGACAGGTCGCTTTCGATATGACATATTTCAACAAATACAAATAGGTTTCAACAATGAAATATAAATGTAATAATTTTATACCTAAAAATTATGCCGAAAAATGATATAATGTTAAAAGACTGATTGTGGATTAGAGTAATTTTCATGAAGTATGAAAATCAGTAAAGTGAATTCAGATTGAAAATCAAATTGCAAAGGTGATTTATAAAATGATAGCAATGAAAGATGTCTATAAAACGTATGCAAATGGAGTCACTGCTCTTAATGGGGTAAGTGTTGATATACAGCAAGGTGAATTTGTCTATATTGTAGGCCCTAGTGGTGCAGGTAAATCGACATTTATTAAATTAATATATCGTGAAGAAAAACCATCCGGTGGGTCCATTATTATAAATGATATTAATTTGGCAGAAATAAAAGAGAAAAAGGTACCTTATTTGCGTCGGGATATTGGTGTAGTATTTCAGGACTTTAAACTGCTTCCAAAACTAACAGTCTATGAAAATATTGCATTCGCTTTAGAAGTAATCGAAGAATCTCCACGTAATATCCGTAAACGCGTGATGGAAGTACTAGAGGTAGTTGGATTAAAAAATAAAGCAAGGTTTACACCAAATGAGCTCTCAGGTGGGGAACAGCAACGAATTTCAATTGCTCGCGCCATCGTTAATCATCCCAAAATAGTTATTGCAGATGAACCAACAGGAAACTTGGATCCTGATACATCTTTAGATATTTTAAGAACTCTTGAATCGGTTAATGACAGTGGTACAACTATTATTATGGCTACCCATAGTAAAGAAATTGTGAATCGATTCAAAAAGCGAGTAATTGCAATTGAAGATGGAATAATCGCTAGAGATGAGCAACGAGGAGAATATGGTTATGAAGTTTAGAACATTTTTAAGACATATACGAGTAGGAAGTACGAACATTATTCGTAATGGTTGGATGACGTTTGCTTCAGTCGGAGCAGTTACCACAACATTGATCTTGGTTGCTGTGTTTCTTGCCTTAATGTTGAATTTAAATGAAATGGCAAAAAACATAGAAGATGATGTAGAAATTCAAACATTAATTGATCTCACGGCAGATGAAGATGCCGTTCTGGAATTAGGGGAACAATTAGAGCAAATCCATGGAGTGGATACAGTTGTTTTTTCTTCCAATTCCGATGAATTAAATAAACTAATTGAAGGAATGGGTGAAGAAGGAGAAGCCTGGAAGTTACTTGAACAGGATAATCCTTTAAACCATACTTTTATTGTTAGAGCGGCTGATCCGCAAGACACGGAAAACATTGCAGAAGAGATAGAAAAGCTGAATCACGTTGATAAGGTAGTATACGGACAAGACGTGGTAGATCAACTTTTCAAATTTAACAATTATGCGAGAACCATTGGCTTAATATTAATTGTTGCCTTAGTATTTACTGCTATATTCCTTATTTCGAACACCATTAAATTAACTATTATGGCTCGCAGTCGTGAAATAGGGATTATGAAATTGGTAGGTGCTACCAATTGGTTCATCAGGTGGCCATTCTTTGTTGAAGGGATGTTACTAGGTATACTCGGGTCTATTCTTCCAATTGTAATAATTATGGTTGGGTATTATTATCTGGAAGCTAACTTGATAGGCGAGCTCTCATTTAGCTTTGTAGAAATATTGCCTTACAATCCATTTGCATGGCAGCTTTCTCTAATGATTCTAGTAATTGGAGCTGTAATTGGAATTTGGGGAAGCATTATGAGTATTCGCAAGTTTTTAAGAGTTTAATAGAAAAATGAATATAATAAGGCCGATTCTCCTTTTACGAAGGAGAATCAAGTTGGGCCTTCTAAAATATCGTCAGGAGCAAATTAAGTGGAGGAGGAAAAAATTGTAATGAAAAAGTTATTTTCTTATGTGCTTATAGCAAGCTTGATTATATCAATAAGTATTACAAATGATATAACCGTATCAGCTGAGCAATCTACTAGTGAATTAGATAAAGAAATTAAAGAATTAGAAAAAGAGAAAGAAGAATTAAATAATAAAGATAGTGATCTTACAAACGAAAAAGAAGAGACACAAAACAAAATTGAGGAAAATAAAAAGGAACAAAAGAATGTTGAGCAGGAAATTAATACGATTGATAATGATTTAACCAATACGAGAAACGATATTAAAGCAAAAGAAAATGAAATAGAGAAAACAAACCAAGAGATTGACGAACTAACAGATAGAATAGCAGAGTTAAAAGAGGGTATTAAAGAATTAGAAGAACGGATTGAAAGACGGGATAAGTTATTAAAAGATCGACTACGCTCTATTCAGCAAAATGGTGGAGAAATGAATTACATAGAAGTTATTTTTGGAGCCCAAAGTTTCGGGGATTTTATTAGCAGAACCATATCTATAAATAAGATTATGGATTCCGATAAAGAAATTATGGAACAACAGAAAAAGGATAAGGAGAAACTAGAAGCGGATAAAAAAGAAGTTGAAGAGAAGAAAGTTACAGTAACTGCGAAAAAAGAAAATCTAGAGTCGCAGAAAATAGAACTAGTGGCACTAAAAGATCAATTGGCAGATCAGTTAGCAGAAAAAGAAACACTAATGGCTCAGTTAGAAGAGGAACATAAAGAGCTTGAGGAATACAAGGTATCCATTGAGGATGAAAAAGCTATATTAGCTGCTCAAGCTTCTGCTATTGAGAAAGCAAAAGAACTCGCACAACAAGAAAAAACGAAGCTAGAGCAATTGGCAAAAGAGAAAGAAGAAAAAGAAAAACAATCTAAAGCAAATGAATCTTCAGCATCAAATGAGAGTACTTCAAACACTGCATCAGCACCCTCAGAACAAAGCAGTGGAAGTGGGACTATTGGTTGGCCAGCACCAGCAAGTACCATATCTTCTCCATTTGGACAAAGATGGGGAAAACTTCATCGAGGTTTAGACTTTGCTGTATCAGTGGGTACACCAATTAAAACGGCTGCACCAGGTGTAGTCATTCAAACAAACACAGAATTTGATGGGTCTATGAATGGTTATGGTAATGTTGTATTAATTGCTCATTCAATTGATGGAGTTACTTACACAACTATGTATGCACATTTAAGCTCTATATCAGTCTCTGCGGGAAGTACGGTAAGTGCTGGACAAGTTATCGGAGCATCAGGTAATACCGGGAATTCTACAGGACCACACTTACATTTTGAACTTCACAAAGGTGGATGGAATGGAGATAGCAATGCTGTAAATCCACGTGCTTATTTACCATAAGTATTAAATAAGAAACAATCAAAGGCATCTGACCATGTTGGTCGATGCCTTTCTGTATAAGTTGAAAATAATATCGTATAAAAATATAGTCATATTCTGCATAAAATGATATGCTTTTAGATATTACATAAGAAGGTGTAACTATAGAATTTTGTGGAAGGATCTTATGCTTGTAACAGTCACTTGTTATAAGGGGTAAGATAACAACAACTGTAAGTAGGCAGAAAGTAAAAGTTTATTATAGATGCAGAGGTGGAAATATGAAGTTAAAAAAATCGCATATTATTGTCATACTGGTTGGGGCTTTACTTTTAGGGTTTGCTGGAGCATACTCGGGTGTAAAACTAGCACAATCAGATGAGAGCAGCAAAGAGCAAGCAGCAGCGGATGATGCTCCAATCTTTAGCAATAATAATAATCAAGCAGAAGAAATGCCTGGCAGTATGACAAAAGTAGCGCAAGCTTTTTCCTTAATCCAAAACAATTACATTGAGGATGTTGAGGACCAGCAGTTGATAGAAGGAGCAATTGAAGGGATGCTAGCAAAACTAGAAGATCCCCATAGCTCCTACATGGATGTAGAAATGATGAGTCAGTTTAATGATCAGATTGAATCTTCATTTGAGGGGATTGGAGCAGAAGTTAGTATGGTGAACGGAGTTGTGACAATTGTTGCTCCAATTAAAGATTCTCCAGCTGAAAAAGCAGGAATTCGACCAAATGATGAAGTATTATCTGTTGATGGTGAAAGTCTAGAAGGTCTAAATTTAAATGAGGCTGTTTCAAAAATTCGTGGGGAAAAGGGATCGGAAGTAGTTATAGAAGTTCGGCGTGCTGGTGTTTCAGAACCGTTTGAAGTGACGATTGTTCGAGATGAAATTCCAGTCGAAACGGTTTACAATAAAATGGAGGCAGTTGATGGGAAGAAAACAGGCATTCTAGAAATAACTAATTTCTCTGAGAACACTTTTACAGAGTTTGAGGAGCAGTTAGAGATGCTCGAAAATGAAGGGATAGAAGGATTAGTTATTGATGTAAGAGGAAATCCAGGAGGGCTTCTAAATGTAATTGAAGATATGTTAAGGGAATTTGTTCCAAAGGATATTCCATATCTCCAAATAGAAGATGCTGATGGGAATAAAACACCATATTATTCTGATCTTGCAGAAAAGAAACCATATCCAATTAGTATACTTATTGACGAAGGAAGTGCATCAGCTTCTGAAATTTTGGCTGTTGCCATGAAGGAAATGGGATATGATATTGTTGGTCACAGCAGTTTTGGAAAAGGGACTGTTCAACAAGCTGTTCCATTAGGGGACGGCAGCTCTATTAAGTTAACAACAAATAAATGGCTCTCTCCAAATGGTGAGTGGATAAATGAAGTAGGTGTTGAGCCAACGATTGAAGTAGATCAGCCTGATTATTACTACTCCAATCCTATCTTGGTAGAAGATACATTTAAATTGGATCAGTCTGATGAAGCAATTGGGAATTTGCAAATTATGCTTAATGGACTTGGATATGAAACTGGACGAACAGACGGGTATTTTAGTGAGGAAACGGAAGAAGCTGTAAAACAATTCCAAAATGACAATGATGTAGAAACTACAGGGATTGTTGACGAAAATACTGCGGGCCTTATTGAAGCGATGGTAGTTGAACAAATTCGTGATGGTAAGGACGATGAACAATTAGGAAGAGCATTGAAAGAGTTGTATAAATAGATGAAAATCGAATCCGTGAGATATTCTCACGGATTTTTTGTGGTATAATCCAATTAAATAGTAGGATGGTTTATTATCATATTGAAATAGATATAGATAAGAATGATAGGCAGTGTCCGATTATGGAAGGTGTGATTTGATTGATAGAGATATGGCTTATAGAAGCTGCAAAAGGGGTAGGTAGATTATTCTTAAATCCGCTCGTATATTGGTCCTTTATATTAGTTATATTGGCTGGATATAGGCGGATTAAACAAGAAAGGCTAGATTTTGGTTTCAAAATTTTTGACGTTTTTTCGGAATGGAAAGGTACTTTGAGATTTGCCATCATAAGTGGTATCATTCTATCACTCGTTACATTAGGTGCAGGAATGGTATTTCATTATGAAACGTTGTTACTATTGAGTATCGTTGTTATTTTATTAAGTATTACTATGAGATTTACCATGCTATCTGCTGTATATACCATTGGAATAACCTATTTATTGCTATTATTTATGCCTTTTATACTGGAAAATCAATCGTTGTTAAGTAAAGAGCTTTTTTCAGAAGCGAATTTTACGGCTTTATCTATTCTTATAGGGTTGCTCTTAATAGTCGAAGCGATTATGATTGGACGTATTCATCGAAATAGGACGTTTCCAAGTCTTGCACTAAGCAATCGTGGAATATGGATTGGACAGGCACGATTAAAAAAAATGACCATCATTCCATTTTTTTCGCTAATACCTGTAGGTTCATTGCCTCCTATGGATGGTGTATGGCCTTATCTGACCATAAATGGAGAGTCCTATGGGTTGGTATTATTTCCACTTATAATTGGTTTTGACTACATTGCTAAGGGAAGCATGCCTATGCAGGCAGCCCAAAAGCTTGCGAAATATATTGCGTTGTTTGGGGTTATATTAACAGGTTTGGCAATTGGAAGTATTTTTATTAGCTGGCTGTCTTTAGTGGTTGTTGTCCTTGCCATAGTTGGAAAAGAATACCTTAATTACCGATTCAGAAATGGAGAGCGTTTAAGGGTGCCATATTTCCATCCAGAAAATGAAGGATTAAAGATTTTAAGTATTATTCCAAATACACCAGCAGACCGTCTTGATTTATTAGTAGGTGAGACTATTTCAAAAGTTAATGGAATAAGGGTTTCAAATGTGAAGCAATTTTATCTCGCCCTACATAATAGTGGTGCTTACTTTAAATTGGATGTATTGGATGACGCAGGGGAAGTGCGTTTTGTCCAAGGCGCTTTATATGAAGGAGATCACCATGAATTAGGATTAGTTTTCGCAGAACGACCACACCGAGAAAAAATGAAAAAAGTAAATTAATTCCAACAAAAAGACTTTCATCTTATAGATGGAAGTCTTTTTGTATGACTGATTACGTTTTATAGTTAATATTGTATTTGTATAGACTGTTGATATCTGTAATTCAGAATAGTGTAGCTCTCACTCACACTTATGTTTGATTTGTGCGATCATTCGCTCCGGCAGAATACTTCCCTTTCCACGGGCACGGCCTCAGCCTCCTCGCGGAAAAACCACCGCTACTCAGGTCTGGACATGTGCTATTCCCGCAGGAGTCTCCGTATTCTGCCTCCGCTAAGATAGATGCTCAAGTTTTTTTAGTTTATAACTCGTGAAATCACGTTTAAAAACAACATATCTTCATATTCCTTATTTATGTAGAGCAGACATACAGCGAAGGAAATACACGGAGACTCCTGCGGGAAGAAGAGCATCGGTGAGACTACGTAGTGCGACAGCACGAAGGAGGCTCACTAGCTCCCCGCGGAAAGCGTAGTGTATTTCCGTAGCGAGGTTAAGCACATTACTCTGAATTCAAGTTATTAAGAATCTCTATCAATTATCAATTCCAACATAGCTAAAAAGGAACGAACCCTACGATTAAAAAAGTTTCCAGCAATTTGGTTGGGTACTTTTCTTATTTTTCATTATCTGTATGGGTAGAATAGAAAAATGTATGTGCATATAAATCGAATATCCGTTCGTGTTGTGTTAAAATTAATAAATATATGTGATAGAATATGGGAAAGAATGAACGGAGGCGGGACCACTTGGATAATAAATTTGAACTTGTTTCTAAATACGAACCAGCTGGTGACCAACCGAAAGCTATTGAAGAGATAATGCAAAACGTAATGGCTGGTCAGCGTCATCAAACATTGCTAGGTGCAACAGGTACGGGAAAGACCTTCACCATTTCAAATGTTATTAAGGAAATAAACAGACCTACACTCGTCATTGCTCATAATAAAACACTGGCCGGACAATTGTATAGCGAGTTTAAAGAGTTCTTTCCGAATAATGCCGTCGAGTATTTTGTCAGTTATTATGACTATTACCAGCCAGAAGCTTATGTTCCATCGACAGATACTTTTATAGAAAAGGATGCAAGTATTAATGATGAGATTGACAAACTAAGACATTCGGCAACCTCAGCACTCTTTGAACGAAATGATGTTTTAATTGTAGCTAGTGTTTCTTGTATATATGGTTTAGGTTCACCTGAAGAATATGGCAATCAAGTTCTTTCCTTAAGAATGGGAATGGAAAAGGACAGAGATCAATTACTAAGAGATCTAGTAGATATTCAATATGCAAGAAACGACATAGACTTTCAACGTGGTACTTTTCGAGTTCGTGGGGATTCTGTAGAAATCATACCAGCTTCAAGGGAAGAACATTGTATGCGAGTTGAATTTTTTGGTGATGAAATTGATCGAATTCGTGAAGTGGATGCATTAACAGGAGAAATTATTGGAGATCGTGAACATGTAGCTATTTTCCCAGCATCACACTTTGTTACCGGAGAAGAGAAAATGAAAATTGCTATTTCCAACATTGAGAAGGAATTAGAAGAACGTTTAAAAGAATTAAGAGATGAGAATAAATTACTGGAAGCGCAGCGTTTAGAACAACGGACGAACTATGACCTGGAAATGATGAGAGAGATGGGATTTTGTTCAGGTATTGAAAACTACTCCAGACATCTGACGTTAAGAGAAGCAGGAGCAACACCTTATACTTTACTAGACTACTTCCCGGATGACTTTGTAGTAGTTATAGATGAGTCCCATGTTACTCTACCACAAATTAGAGGTATGTATAATGGGGACCAAGCAAGAAAACAAGTATTAGTCGATCATGGTTTTCGCTTACCATCTGCATTGGATAACCGCCCATTAAAATTCGATGAATTTGAGAAGAAAACAAATCAGCTTGTGTATGTATCTGCCACTCCAGGACCTTATGAATTAGAGCATACGCCAAAAATGGTCGAGCAAATTATTCGTCCAACTGGATTGCTTGATCCAAAAGTAGATGTTCGGCCAATTGAAGGGCAGATTGATAATCTAATCGGAGAAATTAATAAGCGAATTGATCGTAATGAACGTGTTCTTATAACTACATTAACCAAGAAAATGTCTGAGGATTTAACTGATTACTTAAAAGAAATCGGAATGAAGGTAGCATATCTGCATTCTGAAATTAAAACATTGGAACGAATAGAAATTATTCGTGATTTACGAGTTGGAAAATATGATGTACTAATTGGGATAAATCTGCTTCGTGAGGGAATTGATATTCCGGAAGTCTCCTTAGTAGCTATTTTGGATGCTGATAAAGAAGGGTTCTTAAGATCGGAACGGTCACTGATTCAGACAATAGGTCGTGCCGCACGTAATTCCAATGGAGAGGTGATTATGTACGCTGACAAGATAACAGACTCTATGCAGAAGGCAATTGAGGAAACAAATCGTCGGCGCCAGAAACAAATAGCTTACAACGAGAAGCATAATATTACACCGAAAACAATCAAAAAAGATGTACGTGATGTTATTCGTGCAACAGTTACTGCTGAAGAGACAGAAGAATATGAGAGCACATCAAAATCAATCAGCAAGTTATCGAAGAAGGAAAAAGAAAAAGTTATTGAACAAATGGAGAAAGAGATGAAGGAAGCAGCCAAAGCCCTTGATTTTGAAAAGGCTGCCGAACTTCGTGATATTATTCTCGAATTGAAAGCAGGAGCGTGATTCAATTTATGTCCAAAAAGTTTATTCAAATACAAGGAGCAAGAGCAAATAATTTAAAAGATGTTGATTTAAAGATTCCTAAAAACAATCTAGTGGTGTTAACCGGTCTATCTGGTTCAGGAAAGTCTTCGCTCGCTTTCGATACGATATATGCAGAAGGGCAGCGACGCTATGTAGAATCTCTTTCAGCCTATGCAAGACAGTTTCTAGGTCAAATGGATAAACCGGATGTGGATGTGATTGAAGGGTTATCGCCAGCAATTTCCATTGACCAAAAGACAACAAGTAATAATCCGAGATCGACTGTCGGAACGGTAACGGAGATTTATGATTACTTGCGATTATTGTTTGCTAGAATTGGTCATCCAACTTGTCCAAAGCATGGAATCGAAATTTCTTCGCAAACAATTCAGCAAATGGTTGATCGAGTTATGGAATACCCAGAGAGAACGAAAATGCAGATTCTTGCTCCGGTTATATCTGGACGTAAAGGGGAACATGTCAAGGTCCTTGAAAAACTTAAAAAAGAAGGGTACGTACGTATTCGGGTGGATAAGGAGATGCGTGAGGTAACCGAAGAGATTAAATTGGAAAAAAATAAGAAGCACTCCATTGAAGTGGTGGTTGACCGTGTGGTTGTTAAACCAGGAATCGAAGGACGATTAAGTGATTCGATTGAAACAGCATTAGGTCTAGGTGAAGGAAACATTATTGTAGATGTCATTGGAGAAGAGGAATTAACATTCAGTGAAAATCATGCCTGTCCGATTTGTGGTTTTTCTATCGGTGAACTCGAACCGCGTTTATTTTCATTTAATACTCCATATGGGGCATGCCCTTCCTGTGATGGATTAGGAACTAAATTGGAAGTAGATCTAGATTTAGTCATTCCAGATTGGAGCAAATCACTAAATGAACATGCGATATTAGCCTGGAAACCAATAAGTTCTCAATATTATCCGCAACTATTAAAGAGTGTATGCAAACATTATGACATTGATATGGATATTCCTGTAAAAGAGCTTGCAAAAGAGAAAATGGAAATAATATTGTTTGGGAGCGGGAAAGAAAAAATACATTTTTATTTTGAGAGTGAATTTGGCGGTGTGAAGGACACAGATATCTATTTTGAAGGAGTTATAAATAATATAGCTCGACGCTATAAAGAGACAAGCTCTGATTTTATAAGAGAATCATTGGAGAAATTTATGTCTCAAAAGCATTGTCCAACATGTAAAGGTAATCGTTTGAAAAAAGAGGCATTAGCTGTCTTGATAAACGGATTACATATAAGTAAAGTGACCGATTTTTCAGTTGTAGAAGCAATGGCGTTTTTCGAGACCGTTGATTTATCAGAAAAAGAAAGACAAATAGGTAAAATGATATTGAAAGAAATTAATAACCGATTAGAATTTCTAAATAACGTTGGTTTAGAGTATTTAACGCTATCACGTACTGCAGGTACCTTATCCGGTGGAGAAGCCCAACGGATTCGTTTAGCTACGCAAATTGGCTCCGCACTGACAGGGGTATTGTACGTCTTGGATGAGCCATCCATTGGACTGCATCAACGGGATAATGATCGTTTAATTGACACCTTAAAGCGGATGCGTGATTTGGATAATACATTAATCGTGGTGGAACATGATGAAGATACAATGCTTGCGGCTGATTGGCTTATTGATATTGGTCCAGGTGCTGGTGACCATGGTGGGAAAGTCGTTGCGAGTGATACACCAGAAAATGTCATGAAAAATAAACACTCGCTTACAGGTAAATACTTATCTGGTGACAAATTTATTCCTTTACCAGCAAAGCGCCGTAAACCGGATAAACGTAAATTAGAAGTTATTGGTGCTGCTGAAAATAATTTGAAAAATGTTTCCGTGAAAATACCAATTGGATTAATGACTGTGGTAACTGGTGTATCAGGTTCTGGAAAAAGTACACTGGTTAATGAAATCATTTTTAAGAATTTGTCGAAGGAATTGAATAGAGCTAATCGTAAACCTGGAAAACATAAAAAAATGAAGGGGATAGAATATCTGGATAAAGTTATTGATATTGATCAATCCCCAATTGGAAGGACACCAAGATCTAACCCGGCAACCTATACGAGTGTGTTTGATGATATCCGAGATGTATTTGCACAGACGAATGAAGCAAAAATTCGTGGCTATAAAAAAGGGCGATTTAGCTTTAATGTGAAGGGTGGTCGCTGTGAAGCGTGCAAAGGAGATGGTATCCTTAAAATTGAAATGCACTTTTTACCAGATGTTTACGTACCCTGTGAAGTTTGTCATGGTAAGCGATACAATCGAGAAACACTAGAAGTGAAATATAAAGGTAAAAGCATTGCCGATGTTCTGGATATGAGAATTGAAGAGGCGTTGGAATTTTTCGCTCCAATTCCAAAAATCAACCGAAAAATCCAAACATTAGCTGATGTAGGGCTTGGTTATGTGCGTTTAGGCCAGCCGGCTACGACATTATCTGGTGGAGAAGCCCAAAGAGTGAAGTTAGCCAGTGAACTTCACAAACGTTCAACTGGAAAAACATTCTATATTTTGGATGAACCGACAACTGGATTACATGCAGATGACATTAAAAGACTTTTAGCTGTATTACAGCGTATAGTAGATAACGGTGATTCTGTATTAATTATCGAACACAATTTAGATGTCATAAAATGCGCAGATTATATTATTGACCTTGGTCCAGAAGGCGGAGACCGTGGTGGTCAAATTGTTGTGACTGGAACACCAGAACAAGTTGCCAAAGCTTCAGACATCTCTTATACAGGTGAATACTTGAAAAATGTTTTAGAAAGAGATCGTCAACGTATGAAGGATTTAGTATCGGAAAAAGAGAAAATCAGTACAAAATAAGGTGAAATTAAACGCAGCATTGTTTTTCCATATGCTGCGTTTTCTATTTTCCACTTCAATCAACTAGCTTATTTGAAAGCAAGCCTAAATTTAATCTAGAAAAATAACCGACTCAAATTTTTGACGGATTTTACCATATTGGGTACAGTTATATAGAGACCGAATTGGAGGAAGCGATTATGAAACCAATTGAAATTAAGAAAGTACAAAATACGCTAAACAAATATAAAGACAAAGAAGTATACGTGCATCTTGAAACGACAAATGGTGCTTATGCAAGCCACTTTAATGATAAAGCATACAATGTTGGAGCATACATACGAAATGCAAAAGTACGATTTAATCAAGCAAAAATTATAGGTGATGGGAAGTCTTATCGTGTTGGTTTAAAGATGGAAATTGGTTGGATTTATGCAGAGGGATTAACTGATTGGACAATCCATGAGGAAACGAAGTTATTAATGGCTGGTCATGACCGCGAAGGACGGCTAATGGTATCTTTAGAAATAAGCGACACACCTTTTAGTTATTAAAAGAAAGAAGGCTGATATCATATGGAAAAACATGTTGTTGTAATTTATCCTCATCCGGATGATGAATCGTTTGGTGCAGCAGGAACTATAGCAAAATTCCGAGAAGAGGGAGTTCCTGTTACTTATTTATGTGGTACATTAGGAGAAATGGGAAGAAATATGGGTTCCCCGACCTTTGCCAATCGTGAAACATTACCTGAAATTAGAAAAAGAGAATTAATCAAGGCTTGTGAAGTGCTTGATATTAAATTAGAAATGCTTGGTTATCGTGATAAAACCATAGAATTTGAGAATCGCATGCAAATCGCCAAGCATATTAAAGATTATTTAGAACAAATTAAACCTAGTTTGGTTATTACGCATTATCCTGACTATGCAGTACATCCAGACCATAATGCTTTAGGTGCTGCGGCAATTGAAGCTGTGCGACTTATGGATTCGGAAAATCGCCCAACGGTTTGGGCCCAAGCTATTTCTAAAGATTTTCCAGAAGTTTTGGGAGAGCCAGATATCGTTAATGATATTACAGCTAATTTCGATAAAAAATTTGAAGCCATCCTTGCTCATGAATCTCAAGCGATGGGGGTTCTCGGACAGCAAAGAAAGAGAAATCCTGAAATAGATAGTATCAAGGAAGCAGCAAAGCTAAACTTAGGTATGGAAAGATTTTATATATGGAGATATGAAGAGTAAATAAAAGTAGCTTTACCATAAGTAAATAACTTGGTTTGAGTACAAAAACCTATTCGGAGAAAGAAGGATCGCTTAACTAAATAACCTCTAATTTTAAGGTACGAATCCCAGAAGGTTTCGTACCTCTTTAGTGTTTCACTAATTGTTGTTTAATACTTTTATGTTCACTCAATACACTTGTGATTGGAAACAAAGAACCTAATATTAATAATCGATTTTTCTATTTCCTGTAAGCTTATAGCAATTCGGATTATAGAAATGGTTGGTATACTAGAATAAAAAGACGATGAAACATGAATGGTATAAAGCAACAGTTCTTTTCGGTAGGGCGAGTAACCGCAGTTCCGATCGGTTAGAAAAGAACCAATCTATGAAAGAAACAGCCCAATTTATTTGATAACTGGACTGCTATAATTTCTTAGACTTCTATTTTTTTATCGAACAAATTACCATTAATCTATTGATTGGTGTGGAGCGTTGTTTTGATTTTAATTTGGGTTTACCACTGTAGCGGTAATATTACCTTGCGCAAAAGTAACATTTTGCTGTGGCCCCATGCCAGGAATATCAGCACTAACTTCTAAAGTATACGTGACGACGCCTTCAGGTGGAGAAGTATCACAACAGCTAAATGACGTAGTAATTCCTGAGTTTTGTACCCCCATACTAACTGGAACTGTAATATCAGAAGTTGAGCAAATCGGTGTGTCTTCTCTATAAATGGTAAAGTTTGCTGGCATATTACCGAATGATGCATACCAATTTATAAATGTTGTTAGCCATACTGTACTGTTTGGCTCTGTTACATTTACATCTATTGCACCAATTGTAGCTGTTTCATTATCTGCTGTTAATGTGGTACTTTCTAAATTTTCACAAACGAATTGACGGAAGGCTCCTGGTTCACCCTGAGGTCCTGGAGGTCCAGTTTCGCCAGCGGGTCCAGTCTCACCTGGAGGTCCCTGAGGTCCTGGAGGTCCGGTTTCGCCAGCAGGTCCAGTCTCACCCGGAGGTCCCTGAGGTCCTTGAGGCCCAGTTTCGCCAGCGGGTCCAGTCTCACCCGGAGGTCCCTGAGGTCCTTGAGGCCCAGTTTCGCCAGCGGGTCCAGTCTCACCTGGAGGTCCCTGAGGTCCTGGAGGTCCGGTTTCGCCAGCGGGTCCAGTCTCACCTGGAGGTCCCTGAGGTCCTGGAGGTCCGGTTTCGCCAGCAGGACCAGTCTCACCCGGAGGTCCCTGAGGTCCTGGAGGTCCGGTTTCGCCAGCAGGTCCAGTCTCACCCGAAGGTCCCTGAGGTCCTGGAGGCCCAGTTTCGCCAGCGGGTCCAGTCTCACCCGGAGGTCCCTGAGGTCCTGGAGGTCCGGTTTCGCCAGCAGGTCCAGTCTCACCCGGAGGTTCCTGAGGTCCTGGAGGCCCAGTTTCGCCAGTGGGTTCAGTCTCACCTAAAGTTACAGGAAGTTCAGACTCATCTGGGGTTTTGGATTCACTAAGTAATGCAGTATCTTCCTGAGATGCAGCATCACCAGGGGGCCCCTGAGAAAACTTCTTGCATTTACAATCTTTTTCACATGTACAATAACGATGTTCTGAGCAATCCTTATCTTTATTCATAGAATCTCCCAAAAGTAAGATTAAAAGGATGATAACTAGGAAGAAATTAGAATCGTTCTCATTTGAAGATTGCGTGTTATCATCATTGGACACGGTGGTATTTTCAGAAACAGGATTAATCCTGTTTGAGTCTGTCATTCTTTCTTGTAATTCTGTGATAAATCGTTCAAACTTAGCCTCTAACCGGTTCGTATTTTCATTTGAATCATTCTGGTGGTTACGGTGTCGTTTATTACTGCGGTAACGTGACAACATGTCACCCCCTCACTTATTTACTGTTACTATATGGTATTTGTGCTAATTAGCAAGGGTTGATGCCCTAAATATGCTTAAAATAGGAAAAGCGACTATTGGTTATATATAGTAGAAAGTAAGTTCTGAATGGTATTTTATTTTAATGTAATTTACCTACGCCCAAACAGGAAGTAAAAACTGAAACTTTTCTATGATATATTTCGTATGACATTAAAAGGAGGAATTTTACATGAAACGTTTGTATAGATCTACATCCAATCGTATGGTGGCAGGAGTATTGGGTGGATTAGGAGAGTATTTCAATATTGATGCGACTTTGTTACGTTTAATCTTCTTGGTTCTATTGTTTGCTAGTTTCTTTACCTTTGGTTTTGCTTATCTTTTGGCAATTTTCATCATTCCTAATGATGATAGTATCTATTAATGATAATTAGAAAACGCCGATAATATACAAATTGTAATCTCGTAGGTGTAATGCCTACGTTTTTTGTGCTAAAATAAATAGCAGTTATTGAATTCGCAGAAGGCAATCAAGAAGGAGGCACATAAATGGGTGCAATGGTTCGCACAAAAGATTTATTGGATAATTTTAATCTGACTTTGGTAGCAGGGGCAGATGGTATACATAGAGAAATCATTACCAGTGATATTTCACGACCAGGTATTGAGATGACTGGATATTTTAAATATTATCCGAAAGAACGCTTACAGCTGATTGGTAAAACAGAAATGACTTATTTTTTAGATTTAACAGAAGAGGAAAAGATTGATCGTGCAGAGAAATTATGTACGGATGTCACACCAGGTATTGTTATTTCAAGAGGAATGGAAGTACCAAGGGAACTAATTGCTGCAGCTGATAAAGCAGGTGTACCGATACTACTTTCTCCACGTAAAACCACCCGTGTTACTAGTCGATTGACGAATTACCTGGAAGCAAAATTTGCTCCTTTTACAGCTATCCATGGTGTATTAGTTGATATTTATGGGGTAGGTGTCCTTATTACTGGACAAAGTGGAGTTGGTAAAAGTGAGACAGCATTAGAATTAGTTAAACGTGGGCATAGACTTGTAGCTGACGATAGTGTAGAAATTAGACAAGAAGATTACGATACCTTAATTGGGAACTCTCCTCCATTAATAGAGCATATGCTTGAAATTCGTGGACTGGGTATTATCAATGTTATGACCCTGTTCGGTGCAGGTGCTGTGCGGAGCTTTAAAAAAATAGCAATGGTCGTTAATTTAGAAAATTGGGATGAAAAGAAACAGTATGATCGATTGGGCTTGGATGAAGATCAGATGAAAATTATGGACGTCTCTCTGCCAAAAGCAACTATTCCTGTCCGTCCTGGTCGAAACCTTGCTGTTATTATAGAAGTTGCAGCGATGAATTTCCGTCTAAAGCGTATGGGTGTCAATGCAGCTGAGGAATTTTCCGACAGACTGACAAATATGATTGAACAAGAAAATGATATTACAGAATAAGAGAGGTTAAAATATGATTCTAACTGCACCAATAGATCGAGTCTTTTTGGAACTTGGTCCTCTAACCGTATATTGGTATGGTGTCATTATAGCAACAGGTGCGGCTCTAGGTTTATGGCTAGCAATGAAGGAAGCAAATCGATTAGGTTTAAATAAGGATTTGCTCATTGATTTTATTGTTTTTGCTGTACCTATTGCGATTCTTTTTGCAAGAATATACTATGTAATTTTTGAGTGGGAAAGGTATGCAGAAGGTCCATTCTGGCGTGTGTTTGCCATTTGGGAAGGCGGCATTGCCATTCATGGAGCAATTATTGGGGGAGTACTAACAGCTATTGTCTTTTCACGAGTAAGAAAAATACCGTTTTGGCAACTAGCAGATATAATTGCACCTAGTTTAATATTAGGGCAGGCAATTGGGCGCTGGGGAAATTTTATGAATCAAGAAGCGCATGGCGGCCCGTTACCAGATGGTTCAGTCATTTACGATGTTGTGCCTGAGTTTATCATTAATCAAATGACTATTGATGGGACTACTTATCATCCAACCTTTTTATATGAGTCCTTATGGAATATTTTAATCTTTGTATTGCTGCTTCTATTACGAAGATATAATCCGTTGCGTGGTGAAGTTTTCTTAACATACTTGATAGGTTATTCGATTGGAAGATTTTTCATCGAGGGCTTGCGAACAGATAGCTTGTATGTGGTCGGTGAACTCCGTACTGCACAGCTGATATCGATACTTGCTATCGTTGCTGCAATCATACTCATTATTTATCGTCGAAAAACAACAAACGTGAAGTATGATTATGTACCACCTAAACCAAAGCAAAAGAAAAAATCAGCTAATAAAAAGAAGACAAACAAAAAGAAAAAGTAACATGATGTCTTTTCTGTACTCATAAGCAGCAGGAAAGACTTCAATATATATAAATGCCATAGAGGAGAATGCGAATGTCAGGAATATTATCCCGTGGTCTTTTACAAGGTTTTTCAACTACTTGGACATTAGGGAAAGTTATCTTTCCTATCACGTTAATAGTTACGATTTTACAATTCACCCCAGTATTACCTTGGATCATACATATCCTTGAACCTATTATGGGATTGCTAGGGCTTTCTGGAGAAGCAGCAGTACCATTAGTTTTAGGGAATGCCTTAAATCTATATGCCGGTATTGCTGCTATTATTTCTTTTGATTTTACTGTGAAAGAAGTATTTATTATGGCTGTGATGCTTTCATTTAGCCATAATCTCTTTGTAGAATCCGCTGTTGCAACAAAAGTAGGAGTGAAATGGTATGTAATTGTTGGTGTTCGTGTTGGGTTGGCATTCTTTTCAGCGATATTAATAAATCTTTTATGGAGTGGGGGAGGAGAAGCTGCCCAGTACGGCTTTATCTCTACGGAAAAAGCAGAACCTGTTGGCTGGGGAGAAATTGGATTGCATGGAATCGAGACAGCAGCTATTGCTATTGGTCAGCTAGCGCTCATCGTAATTCCTTTAATGGTTATTATGCAAGTCCTTCGAGAATATGGCTGGTTAGAAAAATTATCGGATATGCTTGCACCATTTATGAAAGTATTAGGAATGGATAAAAACACCTCGATGACGATGGTGGCAGGGTTAACTATAGGGCTTGCTTATGGGGCGGGGCTCATGATACAAGCGGTAAAAGAAGATGGTGTTTCCAAGAAGGATATGTATTTAGCATTAATTTTTCTTGTCTCATGTCATGCGGTGGTAGAAGATACGCTGATTTTTATCCCGTTAGGCATTCCTGTATGGCCATTATTAATCATTCGGTTAACGACGGCAATCCTGTTAACAATGACTATAGCAATCATCATGAATAAAGTTACTATTAACAGAAAGGACAAAGCAAATGAGCGTTCATACAATACTATTTGATTTGGATGGTACACTAATAGATACCAATGAACTAATTATTGCATCTTTTACACACACGTTTAATCACTATAACTTACCTTATACAAGAGAAGAAATTATTGAATTTAATGGACCGCCATTAGTAGAAACATTTAAAAGTATTGATCCAAATCGAGTAGATGAAATGGTTCGTGTTTACAGAGAGCATAACTTAGAAGAGCATGATAATTATGTCAAAGCATTTCCCAATGTTATGGAGACACTTGATATACTGAAAGAAAAAAACTATCGACTAGGTGTTGTAACAACAAAAATGACTGAAAGTGTGAATAGAGGCTTAAAGATTACTGGATTAGAGAATTACTTTGATACCATTGTAACGCTAGATGACGTTACCCATCCTAAGCCACATCCAGAACCTGTAATGAAAGCGATGAAGGAGCTAAATACGGATGCTTCCTCTACTCTAATGGTTGGTGATAATTCCCATGATATTGAATCAGGGAAAAATGCTGGAGTGAAAACAGCAGGTGTTTCCTGGTCTTTTAAAGGAAAAGAACGGTTGTTAAAATTTGAGCCTACTTATATGCTGGAGGATATGCGTGATTTATTGAAGATTGTTGGGGTGTAGATTATGAGGAGAACCAAGCGGTATCCGGTGAAGAATGGTAATTCCTTATGGCAAGTATATAGAACGGTATCCTTTTGGAAAGTATTTAAAAATACCATTATTATTTTAATTGCCAGATTTACCCCGTTTATGAGTGTCAAAAATTGGCTATATCGAACTTTTTTAAAGATGGAAATTGGAGAACAAACCGCTTTTGCCTTCATGGTTGTACCCGATATTATGTATCCGGAGAAAATTACTGTGGGGAAAAATAGTATTATTGGCTACAATACCACGATATTAGCACATGAATATCTTATAGAAGAATACCGACTTGGAGATGTTAAAATAGGCGATGAGGTAATGATTGGTGCAAATTCCACCATTCTTCCAGGTGTTTCAATTGGGAATCGTGCTATTGTGTCGGCTGGTACACTCGTGCATAAAGATGTTCCAGCAGGGGCATTAGTAGGTGGGAATCCAATGCAGATTATTTATACTAAAGAGGAAATGGAGCAAAGGAATAAAAAATCTCCTTCAAACTGATATAGACAGTAACTATGACGAAACTGACTGCAAGCAACGAATGTAAAATCATTGGTTCGTTTGTAGTCTTTTCTTTTTGGGAAAAGCTAACATGAGGTTACACATACATAGATAGGGGGCATGAATATGTTTTCAAGTTTTCAAAGGGACCAAATAATAAATACGTTAGAAATGGAAGCGTTTGATGTTTTAGTAATAGGTGGTGGAATAACGGGGGCTGGAATAGCTTTGGATGCAATCACCCGTGGTCTGAAGACGGGTGTAATTGAGATGCAGGACTTTGCTGCGGGAACATCAAGCCGTTCGACAAAGCTAGTACATGGAGGATTGCGATACTTGAAGCAATTTGAATTGAAAATGGTTGGAGAAGTAGGAAAGGAACGAGCGATTGTCTATGAAAATGGGCCTCACGTAACGAGACCGGAATGGATGATGCTCCCGTTTTATAAAGGAAGCACGCTGGGATCATTTACTACTAACATTGGGTTAATGCTATACGATTGGCTTGCAGATGTAAAAAAAGAGGAACGCAGAAAAATGTTATCTGCACAACAAGCTATTAACAAGGAACCACTGATCAAACAAGACGGGTTATTAGGAGCTGGGGTCTATGTAGAATATAAAACAGATGACGCACGTTTGACAATTGAAGTATTAAAAAAAGCGGCAGAATATGGTGCACACGCTATCAATTATATGAAAGCAGTGGATTTCATCTATGATGAAACAGGAAGAATTACTGGTGTATTAGCCAAAGATGTTATCAAAGGAACAAAACATGCAGTGAAGGCTAAAAAGATCATCAATGCAACCGGTCCATGGGTTGATACATTGAGGGAATTAGATCATTCCAAAAAGGAAAAAGCACTTCATTTAACAAAGGGAGTCCATGTAGTCTTTCCGAAATCAATCTTTCCATTAAAACAAGCCATTTACTTCGATTCCCCGGATGGACGAATGATTTTTGCAATCCCTCGTGATGGCAAAACATATGTTGGAACTACTGATACTGACTATGAGGGAGATAAGAAACATCCAGTCATGGAAAAAGAAGAGGCTGTTTATTTATTAGATGCTATCAACTTTATGTTCCCATCTTTAAATCTAAAGCTAGAGCATGTTGAATCAAGTTGGGCTGGGTTAAGACCGTTAATTGCTGAAGATGAAATAAACCATCCAAGTGAGATTTCAAGAAAAGACGAAATATTTGTTTCAGATACAGGTTTAATTTCTATGGCTGGAGGAAAACTTACCGGATATAGGAAAATGGCAGAGCAGGCAGTAGATATTATGGTTAACCAACTAAAAGCAGAAGAAGGTATATTGTACTCTTCATCAGAGACAAAAACCTTGCCTATCTCTGGAGGAGAAGTCGGTGGTTCGTCAGGTTTTGAAAGCTTCAAGAAAAGGAAGCTTTCGGAAGGAATAGAAATGGGCATAGAAAAAACTCAAGCAGAATTACTTGTAGAAAGATACGGGAAGAATGTTAATATGCTATATGGTTTATATCAAAAATATCAACAAGATGCAGTAGCAGAGAAGATTGATCCTATTGTCTTTATCCAGCTCATCTATGCACTAGAAAATGAACTTGCCTATCACCCTTCTGATTTTTTTGTAAGACGAACAGGAGCTTTATTTTTTGATATCTCGATGGTAAAACGTGAAAAGAAAGCGGTAATCCAGTATATGGCGAAGTGTCTATCCTGGAGTGAAGAAGAGAAAGAAAGATACACAGCTGATATAAATCACATGTTACAAGAAGCTGAAATACCTCATTAATTGATGGATACTATCTACTGGAAAATATCTAATATATTATTACGAAATAAAATATGGTATACTTTCTTCGTATGTACGAAAAATAGGGGGATACGTATGCCACAGGTAACTGGACAAATAAAAAATAGAGGGAACAATATTATTCCTTACATTCCTGATGGTGATTTTTATTTCACAAAAGGTGTGGAAGCTTTTCAAAATAGAAAATTTGATATTGCATTAAAATGGATGAAAAAAGCCATTGAACAAAAGCCAAATGAGCCTTTATTTCAATGTCAAATGTCCGTTATATATACAGAAATTGGTGCTTATCATGCTGCAAATCAACTATTAACAAATGTCCTTCAGTCGAGTGATTACATTGACTGTTATTATTTAATAGCAAATAATTATGCACACTTAGGGCTTCTTACAGATGCGAAAAAATATGCAAACACATATCTTGATAAAGAGCCAGAAGGTGATTTTAGTGAAGACGCGAAACAACTTCTCGAATTAATTGAGATAGACGATGATGAAGTGGAAGATTTTGACCTTGAGGATGAGGATGAATTACTTATCTATCAAGAAACTGCATTTTTCCATATGGAAAAGATGGAGTGGGAGAAGGCATTGCCAATTATTGAGGAGATGATCACACTATTTCCAGAGCATCAACTTCCAAAACATGATTATGCACAGGCATTATTCTTCTCAGGTCAGACCGAAAAAGCAATTGAATTGGAACACGAATTTATAGAAGAGGACCCTCGTTCATTATATAGCCTAACAAATTTGGCTGTATTTTATTATGAATTAAATGATATCGAAAAATGTAATAAATATATTCAGTCATTACTGAATGTATACCCTATTCATGAACAGCAAAAGTTGAGAGTAGCTGTTACATTAGCACGAACAGCTAACTATAATGAGGCCTATAATCGATTCCGTTCTATTGCTAAGGGAAAAGTAAAAAACCACGCTTCATACTATCGCTGGTATAGCATTACTGCTTTTCACATAGGTGAGCCAGCAAAAGCACTGCAATACTGGAAAGAAGGTTGTAATTTACATCCTCATTTAGCTAATGAATCAGGTCCTTGGAACTAATAAACATAAACTTTGGCTCTTTCCGTATATTTTGTTGCTTTTTAAAGCTTTACAGTTGATAAAAACTCTTGATTTATTTAATTAAGAATAGTTAGCTCTCGCTTACACTGATGAAAGTTTTGTGCTAGGATTCGCTCCGGCAGAATACTTCGCTCCCCGCGGAAAGCGTAGTGTATTTCCGTAGCGGAGACAGAACAGTATTCTGAATTAAAGATATTAGGACTCTATACAATTTCCAACTCTGTCGAATCATTTGACAAAAAGCGAATTCTGAGTCGCAGTATTATTTAGCTGTTGCTTGAGCAGAATAATAGACGTACAGCGTTTAATTTTATAAGCTAGAGGTGACTTAAAAGTAGTGTGTTCAAAAAGTGAACCATCTCTTAACTAAATAGTAACCTAAAGGGGCGAATAAGATGTCCGAAGAACGTATGTATGATGTTATAATTGCTGGAGCAGGTCCTGCAGGTATGACTGCTGCTGTTTATACTTCACGAGCAAACTTAGATACTCTAATGCTTGAACGTGGTATACCTGGTGGGCAAATGGCTAATACAGAAGATGTAGAGAATTATCCTGGTTTTGATCACATTTTAGGACCTGATTTATCAAATAAGATGTTCGACCATTCTAAGAAGTTTGGCGCAGAATATGCTTATGGAGATATTCAGGAAATTGTAGATCATGGAGATTATAAAACCGTAAAGGCAGGAAATAAAGAATTCAACACAAGAGCACTGATTGTAGCAACTGGTGCTGAGTATAAAAAACTTGGTGTTGAAGGGGAAGAAGAATTAGGAGGCCGAGGCGTTTCCTACTGTGCTGTTTGTGATGGTGCATTTTTCAAAGAGAAGAACTTAGTTGTTGTAGGTGGCGGTGACTCAGCTGTTGAAGAAGGCGTTTATTTGACACGTTTTGCCAAAAAGGTAACCATTATTCACCGTCGTGATGAACTGCGAGCACAAAAGATTCTTCAGCAACGTGCCTTTGATAATGAGAAAATCGACTTTATCTGGGATACCGTTGTTAAGAAAATAAATGGACCAGAAGGAAAAGTAAACAGTGTGACTCTAGAAAATACGAAAACAGGAGAAATATCCGATTTTGTAGCAGATGGTGTATTTATCTATATTGGAATGGTTCCATTAAGTTCTCCATTTAACTCACTAGGAATCACCAATGACGAAGGATATATTCCAACAAATGAGCACATGGAAACAAGTATTCCAGGGGTTTTTGCTGCAGGAGATATTCGTGAGAAACAGCTTCGACAAATTGTGACAGCGACTGGAGATGGAAGTATTGCTGCTGAAGCTGCTATTAAATACGTCGAAGAATTAGCGGAAAAAGTAAAAGCAACTAATTCTTAACGCAGTCTTAACTCTGTTGTAATATGTGCGCAATAATTATGGGGTACACTATAAATAACTAATTGACCCCCTTTTAATAGATAGATTAGTTACTTGGCACAGGTGTTAGCATCTGTGTCTTTTTTTGTTTTTATTACAAATAATGTTGACAAATGTCAAAACAAGGAAGGAATAAAAGCATTGGCTTAGATGGAACTTTTCTTTTATTAATAGTATAATAAAATACGTAGGTAATTTTTTAGAAAGCATATTATAAAGTGAACATATTTAAAATAAATCCTTCCGTTTTTAGAGGTTTATTAAAGGGGAGAGAACTAGTGAGTAATAATAATAGTGGTACAAAATTAGTAATTATAACAGGCATGTCTGGAGCTGGTAAAACAGTTGCAGTTCAGAGCTTTGAAGATCTTGGTTATTATTGTGTTGATAATTTACCCCCTACATTATTGCCAAAATTCCTAGAATTAATGAAGGATTCCACGAATACAATACAAAAAGTCGCATTAGTTATGGACTTAAGAGGTCGTGAATTTTTTGACTCCTTATTTGATGCACTTGATATATTGGGGAAAGAAGATTGGTTAGATGAACATATTCTTTTCCTAGATGCAAAGGATGAAAAGTTAGTTAGTCGATACAAAGAAACTAGACGTTCCCATCCATTAGACCCTGGCGGATTACCATTAAATGGTATTCGACAAGAGCGTGAGATACTTGACTTATTACGTGGAAGAGCACAGCGGATTATTGATACAACCAACTTAAAGCCAAGAGAGTTACGAGAAAAAATAGTGAAACTATATTCAGAAGATGAACAGGAAATCTTCTCTGTACATATGGTGTCGTTTGGTTTTAAACATGGAATACCAATTGATGCAGATACAGTATTTGATGTAAGATTTTTACCTAATCCACATTATGTTGGCCAGTTACAGCCTTTGACTGGGTTAAACCAGGAAGTATCTTCGTATGTGTTCAAATGGTCTGAGACACAGATGTTTATTGACAAAGTGCTGGATTTATTGCGGTTTATGCTTCCGCAGTATAAGAAAGAAGGGAAATCCCAATTAGTTATTGGAATTGGGTGTACAGGTGGACAACACCGTTCTGTAGCATTAGCTGAATACTTCGCCAAAGAACTTTCTTCCAACTACATTACACACGTTAGCCATCGAGACATTGATAAGAGAAAGGGTAAGTAACCATGAGGAATGACACACAGCCACGAGTAGTAGTAATTGGTGGGGGAACAGGCATGCCGGTACTTCTAAGAGGCTTAAAAGATCTACCCATACATTTAACGGCACTGGTTACGGTGGCTGATGATGGTGGAAGTACTGGAAGAATTCGTAGTGAAATGGCGATACCAGCACCAGGAGATATTCGTAATGTAATTGCTGCTTTATCTGATGCAGAACCAATGTTATTAGAACTCTTCCAGCATCGTTTCTCGGTTGGTAATGGTCTCTCTGGACATTCGTTAGGTAATCTTTTACTAGCTGCAATGACATCGATTACTGGAGATTTTTATGATGGAATTAAAGAGATCTCACGTGTATTAAATGTAAAAGGGAAGATTTATCCGATATCAAATCAAAATATGTCCCTTCATGCTAAATTTGAGGATGGAACGTATATTTCAGGCGAATCTAATATTCCTCGTGTAAATAAAAAAATAGAGCGTGTATTTCTACAACCACAGCCAATTAAACCACTACCCAATGCAGTACGTGCCATTGAAAAGGCAGATTTAGTTATTATTTCTCCAGGCAGCTTATTTACCAGTATAATGCCGAATCTGATTATTCCCCAGATTGATACTGCTTTAAGAGAAACACAAGGAAAAGTTGTCTATATTTGTAATGTTATGACACAGGCTGGTGAGACAACTGGATTTACAGCATCTGATCACGTCCAAGCAATTCAGAATCACATTGGAACAGGATGTGTGGATGCAGTAGTTGTTCATAATGAACCAATAGATAAAACGATAAGAGCAGTTTATGCAGAGGAAAATGCGGTTCCTGTTAAATATGATATTGAGAAGCTGGTGGACATGGGACTTGAAATTATTGAAGGGGATATTATCAATCATTCCAATGCCACAGTAAGGCATGACCAGGATAAAGTTGCCAAATTATTATATTCAATTATAGAAAGATAACATAAAAAAGCCGATTATCGCTTAATAATTAGAGGAAGGGGGAGTGTGAGAATGTCTTTTGCTTCAGAAATAAAAAAAGAATTAACTTCTTTGGAAGTTGATGAATGCTGTAAATTTGCTGAACTTGCTGCTTTAATTAGGATGAATGGTGTTATATCTATTAACAGACTGCAGTACAATCTTGATGTACAAACCGAAAACGCAGCTATTGCCAGACGAATTTATACGTTAATTAAACTTAATTATGATCATCCGGTTGAATTGTTAGTACGGAAAAAAATGAAATTGAAGAAAAACAATGTTTATATTGTGCGATTAAAGAAAAATGTTCGAGAACTTTTAACGGAACTAGGTATTATTAAAGACGCTTATACCGTGGTACGGACGATATCAGAAAAATTCCTATCTAAGTCTTGCTGTAATAGAGCATATTTACGTGGTGCTTTTTTAGCAGGAGGGTCTATTAATAATCCAGAAACGTCTTCCTATCATTTAGAAATATTTAACGCTTATGAGGAACATAATGAAGCACTATGCGATTTAATCAATTCTTTTGGTCTTCATGCCCGTACACATGAAAGGAAAAAGGGATATATTGTGTACATTAAAGAAGCAGAGATGATTACAAAGTTTTTAAACATAATAGGTGCTCACAATGCATTATTTAAATTTGAAGATGTACGGATTGTTCGAGATATGAGAAATTCTGTCAACCGCTTGGTTAACTGTGAGACAGCTAACTTGAATAAGACAATTGGAGCTGCTTTCCGACAAATAGAGAATATTAAACTAATAGAAAGTACAGTTGGTTTGGATAAGCTCCCGGAAAAACTGCAGGAAATTGCTCAATTGCGAATACAACATCAAGAAATCTCTTTGAAAGAATTAGGAGAATTGGTATCAGGTGGAAAAATTTCAAAATCAGGTGTGAATCATCGTTTGAAAAAAATAGACGAGTTTGCAGAAAAAATTAAACATGGGGAAGTTATACAATAATTCCCTTTTAAAATATTTCGTGATATAATACAGATAATTTAAAAGATTTACTGTTTAATAGGAAATCCCTATTTTTTGCAATGAAACAAAAAGTTCTTCAATAAAATGGAAAAAGTCCCCCAGTCTCTATATAATAGAGTAATGGGGGTCGACAATTATAAATTTGATAGCGTTTTCTTAAACGGGAGGATGAGGAGATTGATAGAAAGATTAGTGAAAGTTGAGTTAGAAACAGGTCTGCAAGCAAGGCCGGCAGCTCAATTTGTTCAGGAGGCAAACCGCTATTCATCACATTTATTTCTTGAAAAAGATGGAAAGAAAGTGAATGCAAAAAGTATTATGGGATTAATGAGCTTAGCAATTGCTAGTGGTGAAGAGGTCATGTTAGTTGCAGATGGTCCTGACGAAGAAGAAGCAATAAGCTATTTAACTTCTTTCGTTAAAAAGGGGTAGGACTGAGGTAAGGTTCTGTTAATTTTCCCATTTAAAATATGATTTTTTTTAAGTGAAAACAAGCATTTAACTTCTGCGGTAGTTATATTAGTGCAAAGGTACGGAAGAACTTTTTCAAATATAGAAATAAAAATCCCATTCATATTATTTATGAATGGGATTTCTATAGTTATCGTTCCTCTTTAAACATCTTTACGTTCTAAAATTTTGTCAATTAGACCATATTCAGCTGACTGTTGAGCAGTCATAAAGTTGTCTCGCTCCGTATCACGTTCAATCACTTCTAGTGGTTGACCAGTTTTTTCAGCTAGAATTTCATTCATACGTTTTTTAATCTCAATAATACGTTTTGCATGAATTTCAATATCAGTTGCTTGACCTTGTGCTCCACCTAGTGGTTGGTGAATCATAATTTCACTATTAGGTAATGCAAACCGTTTTCCTTTTTCACCTGCAGCTAGTAAAAATGATCCCATAGATGCTGCCATACCAATACAGATGGTAGAAACATCAGATTTAATAAAGTTCATGGTGTCATAAATAGCCATACCAGCTGTTATGGATCCACCAGGTGAGTTAATGTATAGTGAAATATCTTTTTCAGGATCTTCTGCTTCTAAGAAAAGTAATTGAGCAACGATTGAGTTTGCAACATTATCATCGATTGCACTTCCTAGCAAAATAATACGGTCTTTTAGAAGGCGTGAATAAATATCATATGCACGCTCACCACGATTGGTTTGTTCAATGACTGTTGGCACTAAATTCATAGTAAATCCTCCCTTTTATCAATCAAATATTATCCATATATTGATTCTAATTCTATGATAGCTTAAAGGTCAATGAAGGTCAAACAAAAACATTCGTCAAATGGATACATATTCCATCATACCCAATATCTTTTAGAATAAACCTTAGAATTTGTTGGATGATGTGGGGGAGAAGTGCGTTTAAGTATTTTTCCGTGATGTGCAAAATAAATAAGTAGATAACGAAAGTACTTGTATTTTATGAGGGATTTCGTTATAATAATCTATGTGTCAATTTTATAAATTAATTTTGCGCCCATAGCTCAGCTGGATAGAGCACTGGTTTCCGGTACCAGGTTTGCCGGGGGTTCGAATCCCTCTGGGCGCGTCATTATAATCATAAAGCAAAGACAAGGACTCCTTTTCAGAAAGGTTTTCCTTGTCTTTTTAGTAGGCTTTTTTTATTTTTTAATAATGCCTTTTATTATATAGTCCCCAATGCATTAATAACTTTATATGCTGCTTCACCAATGTTAAGATTATCTGTATCAATTTTAATATGATGGTCTTTATATATAGGCTGTCTTTCAATAAATAATTGTTTGATTTCTTCTATTGATTTACCTTGTAAATTTGGTCTTGTGCGTGTTAGGAAATAAATACGGTCTTTCCATGTGTCCCAAGATATATTAAGGAAGACAACAACTGCAGAGGATAAACAAAGATATTTTACTTCCTCTTGTAAGAATGCTCCGCCACCAACAGAAATTACTAGTTTTCTATGCTGTGTGTAACGCTTGATTAACTCCTTTTCTTTTTTGCGAAAGGTTTCTTCCCCGTATTCCTTAAAGATTTCCGTTGTGGGCATGTTAAATTCTCGTTCGATAACATGATCAATATCTACAAAATTGCGGTTTAGCTTTCTAGCAATCTCTTTGCCGACAGTAGTTTTCCCAACTCCCATAAAACCAATGAGCACAATACTTTTTTTCACCATCCAAAACAAGCCTCTCTGTAAATTATTATTTACGTGTTAGTATAATCTATCTTTCTGAGTTTGTAAAAATAAGGCTCTTTTTGTACAATCGAAACAGTTTCTTAGAAATAGCCAAAAATAAAAGGTAATGAGAAGACATAAGTGTTTTAATCAAAGTGAAATCCGAACTTCATCATTTAATGAAAAGTTCGGATTTTGGTTTGCCTTTATATTGGAAAGGGCTATTTTCTAACTTCTATATTATTACTCTGTCACTTCAATAGATTCTAATGGCATGGTATGCAAATCACGTGCTGTTGTGTGTGCGTACATCTCGTATGTACCTTCCGTATCAAAAGTCGTTTCTGCAGTGTAACTGCCATCTCCGTTATTATTTGCTTCTATTTTTATACTATTCTCTTCATCATCTTGCTCCCAAATTTCGAATGTGACCTCATCAGCATCTTCAACTATTTCATCCCCATATGTTACAACGGCTTTTAATTCGATAGTCTCACCAGCCGATACTGATTCTGGTAATTGAAAGTCAACGATAAGCTCCTTCAATTCTTCCGTTTCATTATTTGTATCACCATTACATGCAATTAATGTTACTACCATTATACTTACAAGAGATACTAGTAAGAATTTATTTTTTTTCATGTTTTCCTTCACCCCCAAGTTCTTTGTATTTAAATAATCTATCCAAAGTATAGCACTAATTATTCAGGAATAAATGAAAGTTTCTTGAACAATTGGAAGAAAGGCAGTGTTACTAACGGGCTTTTTTCGTAAATTATGCTTATTTTAAGTATGTCGAAACTACGCTGAATTAAAGAAATCAACAATCTATACAAGCTGCGATATAAACGGTAAATAGTAACAATTTCAGTACAAAAACAAAACTTATAGAAAAAACAGACACTTGTTAAATTCTAAACAAAATTAAATTATTGACAATTGTACTAATAATTAATAATATTATCATGAAAGCGTTTAAATATTTAACGTTAGTTTTTCTACTTTTTTCTTTAAATAAAATAGGGGGGATTTAGATGAAGAAATTAAGTATGGTTCTTATGGTGTTGTTTTTGGGTTTTATACTGGTAGCATGTGGAAGTGAAAGTTCTTCTGATGGGGGAGAAGTTGAAGGGGAAGCCAATAACGGAGAAGGCTTAGACACCAATATCGTTACAATTGCCACTGGTGGATCTTCAGGTCCATACAATATCATCGCAACAACGTTGGCAGAAACATACAGTTCAGAATTTGGTGTGAACTCTAGAACACAAACAACTGGAGCTTCTGTTGAAAATGTAAACTTAATTGACCAGGATAAAGTAGAAATGGCTTTTACAATGAGTGATGTTGTTAGTCAAGCAGTTGAAGGCTCTATTAGTTTTGATGCTCCTATTGAGAAAGTGAATCAAATAGCAGCACTATATCCAAACTACGTGCAAATAGTTACCACTGAGGAAACAGAGATTGAAACCATAGAAGATTTAGTAGGTAAGCGAGTTGCGGTAGGGGACCAAAACTCTGGGGTAGAAGTTAATGCACGTACATTACTGGAAGGACATGGAATCACATATGATGATATTGATGTAGATTACCTAGGATATGCAGAAGCAGCTGATGGCCTGCGTGCAGGACAGTTAGATGCCGCATTCTTAACAAGTGGCTTGCCAAATGCATCTCTATTAGAACTATCCGAAACATTGGATATTCGTATGGTATCTATTGACCCAGAAAATGTAGAAGAAATTGCACAAGATGAATCTTATTTTGTAGCTTTAGAAATTCCTGCTGATACGTATGGGAATGCAGAACCAGTTCCTACAGCTGCGATTATGAACGCTCTTATTGTTCATGCAGATATGACTGAAGATGATGTCTATAAATTAACGAAGACATTCTTTGAAAATCTTGATGCATTAGGCAATTCTCATCAAGCTGCAACGGATATCTCACTAGAAGCAGCGCAAGAAGGTCTAGTAGCACCTTTACATCCAGGGGCAGAACGTTACTACAATGAACAAAATGGTGAGTAAGGGATGGAAATGGAGCGCAGGTTTAATCGTGCTCCTTTTTTTCCTTTTTTATAAAATACCTGTTATTCAATTAGACTTCGGTGAAAGTATCTATTATTTAAAAAAAGATAATTTTCGCCTGAAGTGGATCCATTCAGTTGAAAAAGAAGAATGGATTGAATGGTATGAACGACAAGGGCAAGAACTTCTACTAACAAAGACCTCT
Organism: Oceanobacillus halophilus; assembly: GCF_003628505.1. Lineage (GTDB taxonomy): Bacteria > Bacillota > Bacilli > Bacillales > Amphibacillaceae > Oceanobacillus > Oceanobacillus halophilus. Next base: position 81,484 of record NZ_RBZP01000002.1, on the reverse strand, counting down.
TTTAAGACTTTTGGAGCTGGAGTCCCATCTAGTGCAGACGAAGTAAGAACAGAGGATGGTTATGTAACGATGAGAGTAGATAAATCTTTCCCTGAAATGAATTTAACAGTTTCTGAAAATGCGCATACGACTATTGAATCCGGGGGAAAAAATCTTCTGTTATATGAGTTTACAGAAGACTATGAAAGTGTCTTGATATCCGTACAATATCTGCACTTTTGGGAGTACATGGGAGGGGAGTCTTTATGAGAGAAGATAAACAAGATACGAACCTTACTGTAACAGAAGATGTATCAAAGAAGGTATTAGAAAAATTCGATACGGAGTCGAATGTTCGAAAATTAAAGAACCGTAAAATTGCTATCATCATTTCAGTCTTAGCAATAGCATATTCTGCATACCATTTGTATGTAACGTATAACCCAATACCTGCATTATTGCAAAGGTCTATTCACATGTCTTTTGGTATGGCGCTAATATTTCTTCTTTATCCAGTAGTTAAAAAGCAAGATAAATCAAAGATTCCTTTCTATGATTGGATATTGTTTCTATTAAGTATATTAACAAGTGCTTATCTTTTTATGGAGTATAGCGCAATCGTTACGACCCGTGGCGGAATCCCGAATACTATGGACATCATTGCAGCGATTGTAACCGTAATACTTGTTTTAGAAGCAGCTCGTCGAGTAACTGGGATTATCTTACCAATCCTAGCATTAATTTTCTTATCTTACCCATTTTTTAGTCATATGACATGGTTGCCTAATATGCTAATGACCAGACCATTTGATCTAGGAGATATTTTTGGGCAGCTTTATCTAAAGACAGAAGGGTTATTCTCTACTGCTATAGGTGCCTCGGTACAATTTATCTTCCTATTTATTTTATTTGGTGCATTTCTTTCAAAATCTGGTATGGGACAATTATTCAATGATTTAGCAATGGCGTTAGCAGGAAGCAAGCAAGGTGGACCAGCTAAAGTAGCCGTAATTTCTAGTGGATTTATGGGGAGTATTAATGGTGCGGCAGTGGCAAATGTTGTTGGTACGGGCGCTTTTACAATCCCGTTAATGAAGAAAATTGGCTATCAAAAGAATTTCGCTGGAGCTGTTGAAGCAAGTGCTTCTATTGGTGGACAGATTTTACCACCGATAATGGGGGCTAGTGCATTTATTATGGCTGAGACAACAGGAATTGCTTATGGAACGATTGCTTTAGCTGCCCTATTACCAGCTGTACTGTATTTTCTGGCGGTTATTATGCAAGTTCATTTTCGTGCGGGAAGAAGGAATCTCAAAGGAATACCAAAAGCCGATTTACCTCGTGTTAAAGAAGTGATAAAAGAAAGAGGGCATTTATTACTGCCAATCTTTGGTCTAGTGATAATGTTATTTATGAATATTCCAATCGGTTTTGCCGCCTTTTATACGATTATCCTTACGGTGATTGTTGCCTCCTTTAGAAAAACAACGAGAATGTCTATAAAGGATATTTTGGAAGCGATGGAAAATGGTGCAAGACAGTCACTGTCTGTAATGATTGCCTGTGCAGTTGTAGGCATTATTATTGGTGTCGTAAGTTTAACAAGCTTTGGTACAGTCATGACTTCTGCTATTACAAGCCTTGGATCTGGATCACTATTCTTTACGTTATTCTTAACGATGATAGCATCTATTATTTTAGGAATGGGGCTACCATCAATTCCGGCTTATATTATTACTGCAACAATGACTGCACCTGCTTTAGCGGAGTTTGGTGTACCAGTACTGGTAGCACATTTATTTGTTTTCTATTTTGGTATTTTCGCAAATATTACGCCACCAGTTGCTCTCGCTGCCTTTGCAGGAGCTGGTATTTCAGGTGGAAATCCTATGAAAACAGGTTTTATCGCGTTAAGACTTGCATTAGCTGGATTCATCATTCCATACTTGTTTGTTTATAATCCAGCAATGTTGTTAATCGACCCGAATGGGCTACCAGTAAATGCTACTGAGTTTCCAATGCCTGATGTGATGGAAATCGTATTAATTGTCCTCACATCCATAATAGGTGTCATCGGTCTAGCAGCATCTCTGGAAGGGTTCTTTAAAGCTGAAGTAAAGGTGTTCATGCGCTTAATACTTGGGGCTGGATCGTTACTGTTGATAATACCAGAAACAACCACCGATATTATAGGATTATTGGTTGTTCTTGTGATTTTTGCCATGAACTATTTAAAAAACAAAAAAGATAATAAAAAAATGTCTACAGAATCCGCAAGCTAGGCATAGTGCTTAGCTTGCTGAATAATTAATGGGAAGGTGAGAGAAATGAAATTAGTAAGTTATCGATTAAAAGGAAATTTGGGTTCCTATCGAATTGGTTTTTTACATAACGATAAGATTGTAGATGTGCAACATGCTTATCAACGGTATTTGTTTGCTAATGGAAAACGAGACCTAGCAAATGATGTGGAGAGACTGCTTCCTTCTAATCCTAACACGTATTTTTCTTTAGGGTCCTTGCTTTTTGAAAAAGCTAGCAGTGCATATGGTTATGCATTGGATAGCGAACTAGCTGGTTACCAAAGAAATGAGGTTCTTATAGGGACACCTATATCCAATCCAGGTAAAATAATATGCGTAGGAAAGAACTATGCCGATCACGCTGCGGAGATGGAAAGTGATATTCCTGATTTTCCGGTTTTATTCGCAAAGTTTGATAATGCAATCATTGGGCCGGAAGACAATATAGTGAAATCAGGTTCAACTAGTAAGCTGGATTATGAAGTGGAACTTGGTATTGTGATTGGAAAAGAAACTTCTAAAGTGAGTCGGGAGAATGCCTATGATTATATTGCAGGATATACGATTGGTAATGATATATCTGCAAGAGACTTGCAAAGGAGAACCCAGCAGTGGTTGCAAGGGAAGACATTAGACAAGAGCACCCCGATAGGACCTTATGTAGTAACAAAGGATGAAGTGGAAAATCCTGCTAACCTTTCCGTTCGTTCTTTTGTAAATGGAGAAGAGCGTCAGTCTTCCAATACTAGCTTATTAATTTTTGATATTCCTTTTCTAATCGAATATATTTCAAAAACGATTACTCTTAAACCTGGAGATATCATCTTAACAGGGACACCAAATGGAGTTGGAGTAGCAATGAATCCACCGCAATTCTTGAAAGATGGGGATGTCGTAACAGTAGAGATTGATGGTGTTGGTAGAATGGAAAATAAAGTGGTTAAAAAGTAAGGCTTTCTTCCGAGGGGGCTGAGGCCGTACCCGCGGAAAGTGAAGTATTCTGTCGTAGCGAATGGTAGAACAGAACATTAATGAGTGTAAGCGAGAGCTACACTATTTTTGATTAAATATATCCGAGGATTCTATCAACTATAAAACTATAAAAAGCAACAAACTATATGAAAAGAGCTTAAAGTGAAAGAGAACCAAATAGTTTATGTGAAAGTGGAAAAAGGATTAGGAAAAACACCTAGCCCTTTCTTTGTCATTCAAGATATTTCTTGAGTTTTCTTTCTAAATTTTATCATAACTAAGTGACTTTATAAGGAATTAGTGGCAAAATATGAATAAAGGTAGATTGAAATAAATATTCCTGTTCCGAAGTTGTAACTAAGGGGGGGCCTGTAGTGCAACCATGAAACCAAAACTTATACAACAGCAAACGTTGCAGTGGAAAATGAACCAATCCCTAATGCAGTCCATTAATATTCTTCAATTTTCTAGTCTGGAATTGGCAGAATATATTAATCAGATTTCCAAGGAAAACCCTCTAATAGAAGAGGTGAACTATGACTATGATTGGGAAAAATATCATCGTACTCATTCTACACAACCTGCTATAGGTGAAATCAACTCAGCAGAACAAACGATGTATGAGCAATTGAAAAAACAATTAATATCAATAAAGTTTGATAAAAAATTGCGCCACGTGATTGATTATGGAATTGACTCATTAAATGAAGACGGTTACCTCGAGGTAGAACGAGATGTTTGGGCAGAGGATTGTCGTACATCAGTAGAAACAGTAGAGGAAGCTTTACATGTGATTCAAGCCTTAGAACCAACTGGTATTGGTGCAAGAACACTTACCGAATGTATCTTGCTGCAATTAAAGGAAATGGGGATTCATTATTCATTTGCAGAGGATTTATTTGAAAGCCATTTAGAATGGATTGCTGAAGAAGATGCAGTATCTATTGCCGAACACTATCAAACGACAACTGCCATTGCTGAAGAAGTAATTGACCATATCAAACTTTGCCATCCAAAGCCAGGTCAACTTTTAGATACGGAACCACCTGAATATATTATCCCAGAAGCATCTATCTATAAGGAAGACGGAGCCTGGAAAATAAAATTCTATAAATGGGCATCACCAACCATTCGACTAAATACGGAGTATGAGAAGTTAACAGAGATAGGAAAAGACGCAACAGCATTTTTAAAAGAAAAATATAAACAAGTTGATTTACTAAAGCAAGCGATTGGTTTCCGCTCGAATACCCTGGAAAGCATCATCCAAATAATCGTTGAAAAACAATATGCTTTTTTTGAAGAAGGAGTGGTAATGCTCCAACCATTAACATTGAGGGAAATTGCCAACGATTTAGCTATACATATATCAACAGTCAGCCGAGCAATTAATCAAAAATATGTTCAAACACCACATGGCGTTTTGCCAATTAAGTTTTTTCTTCAGTCAGGAGCAAGACAAAGTAATGGGAAGGGAACGGCATCAATTGCTATTAAACATCTTTTGATTCAATTGATTGATAAGGAAGAAAAAAGCAAACCATTATCTGATCAAGTTTTAAGAAACATATTGGAAGAAGAATTCGGTATTAAGATAGCTCGAAGGACGGTTATGAAATATCGTGAACAATTACAAATTCCATCATCTATGAAAAGAAGGAGAAAATAAATCATCATGCTGAAAGTAAAGTTTTATACAAAAGAAAATTGTTCATTATGTGACGATGCTGAAGCATTATTATCATTATTTAAATATGACTATCCCCATGAAATAGAAATGAGAGATATATACACCAATGAAGATTGGCTAGTAGAGTATCAATTATTAATCCCCGTTATCGAAGTGAATGGAAAGCAATTAAACTGCGAGGAAATTAACTACGATGCAGTAGAAGAATTTTTAAAAGAACAGTCCGAGAAGATTGGTGACTAAAATCTTCTCTTTTTTATGCGGAGATTTGTATCGACGCATATGCAGAGGATACCATCGAACGCGCGCCATATATTAATGAACCCACCCGTCAGAAATCAACAATTCTAAGCCTAATAAGATCTACTAGTCCAAAATCCCTCAGTAAATCACTTACTCCTTTCACATCTTCATTCTCATCTTAACCAAAATTTCACATTTATTTCGCTTGTTATATTTGTTTATTCTAGTAGTTATGTTATAATAATTTATGGCTGGGACATAATACAACCATACGGGACATATTGTGACCAGTTAGGAAGGGATTTTTATGAGAACTTTAACCGACTTGCAAAAAAAAATAGTACCCGATATTTTGAAAGTGATGCAGCAACGTTATTTCATTTTGCAAAGTGTAGCGAACTTTGAACCAATTGGAAGAAGAGGGTTAGCTGAGAAGTTAAGTTTAACCGAAAGACATGTGCGAAGTGAAATAGACTTTTTACATAAGCAGGGCCTCATTGATATTACATCGAAGGGTATGTATATTTCAAAAGAGGGTACATTAGTTCTTGAACAATTATCTGACATGATGAGAGAAATTGTCGGATTATCTGTTTTAGAAAAGCAAATTCGGGAAAAGTTAAAAGTAAGAAACGTTATTATTGTTCCAGGGAATAGTGATGAGTATGAATGGGTAAAACAGGAAATGGGCAAAGCTTGTGTGGCTTACCTTCAACAAATTGTCAAAGACCATTCAGTAATTGCTGTAACTGGTGGAACAACGATGGCTGCTATTGCAGAAGTCATGTCTCCTTTGAATAATGATAATGATTGCCTGTTTGTTCCTGCAAGAGGCGGAGTTGGTGAAGAAGCAGAAAATCAAGCGAGTAGAATTGTATCGGAAATGGCCAAAAAAGCAAATGGTGAATACCGACTGCTTTATGTTCCAGATCCTATTAGTGAGTCTGCTTACCATACGCTGATTAATGAACCAATGATTAAAGAAATACTCGGACAAATTACTAATTCCAACATTGTTATTCATGGAATTGGCGATGCTAAAACAATGGCAAAACGAAGGAAAACATCAGAGGAAACCATGAAAAAACTAGAGATGCATCATGCAGCAAGTGAAGCATTTGGGTATTACTTTGATGATCACGGAAATATTGTACACAAAGTTCGAACCGTGGGTCTTCAGCTTGAGGATTTAGCATCTATTGAACATGTTATAGCTGTTGCAGGAGGTAAATCAAAGGCAGAAGCAATTGAATCTTATTTCAAACAAGGGAAAAGTGATTTATTGATTACAGATGAAGCAGCTGCAAAACAGATTTTAAGAGGATAATCTATCTTCTTTTAATAACAATGTATGTTCAAGGTATCTTACCTTTTGAGCATCATATATAAATAAACTTTCTAGGAGGAATATTTAATGGCAGTAAAAGTAGGTATTAATGGTTTTGGAAGAATTGGACGTAATGTATTTCGTCAAGCTTTAAAAAATGATCAAGTAGAGATCGTTGCAGTTAATGACCTAACTGATGCAAATATGTTAGCACACCTTTTAAAATATGATTCTGTTCATGGTGTTTTAGAAGAAGAAGTAACTGTAAATGGTACAAATATCGCAGTTGGCGGTAAAGAGTTCCAAGTACTTTCAGAACGTGACCCTGCACAATTAGGTTGGGGAGATCTTGGTGTAGATATCGTTATTGAATCTACTGGTCGTTTTACTAGTGGAGAAGATGCACAAAAACATATCGAAGCTGGAGCTAAAAAAGTAATTATCTCTGCGCCTGCTAAAAACGAAGATTTAACAATCGTTATGGGTGTTAACCATGATGAATATGACGCTAGTCAACACAACATTGTATCCAATGCATCTTGTACAACAAACTGTTTAGCACCTTTCGCTAAAGTACTTAACGATACATTCGGAATTAAACGTGGATTAATGACAACTATCCATTCTTATACAAATGATCAACAAATTCTTGATTTGCCACATAAAGATTATCGTCGTGCGCGTGCAGCTGCAGAAAATATTATCCCAACAACTACTGGTGCTGCAAAAGCAGTAAGTCTAGTACTACCAGAATTACAGGGTAAACTTAATGGTATGGCTGTTCGTGTTCCAACTCCAGATGGTTCATTAACCGACTTAGTAGCAGAACTTGATAAAGATGCAACAGTTGAAGATATCAACAATGCGTTCAGAGAAGCTGCTCAAGGTCCATTAAAAGGCGTTTTAGAATATAGTGAAGCTCCATTAGTATCTAGAGATATCGTTGGAAACACTCATTCTTCTATCGTTGATGGTTTATCCACAATGGTTATGGAAGGTAACATGGTTAAAGTTGTTTCTTGGTATGATAACGAAATGGGTTACTCTACTCGTTGTGTAGACTTAGCTGTATTCATGGCTGAAAAAGGTCTATAAGAAAAAAACATCAAACCTAAGGGGGAGGAGCAAGCTCCTCTCCCTTTTACTTTTAAACAAAATCTTGCCTGGGTTTGGTATATAATGGATAAGGATGTTATTAATAGCAGACCCTAAATGATACATTCATTTACATAAAATTATAGGAGGCTGTACATTGAATAAAAAAACACTTAAAGACCTTGAAGTAAAAGGGAAAAAAGTATTTTGTCGTGTTGATTTTAACGTACCTATGAAAGACGGAGAGGTAACAGACGATACACGGATTAAAGCAGCATTGCCTACTATTAAACACTTATCTGATGCAGGAGCAAAAGTAATTCTATCCAGTCACCTTGGTCGTCCTAAAGGTCAAGTGGTAGAAGAACTACGATTAGACCCTGTTGCTAAACGTTTAAGTGAACTAAGCGGCAAAGAAGTAGTGAAAACCGATGCAGTTTACGGACAAGAAGTAAACGAAGCAATAGATGGTTTAAACGATGGAGATTTATTGCTTATTGAAAATGTTCGTTTTGAAGCAGGAGAGGAAAAGAATGACCCTGAACTTGCTCAAGCGTTCGCTGACATGGCAGACCTTTATGTGAATGATGCATTTGGTGCCGCACACCGTGCCCATGCTTCCACAACCGGGGTTGCCGAAAAATTACCTGCAGCTGCTGGATATTTAATGGAGAAAGAAATTGCAGTCATAGGAAAAGCATTAGAAAATCCTGAGCGTCCATTCACAGCTATTATTGGTGGAGCTAAAGTTAAAGATAAAATCAATGTAATTGACAACCTATTAGACAAAGTAGACAACCTTATCGTTGGCGGTGGACTTGCTTACACCTTTGTGAAAGCACAAGGTCATGAAGTTGGTAAATCACTTTTAGAAGAAGATAAAATTGATTTAGCAAAAGAATTTATGAAAAAAGCTGAAGAAAAAGGCGTAAACTTCGTCCTTCCAGAAGATGTGGTAGTTGCAGATGACTTCTCTGAAGATGCGAATAAAAAGGAAGTATCCATCGAAGAGATTCCTGCTGACTGGGAAGCTTTAGATATTGGACCGAAAACTCGTGAAACATACAGCAAGATTGTGTCAGAATCCAAACTAGTTATTTGGAATGGACCAATGGGTGTATTCGAACTAAACGCATTTGCTAATGGAACGAAAGCAGTGGCTGAAGCTTTAGCAACTACAGAAGGATACACGATTATTGGTGGTGGAGATTCCGCTGCTGCTGTAGAAAAATTTGGTTTAGCTGAAAAAATGGATCATGTTTCAACGGGTGGCGGTGCATCCTTAGAATTCATGGAAGGAAAAGTACTTCCTGGTGTAGCAGCATTAAACGAAAAGTAAGATTAATCATTAAATAGAGGTGAGACGATGCGCAAGAAAGTAATTGCTGGTAACTGGAAAATGAATAAAGTGTTATCAGAAGCAAACAGTTTTGTAGATGAAGTAAAAGAAAAAGCTCCGAAAAGTGATAAAGTTGAAGCAATTGTTTGTGCGCCATATCCGTTTTTAGCTTCTCTTGTTGAAAGATCACAAGGTTCACAAGTGAAGATTGCAGCACAAAACATGCACTTTGAAGAGAGTGGAGCATTCACTGGTGAGGTAAGTCCAGTTATGTTAAAAGATTTAGGTGTATCACACGTTGTTCTTGGTCACTCTGAACGTCGTGAATTATTTGCTGAAACAGATGAAACAGTAAATAAAAAGACACACGCTGCATTCCAACACGATTTAACACCAATCGTTTGTGTTGGTGAAACATTAGAACAGCGTGAAGCGAATGAAACAATGAGCCTTGTTGAAGACCAAGTGAAAAAAGCCCTAAATGGTCTTTCTGCTGATCAAGTAGCAAAAACGATTATTGCATATGAACCAATCTGGGCAATTGGAACTGGTAAAACTGCAACAAGTGAACAAGCTAATGAAGTTTGTACACATATTCGTAATGTTGTTAAAGAAGTAACATCTGAAGAAACTGCAGAACAAGTTGTTATTCAGTACGGTGGTAGTGTGAAACCTGCTAATGTAGATGAGTTACTAGCTCAGTCTGACATTGATGGTGCCTTAGTTGGTGGCGCAAGCCTTGAAGCTGATTCCTTCCTACAACTTGTGGAGGCAGGTACAAAATGAGTGATAACAAGTTAGCTGCATTAATTATCTTAGATGGTTTTGCTTTTCGTGACGAAGAGTTTGGTAATGCGGTAGCCCAAGCGAAAAAACCAAACTTTGATCGTTACTGGAATACATTTGCTCACAATCAATTAACTGCAAGTGGTGAGGCAGTTGGTTTACCCGAAGGACAAATGGGAAATTCTGAAGTTGGACATTTAAATATTGGTGCAGGCCGTATTGTCTATCAAAGTTTGACACGTGTTAATTTATCGATTAAAGAAGGCGACTTTTACCAAAAAGGCGCATTTCTAAAATCCATTCAACATGCAAAAGATAATAACCGTGCCCTTCATTTATTTGGTCTGTTGTCTGATGGTGGTGTTCATAGTCACATTGAACATTTATTTGCTTTATTAAAATTAGCAAGTGACCAAGGACTGGAAAAAGTCTATGTTCATGGATTCTTAGACGGTCGTGATGTTGGGCCAACTACAGCAGAGAAATATATTAAACAAACAGAAGAAAAAATGAAAGAATTAGGTGTAGGTCAATTTGCTACGATTTCAGGCCGTTATTATTCCATGGACCGTGACAAACGCTGGGACCGTGTGAAAAAATCTTATGATTCCATGGTTTATGGAGAAGGCCCAACTTATCGTACGCCGATGGAAGTAATTGAGGACTCTTATTCAAATGGTATCCATGACGAATTCGTTATTCCATCTGTCATGGTAGATGAGAATGGGGAACCGGTTGGAAAAATACAAGATAATGATTCCATTATATTTTATAACTTCCGACCTGACCGTGCTATCCAAATTTCACGTACATTCGCGAATGAAGACTTCCGCGATTTTGACCGTGGAGAAGGGGTACCAAAAGATCTAGATTTTGTTATGTTAACAGAATTCAGTGAATCAGTAGATGGTTTTGTTGCATACAAACCAGTTAACTTAGATAATACAATCGGTGAAGTACTTTCACAAAATAAACTCAAACAATTACGCATTGCTGAGACCGAAAAATACCCACATGTTACATTCTTTATGAGTGGTGGACGTGAACAGGAATTTGAAGGTGAAAAGCGAATTTTAATTGATTCACCAAAAGTTGCAACGTATGATCTAAAACCAGAAATGAGTGCTTATGAAGTAACGGACGCGTTACTAGAAGAACTTGACTCTGAAGATCGTCCTAACGCAATCATCTTAAACTTTGCTAACCCTGATATGGTTGGACATTCCGGAATGTTAGAACCTACAATCAAAGCAATAGAAGCAGTGGATGAGTGCTTAGGCAAAGTTGTGGATAAAATTAAAGATTTAGGCGGTAATGCTATTATTACAGCTGACCATGGGAATTCTGATGAGGTAGTAACTGTCGAAGGAAATCCAATGACAGCTCATACGACAAACCCTGTTCCGGTTATCGTAACGAAAGAAGATGCTGAAATACGTGATGGTGGAATCTTAGCTGATTTAGCGCCTACCTTACTTGACTTATTGGATGTAGACAAACCAGAAGAAATGACTGGAACATCCTTAATTAAAAAATAATAACAAATTAAAAGGAGAGATTTTTAAAATGCCATACATTACAGACGTATATGCACGCGAAGTTTTAGACTCACGTGGTAACCCAACAGTAGAAGTAGAAGTATACACAGAATCAGGTGCTTTTGGTCGCGCATTAGTTCCAAGTGGTGCTTCAACTGGTGAATATGAAGCAGTTGAATTACGTGATGGAGACAAGGACCGTTACTTAGGTAAAGGTGTTCTGCAAGCAGTTAAAAATGTAAATGAAACAATTGCTCCAGAATTAATTGGAATGGACGTAACTCGTCAAAATATTATTGATGCATTAATGATTGAATTAGATGGAACAGAAAACAAAGGAAAATTAGGCGCGAATGCCATCCTTGGTGTATCCATGGCCGTTGCTCGTGCTGCTGCTGACTTATTAGATGTACCATTGTACAACTACTTAGGTGGATTTAATTCAAAAACACTTCCTACACCTATGATGAACATCGTTAACGGTGGGGAACATGCTGATAACAACGTAGATATCCAAGAATTCATGGTAATGCCTGTAGGTGCGGAATCATTTAAAGAAGCACTACGTATGGGTGCAGAAATTTTCCATGCATTGAAAAAAGTATTAGGTTCAAAAGGCTACAATACGGCAGTTGGTGATGAAGGGGGATTCGCTCCAAACCTTGGCTCCAATGAAGAAGCACTACAAACTATCGTTGAAGCTATCGAAGCAGCTGGTTACAAACCTGGTGAAGAAGTAAAACTTGCTATGGACGTTGCCTCTTCTGAAATATACGAAGATGGTAAATACAACCTTAAAGGAGAAGGCGTTGTACGTACTTCTGCAGAAATGGTTGATTGGTACGAAGAGATGGTTAATAAATATCCAATTATCTCTATTGAAGATGGTCTAGATGAAAATGACTGGGAAGGTCACAAACTACTAACAGATCGTTTAGGAGATCGCGTTCAATTAGTTGGAGACGACCTATTTGTTACAAATACGAAAAAACTTGCTCAAGGTATTGAACAAGGTGTAGGTAACTCTATCCTAGTTAAAGTTAACCAAATTGGTACACTTACTGAAACATTCGATGCAATTGAAATGGCAAAACAAGCTGGTTACACAGCAGTAATCTCTCACCGTTCTGGTGAAACAGAAGATTCAACTATTGCTGATATCGCAGTTGCTACTAATGCAGGACAAATTAAAACAGGTGCACCATCTCGTACAGACCGTGTTGCGAAATACAACCAATTACTTCGTATCGAAGACGAATTGGCAGGAATGGGCATCTATGGTGGCTTAAACTCATTCTATAACTTGAAAAAATAATAATGGAATAAAGGAAAGAGGCAGATTTTGATATCTGCCTCTTTTTTATGATGTGGAACAGGTCTGTATTGGTTACAGGGTGTATTCTATCAATCGAGAAGAGAGCTTTATCAATCATTTGGTATGTTCCATCGACCGCCTAAAGAGTTTTATCAATCACACAAGGTCATCTATCCCATAAGAAAACGTGTAAAATTTCAAATTTTCATGCATAAGACAGCCAATTTATGTAATATGGGTAAATAAGTAACTAGCTAATCATAGAATGGAGGGGATAGTTTGCCTCAAAAGATATTACTATTTGGTGATACTGGAATTGATGATACGGTTGCTCTTATTTACTCCTATTTAAATGATGAGGTGGATATTATAGGGGTTGTGGCGGATTATGGAAATATTTCTAGAGAGAATGCACTGAAGAACATAAATTATGTAAGGGCCTTATTTGATACAGATGAGAGTAAAGATATTAAGGTTATCGCTGGAGCAGAGATTCCCATGACAGGGGAGTTGCCGAATTATGTTACCGCTATTCATGGGGAGTATGGACTGGGACCGATTATCCCACCTGATGTGGGGAATGAAGATGCCTTAGAAGAGAATTTTTTTGAAATAGTAGAGATTATTTTAAGTAATATTGAAGATCTTGTTATTGTTAATATTGGGAGATTAACATCACTTGCTACAATGTTCGTCCTATATCCGGGTTTGATGAAGCAGGTAAAGAGTTATTATATTATGGGAGGTGCCTTTTGGGTTCCTGGGAATGTTACATCGGTATCCGAAGCTAATTTTCATGGAGATCCTGTAGCTGCTCAAATTGTCTTAACCTATGCCAAGAAAGTTACCATTATTCCATTGAATGTAACACAAAAAGCAATTGCCACACCATTGATGGTTGATTACATTGATCAGGTAGGCCAAATACCTTTAATAAAAACCCTCTTAGATTATTATTATGATTTTTATAAAAATAGAAATCCTAATATTCAAGGAAGTCCACTTCATGATGTATTAACGGTAATGGCCACACTCCATGATGATATGTTCACTTTTAAGAAACTACCTACCCACATTGTGCAGGCAACAGAGGGAACAGAACGTGGTCAAAGCATCGCAGATATCCGGCCATTTGGCGATCTTGCAGAAGAAACCGAGAAGAATATTACCCCGCATCGAATTGCTTTTCAATTAGATTATCAAAAGTTTTATGTCGATTTTATGACGATAATGACTGGACAGCGTTTTGGTTAAATAGACACAAACAATTTCCCTGTTTAATATAATGAATGGAATGAAAGTAAACAGGGAGAGGGTTAACTTGGCTAAAAAAGTATTACTCTTTGCAGATGTTGGTATAGATGATACGATTGCTATTATATATTCTTATTTAACTAGTGAAATTGATATAGTAGGCGTTGTCGCTGATTATGGTAATATACCAAGAGAAAATGCGCTTGATAATATACAATATGTTCGGAGTCTATTTGAAACGGAAGAAGCGGAAGGTATTAAAATTTTTTCCGGTGCGGAAATTCCCATGACAGCAGAAGTACCAGAATTTGTCCCGGAGATACATGGTGAGTACGGACTTGGACCGATTACTCCACCTACAGCTGGAGAGAATATTGCATTTGAAAACTTCTTTGACATTGTAAATGTTATCGAAGAGTATAAAGATGACTTAATTATTGTGAATATAGGCAGGCTAACATCTCTTGCAACAATGTTCCTTCTATATCGGGATTTAATGAGTGAAATAAATGAATATTATTTAATGGGTGGAGCATTTTGGGCACCGGGAAATGTGACAGCAGTATCAGAGGCTAATTTTCATGGAGATCCAGTTGCTGCTCAAATAGTGTTAACTTACGCTAAAAATATAACGATTATACCATTGAATGTAACAGAGCAAGCGATAGCTACTCCAGAGATGATAAATTATATTGACCAGGTGGGGCAGGTTCCTCTCGTGAAGACATTGGTTGACTATTATTATGACTTCTACAAAGAAAGAAATCCAAATATTAAAGGCAGTCCTCTGCATGATGTATTGACAATAATGGCAGTAAATCATGATGAAATGTTTACTTATCAAGATTTACCAGTTCATATTGTTCAAGCTACAGAAGGAACAGAACGAGGACAGAGTATTGCTGATGTGAGGCCATTTGGAAGTTTAGAGGAAGAAGCGGAGGCAGAAGTAAAGAGGCATCGAATAGCCTTTCAGTTAGACTATCCAAGCTTTTTTAATCGATTCATGACGGTGATGACAGGGGAGCAGTTTGCATAATAATGGAGGTTTAAAGGGCTATTCTTGGAAGAATGGCTCTTTATATAGATGAAAAGTTGACAATATCAATGTACTATATTTATTGAAGATATAGATGTGTTAATGGGGGAGGAAAAATGAATATTTTAGATGCAATCAGACAACGTCGTTCCATTCATAGTTTCAAAGAAGAAGCAGTTGATAGTCAGGTTCTAGAAGAAATTTTTACATATGCTTCCTATGCACCTACTCATTATATGAAAGAACCCTGGAATATTAAACTTTTTCAAGGATATGGGAAGGAAATGCTGGTAGAATCCATTTTAGGAAGTTATCAGCGTACTGGAATGATACCAAATGATAGGAATCCAAAAACATTAAAAATGATTCGTTCGATGAAGGATTTTCTCCTAACAATTCCACATCATGCTGTCATTTATTTGGAAATACAACAAGACCCTATTCGAAATGAAGAGGAATATTCTTCTGTTTGTGCTTTTATTCAAAATGCTCAACTAGCTGCCTGGGAATATGGGGTGGGGATGTTGTGGACGATTACTCCATATATGCATGATACAACATTTATGAAAGATATTAGACTCGATTCTGAAAAAGTGAAGATTGTAGCAGTTATGCAAATCGGCTATCCAAAGAAAGTACCCAGAGATAAAGGGAGAACATCTATTAAGGACAAGCTTGAGATTATTGAATGATAGGCAGGCATCAACGAAAAGAATGAGTTCATCAACCTAAAAAAATTCTAAACAAAACAAGCAACAGACAATAAGCTTAAACCAAATAAAAACACCCATACACTGGGTGTTTTTACCATGTTCTTATTGTTTTGTTTTTTCTTTAATAAACTCTTCCACTTCTTCTGCAGTATCCATTGATAAAAGTTTGTCCTTGTAGGATGCTAGCGTTTCTTTGGAAAGTTCACGGATTTGTGTACGTGCTGGCAAGATGGATGTTGCACTCATGCTGAATTCATCAAGTCCAAGTCCAAGCAGAATTGGAATTGCGATGGAATCTCCAGCCATTTCGCCACACATTCCAGCCCATTTACCTTCTTTGTGTGCTGCTTCAATGACATTATTTACTAAGTTCAGAATTGCAGGATGATATGGTTGATATAGGTATGAAACTTGCTCATTCATACGGTCTGCAGCCATAGTATATTGAATTAAATCATTCGTACCAATACTGAAGAAGTCCACTTCTTTAGCAAATTGTTTAGCTATAACTGCAGTTGAAGGGATTTCAACCATGATACCAACTTCAATATTGTCAGAAACTTTCACACCGTCTGCAAGCAAGGATTCTTTCTCGTCTAGAAGAATGGCTTTAGCCTGACGGTATTCATCTAATGTTGCAATCATTGGGAACATAATTTTTAAGTTTCCATAAGCACTAGCACGTAATAGAGCTCGTAACTGTGGACGGAATACATGCTCGTTTTCTAAGCAGAAACGAATGGCACGGAATCCTAGGAATGGGTTCAATTCTTTAGGTAGATCTAAATAACTCAATTCCTTGTCTCCACCTACATCTAGTGTACGGACAACAACTGGTTTCCCTTCCATACGTTCTAAAACGGTTTTATATGCTTCAAATTGTTCCTCTTCAGAAGGCAATTCGCTCTTACCCATGTAAAGGAATTCCGTACGGTAAAGTCCTACACCTTCGCCACCATTATTAAGTACTCCTTCTACATCATCTGGTGTTCCAATGTTAGCTACTAATTCGACTTGTTCACCATCTTTAGAGAAAGTTGGCTCGTCTTTTAATTTGGCCCATTGTTCCTTTTGTTTAGCAAATGATTCTTGTTTGTCACGATAAGACCTAAGCTCATCGTCGGTAGGATTCACAATGACAACCCCATCCATTCCATCGACAATAACCATATCATTTTGTTTGATGGTACCAGTTACTTCTTTTGTTCCTACGATTGCAGGAATTTCAAGGGATCTAGCCATAATTGCTGAGTGAGAGGTTCTTCCACCAATATCAGTTGCAAAGCCTTTCACATACTGTTTATTTAATTGTGCAGTATCAGAAGGTGTTAAATCATTTGCAATTACAATGACTTCTTCGTTAATTAAAGCGGGGTCGGGGAAAGTTACTCCTAAAAGATGTGCCATAACACGTTTGGTAACATCTTTTATATCAGCTGCACGTTCACGCATATATTCATTATCCATATTTTGGAACATTTCCACGAACATATTAGAAACTTCTTCTAATGCTGTCTCAGCCATGGCATTGTCTGAAGATATTTTATCTTTCATTGGATTAATTAGTTCTGGGTCATTTAGGATAAGTAAATGTGCCGAGAAAATTTCTGCATGTTCATCACCAAGTGTATCTTTGGTATGTGCTTTAATTTTCTCTAACTCAGATTTAGATATTTCTAAAGCTTGTTCTAGCTTTTTAATTTCTTCATCTGGATTTTCGATTTTTGCTTTTTCAAATGATAAATCAGGTGTAACTAACTGATAAGCTTTTGCTATAGCTATACCTGATGAAGCTGCGATTCCTTGTATTGATGTCATGTCGCATTCTTCACCCTTCCAAGTAAGATTTTATAAAAGTAAAGTATTTACACTAAGTTGTATATACAGGATATAACAATTTAAATCTATCACTTATTTATCATTGAAGCAAACTTCTACAACTAATGTTGATAATTGTTCAAAAATAGCCCGTTTATTCTCTTTTTAGATTCTCCCTTATCCAATTTTCAATTACCGTAAAGACTTCCTTTTTATTTATTTCGTTTATGAGTTCATGTCTTGCTCCATCAAAAAGCAGTGTGGTTATATTTTCTATACCCGATTTTTCATAAATTCGAACGGATTTCCACACTCCTTTTTCATGATTACCAACAGGATCTTCAGTCCCACTTATAAATAACATGGGTAGCCCTTTACGAATGGAAGAAGCATGTTTTTTTGATTGTACTTGTTCAATTCCAGACATTAAATCCACGAAGAATTTAGCTGTAGGAACAAAACCTGATAATGGATCGTTTAAGTATTTTTGTACTTCTTGATTATCTCTAGTTAACCAATCAAAAATAGTTTTATTTTCTTTGATTTTGCTATTATAGTTCCCAAATGCTAACTGATTCATTAATTTAGATTGTTTATTGGGTGGAAGTAAGGCAGCTAATGTTTTTCCAGGCTTCGAAATGGCAGCTGGAAAATAGCCGGTACCGGAAAGGATTACCCCTTTAATTAAATCACTATATTTTTCTATGTACAATCTACTTAGGAAAGAACCCATACTATGTCCGAATAGAAATAGTGGTGTATTTGGAAATTCTTGTCTTATCCTTAATGTAATCATATGTAGGTCTTCCATGGTCTTTGTAAAACCATTTCTATCCGATAGATAGCCTAGTAAACCTTGCTTAAGACCAGTTTGTCCATGTCCTCTATGGTCATTTCCGTAAACAACAAAACCTTGTGAGACTAAATAATGTGCAAATGCTTCGTACCTGCCAATATGTTCCGCCATACCGTGAGAAAGCTGTATGATTGCTTTTGGCCGAGTAACGCTAGAATACCATTTTTTTACATAAATTTGTACATCATCGTTAGCTTTCATCCAAAATGTGTTCTCCATCATCTTATCCTTTCCTAATAAATAGTAATTATGACTACGTTTATTTCCTCTTTTGAATTTGTCTCTATTAAAAAAATGTTGCTTTTTGAAACATGACTTTGATTCATATTTTGTATAGACTGTTAATATCTTTAATTCAGAATAGTGTAGCTCTCGCTTACACTTATGATTGATTTGTGCGATCATTCGCTCCGGCATTACATCGCACGAAGAAAATTGCCTTTTATTTTCGAGGAGTCTCCGTATTCTGCCTCCGCTATGTTACATGCTCTAAAAATTTTTAAAACTATAGTCCATAATGTCACGTTCGGGGGAGTTTTCCCGTAAAAAGAGAAATTTCCTAGTTAAAATCAAGCAGAGCAGGAACTAAGCGGAGTGTATTTCCGTAGCGGGTATTAAGTAGTATTATTAATTAAATAAATCAACAGTTTCTATCAACTACGATTTTTAAATTGCAATAATATATACGAAAAGTGCCTTGAATTTATATATATTATGTAGAAATATCTTGCTATTTTTTTCACTTTTATGCTAAAGTAAGTATAGTTATTGTCCGTAATAGGAGGTGTCATGGAAACATGACTGGATTGGTTAATACCTTGTTAATAATTGACGCAATTGTCTTAATTACATTTGTTCTGTTACAGTCCGGGAAAAGTGCTGGACTTTCAGGAGCTATTTCAGGTGGTGCCGAGCAATTATTCGGTAAGCAAAAAGCCCGTGGAATGGATCTTGTTTTACATCGTGGAACAGTAATTACCGGTGTGTTGTTTTTTGTATTAGCATTTATTAGTGGATATTTAGTATAATTATAATCAACCCTTATCACAATGAAAAGTGATAAGGGTTTAATTTTGGTTTTTATTAATGGAAAAATAAGGGTATAGTAGAAAGTAAGGAGATGTAGTATAAATGAAAATAGCTCAACCTAAACCATTTACTTTTGAAGCAGGGCCGCGTGCGGTATTGCTGTTGCATGGATTTACTGGTCATTCGGCAGATGTCCGTATGTTGGGGCGTTACTTACAAAAGAAAGGATATACCAGTCATGCGCCAATTTATCGTGGTCACGGGGTATCACCAGAAGAATTGTTGGAAACGAACCCTGAAGAGTGGTGGGAGGATGTGAACTTTGCCATGCAACATTTACAAGATCTGGGGTATGATGAAATTGCTGTTGCGGGATTATCGCTTGGTGGAGTTCTCGGTTTAAAACTTGCTTATTCAACAAACATTAAAGGTGTTGTTCCCATGTGTGCTCCGATGTATTTTGATAATGATTTCCAATTATCAAAAGGTTTTAAGTACTTTTCGAAAGAGTACAAAAAAATGGAGGGGAAGGAAGAAAACATTATTGAAAAAGAAGTGGATCAGCTAATGAAAGATTCAGAAGCTCTATTTGAAGACCTGGGTGAAATGATTACTGATGTTAAAAATAATGTGGATACTATCTATACCCCAACATTTGTTGTACAAGCAAGAAATGACGAAATGATTAATACCGAAAGTGCTACTTATATTTATAATCATGTTGAATCAGATGTCAAAGATATTAAATGGTATGAGGAATCAGGTCATGTTATTACATTGGGAGATGAAAAAGATCAGCTCCATGAAGATGTCCATCAATTTTTAGAACAACTTGATTGGAAAGAATGATTATTAATAAGGTAGAAGGTAAACAATACAAAGAAAGAGAAGGCAGGTGATCATATGAGAAATAGAATACTTACATTTTTCAATGAATCTGGAACTAAGCCATTGGCAGTAGACGAAATAGAGCAGGCATTAGAAATACAGGAAGCTGTAGAATTTAAAGAGCTTGTGATTGCATTAAATGAACTAGAGCAAACTGGTCAATTAGTTAGAACAAGAAAAAATCGTTTTGGTCTACCCGAGAAAATGAACTTAATTCGAGGGAAAATTCAAATGCATCAAAAAGGTTTTGCATTCTTAATTCCTGATGAAGAAGGTCAAAGTGACGTCTACATCCATGCATCTGACTTAGCATCGGCTATGAACAATGATAAGGTACTTGTCCGGATAGAAAAGTATGGAAATGATGGCAATCGTCCAGAAGGGCAAGTTATTCGTATATTGGAGCGAGCAGTTACCCAGGTAGTTGGAACTTTTGAAGATAACCGTTCCTTTGGTTTTGTCATTGCAGATGATAAACGAATTCCTAATGATATTTTTATTCCAAAGGGAAGTACTAATGGAGCTGTAGATGGTCATAAAGTAGTTGCAAGAATTACCAAATACCCTGAAGGAAGAAAAAGCGCAGAAGGGGAAATCATAGAAGTACTTGGACACAAAAATGACCCTGGAATTGATATTATCTCCATCATTTATAAACATGGTATAACCGTAGATTTTCCAGATGAAGTACTCGAGCACGCAGCTAACACACCGGATTCCATAGAACCAGTGGAACTTGAGAATCGACGAGATTTACGTGATGAAATGATTGTTACTATTGATGGTGCAGATGCAAAGGATTTGGATGATGCTGTCACGGTGAAAAAGCTTGACAATGGGAATTACAAATTAGGTGTATACATTGCTGACGTCAGTTATTATGTTGAAGAAGGTTCGCCGATTGATGTTGAAGCATTTGAACGAGGGACAAGTGTTTATCTTGTGGACCGAGTAATTCCTATGATACCACACCGTTTATCGAATGGAATTTGTTCATTGAATCCTCAAGTAGATAGGCTAACTCTAGGCTGTGAAATGGAAATCACTTCGCAAGGTGAAGTCGTGAATCACGAGATTTTCCAAAGTGTAATTAAAACCAATGAACGTATGACCTATACGGATGTCAATAAAATTCTAGTTGATGACGATGAAGTACTAAAAGATCGCTATGAACCTCTAGTACCAATGTTTAAGGACATGGAAAAACTAGCTGAAATCCTTAGAACGAAAAGAATGGGCAGAGGTGCTATTGATTTTGATTTTAAAGAAGCAAAAGTCTTGGTCGATGATGAAGGTAAAGCAGTAGATGTGGTTCTTCGAGAACGCTCGGTAGCAGAGCGTCTTATTGAAGAGTTTATGCTTGCTGCAAATGAAACAGTAGCAGAGCATTTCCATTGGATGGATGTACCCTTTATCCATCGTATACACGAAGATCCGGATGACGGTAAACTGCAAAGCTTTTTTGAATTTTTGGCTGGTTTAGGTATTTCTGTGAAGGGTACGGCAAATGAAATTCATCCACAAGCATTGCAAAAAGTACTAGAAGAAATTAAAGGTGACCCAGAAGAAATGATTGTTTCTAAACTTATGCTTCGCTCCATGAAACAGGCAAAGTATGATCCTAATGGGATTGGTCACTTTGGACTAGCAACGGAGTTTTACACTCACTTCACTTCACCAATCAGAAGGTATCCTGATTTAATCGTTCATCGATTAATTAGAACGTATCTAATTGAGAAAAAATTGGATAATAAAACAACAACATCTTGGAAAGAAAAAATGCCGGAAATTGCACGTCATACATCTGAGCGAGAACGTCGCGCAGTGGATGCCGAACGCGATACAGATGATTTGAAAAAAGCAGAATATATGCAAGATAAGGTTGGCGAAGAGTTTACAGGTGTGATTAGCTCTGTAACTAATTTTGGAATGTTTGTTGAGCTACCAAATACTGTTGAAGGGTTAGTTCACATTAGCTTCTTGACGGATGACTACTATCACTATGACGAAAGAAGTCATGCATTAATAGGTGAAAGAACGGCCAATATTTATCGTGTTGGTGATGAGGTGAAAGTGAGAGTAGCAGAAGTCAATATGGAAGAACATGCAGTTGACTTTGAATTAGTAGGTGCCGAGCCAAGAAAACGCAAGCCTGAAAAAAAGAAAATTAAAGCGAGTAGTAGCAATAATAAGACACCAAAGAACAAACAGAATAATAACCAAAAGAAATCAAAAAAGCATAAGAAAAAGAAGAAGAAAAAGTGAGCCTTCCGTTTTATTGGAGGCTCACTTTTTGTTCTAAAGGAGAGTGTCTTGTCAAAAAATAAATAGAAAGTAAAATAACTTACCGGATAACTTTGGACAAATGCCCAGCATATACTTTTATTATCAATTAGAGTTGAGTTTTGTATCAGGGAAAAAATATTGTTGACATCTAAATTAGTGACCCATATACTATACTTGTTAATAATATGTTTAAAAAGGTAAATGATATAAGTATTTCCAACATGAGGGGGTAACATCAATTGAGTGACGTTTTACTGGCATTTTTATTTACATTGTTCGCTGGTCTTGCAACAGGTGTTGGAAGCTTACTTGCTTTCTTTGCAAAAACAACCAATACAAAATTCTTATCTTTTGCTCTCGGTCTGTCTGCCGGGGTTATGATTTATGTTTCGATGATAGAAATTTTCTTTAAAGCGAAGGACTCATTAACAGTAGCACTTGGGGAGACAGAAGGGTACTGGATAACAGTTGTAGGTTTTTTTGCTGGGATGTTGCTGATAGGTTTAATTGACAAATTTATTCCAAAGTACTCCAACCCACATGAAGTAAAGAAAGTGGAGGACATGGAAAAACCTCATTCGCCGGTAAAAGACCCAGCATTAATGAAGATGGGTCTGTTTACAGCGCTTGCGCTTGCCATTCATAACTTTCCAGAAGGGATAGCAACATTTATTTCAACACTACAGGATCCATCGATTGGTTTTGCCATCGCTGTGGCGGTAGCGATTCATAATATACCAGAAGGAATTGCTGTTTCTGTACCTATTTATTATGCAACGAATGATAAGAAAAAAGCATTTAAATATTCCTTCTTATCAGGTTTAGCCGAACCGATTGGAGCACTAGTCGCATTCTTGATATTAATGCCGTTTTTAACAGATGTTATGTTTGGTATCATTTTTGCAATGGTTGCTGGAATCATGGTTTTTATTTCGCTTGATGAACTTCTTCCAGCTGCTAAAAAATATGATGAAGCCCATTTATCAATTTATGGGGTTATGTCTGGAATGGCCATAATGGCATTAAGTCTAATACTGCTTAGCTAAATAATTGGAATAAAGCTCAACTTTTGATAAAATGAAGGGTACGTGAGCAGTAGGAGGAAATACCTTATGCCAAAAGGACAAGGAAAAGTAATTGCACAAAATAAAAAAGCGAGACATGACTATACAATTGAAGACACTTATGAAGCAGGAATTGTATTAAAAGGTACGGAAATAAAATCTTTGAGAAATGGCCGCGTCAATTTAAAAGATTCGCATGCAAGAATTGACCGCAAAGGGGAAGTTCAGTTAGTAAACATGCACATACCTGAGTATGAACAGGGTAATCGATTTAACCACGATCCGACTCGATCTAGAAAATTACTATTACATCGTAAAGAGATAGATAAACTAATTGGATTAACCCAACAGCAAGGATATGCAATCATCCCGCTTAGAATTTATATAAAGAATGGTTATGCTAAGGTATTGCTAGGGTTAGGTAAAGGGAAGAAAAAATACGACAAGCGAGAAGATTTGAAGAGGAAACAAGTAAAACGTGATATTGATAGAGCTATCAAAGATCATATGAACAGATAGTATGTAATTTTTGCCAGTCCTTGATTTTCTTTTTAGGTTTGTTATAATAAGAGTACAAGTTAATTAATGAATGCTCATCTTCCTGAGCGTTTCTCATTTTATATGGGGGCGTTACGGATTCGACAGGGGTAGATTGAGCTTGGGTTGCGCGTCGAGGTTACGACTCGTAAAACGTTATCGCCTAAATATAACTGGCAAAACTAACAATCAACCTGCTTTAGCAGCTGCGTAAGTAGCCTAAAGCGATCCTTCCTACCATCGCCCGTGTGGTAGTATTGAAGGGTCTCAACTGTAGCGGGCTATACGATTATCCACCGTCTGAGGATAGTCGTTGAAATGAATCAGACTAGCTATTCGGAAGCCTGTTGGTAGGCCGAAGAAATAGTGAATGATAATATACCAACTACACGTGTAGAAGCCTAAGTGGCGATATCTCTGGACGTGGGTTCGATTCCCACCGTCTCCACCAATACATAAGTTGGTGGTTTTTTTGTGTTTTTAGGTTTTAAAAGAAACCATAAAATTTCCGTTTGGAAACTTTATGGTTCTTTTTATGTACGGATTTTAATGTATAGCCCATGAGATTACATTATATATTAAATTCGCCCAGACTGATACTCTATAGGGTTTTGGACTTCAAACTAAATCCACGTTCTTACTGAAAGTAATAATAATAACTAAGAGGATAATAACTAGACTTACGAATAGAATAGATAATTTTCGAGAAGTTCTTGCTTTATCCACTTCATCCCATTTTACTGGTCGGATACCACTTACGGAAAAGACAATAATGGCTGCTAAGATGACAGAATTAATATTTCCCATTAACAATAAAAATGATCCAAAGGCCTCTTGCCACATGCCTGAGCCAATAGTCATTCCTAAAACCACGGTTGGTGGTAAAAGGGCGACAGCGACCATTACCCCCACTAAAGAGCCAGGGAGACGGTTGAGGATCGACAAAGCTCCCGCTGTTCCAGAGGCTAATGCTAGAACAATATCTGATATATTTACATGGGTTCTGGTAGCAAATTCACTGCTGTCCATAGGAACTGGGAAAAAGAAAGTGAAAACGATAGATATTCCAACTACTATAACCACAGCATAAGTTAAGGTGAGTGATGAACTTCGCAAAAGTGGAAAGTTTCCTAGTATGGAAGAGAACGCCATTGAAATAACAGGTCCAAGCATTGGCGCAATAACCATTGCTCCTATAATAACTGCTTGGCTATTTTGAATAAACCCAATCGTCACAACTACTGCAGATATGATAACCAGTAATGTGTAGGTTAACGTGATATGACTAGATTTTTGAATGGAGCCAATAAGTTCTTGACGACTGGCCCGCTGCAGTTTATTCGCTTCTTCTTCTTTTTCTTCTCGTCTTTGTTCTTTTTCTTCATCGGTTACTCGTGTAATATATGTTTGAACCGGAAAGAGCATTACTTCAAATCCTTCAACTAAATTAGAGACATTCTCTAAATAGTTCAAGATTTCTTCTGTGTTTTTTGTCTCTACTAGAACACGGATGAGCATTCTTTCCTTTGATTCTGTAGAAACCCAATAAGACATATGGGGATGTTCTTGTAAGGAATCATCAATTTTTTGGAAATATTTATCTGGGACATATGCTTCTATTAGTTGTAAATCCATTGCTCCATCTCCACATAGAAAAATATAAAAAAATCGCAGTAAGTTTAGAGAGAAGTAAAGCGATTTTATAATAGTATTTCCAGTAAAGTTAATAGTAATAACGATATCTCAGTAGATGCTATATTAAATTGCCTGGTAGGTTCGGTCCAAAGGTGGAGTGAAGTGGTTGCTAGAAGGTTTCGAGTCGGTTGATAGAGCGCCCCGCCCGGTCGATAGAAGGCTCGAGTCGGTTGATAGGACCTCTTGTCCGGTCGATAGAAGTCTCAAGTCGGTTGATAGTGCCCTCCGCCCGGTTGATAGAAGGCTCAAGACAGTTGATAGAACACTCCGCTCGGTCGATGGAAGGATTAATTCGGTTGATAGAACTTCCAATCCGGTTAATAGCTCTTTCACTTGTTCGATAATTCAGGTATATTACAAAAAAGAAGTATGTTTTTCACCTGATTGTGATTAACATACTTCTTTTAATTACATACTATCTTTTCTTAGTTTTTGCCGTTTATGCAACGTGTGCTTCGTTCCCCATTCATGCATGGCATGTAGTATAGGTTCCAAGCTTCTCCCATATTCTGTTATGGAATATTCAACTTTAGGGGGAACCTGTGGATAAACAACACGTTCAATAATATCTTCTTCTTCTAACTCCCGTAATTGCTTGGTTAGCATTTTTTGAGTAATACCGGGTAAACTTCTTTTAAGTTCACTAAACCGTTGTGTTCCCTCTTTTAATAGGTGAAGTAAAATAATCGGTTTCCATTTTCCCACAAGAATACCTAAAGCATCTTCAACACGACATGCTTCTGGTTCTATATTCATAGGATATTCCTCCATTAGTATCTTTTAGTATACTATAGCACCTAAAAGTGCGTACTTCCAATTAACGTTAATATTCTCTATAATAGCATTATAGATGGAAAGTTGAAAGAGGCTTTTTTACTGAAATCAATGAATTAGAATAATATATAATCCATCGTTTCGTTCATAGAAAGGTTGAATAATATATGGAAAAATATCGTATTGATCCGAGCAAAGGGCTGGAGTTCGGAATTTACACACTAGGTGATCATTTACCAAATCCATTAACAGGTGAAAGAATTTCTGCTGAACAACGTATTCATGAAATTATTGAATTTGCTAAACTGGCAGATCAAGCAGGTATTGATTTTTTTAGTGTTGGAGAGAGTCATCAGGAATACTTCGCTACACAAGCTCATTCTGTTGTTCTTTCTGCAATTGCTCAGGCGACAGAAAATATAAAAATCGCAAGTTCCTCAACAATTATTAGTACTTCAGATCCCGTACGAGTATATGAAGATTTTGCAACACTTGATTTAATTTCAAGAGGGAGAGCTGAAATTATTGCTGGCCGTGCGTCTCGAATTGGTCTTTTTGACTTACTAGGCTATGATGTTCATGACTATGAAGAATTGTTTGAAGAAAAATTTAACCTATTAAGAAAAATAAATGAAGAAGAAGTAGTGAATTGGAGTGGGGAATTTAGAGCTCCATTAAAAGATGCAAGGGTACTACCACGTCCCAAGAATGGATCCATTCCAATTTGGCGCGCTGTCGGTGGAACACCTACCAGTGCCATTAAAGCAGGATATGCTGGGGTTCCAATGTTTCTGGCTCATTTAGGTGGACCAGCAACTACATTCAAGCGCTCTATAGATGCTTATCGTGAAGCAGCTAAATTAAATGGATTTAATCCAACAGAACTTCCTGTAGCTACTGCTGGCTTCTTTTATGCAGCGGAGACAACGCAACAGGCACAACGTGAGACATATCCATTCATTAATGAAGGAATGAAATTAACAAACGGCCGAGGATTTCCTAAGCAATTCTTTGCGCAAGGAGCAGATAAACGTGATATTATGAATATCGGAAGCCCTCAACAAATTATTGAAAAGATTTTGTATCAATATGAGTTGTTTGGGCATCAACGTTATATCGCTCAGATGGATTTCGGTGGGGTAACTTTTGATAACTTGAAGAAGAATATAGAAATCATCGGAACAGAAATACTTCCTGCAATCCGAAAATATACGGCAAATAATTAGGGGTGGAGAAATGAAAATCGTTGGATTATCCGGCTCAAATATTGGTTCAAAAACTAGAACCGCAATGAACTACGTAATTAAAACTATTACCGAAAATTACCCGGATACAGAAATAACATTAATTGACTTAGCAGAACACAATGTGCAGTTTAGTGATGGACGTAACTACTTAGAGTATGAAGGCGATACTAAATATGTTGCACAGACCATGATGGATGCTGATGCTATTATCATTGGGACACCGATTTTTCAGGCTTCCATACCTGCTGCACTCAAGAATATTTTTGATTTACTACCGGAAAAGGCATTTCTTGATAAAGTGGTAAGTCTTATCGTAACTGCCGGCTCTTCCAGACATTACTTGATAGCAGAACAGCAATTAAAGCCGATTTTAGCTTACATGAAAGCACAAATCGTTCAATCCTATGTTTTTATAGAAGAGAAGGATTTCTACCGTAAAGAAATAACCAATGATGATGTGCTATTTCGTATCAATCGTTTGGTGGAAGATACCATCGTATTAGCGGATACATTTGCAGAAATCCGGGATAAAAAAGAAGCAGAATATGGTTTTTAAAAAATGCCCTTCGAGAATTATTCTCGAAGGGCAGTCTTTTTAGAACAGATTAAAATAGCTGTTCATCATCCTATTTAATAACTATTTCACGGATATGGAGCCAGCTCCTATTAGCTGTTGTACAAATTGATGACTTTCAGCAACAATCTGATCCTTATCATTATCCAATGTTGCAACATGGTAAGAGTCCTGTAAAACCACAAGTTGTTTTTCTTTAGAGTTAACATTTTCCAGGATATAATCTGTATTTTCTGGTGGTACGACATGATCTTCTGTAGACTTCATTGCTAGAATAGGGCTAGATATCTCCGGTAATATAGCTGGTGTTTTATCCATTAAGTCTTGTAATTCATGAATAGACTTAATGGGGACTCTGCTATAAGCGAGCTCATAAGTATCTTTTGCTTTAATATCAGGCTTTCCATTATTAATAAACCTTGGCCTTGTTTTCTTTCTTAATTTTTCAAATGCAGGGAGTGTTAAAGCAGGATTAATTAATATGACGCCTTTTATTTCTGGATATTTATTTGCAAGCCAGAGCGATAATGTGCCACCCATGGATTGTCCGATTACAAACACTTCTCTACATTGTTGCTTTAGTTCCTTGTACCTTTCTTCCAGTGATTCAAACCAATCTTGGTGTGTACACTTTTCTAAATCTTTATAATGTGTTCCATGCCCCAGTAATCTGGGAGCCGAAATGGAATAGCCGTTCTGTGCAAGTCGTTCACCAAGATATCGTACGCTCTGCGGGGTACCCATGAATCCATGGGATATAAGAATACCAATCTCATTTCCTTTGATCCTAAATTTTTCTGCTCCGAAGATTACGGGGGCTTTTCCTACCATTTAATCCACTCCTTTATATTATTTTTTCCATATATATTTCTATTTATTATTCTAATTAATTTCACCATTTTACTTTGAATTAGGCTCTTTTGTAAAGATGTCCTTAATTAATTTGTTAGACTTATAACTTAACTATATCTCAGGTTTGTGCGTAACTTGAAAGTCCTCCCCTATTATAATAAATTTTTAAGTAGTGTAAAGGATAAATTGAAACTTTTTTAGGAGTATTTTCGTACTACGAGATATAGGGGGAATAATGGATGGCAAATAGAATACGAGAACAACTTATACAAGTGAAATCTGACTTACGAAGAAAGAATAAATGGGAAATGCAAAAGAGTGATTATGAAAATGAACTAGCAGATGTAGAAAAATTCATCTCGGATTTAACCAATCAGCTTAAAGAAGAAAAAAAGGATGTAGAAAAATTAGAGGGAACGAGTATTTCTGGACTATTTCATTCTTTATTCGGAAATAAAGACGAGAAGATAGAAAAAGAGAAGCAGGAAGTAGTAGCAGTGCAGGTGGAACTGGAGGAAGCGAAGAAAACAAAAAAGGAGCTAGAACAGTCTTTAAAAGATATACAATATGAACTGGAGAAATTAGATAATATCGAACAAAGCTATCAGCAATTGTTTGATGAAAAAGAGCGTATGATCAAACATAGTAATTCCTCTCAAGCATCTAAATTATATGAATTAAGTGAAGAGGAAGGTGATGTAAAAGCATACTTACTGGAATTGGAGGAAGCAATAACAGCAGGTAACCGCGTCACTTATGATTTAGAGAGTGCATTGTCTTCGTTAGATAGTGCAGCTAATTGGGGAACATTAGATATGTTTGGTGGAGGAATGATATCAGGACTTGCTAAACATGGCAGTATTGATGAAGCAACTGCAGCTATTCATAGAGCGCAAACAAGTATGCGCTACTTCCAAAAAGAATTACTAGATGTGCAAGAAGAACTAGATATCCATATTGATATCACTGGCATGTTAAAATTTGCCGACTTTTTCTTGGATGGTATTTTTGTGGATTATATGGTACAGAACAAAATTAATGAATCTCGAGATCAGGTACAAAGCAAAAAGTCAGAGGTGGAGAGAATTATCAGAAACTTAAAAGATGAAATGAAGGAAAAAGAAGTGCAATTAGAACGGATAGAGAACGCACAGCAGCATTTAATTGAGAATTACTGATGTGCGGGAAAAGTG
Source organism: Oceanobacillus halophilus (assembly GCF_003628505.1). GTDB lineage: Bacteria > Bacillota > Bacilli > Bacillales > Amphibacillaceae > Oceanobacillus > Oceanobacillus halophilus. The sequence goes on along the minus strand of NZ_RBZP01000002.1, from coordinate 51,075 downwards.
GGGAGTGGACACTATAGCAAGAATACGAATTGTCATTAAGGAACCTTATGTAAAAGGAATTCTGCAGAAATGTCCACTCCATCTAAAATAAGCAAAGTGGAGTCAAGCGCATGTTTTTTCACTTTTTCCAATTCTGCATCATCTTTTATTTGATACGATACATGAAAACTAGCATCTTCGCCAGGTGGGAAATAGCCAGAACTTCCACTACCTAAAGGTATCATCTTTTTATATTTTGTATCTTGTACCATTTTCATCAGATTAGCTAAATTTTCGTTTGGTTTTACTGCAAGTTCAATGCCAAAAGGATGGTATCCCGGGTAGTCAAAATCGCTTTCTATTGGTTTTTCTCCAGTATTTTCAATGGTAAAGTCATAACGTAATTCCTGATTCGTTTGAATGATTGTTGTCTCTACGTTTGTAATTTTTAATTGATCTGCTTGTTCGAATCCAGTTAACATAAAAAATAGCAGACATAATAAGATTATCTTCTTCATAGGACTCCTCCTAAAATTTAACATCATACTTATTATTTGGAAGATACCTATTTTTATACAAAAAAAGAAACGCTTTGAATCTCCAAGCGTTTCCTCGACATTTTTATAATACATAAGCATAGATACAAATAAAGTGGAAGAGGCTTCCAAACATAATAAAAATATGGAAAATCTCATGAAATCCCCATTTCTGAAATTGTAGAAATTTCGGTTTAAATCCATAAATGACTCCACCGATAGTATAAAATGCCCCACCTAAAATTAAGAAAGTCATTCCCCCCGCACCTAATACTGGAGCTAATTCACCGGTAAAGAATATGACAAGCCAGCCCATTCCTAGATAAATGGCAGTAGATATCCATCGAGGGGAATGGAACCAAGTTAGCTTGAAGCTTACCCCAAGCAATGCTAGACCATTTACTACGAAAAACAAGACCCATCCAAGTGTTCCCTGAAGTGAAATTAAACAAAAGGGGGTATAAGTTCCAGCTATCAGAACAAAAATCATCGAGTGATCAATTTTCCTAAGAAATGCGATAACCCTGTCTCGGGCAATGACCATATGATATGTGGCTGATGCCGAATACAATAAAATCATGCTCACTCCGAAAATGATAACAGCAGATATTACTAAAATAGAGTTTGTTGTTGCTGCGGCTTTGACTATTAGTGCAACCAAGCCAATCAGTGCTAAAATGGCGCCAATGAAATGTGTCCAAGCATTTATTGGTTCACGAATGTACGTATTCAAAATTAATCACCCTTTACTTCGTCATGTAGTTTCAGAAACTATATAACAATCATACATGTATGTTGATATGTAGTCAACATTTACTTGAGATGCGCTATATCGTATAATAGAGAAAAATATAATTGGAGTTTTTATAATGGAGAACATTCGAGAATTAATAAAGGAATTGAATCTAGATACAAACTTAACAACCGAAGACATTCCTGAGATTGATTTATATATGGATCAAGTAATTCAGCTATTTGAAAGTAAATATGAATCAACCAAGCGTAATGAACATGACAAAGTATTGACTAAGACAATGATTAATAACTATGCAAAAGGGAAGTTATTTTTCCCTGTAAAGAACAAGAGATATACAAAAGAACATATCATGCTGATTAGTTTGATTTATCAATTAAAGAGTGCTTTATCGATAAACGATATTAAGAAGTCACTAACGAGGCTGAATTCAAAAGTTGTGGAAGAAGAATTTGAACTGGAAAATTTATATAAAAGCTATGAAACCCTAAGTAAGAGGAATGTGGAACATTTTGCAGAAAATGTCTTACAAATTAATCAAGAAGTAGCTGCAGAGGTACCTGATGATGAAGATAATCAATATATGGAACAGTTACTTTTAATTGCTTCCTTTACTCATATGGGTAATTTATATCGAAAAGCTGCAGAGAAAATAGTGGATGAAATTGCGGATAATCCTCCATCATCAAATGAAAAGTAGAGCGGTATAGTTGTTTGTGTAAACAATTAGAGATAAAATTAGTAAGAATTCACTAGAGAGGGGTAAGAATTTGAGTATTTATCCGAATGTAAAAGAAACAAAAGAATTAATTAAACAACTAGTATCTATTCCAAGCCCATCCGGGAATACTGGAAAAGTAATTCAATTTGTAGATGACTTTTTACAAGAACGAAATGTGGAAACAAAACGCAATCGTAAAGGTGGTTTGATTGCGACGTTACCAGGCGAAAATAAGGATCAACACCGAATGCTGACAGCGCATGTAGATACATTAGGTGCCATGGTGAAGGAAGTAAAAAGCAATGGGCGCCTTCGTCTAGACTTAATCGGAGGGTTCCGGTATAACTCGATTGAAGGAGAGTACTGCGAAATACATACAACAAGCGGAAAAACCTTTACTGGAACGATTTTGATGCGTCAAACTTCCGTACATGTTTATAAAGATGCAGGGGATGCGAAACGAAACCAAGAAAATATGGAAGTTCGTATTGATGCAAAAGTAAAAAATGCGGATGACATTCGTAAATTAGGAATCGAAGTTGGAGATTTTGTTTCCTTTGATCCACGTGTAGAGTTAACGGACAATGGTTTCATTAAATCTCGTCATCTGGATGATAAAGCTAGTGTTGGTATTCTTCTGCAGCTTATTAAACGTATCAAGGAAGAGAATCTGACCTTACCATATACAACTCATTTTCTCATTTCCAATAACGAGGAAATTGGCTATGGAGGTAACTCTAACATAACCCCGGAAACGGTAGAATATTTAGCAGTGGATATGGGCGCAATGGGGGATGGACAATCCACCGATGAGTACACGGTTTCTATTTGCGTGAAAGATGCTAGTGGGCCATATCATTTTGAATTGCGGAAAAACCTTGTTGAAATTGCTGAAAAAAATAGTATTGGCTATAAGCTAGATATCTATCCATATTACGGTTCAGATGCTTCTGCTGCCATTCGTTCGGGGCATGATATTGTTCATGGATTAGTCGGCCCAGGAATTGATTCTTCTCATGCATTTGAACGCACGCATGAGGAATCTCTGGAACATACAGAGAATTTGCTCTATCATTATGTTCAATCTAAGATGGTTACTATCTAATGTTAATGGACTTACCAGTTTTGGTAGGTTCTTTTTATATAACCAGAAGGAAGTGATATGAAGTGAAACTTAGTATTTTAGATCAAGCTCCGATATCGAACGGGAAAACACCTAAAGAAGCATTGGAAGCTACTATAGAACTTGCAAAACTTGCTGATAAACTCAGTTTTACTCGTTATTGGGTAGCAGAACATCATGATTTAGATGGTTTAGCATCGCCTGCACCAGACATATTGCTTGGCATTATCGGTTTACAGACAAGAAATATTCGTATTGGATCAGGAGCAGTGCTGCTTCCTAACTATAAACCCTATAACGTTGCAGAGCGTTACAATGAGCTGGCAACTCTCTATCCTGATAGGATAGACTTAGGTATAGGAAGAGCACCTGGGGGATCAGCAGAAACATCTATTGCGCTTGCGGGGAACTTTTTAGAAAAGGTACGAAATTATCCAGAACTAATCGATGATCTTGTGCATTTTTTACATAAGGATTTTCCAGAAGATCACATGTTCTCGAAGGTATCACCAACTCCTGTTCCTGATTTTGCACCAGTTCCTTGGTTGTTAGGGACAAGCGAAAAAAGTGCTATTCTGGCAGCCGAAAAAGGTTTGCCATATGTGTTTGGTCATTTTATGAGTAATCAGAATGGACCGGAAATCGTGAAAAGTTATTATGAAAATTACACTGGTAGAACAGGAGCAAAAGCTTTTGTTACGGTTTCTGTTGTGTGCGCTGAAACGAAAGAAGAAGCTGAAAAGTTAGCGATGAGTCATTTGTTTTGGAAAATTTTGCAGGATAAAGGGGAAGGTAAAACTGGCGTACCTTCTGTGAAAGATGCACTTAACTATTCCTATACTGAGGAAGAAAAAGGGAAGCTCGAAAAAATGAGACAGCATCAAATTATCGGAGATCCTAGAGAAGTTCGTAAACAATTGGAAAAACTGGGGAAAGCGTATCAAGTAGATGAGTTAATGATATTAACAATAACGCACAGTTATGAGGCAAGAAAGAAATCCTATGAATTACTTGCGCAAGAGTTTGGCTTGTTGTGACTTAATAGAGGGAAAGCAGCTTTGAGATAAGAAGGCAGCTTTCTTTTTTCTGTGGTTCATAATAAATGGAAACTGATAATATATTATGTAACGGCAGTGAGCTTTGTAACAAGGAGGGACAAGCTATGCAGGAATGGATTATAGAAATGATGGAACAGTTTGGCTATATAGGTGTCTTCTTAATGATGGCTTTAGAAAATTTATTTCCCCCAATTCCGTCTGAAATTGTCCTTCCATTTGGAGGATTTCTGACAATTAATTCGGATTTGCATGTCATTGGAGTCGTCATCGTGGCAACAGCAGGTTCCATCATTGGAGCCATTATCTTATTCGGACTTGGTACAATGATTGATGTTGAGCAAATGGAGAAAATAGTAGATAAATGGGGATATATTTTGAGAGTGAAAAAAGAAGATATACATCGAGCAGATGCTTGGTTTGATCAATATGGATATTGGACAGTATTATTCTGTAGAATGGTTCCTGTGGTCAGAAGCCTTATTTCCATTCCTGCTGGCATGTCAAATATGAATTTTATCCTATTCTTGGTATTTACTACGATTGGTACATTAATTTGGAATATTGTTCTTATAATGATAGGCGTAGTGCTTGGAGAGAATTGGGAAGCTGTTTTAGAATATATGGATGTGTATTCGAGTGTTGTTGAAGTTATATTAGGCATATTATTTGTTGTATTTATTGTTTGGTATGTTAGAAAGAAAAAGAAAAAGAGAAAGTAGAAGTTAACGGTTCCTCGTCCGCTCTTGGGTTCTGGTATCACATCCGACATTAATACTTTAATAAATTAATGGCCAAAGTGCCCACTTAACCTTGTGACCATCTTAAAACGCTTTGATTGTTCTCAATCTAAGCGTTTTTTTGTTCTTTATGTTCGTTCAACACCCTCACTTTCACTCATAACATAGGGATTAGCTCCATTAAGCCTTAAGACCTATCGTGAAATATTTCTCAGGCTCATTATGAAAATCAAAAATTCTCGGTATGATGGAATCAAGATAAAGAAAGGAGTGAGTAACATGAAAAAGTTTATGTTATTTGTTGGAGGCCTTGTAGCCTTAATTATTTTATTAGCTAACCTTGGTCCAATGGTTTTACTAGGACTTAGCTTATGGTTGCTATATGTCATTTTCAAAAAGTTTGTAAGGAGTGATTCGACAGCTGGAAAAGTTGGCTGGATAATTCTTGGCCTATTCATTGCAAGTATCGCATTTTCCAATATATATGCCGTGATTGGTTTAGCTGCAGCATATGCACTTTACCTCATTTACAAGAACTGGAATAAGGAAGATGACCCAATGGTACATGTAATGGAAGATGACGATCCATTTACAAACTTCGAGCGTGAATGGGCAGAACTTAACAAATAAAATTTAAAGGAGCGGATTATAATGGCAAATATTTTTACTCGTATGAAAGATTCCATTGAGGCAGATTTACATGATGTTTTAGATAAGAAGGAACAAAAGAATCCAATCAAAGCATTAAATCAGTATTTAAGACAAGCGGAACAGGAAAAAGAGAAGGTACGCAGACTTATTGAACGTCAGTATAAGCTAAAGGATGAATTTACGAAAGAACAACTGAAAGCCCAAGATTCTGCTGACAAACGGTTGAAACAAGCAAAAGTGGCTGAAAAAGCTGGAGAAGAAGAACTTTATCAGTTTGCAATGAAAGAGCATGAAGAATATCAAGGGCGCGCAAATCGTATGGAAGTATCTCGTAAGGAAGCATTGGAACAGCTTGAGAATCTTGAACAAAAATATGAAGAAATGAAGCATCGATTAAAGGACATGCATCTTAGAAGAATGGAACTAATGGGCCGTGAAAATATCGCCCACGCCAATCATCAGGTAAATCGTGTAATGGATGAAGTGGCAGATAAGCCTTTTTCTAAGTTTGCTGAGATGGAACGTTACATTGAAGGTTTAGAGTATAAAGTGAACAGTTCATACTACCGTAGCACATTTGACAGCAAGATTGCGAAATTGGAAAAGCAACTAAACGAAAAAGAAAACATCGAGTCATAATCAAGTGCAGAAATATAAATAATCATGATATAATACAGGCGTGATTAGCGTCTGTATTTACATAAGGCTCTTTTCGTATTATTTGTTGCTTTTTGAAGTTGTACATTTGATAGAAATACTTGATTCAATATTTTTTTGTTACTTTACTCCAATAAGTGCGTTGTTGATTTCCGCTCCGGGCAGTTGCCTTCCGTAGCGGATATATAGCAGTATTCTTAATTAAAGTTATCAACAGTCTATATAAAATGTGTTAAAAAGCAACAATCTTTTAGTAAAAAGCCTTACATGATAAAGGGAGGGTAATTTATGTTCAAGCGATTTCAGACAGATACATTTAACTGGATATTGATCATTGGCGTTATCCTCCTAATCTTTGAAATTATTTTCTTTTACGGTGGTTCGTTAATTCAAGTATTAATTTCGTCTGTATTTGTGTATATTGGATGGAAAAATTTTCAAAAACTATGGGGGAAAATCCTATTTTGGATTTTCCTGATTAGTTTTATTTTTTCTGTCTTAAATGTTTTGGCTGTTCGATTCCTCATTGTAGCAGCACTGGTCCTCTTTGTTATTGATTACTCAAAAAAGAAAAAGGAAGAAGAATATCTTTCACCTTCCCTTCCTGGTTCAGAGGTTAATCAAGAAATAATGATGGAGATGGAACCATTATTTGATCATCGATGGTTTGAAGATCAGCAAACAGGTGAGACAGCATATGGCTGGCGGGATGTTAATATTCATGGTTTATTTGGGAATAAAATAATCGATTTAAGTAATACGGTATTACCCAATGATACTGCAGTTATATCGATTCGACATTTTATGGGGAAAATTGAGGTTTATGTACCTTATGAAGTGGAGGTCAGCATTCATCATAGTTCAGTTTTTGGAAGAGCCCACATCTTCGGAAAGCACCATTGGAAATTGATGAATAAATCCTTGTTGTACCAAACAGAAAAATATGATACTTCCTTTCCGAGAGTGAAGATAATCACCTCTGTATTTTCGGGCGATATTGAGGTGAAGCGGATATGAATATCTTACTTCGGCATGTACTTACATCCGTTATGTTTTCTATCATACTTGCATTGATGCTTCTTGGGATTACTTTTTTATTTTTTCCACTTAGTGATTGGACAATGATTTGGAAACAAGAGTTTGGAAATGTTTCCTATCTTATTTGGATGCTTGGTATAGTGATTGCGATCGGTATCGTAGTTGGTTTTTCTATCGGTATTTACTGGAAACAGCGAATTTATCATATTGATCGTAAATTAGGGGAGATAGTAAAGGGGCAAAAACTATCTGCTGATGAGGAAAATTATCGAGAATTGGAAGGTATTCTCCAGCGAATTCAAGAGTTACAGAATAAATTAAATAAACAGGCTGAATTATCCCAGCGCTTAGCAACCGAGCGAGCGGAAGAGAGGGAGAAGAGCCTTCAGGAAATTGTTGAGCAGGAACGAAATCGATTGGCAAGGGAATTGCACGATTCAGTTAGTCAGCAATTATTTGCAGCATCCATGATGATGTCAGCTATTACAGAAGCAAATTCACCCAAAGATAACCCCAACCAGAAACAACTGAAAATGGTTGAAAAAATGATACACCAGTCCCAATTGGAAATGCGTGCATTACTTTTGCATTTACGACCTGTTGCTTTAAAGGGTAAGTCATTGCAGGAAGGAATAGCAGAATTACTCTATGAACTTACACAGAAAGTTCCAATGGAGATTATACAAAAAGTAGAAGAATTCTCGATTGATAAAGGTGTAGAAGATCAGCTATTTCGTATTCTACAGGAATCTCTGTCTAATACATTACGTCATGCAAAAGCAACTACACTTCAAGTGATGTTAATCGAACGGGATGAAACGATTATTTTACGTGTTGTCGATAATGGTGTGGGTTTTGATATGAAAAAAGTGAAAACTGGTTCCTATGGACTTTCCAATATGCGCGAGCGAGCGTATGAAATTGGTGGTACATTTAAAATAATTAGTTTACCTAAAGAGGGTACCAGATTAGAAGTTAAAGTACCTGTATTAGGAAAGGATGGTAAAAGGGATGATTAGAGTATTGTTTGCGGATGATCATGAAATGGTTCGAATCGGTGTTTCGTCTTATCTTTCTGCACAATCGGATATTGAGGTGGTAGCAGAAGCCGATGATGGCGCACCAGCAGTTAAGTTTGCCTTAGAATTAAAGCCAGATATTATACTGATGGATCTTGTCATGAAAGAAATGGATGGTATTGAAGCTACGAAGCAGATTATAAGTCAATGGCCAGAAGCGAAAATTATTATAGTAACAAGCTTCTTAGATGATGAAAAAGTTTATCCTGCATTAGAAGCTGGTGCAACTAGTTACATGCTAAAGACTTCTAAAGCAGAGGAAATTGCTAAGGCAATACGTTCGACATTTAACGGTCAACCTGTCCTTGAACCTGAAGTTACCGGGAAAATTATGTCAAAAATGAGGAAAAAACCCGAGGTGGAATTATATCAACAGTTAACAGAAAGAGAAATGGAGATTCTTTTACAAATTGCACAGGGGAAATCTAATCAGGAAATTGCCGATGAATTATTTATAGCACTGAAAACGGTGAAAGTTCATGTCAGCAACATATTAGGAAAGCTTGAAGTGCAGGATAGAACGCAAGCTGTAATCTATGCATTTAAACACGGGTTAGTAGAATAGTGGGGGGTACTTTGAAAAGCGAGTACCACTCACTATCTGTAATTTTATACTATTTTTGCATTTCCTGGATTTTAAAATATTGATCAACAAGCTCATATATAGATATTAGTTCATACAAGAGGATTAATTCGGGCGGGAATTTTGTGGGATGTGCTTTGGTACTTTTTGTTATCTCTTTATTATCTTCCCAGAATATCTCCATAATTTCATGTTGTTGCTTGTGCTGCCTCTCTTCATCATAGCTTAAAGGGTTTTGAAGTATAATTGCCAGTTCTTTAACTGCAGTTATGATAATATTTCTTTCTTCTTTTGTCCACGCTAGTTTTTCTAAAGGTGTATAAACAAGGTTATCGATGTGATCATGTATTAATCGTAAACAATTTAGTTGTTCTTGAATATGCAAGAATTTAGTCTTTTCGCTTTTGGCTAGCGGGTGGTATTTTGCCTCATCACGCTGGAATCTACTGAGCGTCTCCGTTTTTAGAATCTCATTCTTCAAATTTCTAAGCATTTCTTTCTCTCCAGCTGCAAACTCCTGCTTTTCTAGTATATTTCGGAAAAGTATTTCCAGTACAGTACTTGTTTGATTTGCAATATGCTGTACATGTTTTCTTATATCTTTTCGGTAATCGGGTGGTAAGATAAACATATTTACAATAGTTGAAACACCGAGGCCAATAGTTGTGGTACCTAAACGTATGAAAAAAGAAACGAGAAAATTGCTGTGAATAACCTCTATCATTGCAACAGCAGTTAAAGTTGCTACGAGTAAACCTGCATGCAGGTTCAACTTGTAACAGGTTGTAATTGTCAACACTGCAGCTAATGTATAGGTTATGGCAGAATTTCCGAATAAAGAAATAAATAAGACAGCATAAGCGGAACCAATTGCAGATGCTGGAAATCGAATGATCCCCTTTTTGATGGAATCAGACACAGTAGGCTCCACAGTAACAATTGCTGTAATAACGGCAAAAACTGGTGGCCAACCTATTAAATTACAAATTAATGCTGTAAAAAAAACGGAAACCCCTGTTTTTACAATACGGCTTCCAATGAACCTAAATCTTTTCAACTTTAGTCAACTCCATATAAAGTACATCTACGAATACTTTGTCCATCCCTATTCTCTTACAATCTAAAATTTTTTTCAAATATTTTTAAAAAAAGGGTTGCATTTTTCAGATAAATAGAATAAACTCTGTATTATAACAAATAACAAATAACAAATAACTGTTATATAAAAGTTTAAAAGGAGTGTATGGAATGGAAACAATTAATTGCCCAGAATGTGGAAAAGAAGTGGATGCTAGAAGTTTTACAATGGAATGTGATTATTGTCTTTCTAAAAGAGAAGACTAATTTTTTTGCACTACATGTTATATAACAAATGTAATAATATCTGTCTATAGTATAACAGAGGAGGGCTGTACCATGTTGAAAAATTCGGAGATACAAATAAATGGCAACCAACGTTTCGAGGAAATACTAACACCTGGTGCATTAGAGTTTTTAGAAAAATTACATCTTCATTTTAACGATAGAAGGAAAAACTTGTTAGAATTACGGAAAGAAAAACAGCAAGAATTAAATGAAGGAAAGAAACTGGACTTTCTTTCTGAAACACAATCGATTCGAGAAAGTGATTGGACGGTTGAACAGATACCAAAGGATTTACAGGATCGGCGAGTAGAGATTACAGGACCGGTTGATCGGAAAATGATAATAAATGCATTGAATTCTGGTGCAAAAACATTTATGGCAGATTTCGAGGATGCAACGTCACCAACTTGGGAAAATGAGATGCAAGGACAGATAAATTTAAAAGATGCAATTCGAAGACAGATTGATTTTCAGGCTCCCAACGGAAAAGAATACAAATTAAATGAGGATACAGCTGTACTAATTGTTCGTCCAAGAGGCTGGCATCTGGAAGAGAAGAATATTACGGTTGCTGGAAAACCGATGTCTGGTAGTTTAGTAGATTTTGGACTTTATTTATATCATAATGCAAAGGAATTAATACGTCGTGGAACGGGACCATATTTCTATTTACCAAAATTAGAAAACCACTTAGAGGCAAGATTGTGGAATGATGTTTTTATATTTGCACAAAACGAAATCGGTATTCCTCAGGGAACAATAAAAGCAACTGTTTTAATAGAAACAATTACAGCTGCATTCGAGATGGATGAGATTTTATACGAATTACGAGACCACTCTGCAGGCTTGAACTGCGGACGTTGGGATTATATTTTCAGCTACATTAAAAAGTTTCAGAATCACCCAGATGTTATTTTGCCGGATCGCTCGGTAGTGACGATGGAAGTTCCTTTTATGAGGTCTTATTCCTTATTAGCGATTCAAACATGCCATAAACGGAATGCACCGGCAATTGGAGGAATGGCTGCACAAATCCCTGTTAAAAATGATGATAAAGCTAATGAAGTTGCATTTAAAAAAGTGCAGGCGGATAAAGAAAGAGAAGTAAGGGATGGTCATGATGGAACGTGGGTTGCTCACCCAGGGATGGTGCAGCTTGTCAAAGAAGTATTTGATAAAGGAATGTCAACTCCAAATCAAATCTTTAACAAACGTGATGATATAAATGTCACTGCGGAAGACTTAGTAGAAGTTCCGAAAGGTGATATTACCGAGATCGGTTTACGTACCAATATAAATGTTGGAATACAGTACACAGCAGCTTGGTTAAGTGGAATGGGTGCTGTTCCATTAAATAATTTAATGGAAGATGCCGCAACAGCAGAAATTTCAAGAGCACAGGTATGGCAATGGATCCGTCATCCGAAGGGAATTATCAATGATAGAACAGAAATTAACTTAGGTTTAGTGGAGACTTTAATAGAAGAAGAATTAGACAAAATTAAAGATAACGTTGGAAATGATATGTTTAGTAATGGTAATTATTTGAGGGCAGCAGAGATTTTCAGGGACTTAATTAGTCAGGATCAATTTACTGAGTTTTTAACACTACCAGCTTATGAAAGTTTATTAAAGGATAATAACTAAAATTTAGAGGGGGACATGAAAATGGGAATTAATCGTGTGGAAGTATTAAAACAAGAGTGGGATAATAATAAGCGCTGGATGGGAGTAGAGCGTCCATATACAGCGGAGGATGTTATTCGTTTAAGAGGTTCCATTGATATCGAGTATACGCTTGCTACAAGAGGTGCTAATAAGTTATGGGAATCAATTAATGGAGAAGAATATATAAACGCTCTTGGGGCATTGACTGGTAATCAAGCAGTTCAACAGGTTAAAGCGGGCCTAAAGGCTATTTATCTTAGTGGGTGGCAAGTTGCTGCTGATGCTAACTTGGCAGGTCAAATGTATCCCGACCAAAGTTTATATCCGGCGAATAGTGTACCAAGCGTTGTAAAACGTATTAATCAAGCTTTACAACGTGCAGATCAAGTTCATTTTTCTGAAGGTAATGAAGAAATTGACTGGTTTGTGCCAATCGTTGCTGATGCAGAGGCTGGATTTGGTGGTCAGTTGAATGTTTTTGAATTGATGAAATCTATGATTGAATCAGGTGCTTCCGGTGTGCATTTTGAAGACCAATTATCTTCTGAGAAAAAATGTGGACATTTAGGTGGAAAAGTGTTGCTACCAACACAAACAGCAGTGAAAAATCTGATTGCAGCAAGGTTTGCTGCAGACGTAATGGGAACGCCAACTGTTATTATAGCTCGTACAGATGCAAATGCTGCAGACTTAATTACAAGTGATGTTGATCCGTATGATGCAGATTTTATAACTGGAGAACGTACAACAGAAGGTTTCTATCGTACAAAATCTGGAATTGATCAGGCAATAGCTCGAGGACTTGCTTATGCACCATATGCTGACTTAATCTGGTGTGAAACTTCAGAACCAGATATTGATGAAGCAAGAAAGTTTGCTGATGCCATTCATGAAAAATATCCAAACAAATTGCTTGCATATAATTGTTCACCTTCATTTAACTGGAAACAGAAGCTTTCTGAAGAGGAAATTGCTAATTTCCAAAAAGAATTAGGTGAAATGGGATATAAATTCCAGTTTGTAACATTGGCTGGTTTCCATGCACTAAATCACAGTATGTTCGAGCTTGCTAGAAAATATAAGGATGAAGGAATGGCTGCATACTCTGAGTTACAGCAAGCAGAATTTGCAAGTGAAAAATATGGTTATTCTGCAACTCGTCACCAACGAGAAGTTGGAACAGGTTACTTTGATGAAGTAGCACAAGTTGTTTCCGGCGGTACATCTTCTACAACTGCATTGAAGGGTTCAACCGAAGAAGCACAGTTTACTAGTTAATTAGATAAAATTTGTAAAAAAGCGCCAGTTCTTGTAAAGAGAGCATGGCGCTTTTTTTACTGGTTTATGGCGAAAAATGTCGGTTTTGAAATATAATTGTAATATAACTATAATATGTGTGAAATTATTACATGTTATACTACAAATTGTCGAGTGACATTTGGACTAGGTAAAAATGAATATATCATATAGGAAAGACAGTTTAATAGATAGCGAATACATAATACAAACCGCAAAGTTGGGAAGCGAGGAATAAGGTAATGAAAAAGACAGTAATAGCTTTATCTGCAGTTGCAGTTATTGGGTTTACAGGGCCGATGTTTGTAGATTCAATTCATGCACAAACGATAGAAGAAGTACAAGCTGAACGTGAAGAAATTAAGGACAAGTTATCAGATGCAGAAAATAAAATTGCAGATGTCCTAATCGAAATCAATGATTTAGAAAAAGAAATTGAAAAGACCAATAATGCTCTGAAAGAAAACCAGAAAATGATGGATCAAACAGAAGCTGATATAGCTGCAACAGAAGAAGAAATAAACGCGTTAGAATCAGAAATTGCAGAATTAGAAGCTGCTATTGAAAAACGATATGATATCTTAAAAGAACGTGTACAATCGTATCAACAAAATGGCGGTAATGTGAGTTATTTAGAAGTTATTTTTGGATCAAAAAGTTTTGGCGATTTTATTAGTCGAGTAACTGCAGTCAGCAAAATAACAGAATCTGATCAAAACTTAATTAAATCACAAGAAGCTGATAAACAATTAGTGGAAGAAAAGCAAGCAAACTTGGAAGAAGAACTAGAAGAACTGACTGCTATGAAAGTTGAACTTGAAGGTATGGTAGCAACAATTAAAGAGCAAAAAGCACAGACCGAAGAAAAAATGGGTTCGTTAGATGATAAAAAACAACGATTAGTAACCATGAAAGAAGACTTACAAATAGAAGATAGTCAACTTGCTTCTTTAGAACAAAGCTTAAAGGCTCCAGCCGTTGTTCCTGCGAATGAGACGCAAGTAGCAAGTTCAAGCTCAAATACTGCTTCAAAATCTTCTGATGGTGGTAGTCTTACAACTTTGAGCAAATCTAGTGGAAGTGGCAATATTCAAACAGCTGTTAACGCTGGATTTAATCACTTAGGTACTCCATATGTTTGGGCTGGTAAATCTCCAAGTGGATTTGACTGTTCTGGATTTGTTTCATGGGCCTTTTCTCAAGCTGGAATTTCCATTCCATCTAGTACAGCAGGATTACAATCTACTGGAACAAAAGTATCATATAGTAATGCGCAACCAGGAGACTTAGTTTTCTTTAACACTTATAAAACAAATGGACATGTTGGTATCTACCTAGGTGGAGGTAAATTTATTGGTGCACAAAACTCTACTGGTTTAGCAGTTGCTAATATGTCAAGCGGTTATTGGAAAGATCATTTTGCAGGGCATGTACGTCGTGTAAGATAAATAGAATAATAGATAAAGGCTGAAACAAATGTTTTAGTTATGTAAAATCCGAACTTTACTATAATAGTACCGTTCGGATTTTTTTGCATTTTTATTGCGATTCTAAATCTAGGTGCTGTGCTTTTGTCATAGTAACAATTTAGCCTCGCATAAGAAAATGTACATTAATCTTTTTTCGGACATAGCAAAGTAATTAGTAAACAAATTAAAAAACACAAAACTACCATTCATATAATGGTTCGTCATTATAGTGAGTAAATATCGTTACTTTTTAACTTTGTCGATGTTGATGGAAATTGTTGATCTATTTAACTAAAAATAAATAACTAATGGAGCGATTCGTTAACATCGCTACGGAAATACACTCCGCTTTCCGCGAGGAGGCTGAGGCCGTGCCCGCGAACCGCGAGTATTATGCCGGAGCGAATAATCGCACACCTCAAACATAAGTGTGAGCGGGAGCTAACACTATTTTGAATTAAAGATATCAACAGTCTATACAAAAATACACATAAACAGCAAAAATCTATTCATTAGTAGTGTAACCGCAGTGTCAATTTCTTTGTGAAGAGTCATACGAAAAGTAAAATTTCTGTTGAAACATTTTCATCTGTAGAAAATGTTTAGTATAATCGTTAACGGGGAAAATAATTGTTGCAGAAACTCATTTGTTAATAAGCGATTACAATTACATACTCCAGAGATAGAATACATCTACAGAAAGGAACTGTTATGAAAAAAAAGAGTGCATATCAAAATCCAGTTTTTTATGTATCATCTATTATAGTTGGATTACTAGTTATAATTGGAGCAATATTTCCAAAAAGATTTGGAACTGTTGCAGAGTCCTTATTTAATTTTACAACGAACAATTTTGGCTGGTTTTACTTATTAGCTGTTTTTATTATTACGTTATTTTTGATAATATTGTCTGCAAGTAAGTATGGAAAGATTCGGCTTGGTCCTCAGGAATCCAGACCAGATTTTCCGTTTTTTACTTGGATAGGAATGTTGTTTTCAGCAGGTTTCGGAATTTCCATCGTATTCTATGGCGTTGCTGAACCAATGAGTCACTTCTTTTCTACGCCTTTTCCTGAGTTAGAGGCACTTACTCCAGAAGCAGCTAGAGAAGCAATGAGTTATTCTTTCTTTCACTGGGGAATTAGTCAATGGTCTGTTTTTGCAATTGTAGGTTTAGTCATTGCTTATTTACAATTTAAAAAAGATAAAAAAGGTCTAATTTCCGTTGCAATAGAACCAGTGATAGGAAAAAATAAAATTGCTGGCAACACGGTTGATTCCTTAGCAGTTATTGCAACCGTGATGGGTGTTGCAACAACATTGGGTTTGGGAATTATGCAGATGAATGGCGGGTTAAATGCCGTAGCCAATATACCAAATTCAATGTGGGTGCAAATTGCTATTGCCCTTGTCATGCTGGTGGCGTACATGGCATCATCAAGTACAGGGCTAAATAAGGGAATCAAATGGTTAAGTAATATAAATCTAGGGCTGGCACTTGTTTTAATGGTGTTTGTGTTTTTTGCAGGACCAACTGTTTTTATTTTAGATACTTTTGTATTGGCCTTAGGGGACTACATTACGAATTTCCTGCAGTATAGCTTACGGTTAACACCTTATAGTGGAGAAAATTGGGTTCAGGATTGGACGATATTTTATTGGGCATGGGGAATTGCTTGGTCTCCATTTGTAGGTGCGTTTGTTGCTAGAGTTTCAAGAGGGAGAACGATTCGTGAATTTGTATTCGGCGTCCTTGTTGTTCCACCGGCTATTGCGTGTTTATGGATTGCTACTTTTGGTGGAACCGCTCTATATAGTGATTTATTCAATGGTACACAGATTGCTGATGCAGTAAATAATGATGTTACGGTAGCCTTGTTTGAAACATTTGAAGTGGTACCACTTACGACAATTTTATCCATTCTGTCTATATTATTAATTTTTACCTTCCTAGTAACGTCAGCAGACTCAGCTACGTACATTTTGGGTAGTATGACCTCTAAAGGTTCATTAAATCCAACCTTAATGGTGAAATTGATTTGGGGAACACTCATTACAGCTATTGCTGTTGTCTTGTTGATTGCTGGTGGTTTAAATGCATTGCAGACGGCATCTTTAACGTCAGCGTTACCATTTACGGTTATACTTTTAATTATGGTCCTATCCATTTGGAGAATATTAACCAAAGATTATAGACGATATAAAGCCAATAACAAGAAAGAGGAAAATGAAGAAGAGGCAGCTAAAGGATAAACCTTTGGCTGCTTATTTTTTCCTCTTGACCTTGACGTAGCGTAAAGGTTTAGGATAGTAATTGTCAGGAGGGTGACTATGGAATACACCGTAAATCAATTAGCAAAAATATCAGGAGTAAGCGGTCGAACACTTCGCTACTATGATCAAATTGGCTTACTAAAGCCGGCAAGAATTAATTCATCGGGATATCGTATTTACGGACAAAAAGAGGTTGATTTGCTTCAGCAGATTTTATTCTATAGGGAATTGGAAGTGAGTTTGGAAGATATCAGTCAGATAATCAATCAGCCAGATTTTCAGCAAACAGAAGCTTTAAAGAAACATTTTTTCAATCTTAAAAAGAAGAGATCCCGTCTTGACAAAATAATTGATACAGTCGAAAAGACCATTATTAACAAAGAAGGAGGAATACCAATGAAAGATAAAGATAAGTTTGAAGGTTTTAAACAAAAACTAGTGGAAGAAAATGAGCAAAAGTATGGAAAAGAAATTAGAGAAAAATATGGGGATAAAACAGTTGATGCCAGCAATGCAAAGATGATGGGATTGTCTGAAGAAGATTATCAGGCAATGACGAAAGTAGGGGAGGAGATATTTTCCTTACTTAAAAGAGCGTATGAAACAGGTGACCCCTCATCTAAAGAAGCGCAGGAACTTGTTGAGAAGCATAAAG
Organism: Oceanobacillus halophilus; assembly: GCF_003628505.1. GTDB lineage: Bacteria > Bacillota > Bacilli > Bacillales > Amphibacillaceae > Oceanobacillus > Oceanobacillus halophilus. The sequence continues at coordinate 33,432 of NZ_RBZP01000002.1, read as the reverse complement.
AATGGCTAATGTTTTCATGGCCAAGTTATTCAAAGGAAGCACATGCGGGACTGGCAGATATGTATGTAGCTGATGAACGATTTTCAGTTTATTACGATAAGGTTGTTCAAGGTGGAACAAAATTTCTACGTGATGCCATTTTCATCTATCTAGGAAAAAAATAATATTAATGGCTGGAATAAGCGGTTGTTGAACATACCACTTATTCCAATTTTTTTATCTGAAAATTTCTGATTAAGGTTGAAGTGGTTAGTCCAATGGTTAAAACCATACAGGCAGAATAGAAAATAGTAACTGGAGGAATATAGAAAAAACCTATGAGCAAAACTAGGCAATCAATAAAGAAAATCAGAAGTCCTGCATTGATGGAGGTTATATTAGATATGATTAACGCCAATAGTTCAGACCCTCCAGTACTTATGTCATTTAAAAGCATAATACCAACACCTGTTCCTATTAATATCCCTCCGATTATGGCGCCGACCAATATTGGACCACCTTCTGGATTCCAGTGAGATACAGGCTGAAATAAATCAATGAGAAAAGATGAAATTAGAAGTCCATGTATACCGTTATAAAAATATATACGTTTATAAAAATAAGCAATAAAATATAAAGGTATGCTTAAGATAATAATCGTTAAACCTGGTTTTACACCAAAAATATATTTAGCTAATAATCCGATCCCGATAATTCCACCATCTAATAAATGATTTGTTATGATAAAAAAGTTAATCGCAAATGCCACCAATGTACTGCCAATTATAATTGCTACCCCTTTTTTTAACATTGTAGTTTCCACCTTGTCCAAGTCTCGTACTATAAATAGTATGATTGGATGTGAAATATAGGACATGTTTTCAAAGGAATTCTTGCTTGACTATCATTAATTCTCCATTTATAATAATCGATAATTGAATGAATGTTTTCTAGGGTTCCGCAATTGATACAAATTGGTCAGGTCCGAGAGAAAACGCGCGGTTATACGTGTACACGGAGGGACAAAAGCCCGGGAGGATATCAGGATAAAATGATATCTTCTCAGGGCTTTTTCATTTCGCTTTAAACTATAGGCTGTTTTCTAAATTATGGAGTTTAGTACAACTTTTGCTTTAGAGACAAAAAGTCTTAGCAAGGTTCTAATAAAAGGAGAATAAGTATGAAAAAAGATTGGAATCTTATATTTGTTGCAGGTTTATTTGAAATTGGCTGGGTTGTTGGATTAAATCATGCATTTAATTGGTGGACATGGGGGTTAACTCTTTTGGCCATTTATGTGAGTATGCATCTATTAATTATTGGATCAAGGAGGTTGCCAGTAGGAACAACATACGCAGTTTTTACAGGGATGGGTACTGCTGGAACGGTTCTACTGGAGATAGTAGTATTCGGAGAACCACTTCAATGGATGAAGTTATTATTAATATTTGTTCTATTAATCGGAGTGATTGGATTAAAAGTAATTACGCCTGAGGCAGAAGGAGAGCGTTCTTAATGGATTGGATCATGCTAATCATTGCTGGAGCTGGAGAAGTCGCTGGTGTTATGGGGATAAATCAAGTGAATAAGAAGAAAAATTTTGCGTCCTTTGTTTTACTGTTTGCAGGGTTTATCATTAGCTTTCTATTTCTGTCTCTATCCATGCAAACTATTTCTATGGGGACAGCTTATGCTGTTTGGACAGGAATTGGTGCATCTGGAAGTGTACTAGTTGGGATGTTATTTTTTGGAGAGTCAAAAGATTGGAAGAGGTTATTTTTTATATTGCTTATCATATCTGCTGTTGTCGGATTGAAATTGATTAGTTAGAGGAATAATCCTGATAAAAGACCGGGAAGGCTGAGATAAAAGCGAGGAAGCCCGATAACAGAACATAAACCCCGAAAAAAATATAATCAAATAGTGAGTCCAGAGACGTATTCTCTTAGACTCACATGATATTTACTGCTCTTCATCTGATAAGTAATCACTATTAACATATCCAGTAATGTCATCTGTTGTTATTTTAACCCAGTCATCGGCATCCTCGATATATTCCACTTCTACTTCATCATTTAATGTCAACGTAGCAACTAATTCGTCTTCTGTGCTTGGTCCACTTCGTACATTTAATAAGTCAGCACTAACATATTGAGTGGTTACCATAGCCTCTGAAATATCTTCATCTTCAGCAGTTTCTTCTTTTTCATTTTCTAATTCGACATCTTTCCCATCAGTATCCGTATTTTCTGTGGATACATCATTAGAACTTGTCTCGGCTGAAGCGAAGTCCTGATTCTTGAAATTATGCTGCATGACAGCGACAAAAGCAACGAAAGCAATAACTAATATAATAAGTAATACAGAAATTAAACCTTTTTTTCTATTCATTGTCACTTCTCCTAAATCTTTAATTCTAGGAATATTATACATGAAAATCGAGGAGAGTTGAAGCGAACTCCAACTCTCTTGAGAAATTAATAGTTTGAAAGACCACTCTCTGGGGTTTGAATGATTACAGGATTTTTGCTTGGATCAAGCCACTTTAATATAGAAACGACATTCTGCTGACTGACCCCTGTACAGCCCAGTGTATGTCCGTTTGCGATATGAAAGAAAATGGCGCTTCCTTTTCCGGGAGTTTGAGCTGTATTATAGTTAATGACAAAACCATATGTATAAAGATCAATATCCATATTTTCTGCACTGTCCCACTGGTCGCTGGTTTCTTCTTTAGATTGCCAAGTATTATAAAGTTTAGAGTTAGAGTCATCCACCCAAACATCATCTGCAGAAATTGCTCTGTAAGATAATTTGGTCCCAGGATTACCAGAGCGACCAAACGCTGTACCGATAGAATACTTGCCAGTTGGACTTTTTCCATCTCCTTCGACTTTATTATCTGCAAAACCATTTTTTCCAATATATCCATTAACATTTAAGACTTGTGTCCAGTTACCAGACGAATCTCTTTCGAAGGTCTGTACTTTTGCAGAACTAGTACCATAGCCATTTGTAGTTACTAAAATAAGCTGATTATTCCCATCTACTGTCGTTAATTTTTCTGCATCATTTTTAGGAGGAGTTTCTTTTTGTTCAGATGTTGAATCTTTCTTTTCTTCCTTTTTATTTTCTTTATTTGTCTCTTTACTAACTATTTCTTTTTTCTCAGAGTCTTCTTCTTTTTTCTCTTTGGTAGGTGCAGGTTTTTTTACTACTGACTTTTCAGTGGATAAGTATTTTGCATTGACATATCCTTTGAGATTATTAGTAGATATCTGTACCCATCCATTGGAATGCGATTCTTCCGCAGCGTCTATCTCATCATTCACGGAAACAACACCAACGACACTATGTTCTATTCCAGGTCCGGAACGAACATTTAATGTAGAAACATTCACGTATTTTTTTGAAAAGGAAACAGTTTTGTCATCATCATCATTATTATTATCTGTATCGTCTTTGTCTTTCTGTTCTAGTTCTACTTCATCTTCCTTCGCTCGTTTGGAAGAGTCCTCTTTTACATTTTCCGTTTCAGGCTTTGTTTCTTTCTCCGATAAAAGTTTCTCTTCCTCGGATTTTTCCTTTTGTTCACTTTCTTCCTCTACATATGTTTCTTTCTCTTTTCCCTCATCAGCAACAGCGTCTTCATTTGTCTGGAAGTTATTTTGCATGATGAAAATAAATAGTGCAAATACAGCTATAGTAACAGCCCCTACGATTAATTCTTTTTTTCTTTTCATTCCCTATTCTCCTTTCTACTATCATATAAAAACAGTATACAAGAAAATAGACGTGTGTTGGGTAAAAAGTATTAATTAAAATTCGCCCAAACAAGAAAAACTAGTGCTAAAGAAATAAGTAGGGTAGTACTAATGTATTGAATTGCTTCTTTATACTTGTTATCTATGATTAAGCTCAAGGTATCGTTTCCAAAAGTAGAGAAAGTTGTAAATGCTCCGCAGAAACCAATTCCCAGGAAAAACCAGATCTTTTCAGAAAGATTTCCATCTATATGTAAATAATAAACAAATGCTAATATCACCGAACCAGTAATATTTGCTAGCCAGGTTCCGATTAACCGCTTCTGTGTTTTTTCGGAAATATAGAACCTTGAAATACTCCCAAGGAATCCCCCAACTGCAACAAGGAATAGATTCATCATGCAACCTTCTTTCTTTTAGCTACATGAAAACCAAGATAACAGAATGCCAGTCCGCCTAAAATACTAATAAGAATATAAAGGATAGCAAGGATCACGCTTCTTTTCATAAGCTCTAGTGTTTCTACAGCAAAAGTAGAATAGGTAGTAAATGCACCTATGATGCCAGTTGTAAGTCCAATATTAACTTCTAAAGAGAGTAGCCTTTTCAGTTGTTTTTGATTTAATAAATAGGAGAGAAGGAAACACCCCAGCAGATTTGCTGTAAGTGTACCAAAAGGAAAAGAATCAAATGAAGAGAAAACGGTAGAGACACCGTAACGACTGATTGCACCTATCATTCCACCAATCCCTACCGCTATATAGATTTTATTATTTATACGCTTTGACATGTTGGACACAATCCATAAATTTCAAATTTATGACCTTCAATGGCATAGTTTGCGAGAGTCTGCTGGACTTCATCCATTGGGCAGACATCAATTTCTTTTGTTTTGCCACATTCATTACAGATAAAATGATGATGGTGGTGTGTTGTACAATTCATTCGAAAATGTCTTTCTCCATTTAATTCTGTTGTTTCTAAAATTCCCATTTCATTATATAAATGTAGGTTCCTATAAATTGTATCAAAACTAATTCCTTCATGATTATCTTCAAGATAAGTAATGAGGTCTTTTGCCGTACGGTACCCATCTACGTCCGCAAAATAAGCCAAAATATCTTTTCGTTTTCCAGTAGCTTTATAGCCTTTGTCTTTTAAGAGATTCATTGCTTCCTTTAAGTTCATTTAAGCTTCCCTCACTTTTTTACGAAAATTAAATTGCTTTATCCCTATAGATATTAATAGAATGATAATAGCTACCATAACAATAGTACCGCCCGGGGGGATGTTCAAGTAATAGCCGGTAATTAAGCCAGCAATAACCGCTATTTCCCCAAAGAGAATCGAAAGTCCCATCATTTGCTTAAATCCTTTTGCAAGTCTCATTGCAGCCGCAACAGGAAGTGTCATCAGTGCTGAAACTAGCAATACACCAACAATGCGAATGGAAGCTGCAATAACAAGTGCTGTTAGAATGATAAATAATAAATGAATCCGTTTGGAATGAATGCCAGAAATGGTTGCATGTTCTTCATCAAAAGATAATGTAAATAATTCTTTATAAAACAATGCTACTACAAGAATGACGAAGATGGAAATAGACAGAATCATAAAGAAGTCATTTTGGCTTACTGCAGATACAGATCCAAACAAATAATTAAAGAGATCTGTATTAAACCCATCTGCTATTGCAATGAAAATAACACTTAAGCCAACACCGCCTGATAAAATAATTGGTATGGCAATCTCTTGATATGCTTTATATATACTTCGTAGTTTTTCAATAAGCACAGAACCAAAAACCGAAAAAATCATTCCACTGTAAAGAGGAGGGAATGTAATTAGTAAAAGTTTCTCTATCATTAAACCGAAAGCAATACCGCCCAATGTAACATGAGAGAGAGCATCTGCTATTAAGGATAGTCTTCGAACTACAATAAATGTCCCAAGTAGGGGGGCGATAATTCCGATAAGTAATCCGGTTAGAAAAGTGTAACGCAAAAAGTCAAATTGAAAAAAGTCTGCTACCATATCAATACCTCCTCTCTAATGGTTGTGGGTAACGATGTTAACGGGATGTCCATAAAATTGGGATAAATCTTTCTCAGATAATGATGAATAATCTTCCGGTTTGCCGTGAAAATGTAATGTTTTATTTAAACAAACAATATCGGTGGCATGCTCAGTTATTGCACCTGTATCATGTGTTACTAATAATAGAGTTATGTCACGATTATCATGGAGCTGGTGAAGCAACTCATAGAAACGTTTAACATTTTCATAATCGACACCAACTGTTGGCTCGTCCAGTATGAGAAGTTCAGGATCATTTACAAGTGCCCTTGCGATAAATACACGTTGCTGTTGTCCGCCAGATAAATTTCCGATATTTTCATAAGCATAATCAAGCATTCCGACCTGGTCAATTGCTTCCAATATTTTTTCTTTATGCTTTTTATTGAAAAATTTAAAGTAACCAATTTTTGCAGTAAGGCCTGTTGATATAACTTCAAAAACAGTAGCTGGAAATCCTCGATTAAAGGAATTGGCTTTTTGAGACACAAATCCAATCTTTTCACGTTCTTTAAATGTCTCGATGGGTTTGTTGAAAACTTCAATAGAGCCCCCATCTGGTTTTATTAGTCCTAGTAATAATTTTATTAAAGTAGTTTTGCCACCACCATTTGGACCTACCAATCCCATAAATGAGCCACGAGGGATTTCGAAATTAATATGGTCTAAAACAACCTTTCTTTCGTAAGCATAGCTTATATTTTTCATGGATACGATAGACTCTTTCATGCGTTCACCTCCATCGGTAACTTTTATTGTTTCAGTTTATTCTGTTGCTTGATCCAATACTGTCATATTTTCTTCCATCAATGAAAAATAATCTTCATCGTTGCTGATATCTTTGTCAGTAAGAACAGCTAAGTTATGAATGGTTAATGCTTCCGCTCCAATCTCTGATTGAATAATCTCTGAGACCCGATTACTACTGTTTTGTTCAAAAATAATATACGTCAAGTTATGATTTTTTGCTTGATCAATAATTTCTGTTAATTCCTTTTGTGATGGTTCACTACTTGATGATAGTCCACTTATTGCGATTTGCTGGATGCCGTATCGCTCTTCCCAGTACCCATATGCAGCATGGGCTACTAAAATTTCTTTCTTTGATTTTGTTTTTAGTATTTCCGTAAATTTATTATCTAGTGCTATTAATTCTTCTTTTAGTGAAGTAAAGTTTTCATTGTATAGTGCTTCAGATTCTGGGTTTAGTGAAACTAATTCATCTTTTATAATTTCCGACATTTTAAGCATTCGTTCTGGATCAATCCATATATGTGGATCGTTATCACCATGATTATGTTCGTGATGATCTTCTTCGTGCTCATCATCTTCTTCCATATGGAAAAGTTCTTTGTGTTCACCAATTTCAATCAGTGCCAACTCCTGATTTTCCAAAGCATCTGCAGCAGTTTCTGCGAAAGCCTCCATGCCTGCTCCAAGATAAATAAAGGCATCTGCCTTAGCAATAGTTGTCATCTCCTTAGAAGTTGGTTCATAAGAATGCGCGTCTACTCCTGGTGGGTATACAGTTTTTGCATTTACAGTGTCCCCACCAATTTTTTCAATGGCAAATTGAATAGGGTACACCGTTGAATAAATGGTAAGTATAGAATCATCTGTAGTTTCAGTAGGTTCCAATGTATCGTCAGTACATCCGGCGGTAATAATACCAATAAGTACTAATAGAATAATAGATTTTATTAATCTCAACTGTTTCATCTCCATATTCATTTATATTATTAAACTGGTAATATCATACCGTAATGATTCCGATTTGTAAATAGGAATGATTCCGATTTAGAAAAAGGATTATATTTTGAAAATGCTGTTTTAAACAAAATTATATTTTTGATACAAAAGTACGTAACTTATGAATGAAATTGATTCGTAGTTGATAGAAAATCCTGATTTATTTAATTCAGAATAAATATGAAATAAGGTGCATTGTTGATTTCCGCTCCGGGCAGTCGCGCACCTTAGGGCGGCTGATGAGCCTCCTCGTGCTATCGCACTCCGGGGTCTCATCTAGGCCTCTTTTCCCGCAGGAGTCGACTGCCCTCCGCTCCAATCAACTTGCTTAATAGTAGTGGCTATATTTAAGAGCCTTTATAACACGATTGGAAGTTAAAAAGCACTAAACTAGCGAAGGAAATACACGGAGACTCCTTGAAAAAAGAAAACCACTTTTTTCTGCGTGCGATGTAACCCTGCCGAAGCGTTCCTTGTCCTGCGGGATGAAAAGCCTAGGTGAGACTACGGAGAGCGATAGCTCGGAGTAGGCTCAGCAGCGCCCGCGGAAAGCGGAGTGTATTTCCGTAGCGGGTGTTAAGCATTATTCTGAATTAAAGATATTCAAAGTCTATACAAATTACGACACTAAATTTTCTGCAAAATATCCCTTAGAGTACAAACTAAATAAAACTTTAAAATTAGAAAAATAATAGTGTGAGTATCATCACTGAAAGAAAACTATTTCTATTATATGGTGATTATAGAAGTCATAAGAGGGTACCGAAAAAAATTTTGCTTTAATGGAAGCAGATATGTTGAACTTTATACTATAGGGGGGTATAGTATAGTTATAGGAGATAAAAGGAAGTGAAATTTAATGGATAAATTTTTACATGAGCATCCGGTTACCCCTAGAACAGAAGGGGAGAAGAAAGCAGTTGTAAATAGGTTAAAGCGAATTGAGGGTCAAGTAAGAGGAATTCAAAAAATGGTCGATGAGGATCGTTATTGTGTAGATATATTGGTTCAAATTAGCGCAATAAATGCAGCGCTAAAAAAGGTAGGCTTTGAAGTAGCTGAACGACATGTGAAGCATTGTGTTAGTGATGCTGTAACATCTGGCCAAGGCAATGAAGCCATCGAAGAATTAATGGAAGTTATGAAACGTTTTTCTAAGTAACGAACAGGTAAGGGAGGGACATTATAATGAGCGAAGAAAAGCACACCACACTCGGTGTCACAGGAATGACTTGTGCTGCTTGCTCTAGCAGAATTGAAAAAGTTTTAAACAAAATGGATGGCGTTGAAGCACAAGTAAACTTAACAACGGAAAAAGCTAATGTTGAATATGATCCAGAAAAAACTTCCTTTGAGGATATAACCGCAAAAATAGAAAAGCTTGGTTATGGGGTGCAAACAGAAAAAACAGAATTCGATGTAATGGGAATGACCTGTGCTTCATGTTCCAATCGAATAGAAAAGGTGTTAAACAAGCAGAATGGCGTAAAAGTTGCCAACGTTAATTTAGCGACTGAAAGTGCATCCATAGAATATAATCCAGGACTTATGAATGTGGATGCAATCATCGATAAGATCCAAAAACTTGGATATGATGCAAAGGTAAAAGAAGATAGTAAAGAGAACAAGTCACACAAAGAAAAACAAGTACAATTAATGAAAAGAAAACTAGTGATCTCTGCTATTCTATCTGCACCACTATTAGTCACCATGCTCGTTCATTTATTTGGAATGGAAATTCCAGCTATTTTTATGAATCCATGGTTTCAATTTCTATTAGCAACTCCTGTACAATTTATTATTGGATGGCAATTTTATGTAGGTGCCTATAAAAACTTGCGCACTGGCGGAGCAAATATGGATGTTCTCGTAGCTTTAGGTACTAGCGCTGCCTATTTTTATAGTCTTTATGAAGCATTTAAAACAATCGGCAATCCAGAATATATGCCACATCTATATTTTGAAACGAGTGCCATTTTGATTACGTTAATATTATTTGGAAAATATTTAGAAACAAGTGCAAAATCACAGACTACATTAGCTATATCAAAGCTTTTAAATTTACAAGCGAAAGAAGCGCGCGTTCTCCGAGATGGAGAAGAGGTCATGATTCCAGTTGAAGACGTTGCAGTAGGTGACTATTTATTAGTGAAACCGGGTGAGAAAATCCCTGTTGATGGGATTGTGAAGAAGGGGCGTACTTCTGTTGATGAGTCGATGATTACTGGAGAATCAATACCTATTGAAAAAAATGTTGACGCAACGGTGATTGGATCAACTTTAAACAAAAATGGCTCGATTCAGATGGAAGCAACCAAGGTAGGTAAAGACACGGCACTTGCATCTATTATTAAGGTTGTAGAAGATGCTCAAGGGTCTAAGGCGCCAATTCAGCGTTTGGCAGACGTGATTTCTGGTTATTTCGTTCCGATTGTTGTTGGCTTCGCGATTATAACTTTTATTATCTGGATTACACTCGTACAACCTGGTAACTTTGAAATGGCATTAGTAACAGCTATAGCCGTACTAGTTATTGCTTGTCCTTGTGCACTAGGTTTAGCTACTCCAACTTCCATCATGGTAGGGACGGGTCGAGCAGCAGAAAATGGAATTCTTTTTAAAGGTGGAGAACATCTTGAAAGAACTCATGAATTAGAAGCGATTATTCTTGATAAAACAGGGACAATTACGAAAGGGAAGCCAGAAGTTACCGAATTTGAAGGTGATCAGGAAACATTACAGTTACTCGCAAGTGCGGAAAAAGGATCCGAACATCCATTAGCTGAAGCGATTGTGGCTTATACCACGGAGAAGGACATTGAACTAAAAGATGTGGATGATTTCTCTGCTATACCGGGTCATGGTATTGAAGCAACCATTTCTACTAGTCATATTCTTGTTGGTAACCGTAAATTAATGCATGACCATCAAATAGATATTGAAATTGCAGAGCAGCAATTAGTTGATTTTGAAACGGATGGAAAAACTGCAATGTTAATTGCAATTAATGGAGAATACCGAGGCATAGTAGCAGTTGCAGATACGATAAAAGACACTGCCATTGATGCTATCAAAGAATTGAAAGAGCTTGGATTGGAAGTTATTATGTTAACTGGGGATAACGAGCGTACTGCAAATTCTATTGCCAAACAAGTTGGTATTGATCAAGTGATTGCTCAAGTGCTTCCTGGAGAAAAAGCAGAAAAAGTAAAAGAAATTCAATTGCAAGGAAAGAAAGTTGCCATGGTTGGTGATGGAGTAAACGATGCTCCAGCATTAGCAATTGCAGATATTGGTATTGCAATAGGAACAGGTACAGAAGTGGCCATTGAAGCAGCCGATGTGACGATACTAGGCGGAGAACTACTTCTTATTCCACAAGCAATAAAAATGAGTAAGGCAACAATTAAAAATATCCGCCAAAACTTATTCTGGGCTTTCGCCTATAATAGTGCGGGTATTCCTATAGCAGCATTTGGATTATTGGCACCTTGGATAGCGGGTGCAGCAATGGCATTTAGTTCCGTAAGTGTTGTTACTAATTCGCTCCGATTGAAGCGTGTTAAAATATAAGTTTTTTTATCCGTATCCCTTATTTTGAGTAAATGGGAACCAACAAGAAATGGGGGATAAACTTCCATAAAAACTTAATTCAGTTCTATATATTTTCAGGAAGGAACTTTAAAGGGGGTGAAATTATTAATGAAAACAACATTGGATGTAAAAGGTATGACTTGTGGTCACTGCAAAATGTCTGTCGAAGGTGCTCTGAATGAACTTGTTGGGGTATCAGGTGTGGAAGTTGACTTAGCTACTGGCAAAGTAGAAGTTTCTTACGACGAATCTAAAGTTACTTTAGAACAGTTACAGGAAGCAGTAGAAGATCAAGGCTATGATGTAGTAGCATAATTTTACTTAGATAATATAGCTGATTTCCATTGCATAGTGGGAATCAGCTTTTTAAATACGATACTTTCTGTAAATTCAGCTGCTTTTAAACTGTGTCTGTGTCGGGAGTGGTGGAAAATACGACGTAATTAAACATTCTTTTAGTAATGCTCTTGCTCGTTTTAAGAGTTTACATTCGCTTCGGCAGAATAATAATAATAACCTACAATATTTCCCAAAATAGTCATAAATTATGACAAAAATAAGGAAATAAAAGAAATGGATTGATTAATTCATTCCCTAGGTTTAAAATGTTTACTTAGGGAAACATTTAATTTTATTTCTGTAAGGAGATCTTATGATGATTGAATATTTTTTATCTCTTGATCCTTTTCTACAAGCACTAATAGGTACATTATTTACATGGGGAATGACAGCACTTGGTGCTTCTTTAGTATTTATGACAAAAACTGTGAATGTTAAGCTGTTAGATGGAATGATGGGGTTTGCTGGGGGAGTAATGATTGCTGCAAGTTTTTGGTCATTGCTTTCACCAGCAATAGAGATGGCTAAAGGAGGTAGTGTCCCCGCGTGGATACCTGCAGCAGTTGGATTTATGTTAGGTGGTATCTTTTTATGGGGCATCGATAAGATACTCCCTCATCTTCATCCAAATGCATCGATAAGTGAAGCAGAGGGAATACAGCCAAATCGCAGAAAACGTAGTACACTGCTGGTTCTAGCAATTACTCTTCATAATATACCGGAGGGGCTGGCGATAGGTGTTGCCTTCGGTGCATTAGCTAATGGGTTCCCCGAAGCGTCTTTAGCTGGTGCTATTGCCTTAACCATTGGAATAGGTATTCAAAACTTCCCAGAAGGTGTTGCGGTATCAATGCCGCTTAGAAAACTTGGGATGTCAAGAAGAAAGAGTTTTTATTATGGTCAATTTTCCGGAATGGTGGAGCCCGTATCAGCAGTTATAGGTGTGTTAGCTGTTACCTTGATGGAGCCATTATTACCATATGCATTAAGTTTTGCAGCTGGAGCGATGATCTTTGTCGTGGCAGAAGAGGTAATCCCAGGTTCACATGAAGAAGGAAATAGGGACTTAGCATCAATGAGTGTGATGATCGGTTTTACGGTTATGATGATTCTTGATGTGGCATTAGGTTAAGAGGTTTTATATAATATCAATATAAAAATAAATGAAAAACTACTCTAAAGAGGCTGGGGGCAAAAGTAGTTTACGGAAGGATTAGAACTATGAGAAGTGCAGTTACTTCGGAGTAAATTCACTACAAAGTTCACTTTCGGATTTATCCTTATGACTCTATCCCAGCCTCTTCTAGAGTCAAGAAAAACGTATTTTTATTCTTTGTATAAACTTACTTCATTTTTCCTCCAGGAAATTTTTGTTGAGTTAGCATATCAGGAATGCCTTCATAATAGGTTTTACTGAAAAAGGTTGCTACTCGATTCGTCCACGTACTATGTCTTTGGTTGGAGCTTCTCTCTTTTAAGTAATTTACATAGGTCTGATTATAATTTTCAAGTAGTGGTCCTAAATCATGATTGTATCTCTCTTCATGATAAACGGCTTCTTTTGGTAATCTTGGTTTTTGACCAGGGTCTTTTTCTGGATATCCAACACATAAACCAGAAATGGGTATGACATAAGATGGTAAGTTCAATTCTTTAATTACTTCTTTAGAATTTCTGCGGATACCACCTATAGGTACCGTTCCTAAGCCAAATGATTCAGCTGCTGTGACTGCTGTACCAAGCGAAATACCAACATCTGTTGAACCTACAATGAGAGTATCAATATCTTCCAATGCCTTGACTGAAGTGTCTTCTATCTGGCTAGCTAGATAAGTTCGATAAAAATCAGCACAAAATACAAGAAATACCGGTGCCTCATCAATATGTTTTTGATTGCCGCACAACTCAGCTAAACGCTTTTTTCTTTCTGGGTCTCTAATGGCGATAATAGTAGTATGTTGTCCATTAATCCAATTTGGCGCTGCCTGTACTGCATCTATAATCTTATCTAACTCCTTGTCATTAACAGGTTTATCCTGGTAAGATCGATAGGAACGATGAGAGAGTAATGTGTCTATGACTTTATTCATGTTATTCCTCCTGACTGTACTATGTTTCTACTGTTTAACTTACAGAAGTTTATATTTAAAATCAAAACTTTTACATTATTTTCTTTAAATGGCTGTAATTTTATATTTTTCGTGTGCAGACCTAGAATAAAACCAAAAAAATTAATTATTTTTATTGCGAAATGTCAGAAATTACTATATAGTATAAATAGAGGGATAGCGAGCTATCTATATTTTTTGGGTGTAAAATGAATGAGTATTCATTCAAAATGTTAGGGGGAGGAAATATGAAGTACCAAGTGAAAAAAGCTGCAGTCTTAGGTTCAGGAGTTATGGGATCAAGTATAGCGGCACACTTAGCAAATGTAGGTATACCAGTATTGATGTTGGATATTGTGCCACACGAATTGACAAAAGCAGAGGAAAAAAATGGACTTACCTTAGAGCATCCTGGTGTACGGAACCGAATTGCTTTACAAAGTAAAAAAGCATTGCTTAAACACAAACCTTCACCAATTACAACAAAGAGAAGCCTTGACTTAATAGAAGTTGGTAACATGGAAGATGATATGGAGAAGTTAGCAGACGTTGACTGGATTATTGAAGTCGTTGTTGAAAATTTAGATATTAAGAAAAAAGTGTATGCAAATATAGACAAACACCGCAAACAAGGAACGATTGTTAGTTCCAATACTTCAGGTATATCTGTTAACGATATGATTGAAGATTGCTCTGATGATTTGAAAAAGCATTTTCTTGGTACACACTTTTTTAATCCACCAAGATACTTAAAATTATTAGAAATTATTCCAACGAAATATACAGATTCAGAAGTTCTTTCCTTTATGAAAATGTTTGGGGAGAATGTTCTTGGAAAAGGTGTTGTGGAAGCGAAAGATACACCGAATTTTATCGCAAATAGAATTGGAACTTATGGCTTGCTTGTTTCAGTCAGAGAAATGCTAAAAGGCGGATATAGTGTCGGAGAAGTAGATTCCGTTACTGGTCCAATGATTGGCCGTCCGAAAAGTGCAACGTTCCGAACATTAGATGTTGTTGGGTTAGATACATTTATCCATGTAGCTGGCAATGTTTATGACAATGTGGACGGAGAAGAAAAAGAAGTATTCGAAGTACCTGACTTTATGAAGAAGATGAATGAGAATGGCTGGATTGGTGCCAAGAGTGGCCAAGGCTTTTTCGTTAAAAAGGGTAAAGCAATTTATGAATTAAATCCTGAAACACTAGAGTATGAAGAAAGGAAGAAGTTAAAAACAGCAGCAACGGAGATGGTTAAACAGGAAAAAGGCACACGCAGAAAACTGAAAGCGCTTGTAAATGCCAAAGGGGATCGTGCGGCAGACTTAGTGTGGTCTGTTCTTAAACCAACTTTAATTTACTCCGCAGAGTTAGTTGGAGAAATTGCCGATGATATTGTTGCCATTGACCAAGCGATGAAATGGGGATTTGGCTGGGAAATTGGTCCGTTTGAAACATGGGATGCCATCGGTTTAAGAAAATCAGTAGCTCGCATGCAGGATGAAGGAGAGACGGTACCCAAATGGATTATTAATCTATTAGAGGATGGTAATGAATCTTTTTATAAAGAAGAAAGCGGAAATGTGTTTTTCTATGAACAAGGTGAATACAAGGAGCAAGCTTTTAACCCAAAAGAAATAAACATTAAGCGTTTGAAAGAGAAAAATGGTGTTATTAAAAAGAATGCAGGTGCTAGTTTAATAGATATGGGTGATGGCGTTGCACTTCTAGAGTTCCACTCCAAGAGTAACGCATTAGGATTAGATTCCATTCAAATGATTAACTATGCGATTGATAAAGTCGCCCAAAATTATGAAGGACTTGTTATTGGGAATCAAGGGAAAAATTTCTGTGTAGGTGCAAACGTTGGATTAATGTTAATGGAAGCACAGGATGAAAACTTTGATGAATTGGACTTAGTTTTTCGTCAGTTCCAAAATATGGCGATGAATATTAAGTATTCGGAGAAACCAGTTGTTACTGCAGCTTTTAATATGACTTTAGGTGGTGGGGCAGAAGTTTCTTTACCTGCTGCAGCCATTCAGGCATCCACTGAAACCTATATTGGACTAGTAGAAGTAGGGGTTGGTCTTATCCCAGGCGGCGGTGGTACCAAAGAGCTTTATTTGAAAGAACTGCGCAATCTGCCTAAAGGAATTAAATTTGATTTAACGAAAGTAGCCAATGATGTTTTTGAAAAAGTTGCTACAGCTAAAGTTTCCACTTCGGCTGCAGAAGGGTTTGAAAATGGATTTTTAGGTGCTGGAGATAGTATATCTGTCAATCCGGACCATCTATTATATGATGCAAAACAAAAGGTATTGGCGCTTGCGAAAGCTGGTTATCGAAAGCCAACTCCTGAGAAAATTCCAGTGGTTGGAGAAGCTGGTTATGCTGCTATGCTGATGGGTGCAAAATCACTACAATATGGGGGATATGCATCAGATCATGATCTGAAAATTGCAGAAAAATTAGCATATGTGCTAAGTGGAGGTCGTATTAAAGAAGGTTCATTAATAGATGAACAAGTCATGCTGGATTTAGAAAGAGAAGCATTCTTAAGTTTAATTGGTGAACCACTTACACAAGCAAGAATGCAACACATGTTAATAAAAGGCAAGCCATTACGTAATTAAAGGGGGAGGCATTATGAAAGAAGCAGTTATTGTTTCAGGGGCAAGAACACCTGTAGGAAGAGCATTTAAAGGTTCTTTAGCGAATACAAGGCCAGATGATTTAGCTGCACTAACTATTAAAGAAACGTTGAAACGTGCAGATAATTATGACGGGAATATTGATGATGTGATTATAGGATGTGCAATGCCAGAAGCAGAACAAGGTATGAATATGGCACGTAATATTGCAGGGTTAGCAGGATTAAAGCATGATGTGCCTGGAGTAACGATAAATCGTTATTGTTCCTCGGGGTTACAATCAATTGCATATGCAGCGGAGCGTATTATGGTCGGAGCCAGTGACACAATGATAGCAGGTGGAGCAGAATCTATGAGTCTAATACCAATGGGCGGGCATGTGATTAAGCCTAATGCTAAGCTTGTCCATAATGCTCCAGGCTATTACATGAGTATGGGGCACACAGCTGAAGAAGTAGCAAGTCGTTTTAATATATCCCGAACTGAGCAGGACGAATTCGCTGCCAGAAGTCATGAAAAAGCGGCGAAGGCAATTCAAGACGGGAAATTTAATGACGAAATTGTACCTGTAGAAGTAACCGAACGGGTTATAGGCAAGAACAATAAGGTGGAAGAGAAACATTCGACTTTTGAAATGGATGAGGGAGTACGTGTCGGCACAAATACTGAAGTATTAGCTAAGCTACGACCAGCATTTAATATGAATGGTTCTGTAACCGCAGGAAACTCTTCACAAATGAGTGATGGGGCTGCATCTGTCTTGTTGATGGATCGAGAAAAAGCAGAAGCAGAAGGATTGGCACCAATCCTGAAATTCCGTTCTTTTGCTGTAGCAGGAGTGGAGCCTGAAATAATGGGAGTAGGTCCAATAGCTGCTATTCCAAAAGCACTGCAAATTGCTGGATTAGAATTATCTGATATCGGATTGTTTGAATTAAACGAAGCATTTGCTGCTCAAGCAGTACGTGTTGTGCAGGCATTAGATTTAGACATAGATAAAGTGAATGTAAATGGTGGAGCAATTGCCCTAGGTCACCCACTCGGCTGTACGGGTACTAAATTAACACTAAGCCTTATGCATGAAATGAAACTAAAGAATGTTCAGTTTGGTGTAGTTACGATGTGCATTGGCGGAGGAATGGGAGCTGCAGGAGTATTCGAACTGCTATAAATACTTCTGTCATTTAGATCTAATAATTAATATCTATAAAACTATAATTCCTAGAAAGGATGATACAGATGAGTGAAACAAAGGAAAAGCTATTTAAAGGTGGAGCATTTTTGACTGAAGATTTAACGAGTGACGATATCATAACACCAGAGGATTTTACAGATGAGCAAAAAATGATTGCCAAGACTACCGAGGAATTTATTGATAAAGAAGTAAGACCAAACCTAGATGAGTTAGAAGAGCAGAATTTTGATATATCAGTAGAACTTCTTAAAAAAGCTGGAGAATTAGGTCTTCTAGGTGCCGATGTTCCAGAAGAGTACGGTGGCTTGGGGTTAGACAAAACAAGTTCTGCTTTAATCACAGAAGAATTTTCTCGCGCTGGCGGATTTTCGATTACTCATGGTGCTCATGTAGGTATTGGGTCCCTTCCAATTGTGTTTTTTGGTAACGATGAACAGAAAGCAAAATACCTTCCAAAGCTTGCAACAGGTGAATTGATTGCAGCATATGCTTTGACGGAAGCAACTTCGGGTTCTGATGCTTTAGGAGCCAAAACAACAGCTGTCCTTAATGATGCTGGAACACATTATATATTAAACGGTGAAAAACAATTTATTACGAACTCAGCATTTGCAGATGTATTTGTTGTCTATGCGAAAATTGATGGTGAGCATTTCTCCACATTTATAGTAGAAAGTGATTTTCCTGGTGTATCTACTGGGGCAGAGGAAAAGAAAATGGGAATTAAGAGTTCCTCTACACGTACTTTAATTCTTAATGATGCAGAAGTTCCAGTTGAGAATTTATTAGGTGAAAAAGGAAAGGGACATAAAATTGCTTTTAATATCCTTAACGTTGGCCGATATAAATTAGCAATTGGCGGAGTCGGTGGTGCTAAAGCTGCTTTAGAAGTTGCAGCTGAATATGTAAACGAACGTAAACAGTTTAATACAAAAATTTCTAGTTTTTCATTAACGCAAGAAAAATTGGCGACGATGGCTGCGAGAACTTATGCTAATGAGAGTGCAGTATACCGTACAGTTGGCTTGTTTGAACAAAGAATGGGTTCTCTTACAGACGAGCAATTAAAAGATGGTCGTGAAGTTGCTGCGGCAATCGCAGAATATCAAATTGAGTGCTCGATGAACAAATACACTGCAACGGAAGTATTGGATTATGTCGTGGATGAAGCTGTTCAAATGCATGGTGGAAATGGGTTTATTCAGGAATATGAAGTAGAGCGTATGTATCGTGATTCACGGATTAATCGTATTTTTGAAGGAACAAATGAAATTAATCGCCTGCTTGTACCGGGTACTCTTCTGAAAAAAGCAATGAAAGGTGAGCTGCCATTATTGCAACAAGCTCAGGCTTTACAGGAAGAGCTAGTAATGAAGATGCCAGAAGAAGTTGGCACAGGTACGTTGGAACAAGAAAAATATCTGCTTAGAAATGCGAAAAAACTGGTATTATTTGCTGCTGGAATAGCTGCGCAAAAATATATGCAGAAGATTGAAAGGGAACAAGAAATACTTGTAAATTTAGCAGACATGGTGGCTGAAGTTTATAATATGGAATCAGCTATTCTTCGTACGGAAAAAGCGATCAACAAATCCGGTGAAGAAGCAAATAAACAAAAACTTCTATATACCCAAGTTTACGTGCAAGAAGCATTTAATCGTATGGAAGTTGATGCAAAAGAAACACTTATTGCAGTGGAAGAAGGCGACAATCTTCGTATGATGTTATCATCTTTACGCAAACTAACTCGTCATACACCAATCAATGTCATTGCTAAGAAGCGTGAGATTGCTGCTGCAATTATTGAAGAAGAACAATACGTACTATAAAAAAACACCTTAAGATAGAAGCAAATCCACCCTCTTTGTTTTCAAAGAGGGTGGATTATTTTAATCAACCAATGATAAAGACACTTTTCTAAAGGCTATTTTCTAAAAGATTGTAAGATTGTTGATTTATTTATTTCAGAGTAGTGTAAGGGATGATAGAGAGTATATTTTATTAGAATCGTTTATAATTGTTTTGGCGCATATCTATATGAACTGGAAGTTTTTTCTCCAATTAACTAAATGCAAACGGATGTCTTAGTGTATCTTCAAAACAAAACATGATAAGATGATTGAAAAGTAATGTGAGGGGGTAAATCATGTCATTAACATTTTATTGGTATCCTAATTGTGGGACTTGCAAAAAAGCCAAAAAGTGGATGGATGAAAATAAGATTGACTACAATGCAGTACATATAGTGGAGGAACCTCCATCAAAGGAAGAATTTTTGGATTTCATTGAAAGAAGTGGCTTACCTGCGAAGAAATTTTTCAACACAAGTGGGAAGAAGTACAGAGAATTAAATATAAAAGAGAAGATAAAAGATGCATCTGTAGAAGAGATGGCAGAAATTTTAGCTTCGGACGGTATGCTTATTAAACGACCAATTGTTACAGATGGAGAAAAAGTTACAGTAGGATTTAAAGAAGAAACGTTTGCAGAAGTTTGGTTGTAATGTATCGTTCTTGTGTGAGAAATAGCGCTAACTTATTTTTGAGTTAAAACAAAGAAACTTAGACAGGAACTTCAGGTGTAGCAAGTTTATAACTAGAAAAATACTATATGACAAGGTATAGTAAAAGTGAATGATATAATGGAGGGATTTAAAGTGAGTTTACCAGAAGATTTATTATATTCTAAAGAACATGAATGGGTAAAAAAAGAAGGAAATAAAGTTCGAATTGGAATTACAGACTTTGCTCAGGATGAACTTGGAGATATTGTTTTTGTTGAACTTCCTGAAGCTGGGGATGAGATTACTGTAGATGAGCCATTTGGAAGTGTGGAGTCTGTGAAAACAGTATCTGAACTATATGCACCTGTTAGTGGTACGATTGTAGAAATTAATGAAGAATTGGAAGATAGTCCAGAATTTGTCAACGAGTCACCATATGAAAAAGCATGGATGGTTGTAGTCGAAATCTCTGACGAATCAGAACTGGATAACCTATTAAAAGCGCAAGAATACAAGGATTTAACAGAAGAATAATTATTAAATAAAACGTAATCTGACAAAATTTATAAAAACATCCATGGGCTAACTAACATTTATCGAAAAAAGTGTATAGTTAGCCATTGCTTTATCATATACTGAATTAAACTGAATAAGTACAAAAATTAAGCATCTTGTTTGCTTACATAAGGAGTGCTGTGTGATGATAACGACTGAGTCAGAGAAAATAATCATAGTAGAAGGGTTGACTGATAAACGTCAAGTTCAAAAAGTTATCAATGACGATGTAACGATTGTCTGCACGAACGGTACACTAGGTGTGGAGCGTTTCGATGAGATGTTGGAAATGTATCATTTAGATGATAGGGATGTTTTTATATTAGTTGATGAGGATCATTCAGGAGTGAAGTTAAGAAAACAATTAGCTCGTGAACTTCCGCATGCTGATCACATCTACGTCAGCAGTGAATATCGAGAAGTTGCAACAACTCCTGAGCATATACTTGCAACAGCATTAGTAGGCAAACATTTCTCAGTAAATCCCAACTTTCTATTAAAAGATGTATAATGGTTTAATGAGAGTGGGTTTTGTAGTACAGTACATTTACCCACAACATAAAAAAGTTAAACATTTAGGGTGGTATTTTTGCAAGAAATTACAGAAGATATTTTAAATCAAGAAAGATATATACTATATATTTATACCCCATTTTGTGGTACTTGTGGATTGGCAAGAACCATGCTTGAAAAAATTGAATCTGTTCATCAAATGGATGTTTTTTATGAAATGAATGCATCCTACTATCCTGATTTTATGCAGGATAATAAAATTGAGAGTGTTCCATGTTTATTAATTAAAGAGAATAATGAAATAAAGGAAAAGGTTTATGCGTTTAAATCAATCGCTAATATCTATTCTTATTTGATGGAATATAAACCTGAACTTTTTGTAAAAAGTTAAACTGAAATCGGCGAATCTAGCCGGTTTTTATTTTTACTCTCTTTATTAGATTCTTTCTTTTTATAGCAGTGTGTCAGCACGCGGAAAGCGAAGTATAAATTTCTTAACAAAAGAATATATTATTTCATTATTCGGCTTTTGTTGACAATACGAAATCTATTATGCTATTATTATCAGCATACAATCTATGAATAATAATTTTTCTCTTATCAAGAGCGGGGGAGGGACAAGGCCCTGAGAAACCGCGGCAACCTTCAAACATACTTGTTTGAAAAAGGTGCTAATTCCTGCAAAGCATTGGCTTTGGAAGATAAGAGAACGGATGACTTTGCTATCTTACGTCTTTCTGTTCTCTTACAGAAAGACGTTTTTATTTTGCTATATGTTACATACTAAAAAAGCAATGTCTGTTTGTTGTTGTAGTAAATAAGGAGGAATCGTTTTGATTTCGATTAAGGGTTTGCGGAAGGTCTTTACATCAGAAAATAAGGAATTAACAGCAGTTGATGATTTGACCCTTGATATTAAAGAAGGCGAAATTTTTGGAGTGATTGGTTATAGTGGTGCAGGAAAAAGTACCTTTATTCGATTGCTAAATCGTCTAGAAGAACCATCTTCAGGGAATGTTGTTATCGATAAACAGGAAATAACGGCATTAAAAGCAAATGAGCTTCGTACGGCAAGACAGGATATTGGAATGATTTTTCAGCACTTTAACTTGCTATGGTCTCGGACGGTTGAGGATAATATTGCATTTCCGTTAGAAATAGCTGGTGTACCGAAAGCCGAACGGGTGAATCGAGTTCAAGAACTAATCCGGTTAGTAGGATTATCAGGAAGAGAAAAAGCATATCCCTCCCAATTAAGTGGGGGTCAAAAGCAACGTGTTGGTATTGCACGTGCGCTAGCAAATAACCCGAAAGTTTTACTTTGCGATGAGGCAACATCCGCACTAGATCCAGAAACAACCAATGCCATATTGGATTTATTAGTAGATATAAATCAAAACTTGGGGCTTACAATCATTCTTATTACTCATGAGATGCACGTCATTCGAAAAATCTGTCATAGGGTTGCCGTTATGGAACAAGGGAAAATTGTAGAGCAAGGTGACGTTTTGGAGGTTTTTACACATCCGAAAGAGAAAGTTACGAAAAAATTCGTAGCACAAGTAATGGGTTCGGATGAACATGATCAGTCAGAAGAATTGTATTACTTGATTGAGAATTTTAAAAAAGGAAAACTTATTCGACTGCATTTTTTAGGCGAAACAACCAATCAAACATTAATCAGTCAATTAGCAAAAAACTTTCCTGTAGATATTAATATTCTGCAAGGGAAAATAACACAAACACAAGCAGGTGGTTATGGAACATTAGTTATTCAGTTCTCTGGTGACTCGAGCGAGATAGAGAAGGCTATTCAATTTATCCAAAAAGAAACCTCGGTAGAAGTGGAGGTTATCAAGGATGCTAAGTAATATAAAATTTGATGATATATGGACAGCTACGTATGAAACATTATATATGACCATCATTGCGTTGATAGGTACTGCAATTTTAGGAGTGTTATTAGGATTACTACTGTACCTCACTTCTAAAGATGGAATTTGGGAAAGTAAAACTGCAAATGCTGTGGTCGCTAGTATTGTTAATGTGTTTCGTGCAATTCCCTTCATTATATTAATATTGTTGTTATTCCCATTTACTGATTTTATTATTGGTACCGTTAGAGGACCTACAGCAGCATTACCGGCATTAATTATCGGTTCTGCACCATTTTATGGAAGATTAGCTGAAATAGCTTTTCGTGAAGTTGACAAAGGCGTGGTAGAAGCAGCTCATTCAATGGGAGCAAAAACAAGAACGATTATTTTTAAAGTACTATTACCTGAATCCATGCCAGCATTAATTTCGGGGTTAACAGTTACAGCGATTGCTTTAATAGGTTTTACGGCAATGGCAGGAGTAATAGGTGCAGGTGGTTTAGGAGATTTTGCTTATTTCTATGGATTTCAGCGTCGTCAATTTGATGTTGTATTACTTTGTACCATCCTAATTCTAGTTATTGTTTTTATTATTCAGTTCATTGGAGACTTAACTTCCAATAAAATAGATAAAAGATAAAGGAGAAGACATGATGAAAAAATTATTAGCATTATTAACCGTATTATTATTAACTGCATTTCTGGCAGCTTGTGGCGGGGGAAATGAAGAAGATACATCCAATGAAAATGCTACTGACGACACAACAGCAGAAAGTGAAGAATCTGCAGATGAAACAGAAGCTACAGAGGAAAACATTGAGCTTACAATTGGTGCTTCCAGTACACCTCATGCAGAAATCTTACAGGAAGCGCAGCCTCTTTTAGAAGATGAAGGAATTTCTATTAACATCGAAGAATATCAAGACTATGTGTTGCCGAATGATGATTTAGAAAATGGTACCCTTGATGCAAATTATTTTCAGCATATCCCATACTTGAAACAAACCATTGCTGATACAGGCTATGAATTAGATTATATTGACGGGATTCACGTAGAGCCTATGGGTGTATATTCTCAAAATGTAGCAAGTGTAGATGATATTGAAGAGGGGATGGAAGTAATTATTAGTCGTTCCATTTCTGACCATGGACGTATCTTGGCTTTATTTGAAACACAAGGATTAATTACATTAGATGAATCAGTAGATAAATCAGCTGCAACTATTGATGATATTGCTGAAAACCCACTTGATTTAACATTTTCACCAGATGTTGATCCGGCACTATTGCCTGAAATGTATCAAAGCGAAGAAGATGCTTTAGTTGCCATTAATACCAATTATGCGATTGAAGCAGGGTTAAGCCCGTTAGAGGATGCATTATTTATTGAAGATGAAGATTCAGAGTATGTTAATGTTATTGCAGTTCGTTCCGCAGACATAGAGAATGAAGCTATCACTAAACTTGTAGAAGTACTTCAATCTGAAGAAATTCAAAATTTCATCCTTGAAAATTACGAAGGTGCAGTAGTTCCAGTTGGAGGAAGTAATTAAATAAAGAGTAATCCGCAGTATTTGCTAGTATTTTTTAACATAAATAAGTATATACCCTTTTGTATGCTTCATAATTGAATATACCTACATTTAACCTGTTAGATAATTCGAATTTTGCTTTGTCTTATACTTTTTCAAGTGATAATATAGGATTAGACATTTTGAAAGGGATGATTAGGTAAAATCATGAAGTATACTCCTGAAATGGAAAAGGCTATGGAACAATCACATGGGATGAATTTTGCGGAATATGAGCGCAAATTTTCCAATCGTATGAAAGTGGAACAGAAACGTGAAAGAGACTATGAGATAAGCAAAAAAGTTGTAGCTGAGGCAACCTCTCAAATGCATAAATAAGTAGGTGAAAAAATGCTGGTATTCACAAAATACCAGCATTTTTTACACGTAAACGGCTAAGAAGTCAAATATAAATTAAGAACGCTTTTCCAATGTGATCTTTACGTAATTTGTATAGACTGTTGATATCTTTCATTCAGAATGGTGCTTATTATCCGCTACGGAAATACACTCCGCTTTCCGCGAGGAGCTGGTGAGCCTTCTCCGTGCTGAAAAGCGTGTGCGCCTGCGTCTTCCAGTAATCCTTCGAAGCGGGCTTTCTCGGCGCAAGGGAACGAGGAAGAATATTCAATTAGTTCCCTCACTACGCAGTCTCATCAGCCGCCCGCGGAAAGCGACTGCCCGGAGCGGAAATCAACAACGCACCTTATTTCACATTTATTCTTTAATTAAATAAATCAGCACTTTGTATCAAGTATGCAGTTATAAAGTAACAAGAATTAAGATTAGGTCCCTAAATTTAGGAGCCAGTACAAAATAAAAGATTTTTAATCTTTTATTTATATATACATATGGTTTTGGCAATTATAGTTAGGAGATACTATACTGATAGTGCAAAAAGTAGTAAAGAATGCATTTTTTTGAACATTTACTAAAAAGAGTCTAAAATAGAATCTAAATGTTGTTTTTCTATTACTCAGGTTGATAGTTAATAAGTTGATTATTAATTGGAAATGCTTTAAGATTGTAATGAGAATAGATTGAGAATGAATGTATCATTCATTTCATCATAATAGAAACAAAAATATCAGTCTTTGGAGGTATAGTTATGGCAGGATCAGTGTTAGAAATTAAGAATCTTCATGTAGAAATTGAGGGTAAAGAGATATTAAAAGGTGTAGACCTTACGATAAAAGGTGGAGAATTCCACGCAATCATGGGACCAAATGGAACAGGTAAATCAACACTTGCTTCTGCAATCATGGGTCATCCTAGTTATGAAATTACAGATGGAACAATTACCCTTGATGGCGAAGATGTGTTGGAAATGGAAGTAGATGAACGCGCACGTGCAGGTCTTTTCTTAGCTATGCAATATCCTAGTGAAATCAGTGGGGTAACTACTTCTGACTTTTTACGTTCAGCAATCAATGCGCGCCGCGGAGAAGGAAATGAAGTTTCATTGATGAAATTCATCAAGGGATTGGACGAAGACTTAGATTACCTTGAAATTGATAAAAATATGGCAACAAGATACTTAAACGAAGGATTTTCAGGCGGGGAGAAGAAACGTAATGAAATTCTTCAATTGATGCAATTAAAACCAGAAATTGCAATCCTGGATGAAATTGACTCCGGTCTTGACATTGATGCATTAAAAGTAGTATCAAAAGGAATCAACAAAATGCGTAATGAAAACTTCGGATGCTTAATTATTACTCACTACCAACGTTTACTTAACTACATTACACCTGACTATGTACATGTAATGATGCGTGGACGTGTTGTTAAATCAGGTGGACCAGAACTTGCAAAACGTCTTGAAGCAGAAGGTTATGACTGGATTAAAGAAGAACTAGGAATTGAAGACGAAACTGTAGAACAAAACGCGTAATGGTTAGGAGGAGTAATATGACTGTTGAAACAAAGCTTCCATATAATAAAGAATATATCGAACAGTTTTCAACCAGCAGAAATGAACCAGAGTGGATGAAGACTTTACGACTACAGGCATTGGAACAAGCAGAAGAGCTTGAAATGCCGAAGCCTGATAAAACGAAAATTACAAGATGGAATTTTAGTAATTTTAAGCATGAATACACAGAAGGTAAATCGATAGAATCAATTAAAGACTTGCCTGAAATCTTGCAAGACTATTTTGATCAAGAAAATGTTCCACAAAACTTGCTTATTCAACGTAATCATTCTGTTGCTTATGCAACACTAAGTGATGATTTAAAAGATAAAGGTGTTATTTTTACTGATATATTTACAGCATTAAAAGAGCATAGTGATTTAGTGGAAAAGTACTTTATGAAAGAAGCAGTTTCTATTGATCAAAATAAGTTAACAGCATTGCACGCAGCTTTATTAAACAGTGGTGCATTTATCTACGTACCGAAAAATGTAGAAATTGAGGACCCGCTGCAAGTTGTATTCTGGCAGGAAAATCCTGAAACAGCACTATTTAATCATGTTATCGTAGTTGCTGATGAAAATAGTAAAGTAACATTCGTAGAAAACTATATTTCGAACAATGATGATCAAGAAACAGTTGCTAACATTGTTGAAGAAGTAATTGCACATGATGGGGCAAAAATTTCCTTTGGTGCTGTAGACAATCTTGCAGCAGGAACAACCTCTTATGTAAACCGTAGAGGCGTTGCTTACAATGACGCAACTATTGACTGGGCGTTAGGTCAAATGAATGATGGAAATACCGTTTCTGAAAATATTACTCATCTAATAGGGAACGGCGCTACTTCTAAGGCTAATGCTGTATCGGTTGGTCGCGGAAAACAGATTCAAAACTTCACAGCAAATATTGTTCAGCATGGTAAAGCAACAGATGGCTTTATTTTACAGCGTGGTGTAATGAAAGATAGTGCAACTACAATCTTTAATGCTATTGGTAAGATTGAACATGGTGGAACAAAAGCAAATTCTGAACAGGAGTCTCGTGTGTTAATGCTTAGCCCGAAAGCTCGTGGAGATGCTAACCCAATTCTTTTAATTGAAGAAGATGATGTTACTGCAGGTCACGCAGCATCAGTTGGCCGAGTGGACCCAATTCAAATGTATTACTTAATGAGTCGTGGCTTAGCTAAAGAAGATGCAGAACGCTTAGTCATTCATGGTTTCTTAGCACCCGTTGTTAATGAACTTCCAATTGAGTCAGTGAAGAAACAATTGACTCAAGTAATTGAAAGGAAAGTATACTAATGGATATCAAAGCCATTCGTGAAATGTTTCCGATTCTTAATCAGGAAGTGAATGGAAATCCACTTGTATACCTTGACTCCTCAGCAACTTCACAAAAACCACTGCCCGTTATAGAGGCAGTGGATGAGTATTATCGAATGGATAATTCTAATGTGCATCGTGGGGTTCATACACTAGGAACAAGAGCAACTGATAAATATGAAGGTGCTCGTGAGAAAGTACGCGCTTTTATTAACGCAGAAAGCACTGCTCAGGTTATCTTTACAAGAGGTACAACGACTTCTATAAATTATGTAGCTTATGGTTATGCACGTCAGAAATTACAACCTGGTGATGAAATTGTGATTACACCGATGGAGCACCATAGTAATATTATTCCATGGCAGCAAGCTGCTGCTGCAACTGGAGCAACTTTAAAATACATCCCCTTACAGGATGATGGAACGATTACATTAGAAGATGTTCGTAATACAGTGACAGAAAATACAAAAATTGTAGCAATCACACACGTTTCCAATGTACTTGGAACGATTAATCCTATTAAAGAAATTGCAGACATTACCCATGACAATGGTGGAATTATTGTGGTAGACGGGGCACAAAGCGTACCACATATGAAAGTAGATGTAGTTGAATTGGATTGTGACTTTTATGCATTTTCCGGTCACAAAATGGGAGCTCCCACTGGCATTGGCGTACTATATGGAAAAAAGGAACTGCTAGAAGAAACTGAACCAGTTGAATTTGGTGGAGAAATGATTGATTTTGTTAACCTGTATGACTCTACATGGAAAGAACTACCTTGGAAGTTTGAAGGTGGGACCCCAATTATAGCTGGAGCAATTGGATTGGGAGCTGCGGTTGATTTTCTAAGTGATATTGGCATGAATAACATTTATGAACACGATAAACGCTTAGCAAATTATGCAATGGAGAAATTAAATACAATCGAAAATATTTCCATTTATGGTCCAAATGAACGTGGTGCTCTTGTAACATTTAATTTAGATGATGTGCATCCACATGACACAGCTACCGTTCTTGACTCAGAAGGAATTGCTGTCCGCGCAGGGCATCATTGTGCACAACCATTAATGAAATGGCTAAATGTTGCTGCAACTGCTCGTGCAAGCTTTTATTTGTATAATTCAGTCGAAGATATTGACGCCTTGGTAGACGGACTCTTAAAAACAAAGGAGTATTTCGGGAATGTCTTTGAATAATCTTGATACACTATACCGACAAGTGATAATGGATCATTATAAGAACCCTAGAAATCGTGGGATTGTGGATGGTGATGCCGTTTCCGTTGATATGAATAACCCTACTTGTGGGGATCGTATTAGACTACAGTTAAAAGTAGAAGACGGAACTGTAATAGATGCAAAATTTGAAGGAGAAGGATGCTCCATTAGCATGTCTTCTGCATCCATGATGACGCAAGCGGTTAAAGGGAAAAATATAAATGATGCCTTAAAAATGTCTGAAGTATTTTCTGACATGATGTTAGGGAAAGATTTAGATAGCGATTTAGATTTAGGGGATATTGAAGCATTGCAAGGTGTCTCTAAATTCCCAGCAAGAATAAAGTGCGCTACACTAGCCTGGAAAGCAATGGAAAAAGGCGTAAAAGAGGAAGATTAGGATAGAAGATTAAAGAATAGAGTATTCTTGATCTGTTGTCAGTACCTAAAGGAGGTTTTATAATTGTCTAAGAAAGTACCTGAAATAGAAGAGTATCAATATGGGTTCCGTGACAAAGACGTATCTGTTTTCCGTACGGAGCGAGGATTGACTCGTAAAGTTGTGGAAGAAATCTCAAAAATGAAAGAAGAACCTCAGTGGATGTTAGACTATCGTCTAAAAGCATTAGAGCACTTCTATGAGCGTCCAATGCCACAATGGGGTGGAGATCTAACTGGATTGGATTTTGATGAAATTGTTTATTATGTAAAACCATCCGAAAAACAAGGAAGAACCTGGGATGAAGTACCAGATGAAATCAAACAAACATTTGATAAATTAGGAATTCCAGAAGCAGAACAAAAATATTTAGCTGGTGTATCCGCTCAATACGAATCTGAAGTAGTTTACCACAGCCTGAAAGAAGACTTAGAGGAACTAGGAATCATTTTCAAAGATACGGATACAGCATTAAAAGAACATGAAGAACTTTTCAAAGAGTATTTTGGTAAGGTAGTTCCTTATTCCGACAATAAGTTCTCAGCATTGAACTCAGCTGTATGGTCTGGTGGATCTTTCATTTATGTTCCTAAAGGTGTAAAAGCAACCACACCATTGCAAGCGTATTTCCGTATCAATTCCGAGAACATGGGACAGTTTGAACGAACATTAATTATTGTTGATGAGGGTGCTTCCGTACACTATGTGGAAGGATGTACAGCACCAGTTTATACAACTAATTCCTTGCATAGTGCGGTTGTAGAAATCATTGTTAAGAAAGACGGTTACTGCCGTTATACTACGATTCAGAACTGGGCAAATAATGTCTATAACCTAGTTACAAAACGTGCAACTTGTGATGCTAATGCAACCATGGAATGGATTGATGGTAACATTGGTTCTAAGCTGACAATGAAGTATCCTTCTATTCACCTAAGAGGTGAAGGTGCACGTGGTAATACTATTTCTATTGCTATTGCTGGTAAAGGTCAAGTACAAGACGCTGGTGCAAAAATGCATCATTTAGCACCTAATACTTCTTCTACTATCGTATCAAAATCATTCTCTAAACAAGGTGGTAACGTTACTTACCGTGGGTTAGTACACTTTGGACGTAAAGCAGACGGAGCACGTGCAAATATCGAATGTGATACATTAATTCTGGATAACGAGTCAAAATCTGATACCATTCCTTATAATGAAATTTACAATGACAATATTTCATTAGAGCATGAAGCGAAAGTTTCCAAAGTATCAGAAGAACAATTATTCTACCTAATGAGTAGAGGTTTAACAGAAGAAGAAGCGACAGAAATGATTGTAATGGGCTTTATAGAACCATTTACAAAAGAACTTCCAATGGAATATGCAGTTGAAATGAACCGTCTAATTAAGTTTGAAATGGAAGGTTCAATTGGATAATATTCATAAAATCCCAATTCGGCTTAAGGGCTGAATTGGGATTTTTTAGAATCGAATGATGGTGTTCTGATAAAATAGGATTAACATTTACAAATCCTAACTAATTTGTAACCCGATAAATTAGGAATCCTTTCCAATTAATGCTAAAATTAAATTTGGAATTCATAGAGATGGAAGGTTAATACAATGGTTTTTATAATATGTTTAGTAATAGGGATGTTGACGGCCTTTATTGGATCTATAGCTGGATTAGGTGGAGGAATCATTCTTGTCCCTAGTTTATTTTTTATGTATAGTATTTCTCCATCCTTTGCATGGGCAAATCCACAAACCATCGTAGGAATTTCATTAATCACCATGATTTTCACAGGATTAGCATCGACTTTGTCCTACCTTAGAGCAAAACGAGTTGATTACAAGACAGGTTTACTTTTTCTATCAGGAAGTTTACCTGGTGGAATCATCGGATCATGGTTAAATGAATATATTAATGCACAGGCCTTTTTAATATATTTTGGTATTTTAATGGTTATAATCTCTTTATTATTTTTTATAAAAAAAGATAAATTTAAAAGAACTATAGATCCTGATTCTAGCGGTGTCCGTACCGGTTCGTTATATGGTGAGACATTTCAATACCGAGTAACATTTGTTCCCGCTTTTATTCTTTCCTTTATTGTTGGAATTCTGTCTGGATTATTTGGTATTGGCGGGGGTTCGATTATGGTTCCTGCCATGATGTTATTATTTGGAATTCCCGCTCACATTGCAACTGCTACATCCATGTTTATGATTTTCTTTGTAAGTATATTTGGCGCAGGTACACATGTGATATTAGGGCATATTGCTTGGGAATATGTTTTCTTTTTTATTCCTGGTGCTTTACTTGGTGGAGTATTGGGTGCAAAAGTAAATCAATTACTTCCTAGTAAATCAGTGGAATGGATATTGAGAATATTACTGATATTTATTGGCTTACGAATGGTATTTCAGGGCATCTCTTAGTAGGTTAAAAAGAAAGCTTTTTTTCTATCAAATGTATCTGACGGTTTTTAAACCTTAGTTTTAAAGGAGTATGACTAACTAATGCAAGAAAAATTGTACTTTTATTATACAAATGATTTACATAGTAACTTTGACCAATGGCCAAGAGTAGCAGGGTTTATGAAAGACTCTATTTCTTCCCGAAAGGCACGTGGAGAGGAGTATTGGTTAGTAGATATTGGTGATCATATGGATCGTGTACACCCCATTTCCGAAGCATTTATGGGTAAAGCCAATGTACAGTTAATGAATGATTTGAACTATGATATAGCTACTATTGGTAATAATGAAGGTATTACACTATCTCATGATGATCTTTTCCATTTGTATGATGATGCAGAATTTGATGTTGTATGTACTAATATAGACACTACAGATAATGGGAATCCTTTATGGTTGAAAAGATCTGTAAAAACAACATCTGTTAGTGGAGTGAAAGTTGGATTTATTGGACTGACTGCACCATTTAATGATTACTATCATCTCCTTGAATGGCACGTATCTCCCATTTTTGAAATCCTTGATAACTATGTTTCTATATTAAAACAGCAAACGGACATAATTATCCTTTTATCGCACTTAGGTATTAGTGAGGATCAGGCCATTGCAAGAAGGTACAAGGAAATTGACTTAATTATAGGCGGCCACACCCACCACTTATTGCGCACAGGTGAAGCAGTTAATAACACACTGATTACAGCAGCTGGAAAACATTGTTCATTCGTTGGAGAAGCAATCCTAACTTGGGACCATTCTTTAAAAAAATTGGTGAAGAAGGAAGCATATGCAACGGAAATAACCAATTACCCGAAAGATTTAGCAACAGCTCAATCAGTACAACTCTTGCAAGATGCTGCAGATAGAAGTCTGGGTTATACAATTGTACATGCCGATCGTCCAATTGAGGTAAAATGGTTTCAACATACAAAAATAATGCAAGAATTAACGAATACATTAAGAAGGTTTACGAATACAGATATAGCAATGTTAAATTCAGGATTGCTATTAGACCAGCTTCCTGCAGGTAATATTACGTATCAAGATGTCCATCGTATATGTCCTCACCCTATCAATCCCGTAACGGTGGATTTATCTGGAAGCGAACTGATGGAAGTGATTCGTGCATCCTTTACAAAAGAATTTATGGAACTAAAATTAAAAGGATTTGGATTCCGTGGTGAAGTATTAGGTAGAATGATTTTTTCTGGCATTCAAGTAGATACGGATTATCATAAAAATGGCGAGGAGTTTGTGAAAAGAGTTTCTCTGCCTAATGGAAAGCCGTTAGAAGCAAATGAAATATATAAAGTAGCAACTGCAGACACTTTTACGTTTGGCAGATTATTGCCGGAAATTGCAAGATCAGAAAGCAAAAAGTATATCTTGCCAGAATTTCTCCGTGATTTATTGGCAGAAACATTACGAAAAAACTTCCTATAGACTATAATATAATCGTTTGTTTCGCATTTTGTATAGACTGTTGACATCTTTAATTCAGAATAGTATTGTTCTCGCTCACACTGATGATTATTTTGTGCAGTCATTCGCTCCGGCAGAATACTTCGCTTTCCGCGGGCACGGCCT
>NZ_RBZP01000029.1 GCF_003628505.1 Oceanobacillus halophilus | reverse complement strand
ATTAGCGAAGGAAATACACGGAGACTCCTTGAAAAAAGAAGACCACTTTTTTCTGCGTGCGATGTTTCGCTGCCGAAGCGTTCCTTGTCCTGCGGGAAGAAGAGCATCGGTGAGACTGCGTAGTGAGGGAACTACTTGAATATTCTTCCTTGTTCCCTTGCGCCGAGAAAGCCCGCTTCGAAGCATTACTGGAAGACGCAGGCGCACAAGCTTTTCAGCACGAAGGAGGCTCACCAGCTCCCCGCGGAAAGCGGAGTGTATTTCCGTAGCGATTGTGAAGAACTATTTTTAATTGAATAAATCAGGAGTTTCTAACAACTCCTAAATAACAAAAATCTACAATAAGCGCTAAATAAAATGAAAAAAATGTAGAAATTCCTCTTGACCTGTCTATGCATGGTTGTTATAATTAATTTTGTTAGCAAAAAACAACATCATATTTATTGTCATGCGGGTGTAGTTAAATGGTATAACCTCAGCCTTCCAAGCTGATGTCGTGGGTTCGATTCCCATCACCCGCTCCATACATAAGTGTTTAACGCAGTGTTTCGTAGAATTGGCTACGAAGCGTTGCGTTTTTAATTTGTTACAGGTTTTTTGCCTGATAACAATCTACCTATATAAGTATTTCTTCACTTGAATTCAATGCTCTCTCCATTTATGCTTACACTAAACCACTTTATATTGAGGGATTTCAGATGAAAAAATTATTTCAGCAATTAAAACAATTAGATAATAAAGGCTATAAAGCTTATAAGAGCTTGCAAGGACAATATCATTTTCATAATTACATCTTATATATAGATTATGTACAAGGTGATCCGTTTGCTTCACCATCCAAAATTCGTGTTGTCATACCAAAGGAAAAACGAGTGATACGATCAGAGTGGTTTGACACGAAACAACGAAAAGTAGCGGTAGAAGACGCGATTGCCCGTGCAGTTGGAAAAGCTATCTATAAAGAACATACCTTTATCAAAGGTTCTGGAAAAAGTGGGCAAATTCTATTCGATACACCGGGACAAGAAGTGCTTGAGCGCAGTGCTGTACAAATAAATCGAGAAGCTATCACCGTTTGTATTTCAGTTGGTCTTCCTGCAAATGGCAGAAGAATCAATGGAAGGGAAGCAGAGAAGCTATTTTCAAAAGCAATTCCAACTATCATAAAAGAATCTGTATTTTCTATATCGGATCAGGAAATATCTGAAGCTATGAAACTTACCGATCAGCAAGAGGCAATAAGAATGGAAATGAAAAATAACCATTGGATTGCTTTTATTGCCAATGGATCGATATTACCCAGAGAAAGTGGGATAAGCAATCGTCCGTTGAAAAATGCTGTTGCTTTTCAAAGTCCTGCTGAAGACGAAGTATCGATTTCCATTCCTCACCAATCGGAACCTATAAAAGGAATGGCAATTAGAAAAGGGATAACCTTAATTGTTGGAGGAGGCTACCACGGAAAGAGTACTTTTCTGCAGGCTATTGAGCGAGGTGTCTATTCTCATAAAAAAGGAGATGGCAGGGAGTTTGTTCTGACTGATCCAGATGCTGTGAAAATTCGTGCAGAAGATGGACGCCAAATCAGTGGCGTAAATATATCGCCATTTATAACTAACTTGCCTCGTGGAAAAACAACTTCTTTCTTCTCCACAGAAAATGCCAGTGGTAGTACTTCACAAGCAGCTAATGTGATGGAAGCGTTAGAGGTTGGAGCATCTACACTGCTTATTGATGAAGATACAAGTGCAACCAATTTCATGATTCGTGACTACAGAATGCAGCAACTTGTGAAAAAGGATAAAGAACCAATCACCCCATTTATTGATAAAATAAAACAGATGCGTGATCAATTGCAAGTGTCTTCTATTCTGGTAATGGGAGGTTCTGGAGATTATTTTTCTGTTGCGGATACGGTTATTATGATGGATGAATATGTTCCGTATAACGTAACGAATAAAGCTTCAGCAATTATGAAAAGTCACCCCTTAGAACGTGACGAGCAAATGGATGAAGACTTTGGTTCGATAACGAATCGATATTTTCAGCAAAATTCTCTGCAAACGGTGAAGGGAAAACGCAGCAAGACACAAGCAAAAGGGCTATATAAAATTATTATGGGAAGAACAGATATTTCTTTTGAATATACCGAACAATTAGTAGACCCATCGCAAACGAGAATGATTGCCGAGGTTATTCAGCACTTAGATCGCAACAAAGGGCTTGGTAGGGAGTCTCTGAAAGATTTATTGGAAAATATCAATAAGCAATTTGACCAAAAAGGACTAGCATCATTTACTTTATTTAACGATCAGCATCCAGGTGATCTTGCAAGACCGAGAAAATATGAAATCGCAGCAGTACTGAACCGTATGCGAACAGCAAAAGTTACCAAAAAATAGGAGGGAGGAAACGAGTATGCGCACCGAAGAATTACAACAAGAAATTAGAGAATATGCAAAAGAAATAGGAATTGATAAGATTGGTTTTGCTGCGGCAGATGTGTTCAGTGAACTAAAAGAACGTCTAAGACGTCAGCAAGAACTAGAATATCAATCTGGATTTGAAAAAGGTTCTATAGAAGAACGCACCGAACCACAACGATTGCTGCCTGAAGCACAGTCTATCATTTCAATTGCAATTGCTTACCCTTCACGTATGAAAAATGCCCCGAAAAGCAGGAAGGGAGAGCGGCGGGGATTGTTTGCAAGAGCATCATGGGGGCTCGATTATCATGATGTATTGCGTGAACGACTAGAAAAACTGTCTGCCTTTATCCAAGAAAAAGTACCAGATGCTGTCAATAAAGTAATGGTGGATACTGGAGAGTTATCTGATCGTGCCGTTGCAGAACGTGCTGGTATTGGTTTTAGCGGTAAGAATACCTCCATTATTACTCCGGAGTTTGGTTCCTTTGTTTATCTGGGAGAAATGATTACGAACATCCCATTTGTACCAGACAGTCCGGTAGAAGATAGCTGTGGAGACTGCAGGAAATGCATGGATGCTTGTCCAACAGGTGCCATAGTTGAAGGGGGCCAATTGAATGCTCAGAACTGTATAGCATTTTTGACTCAGACAAAAGGTTTCTTGGAAGATGAGTATCGATTTAAATTAGGAAATCGAGTTTATGGTTGTGATACGTGTCAGCAAGTTTGTCCGAAAAATAAAGGAATAGATTTTCATATTCATCCGGAGTTTGAACCTGATCCTGAAGTATCAAAACCAAAATTAATTCCCATGCTGAGAATCTCCAATCGAGAGTTTAAAGAAAAATTCGGTCCACTCTCCGGTTCATGGCGTGGAAAGAAACCGATTCAACGAAATGCACTAATTGCTCTAGGGCATTATAAAGATGAAACAGCAGTTCCAGAGATGATTGAAGTCATGAAAAACGATCCTCGCCCAGTTATCAGAGGAACTGCAGCATGGTCTCTTGGTAAAATAGGAACTGAAGAAGCATTTGCTGCAATTAGAGAAGCTATGGAGTTGGAGAAGGATGACCAAGTTCTTTTTGAAATGGAAAAAGGTCTCGAATTTGAAACATTAACGATTACCAACTAAAAAAGGATGAGTAAAATGGCGAACCTTTATTATGATGAAATAGATTCCCCAATCGGTCCATTAACAATCATAAGCAGTGGTGAGAAGGTTATACGGATAGATTTTGGTTCCATAAATCAAATAGAAGAACGAGTACGTTTGTGGGCAGGTCGTTATTTTGAAGAACCGGCATTTATTAAAAATATAGACCTTATTTCAGATGCAGCACGTGAGTTAGAGGATTATTTCAATTCTAAACAACGTGACTTTACCATAGATATGGAATTTTTCGGTACAGAATTTCAGAGGAAAGTTTGGCATGCATTGATTAAAATTCCGTTAGGGGAAACAAAATCATATAAAGATATCGCTATTGATATTGGTAATCCACGGGCAATTCGAGCGGTAGGCGGTGCGGTTAATAGAAACCCGTTTTCGATTGTTGTGCCTTGTCACCGTATAATAGGGACCAATGGAAAATTAGTCGGTTATAATGGTGGTTTAGATAAAAAAGAATATTTATTACAGCATGAAAAGCGATTTATTGAAACCTTCTGATAGTTTTTCTCGTAGTATGGATGAAGAGGTGGTTGGACGATGAAAAAGTCTTTTTTAATTGGCTGTGGTATTTCTTTAATTATCTTAGTCACAGGACTCATTACGAATAACTATGTTTTATATGCGAATATTCTTCTAGGTATAGGAATTATAACTGTTCTTATTAGTGCGTTACTGAGTGGTGCTTTTCTAAGTGGGCCGGAAATAAGAGCAAACTATCATACGGAAACAAAAGAGCATAGGGAAAAGCGGACAAAAACAATGACACTAACTGGAGTATTTGCCATTCCGCATTTAGTCACAGCAGCTCTATTGTTACTGCTTTAGGCATTAACCAATGTTTTTTGTCTATGTCGCATTTTTTATCAAACCTGACATAGATAAAGCAACAAGATTCACGAAAAGGGCATTTGTTAAGATGTAATACAAATTTATAGAAGTTATCCAAGCTATCCCTCCATATACTTTACATGGAGGGGATTTTTATGGAAAAAATAAAAGAGATGTGGCTTGAATTTTTTCAGTCTGAGCGTAATGATTCAGATAACTGGTGGTCAAGAAAAAAAGCACTTTGGGAAAAACGAGATGCTAAAGTGGTTAAAATAACAGGAACTGGGGAAGTATTTCGAAAAATATCTTATGAAGATGAAATGCAGTATCACTATCTATTCCATACCTCTTTTTTAGTAAAACAAGGAAAAAAATTTCATCAAGAAGAGCTTGTTGTACCTTATCAGTTTAGATTCGTGAATGGAGAAGTGAAGGACCATAGAGAAATAGTACAAGATTATATAACGGAAGACGTCCCCACCATTCAAATCGATGAGATAGGTAAAAGGGATAATGAGAGATTTTCCTATGATAGACGTGCGGCGGTTCAATATGCGGAGCGCTGGTGGAATAGCTATAATCCAGATTATCGAGTATTTGATGTAGACTGTACAAATTATGTTTCGCAATGTTTGCGTGCAGGTGGTGCACCCATGCGTGGAGCTCCAGTTCGTGAGCGCGGCTGGTGGTATTCCGGGGATAGCTGGAGTTTCAGCTGGGCTGTTGCCCATTCTCTGCGTTGGTATTTAAGTGGCTCTACACAGGGGTTAAGAGGGAAGGAAATAGAAAATCCGGAAGACTTATTACCAGGAGACATTATATGTTATGATTTCCAAGGTGATGGTAGATGGGATCATAACACCATTGTAGTAAGCAAAGATGCCCAAGGTATGCCATTAGTAAATGCACACACCGATAATAGCAGACATCGTTATTGGTCCTATGAAGATTCAACTGCATATACACCAAACATACAGTATAAATTTTTCCGAATTGGAGAATAGAAGTGTTATAATAATTTTTGTATGAAAGGCTGTCTAATTTATGGCCTACTTAAATGTTAGGAGAATGAAAAAGTGAGTTTACATGTCGTACTATTTCAACCAGAAATTCCAGCTAATACCGGAAACATCGGGAGGACCTGCTTAGCAACAGATACAACACTCCATTTAATTCGGCCGCTTGGTTTTTCTACAGATGATAAGATGCTTCGTCGTGCAGGACTTGATTATTGGA
Organism: Oceanobacillus halophilus; assembly: GCF_003628505.1. Taxonomy (GTDB): domain Bacteria; phylum Bacillota; class Bacilli; order Bacillales; family Amphibacillaceae; genus Oceanobacillus; species Oceanobacillus halophilus. The sequence goes on along the minus strand of NZ_RBZP01000029.1, from coordinate 20,008 downwards.
AAAATGTGGATGTTCATGAATATGATTCCATTCAAGAGTTATATGATAAATTTCCGGATGGTGAATTTTATTATATTGAAAACTTTGGAACTAAACATTATACAGATTATGACTATAGTGAGACAGATAAGGATATATTCTTTGTGTTTGGAAGAGAAACAAATGGTATTCCTAAAGAGCTCCTTATTGGGAAAGAAGATCGCTGCTTGCGAATTCATATGAATGATAAAGTGCGTTCTTTAAATTTATCAAATACGGCCGCTATAATCCTTTACGAAGCACTGAGACAACAAAATTTTCCGAAGTTAACTTAAGTAAAAAACTCGTCTATCATTAGACGAGTTTTTATTATTAACTATTGATTTTTATTGATTGTCTTTTGGTACTCCTGGTTTTGCTTCGTAACCTGAAGTGAAGATGGAGACAAGAAACGTGATAATTACCCCAAACAGTAATGCTAATTTCATATGTACATCCTCCTTTGTAAAGAATAAAATAAACATTTGTTATATTATAGTATAAATCAAAACGGTTTCAATGTTAACTAAAAATATATTCGAATATGATAGTTGAAAATTCTGTCTTTTTAATGGAGAAAGATGATAATTACGATAATTCATTTTCTTTAAAATATCTTTAAAATATCAAGGTAGAATTATTGTACACTCCAATAAAATAAGGTATATTAATTGGTGAGGGCAGTATTAAAAACATTAACCGTTTACATTAACGGTAAAAGTATTTTGGGGGTAATCACCGTGGTAGTAGGATTGGAAGAATCTACTAGAAATTTTTGGGAACAGTTTTATGGCCCTAATATGGGGTATATAGAACAACAGTATGAATTATACAAACAGGATCCTGAATCTGTTGAACCAACAATTAAAGAGATTTTCGATAAGTATGGCTCTCCTGCATGGCTATATCAGCAAAAAGGAAATGATGCAAATTTAACGACACCTGAAGTGCCTTCGAATTTCGATGTGAAAAAGCTTACCTCAGCATTACAACTTGTTGAGGCTATTCGTCGTTACGGTCATCTAGAAGCCGATATTTATCCAGTTGGAAAGCATAAAGATCCTAAGGCAACTGAAATCGATCCGAAGACTTATGGATTAACAGATGAAGATTTAATGAGTTTACCAGCAACATGGCTTTGGGATAAGGCACCAAGCGATGTTGAAAACGGATTAGATGTTTATAAAACATTAAAAAAATATTACACAGGTACTATTACTTTTGAATACGATCATGTAAACAATGATGATGAAAGAAAATGGTTATTTGAACTAATTGAATCTGGTAATGCTAGATTAGAATTAACGAAAGATGAAAGAAAAGAATTACTTGAAAGTCTAGCCCATGTAGAAGGTTTTGAATTATTCTTGCATAAGACGTTTGTAGGGCAAAAAAGATTCTCCATACAAGGTTTAGAAGTTATGGTTCCAATGCTTGATGAACTCGTCAAATTTGGAATTAACGATAAAGTGGAAGATATTCTAATGGGCATGGCACATAGAGGTCGTTTAGCTGTATTGGCAGAAGTCTTAGGTAAACCGTATGATAAAATTTTCTCCGAGTTTCATCATTCACCTGACAAGGAATTGGTTCCTTCTGCAGGTTCCAGAGGAATTAATTACGGTTGGACTGGAGATGTGAAATATCACTTTGGGGCACAAAAAGAAGTGAAAGATGGTGATACAACAACAAGAGTTACGTTAGCTCATAATCCATCTCACTTAGAATTTGTAAATCCAATTGTCGAAGGATTTGCAAGGGCTGCCCAAGATAATCGTGATGAAAAAGGATTTCCAAAACGTGATGTGAATAAAGCCTTCAGTGTGCTTATTCATGGTGATGCTGCCTTCATTGGAGAAGGTGTGGTTGCTGAAACGTTAAACCTAAGTGGCTTACCAGGATATAATACTGGGGGAACCGTTCATATTATCGCTAATAATTTACTAGGTTATACGACCGACCGTGAAGACGGCCGTTCCACAAGGTATGCCAGTGATTTAGCAAAAGGTTTTGAAATACCAATTATTCGTGTGAACGCAGATGATCCTATTTCTTGTATTTCAGCAGTGAAAATTGCATATGAATACCGCAAAAAGTTTAATAAAGACTTTTTGATAGATTTGGTTGGTTATCGTAGGTATGGACATAATGAAATGGATGAACCGAGAACAACTCAGCCTAAATTATATAAAGAAATTGATGAACATCCTTCCGTAACAAATGTATTTGCTTCTTCTCTCGAGAAAAATGGCTACATTGAAGAAGGAGAACTTAAGAAGATCACAGAAGAGGTTGAGCAGGAATTTCGTGATATTTATAACGGCATGATTGAAAATGATTCGATTGATTCCGAACCACCATTTATGCCAAGTATTTTAAGAAATGGTCTGAATAAGTTTGAAACAGGCTTAGATATAGATACATTAAAAGAGATTAATAAGGATTTATTAAAAAGACCTGAAGAATTTAAAGGATTTAAAAAGACAGAAAGAATTCTTAAACGCCGTGAAAATGCGCTAGAGGAAGGGAATAAAGCAGACTGGGGAACTGGTGAAGCTTTAGCTTATGCATCGATTCTAAAAGAGGGTATTCCAATTCGTATTACGGGTCAGGACACGGAGCGTGGTACATTTGCTCACCGTCATATGGTTCTAAGCGATGTGGAAACCGGTGAAACATATTGCCCACTGCATGGTTTAGAAGATGCAAAAGCATCCTTCGATATTCGAAACAGTCCGCTTTCTGAAGTAGGTGTCATAGGTTTTGAATATGGATACAGTATTAAATCACCAGAAACATTAGTGATTTGGGAAGCGCAGTTTGGTGACTTTGCCAACGTAGCTCAAGTGATGTTTGATCAATTTATTTCATCTGCTCGTGCAAAATGGGGAGATAAATCAAACTTGGTTATGTTGCTCCCACATGGATATGAAGGGCAAGGACCGGAACATTCCAGTGCAAGACTAGAGAGATTTTTACAAATGGCTGCGGAAAATAATTGGATTGTTGCTTATCCGACATCATCAGCACAATTCTTCCATTTAATGCGCCGACAAGCAAAACTAAACGGTAAGGATATTGCTAGACCACTTATTGTGATGACGCCGAAAAGCAGTATGATCCGAAATCCAAGAATGGCCTCATCTGCAGAAGAATTTACAGATGTTAAGTTCAAGACGTTAAGAAATCAACCGAACTTAGAGGCAAGTAAAAAGGCCAAACGTCTTCTCATTGGAACCGGAAAAATCATGATTGATATTGAAGAAGAAATGGATAATATGGAAGAAAATTTCGATTGGTTACGTGTATTGCGACTTGAACAAATTTACCCATTCCCTAAAAAGGAATTAGCAAATATATTTGATGAACTTCCAAACTTAGAAGAAATTGTTTGGGTTCAAGAAGAGCCGAAAAATATGGGTGCATGGGACTTTGTAGATGATTATTTAAGGGAACTGTTAAAAGAAGGTCAAACATTAAGATATATAGGCCGTCCAGATCGTTCCGCACCTGCAGTAGGTTTACCAAATGTGCATAAATATGAACAAAATCAAATCGTACAACAGGCAATTAACTAAAGACAGGAGGAAATTCCAGTGCAAGAAATTAAAATTCCAGAACTCGCAGAATCCATCACAGAAGGTACTATCGCAGAATGGCTCGTTAAAAAAGGGGATAAGGTTGAAAAAGGAGATCCACTAGTAGAATTAGAGACAGATAAAGTTAACGTTGAAGTGAACTCTGATTTTTCAGGAGTTCTTGTCGAAGTTCTTCAAGAAGAAGGCGATGATGTTTCTGTTGGAGATATCATCGGTAAAATAGATGAAAATGGTACTGCAGGAGCTGCAGCTGAAGCACCTGCACAGGAAGAAGCACCAAAGAAAGAAGAGACAAAAGAGGCACCAGCACCAGAAGCAAATGCAGAACCAGCTGCACCAGAAGAATCTTCAGCTGATGTTATTGCAACACCTGCAGCAAGAAAGCGTGCACGTGAATTAAATATTGATTTAAGTGCTGTTAGTCCACGTGATCCACTTGGTCGTGTTCGTCCCGATGATGTGGAAGCAGCTGCACAAGCAGCATCTGCACCTAAGCAAGAGAAACCTGCAAAAAAAGAAGCACCAGCTCCAGTAAAACAAGAATTTGACAAACCGGTTGAACGCGTAAAAATGACTCGCCGTCGTCAAACAATTGCTAAAAACTTAGTAGCTGTGCAACAGGAATCTGCTATGTTAACCACGTTTAATGAAGTGGATATGTCAGCAGTTATGGAATTACGTAAACAACGTAAAGATAAATTCTTACAAAAACATGGAGTAAAACTAGGATTTATGTCCTTCTTTACAAAAGCTGTAGTTGGGGCATTAAAAGAATTTCCACTATTAAATGCTGAAATTCAAGGTAATGAATTAGTCGTGAAGAAATTCTATGATATTGGTATTGCTGTATCAACCGATGATGGATTAGTAGTACCAGTTGTCCGTGATGCAGATCGCTTAACCTTTGCTGGAATTGAAAAAGAAATTGCTGAATTAGGTACAAAAGCTCGTGATAATAAACTAGCTTTAAGTGATTTACAAGGCGGATCATTTACCATCACAAACGGTGGAACGTTCGGATCTATGATGTCTACACCTATCCTAAATGCACCACAAGTTGGTATCCTAGGTATGCACAATATTGTTAAACGCGCAGTAGTCATGCCAGATGATTCTATAGAAGTACGTCCTATGATGTACTTAGCTGTATCGTATGACCACCGTATAGTTGACGGTAAAGAAGCAGTTAGTTTCTTAGTACGCATCAAAGAAATGCTAGAAGACCCTGAAACATTATTATTAGAAGGATAATTCTTTTAATAAAGAACCTCGTTTTTGGCTGTGAAGTCAAAGGCGAGGTTTTTTTATTGTTTTTATGGGGGGATAAGAGTGAGAGTTTAGAGTTAGGTTGAGGCGGTTGATATGGAACTCAAGTCGGTTGATAGGAAGCGCGAGTCGGTTGATAGGGATCTCAAGTCGGTTGATAGGGAGCTCGAGTCGGTTGATAGGGAGCTCGAGTCGGTTGATAGGGAGCGCGGGTCGGTTGATAGGGAGCGCGGGTCGGTTGATAGGGAGCACTGGTCGGTTGATAGGGAGCACGAGTCGGTTGATAGGGATCTCAAGTCGGTTGATAGGAAGCGCGGGTCGGTTGATAGGGAGCGCGAGTCGGTTGATAGGGAGCTCAAGTCGGTTGATAGAGGGCTCGAGTCGGTTGATAGCGGGCTCGAGTCGGTTGATAGAAGGCTCGAGTCGGTTGATAGAAGGCTCAAGTCGGTTGATAAAACCAACCAGCCTGCAGATAAATCCAAAAGCAAATCCTAAAAAAGAATACAAATTTAATACAACCTATTGCAAATTTCCCTAAAAACGAATATTATAGGTAACGTTGATTTAATTATTCGGAAAGTAAGGTGTTTGTAATGGAAAGATTCTTTAAACTGAAACAGCATAATACAAATATCCGAACGGAGTTTACTGCTGGTATTACTACGTTTCTTACGATGGCCTATATTGTGGTGGTAAATCCAGCAATACTGTCGAGTGCTGGTGTACCGTTCGACCAAGTGTTTATGGCGACCGTTATTGCAGCAGTAGTTGGTTCATTGTTGATGGGATTATTTGCCAATTATCCGATTGCAATTGCACCTGGTATGGGACTGAATGCCTATTTTGCCAGTGTTGTAGCGACTCAGGGTTTATCTTACCAAGTAGTATTTGGAGCAGTTTTTTTAGCAGGTATTATTTTTATTCTGATAACATTCACCAAGTTACGTGAGACACTAATCTTTGCTATTCCAAATTCTTTAAAATATGGGATAACTTCTGGTATTGGTTTATTTATAGCTTTTGTTGGATTAAGAAACGCGGGAATTGTTGTACCAAACGAGGCGAATATTGTTGGTTTGGGTGATTTGACAGATCCAATGATTCTTCTCACAATAGTGGGCTTGTTTATAACATTGATTTTATATGTGTTAAAAGTACAAGGAGCCTTATTTTTCGGTATGCTCGCTACTGGTATTATTGCCTTTTTCACTGGGCAATTACATTTTGATGGTGTAATATCCACCCCGCCTGTACCAGTATTTTTTGATTTAGATATTACTGGTGTATTTACTCATGGTCTTTATACAGTTGTTTTTGCCTTCTTATTAGTAACCTTATTTGATACGACGGGTACGATGATAGGTGTTGCTGAACAGGCTGGTTTTATGAAGGACGGGAAGATGCCTCGTTCTAAAGAAGCTTTATTCTCTGATGCTACTGCTACAACGGTAGGGTCTATGTTTGGGACAAGCCCATCTACTGCATATATAGAGTCTTCCTCTGGAGTAGCTGCAGGAGGAAGGACTGGTTTAACTTCAATTGTTGTTGCCATTCTTTTTATGATATCTATTTTCTTTACTCCTATCATACAAGTGATTGCAGGAATTCCAGCCATCACATCACCAGTATTAATTATTGTTGGAAGTTTTATGATGGTTGGGTTGTCTAAAGTAGATTGGACGGAATTTGAAGAAGCGTTTCCTGCATTTGCTGTGATTTTAGCTATGCCATTTACTTCCAGTATTGCAACTGGAATAGCAATTGGATTTATTACTTATCCATTATTAAAATTAGTTAGTGGAAAAGGGAAAGAGGTTCATTGGGTTATTTACGTATTTGGCTTTATCTTCCTGATACAAATGATCTACTTCCCTATGCAGTAAATGTTGAATAGAACGTGTTATACGAAAAAGACTGTCAATGGGAGATTAATCTCTCGATATGACAGTCTTTTTGTTGTTTAGCAATATTTTATTTTAATAAAGCAGTTTATAGGGTATAACTAAAAATACTAAACATGGAATGATATAGACTAACAAGCAATAGGGAGGACTATCTGTGGATATACTACTAGGAATTTTAGCTATCATCGTCGTATTAGGGATTGCATATTTGATGTCTAATAATAGGAAACTGATTAATTATAGAGGCATTGGTATAATGCTATTGTTTCAAGTATTTATTACTTGGTTTATGTTCGAAACAGGAATTGGTGCGGCAATTATTACTGCTATATCAGCGATGTTTAATAAATTAATCGAATTTGCAACGGAAGGTATTAACTTTGTGTTGGGTGGTTTTGTCATTGAAGAAGATGGTGGAGGAGTATTTTTCTTTAATGTATTACTTTTAATTATCTTTTTCGCTACCTTACTTTCCGTCCTTACTTATTTGCGGATTCTGCCAACCATTATTAAATATATTGGTGGTATGATATCGTGGGTTACTGGATTGCCTAGAATTGAATCATTTAATGCAGTGAATAGCATCTTTTTTGGTCAATCAGAAGCAATTATAGCGGTGAGATCACAGTTCCATTATATTGATAACAACCGCTTATTTATTGTGTGTGCTTCTGCTATGAGTTCGGTTTCGGCATCTATTGTTGGCGCATATATTTTGATGCTTCCACCAGAATACATTTTGGTAGCTTTACCATTAAACATGTTTAGTGCACTTATTGTTGCTTCAATCATGACGCCAGTCAAAGTACCTAAGGAAGAGGATCAAGTGGATATTAAAGATGTGACGGAAGATAAAAGTGTTTTTGAAGCGATGGGTAATGGAGCACTGGAAGGTGGAAAAATTGCTTTGATTGTTGCAGCGATGCTAATTGCCTTTATAGCTGCATTGGAATTAGTCAACTTTTTAGTTCAATTAATTTTTTCAGGTTTAACGTTACAACAGATCTTAGGATATATACTTGCACCAATTGCTATTTTAATGGGTATTCCTATGAATGAAGTTATTGAAGCCGGAGCTGTGATGGGAACGAAGATAGTGACAAATGAATTTGTTGCTATGCTGGAATTCCAACCGTTAATGGACCAAATGTCAGAGAAAACGGTAGGTATTGTAACGGTGTTTCTAACCAGTTTTGCCAACTTCTCTTCTATTGGTATCATTGCGGGAGCAGTAAAGGGAATTGACAATGAAAAAGCTTCCGTAGTCTCTGGTTTTGGAATGAAGCTGTTATTAAATGCTATCTTGGCCTCAATTTTATCTGCAACATTTGCAGGTTTATTTATAAGATAAACATGCAATATGGAGATAAAGAAAACGAGGCTGGGGCAAAAGTATTCTCAAAGCGAAACCCGAACATATTTGGTGCATTAATACCGCTTCGGAAATATACTTCGCTAAGTAGTACATTGTTCGTTTTTTGGTTAAAACACTTTGTTATGTCCCAGCCTCGAAACTAACTGGTGATGTATTGAAAATGCCATTACTCACTACCCAGCATTCGATATTTTTTTTGAAGGACCAATAATCTCCAAATCAAGGCAATAGCTCCACTACTTAAACCAACTGTAATTCCCACCCAATAACCAAATGGTTCTAGTGGTGTATAATTTGCTAAAATCCAGCCTGTTGGTAAACCGATGAGCCAGTATGAAACCAAAGCAATTATCAACGTCATGTTTACATCTTTATAACCACGTAAAGCGCCTTGGATTGGTGCTCCAAAAGCATCGGCAAGTTGATAAAAGATCGAATAGATGATAAATTGTGTCGTTAATTCAATGACTGCTGGATTGGAATTATACAATGCAGACACGGGCTCTCTTAAAATATACAAAATAAAGCCATTGAGTAAAGCAATGAAGATGGAACTACTTATACCAATATAAGCATAGGTTCGAGCTTCTTTATAACGTTTAGCACCTACTTCAAATCCAATCGGTATGGTTAATGCCATCCCCACACTGAGAGGAATCATGTATAATAATGATGCAAAATTCATTGCCGCCTGATGCGCCGCAATAGTGTACGTACTATACACACTCATTAAAATAGTTACTGCTGAAAAGACGCTGGTTTCAAAAAACATAGCAAATCCGATGGGCATGCCAATTTTCAATTGTTCCCACCAATTATGGACTTGTGGAATTCTCCAATTTGAAAATAGGTGATAGTGACGAAAAGGAGTCATTTTAAGTGTCACACCTATGGTAATAATACAAACTACCCAATAGGTTAACCCTGTTGCAATACCTGCACCAATCCCGCCAAATGCTGGTAGACCAAGTTTTCCAAAAATAAAAATATAGTTGAAAAAGATATTGATTGGTAGTGAGATAAGTATAATCATCATAGAAATACGTGTCTGTCCTAGTGCATCCATAAAGTTCCGCAGTGTATTATACACAAATAAAGGAATAATCCCGATAGCTAACGTAATAAGATAATATTTGGCGATATGCTGAACTTCTGATTCTAAATCCATTAGATGAAGAACAGGATTAAGGACCAATCCACCGATGATGATGATTACGAAACCAAGAATGATGGACAAATAAATACTCTGCTGCATTTTCTTTGAAATTAGATGATTTGCCTTTGCACCTGTAAGTTGCGCTATAATAGGAGTAATTGCCAAAAGTATTCCATTCATTGCAGTTAAGACGGGAACCCAAAGACTAGAACCTATAGCAACACCTGCTAAATCAGACGCACCAGCCCGACCAGACATCACGGTATCAAAGAAATTCATTAAATAGATACCTACTTGCGTAATAAGAATGGGAAATAAGATAATGGCAAATAATTTTAATTTTTCTTGTAATGAGTCTGTTTCGTACATAAATAAACTCTTCCTTTTTTTTATATATTTTTATAGGATAGAGAGAGGTAAGTGATCTTAAGCATAAGATTCATTATAACTCGAAAAAAGGTTTTGGGAAAGAAAGGACGTACATAAATGAATACGAAAAGAATATTATTTACAGGTGGGGGAACTGCAGGCCATGTTATCGTTAATCTGGCCCTGATTCCTGTATACCAGGATAAAGGTTGGGAAGTAGACTATATTGGATCTTATAACGGAATTGAGCGTGATTTAATTGGACAGTTGGATGGAGTCACCTACCATCCAATATCAACAGGGAAATTGCGTCGATACATGTCTATGGAAAATTTGAAAGATCCTTTTAAAGTATTAAAGGGGATCATGCAAGCTTATACCATTATTGCCAAGTGCCAACCCTCTGTCATTTTTTCAAAAGGGGGATTCGTTTCTGTACCAGTAGTTGCAGCTGCTAAACTTCGTGGTGTTCCAGCAGTCATTCATGAATCTGATTTTACACCGGGTCTAGCTAATAAATTATCCATTCCATTTGCCAAAAAAGTTATTGCTACGTTTCCAGAAACGCTAGAATACCTTCCTAAAAATAAAGCTGAATATGTAGGTGCTGTTATTCGTGAAGAGCTTTTTCAGGGAAGCAGAGAGAAGGGGCTTGCATTTGCCGGATTAACGAAGGAAAAACCAGTCCTATTAATTATGGGTGGCAGTGGTGGCTCACAAAAAATTAATGAAACAGTCCGGTCCAGTCTTCAAGAATTATTATCTGCGTTTCAGATTATTCATATTTGTGGAAAAGACAAAGTGGATCCAGATGTTAATGAAAAGGGCTATGTTCAATTTGAATATGTAAATGAAGAGTTACAGGATATCTTTGCAGCAACGGATTATGTGTTATCGCGTGCAGGTTCTAATGCGATATTTGAATTCTTGGCGCTGCGAATACCAATGCTCCTCATCCCACTATCCAAACAAGCAAGCAGGGGAGACCAAATCATTAACGCAAACTCTTTTAAAAGCAAGAATTATGCACGAGTACTAGAAGAAGAGGATTTAACTCAAATGACTTTAGTTAACGAACTTCAACGTTTAAAAGAACAGGCACCAGTAATGATAGATAACATGATGGAATTTAAAAGTGAAAAAGCACGGGATCGTGTGGTTGAAATAATCAAGGAAGTAAGTATTTAGGATATCTTCCACCGTCAAATAATACACAAGAGAACGTAACTCTCCTGTGTATTATTTTTTTCCCTGCAATTGTCTTAAAGATAACGAATTCCTGACATTATTGGACTGATCCATAATTACTCAGTCTAACATTGACATTAAAGTTAACTTTTATCTCAGGGAATTTTTTTCTCCATTCTTCTTCCTTCATTTTTCCATCTTTTTTGTTTGCGCGGTATAGTTTACCATATCCAAATGGGTCAACATTTACTTCCTGCACCTGTTTTAATAAATTCTCATATTGCTTTTTAATCTTTTTTTCCACCTCTTTTTCTAGGATGCTTGCTGCTTTTTTATCTTTAATGCGCAGTAGTTCTGATGTTTCTATGAGTTCGATTTCCATCTTTACGTTTGTTTTAAATGAGGTTTCTTTCATATCTGTCACATCTGTTTTGCTCTTACCGTCTATAACTATTACTTGGATAGAGAGCTCATCTTTCTCATCGTCATCCTTATTAAGGGTGTTATCTTTAATTATATATTTTTCAAAGGGAGAGCGCGGCAAATGTATTTCCATAGGTGTTTCTCTTAGGTTATTTAGGATTAGGTTTAGTAATAATCCCTGTTCTAGGGAGATATCTGAAACGTATTGGTATTTATCAAATAATGCAAGCCCCATAATGGTGGGTGTATTATTTTCTAAACCTGCAAGTGGCATTACTCCATCTTGGCCAATCGTTTCCGTACTACGAGTAAAGTCATGTATGGAGGAAGGAACGAGACTTCCTTCTGATACTTGCTTATCGATTAGTACATCAAAATAATTACCAAGAGATTGTGATTCTGGAGAATCGCTGTTAAATATGGCTTTTGCAGTGGTTGCACTTACCATAACTTTCATGGTCTCAGATGCTAAGGCATCGCGTACAGAAGTATTGATGTATGAGGCAATGCCTTTTTGAGCTACTTCTTTCCCAAAAATTTCAAGATTCATCTGCCCTTCCACTAATTCATAAGCTGTGGTGAAACTGGCATTTTTTCGAGCCCCTTTTAGTGTATCGCTAACCCCTGAGATGGTTGTATATATTTCGTCAGATTGAGGATCAAAGCGAATGATGTTCATTGTTTTTTCTAATTTTCCATCATCCGTAAAGTCTATGCCACGTGCACTGATTACAGCTAATTCTTCAATAACTTGGTTAGGTACGCATCCAGACAATAGGATTAAAGGGACTAGCAGTAACCTAATAAATTTACTTTGCATGTTTTTTCTCCTTTTTTCTTTGCTTTCTTTTTTTAAATAAAACAATTGGTAACAGAAAAAATGGATAAACATAAACAATCCAAAGTCCAATCTGAGAGGATGTATCAATAACTTTTTGAATCTGAAAATGTTCGTCAACAAAAATGCAGGCAATTAATAGAATAATGGAGATGAGATATAAAGTCGTTTTTTGTGAAATATTATATAGCCGTTTCATTCCATAGGTCATTGCCCACATGAGTAAAATCATATTTGTGATAATAACCAACATCCATTCCGTGACAACAACATAGTCGAATCGTTCAATAAATGTAAAATTTTGTATTTTAAATAAACCCAGTAGTGCCCACTCTCGTCTTAAAATTTGATTGTGACTAAAATAACCAATGACAAGCATCGTAAGTAATAATATGGTAATAGTGGACCAGCTAACTGCTAAAAAGGTAGGAAGTTTAGCCTTTTTTTTATTTTTTATAAATGGATAGATAACTAGCAGTAATTCGAACCCCATAAACGTATATGAACTTACTTTAGCCCCTTCTAATAAATCAGGGAAAGGGGTGACAAACATCGGTTGTAAGTGTGTAAAATCAACCTCCATTGCAGGCTGAATTAATAGAAGAAACAGCCATTGTGTACCAAGAAAGAAAAGTGTACAAACACCTACAACGACACGTATCCCCCCTAAAACACTATAAACAACCAAGCACAGTAAAAGTCCTCCTAATGCGAGATTACTAATACTGGGGAAAATGGAGATTCTAACTACTTCCATATAAGTAATGAGTATGGAAAAAAGGGTAATTCCAAAGTAAAGGATATAAATGGTACCTAGTATTTTTCCAATCCATTTTCCAAAAATATCTACTTGAATACCATATATATCAGCGTTTTTATATTGGTTAAGAATCATGAACATGACGATAACAACTGCAACAATATAAAAAAATGTAAATAAAATGGAAATCCAAGAATCTTGTAAAGCCTCTTGATAGACAATCTTTGGGAAACCCAAGATTCCTATTCCGATTTGAATGGAGGTTATAATAAAAAACAGATAAAAGGGGCGTATTTGTAGATTTTCTTTTACTTTTACATTAATATCCATACTTACACCTACTCATCTATGTCCTTTTTTATTTTGGATTTACCTTTATTGAATCGGAATATATCTTTTGGACGGTAAGACTTAAAGCGCATATTATGAAACTGTGGCGGCAAACGAAAAAAAGCTTTATTAAAGTCTTCCCACACAAGTGGATAGAGTGGGGAAAGGTAAGGTCTTCCTAAAGATGTTAATCTCAGTAGGTGGATGATGAGAAAACTTATCCCAAATACAAGTCCAACTAGTCCCAGTAATCCACCGAGTATTATCATAGGAAATCGAATGATTCTTGCAGTAGTTCCCATTAAATAGTTTGGTGCTGTAAAAGAAGCCAAAGCACTTAAGGCAACAAATATAATTAATACATTACTGGTTATCCCAGCTTGTACTGCAGCAGTTCCAACAACCACCCCACCAACAATACCTATTGTTTGTCCGATTTTGGTTGGTAGTCTGGCACCTGATTCCCGTAATAATTCAATCATTAATTCGAGAATGAGTGCTTCAAGAATTGGGGGGAACGGCACTGCGGCTCTTGATTCTCCAAGATTAACTAATAAAGGCGTTGGAATAATTTCATAATGGAAAGTTACTGCAGCCACATACAGTGGGGTAAGTATAGTTGAAAGAAAAAATGATAAAAATCGTAAACTCCGCAGAAAACTGCCAATATTCCATCGCATGTATAAGTCTTCTGTTGATTGAAAAAAGCTAAAAAATGTTGTCGGAGCCACTATAGCTGTCGGACTGTTTTCTACTATTACCCCGATTCTTCCCCTATTAATATCATAGCTAAACCGATCTGGTAATTCGGTTGTAAAAAATTGTGGGAAGATAGTTAGGGAGGAATCTTCTATATATTGCAACAAAACGGAACTATCATCAATAACGTCAATTTCTAATTCCTGAAGCCTTTGTCTAAAGGTGTTAATATCGGCTTCGTTAGCAAGAGATTTTATATATATTAGCCGTACTTCACGTGGTTCTCTTTCACCAATAATAAACTTTTCTAAAACTAAATCTTCGCTCCGAATTGTCCAGCGAATAATATTTAAATTGGTTACCATCGACTCCGTAAACCCTATTTTGGGACCTAGTACAACAGATTCTGTTTCCGATTGCTGTAACGACCTGTTTTCCTTATTGGATAAGGAATATTCTATTGCTGAATTTTCATTCTCAATATAAACATATAGGTTGCCGATTAAAAGACCTTTACCAATGTCGCTAAATTTATCAATTGTTTTGCCAGAACTTAGTGGAATCTCATTAAGAATAGTGGAGTTATTCCATTCGAAGTCTTTTTTTAGAAGTGTCTCCAGCAAATAATTTTCTACTTTTTCTCCTTCTACCTGGTAAGTGATATAAAAGATAAGCGCTTTTTTATTCTTATTTTCATATGTAGTAACACTAAGATCAGGGTTCTGATCAAATTCTTCATTTAGTTTTTTTTCTAGCTCCTCTATTTTTAATGGGAAGATATTATCTTTTTTGGTGGTTCGATATCTTTTCATCAATTAATCCTCCACAAAGTAATAGGTTTATTGCTTTAGTATGAGGATAAAAGCAGGAAATTATGAAAAAAACTACCACAAATTTTATGTGGTAGTTTTGTATTAACATTGTGTGATATTAATCTTCCCTTGTCACAACATCTACTTTTCCAGTTCCTGGATCAATTACTAAACCATGAACCTTAATGCCGTCTGGAAGCAGTGGGTGATTTCGAATAATATCTACACTCTGTGCCACGGATTCTTCCACGGTATTAAAACCATGAAATTCATCATGAAAATCAATTCCAGCATTCTTTAACGTATTAATTGTTTCTGTTTCGATCCCTCTCTCTGTCATGCTGTCTGTAAGTGCATCGATATCAACTCGTGACATTCCGCAATCATGATGTCCGATGACCACGACTTCTTCTGCTTTTAATTTATATATAGCAACCAAAATACTTTTCATAATACTATCAAAAGGTTTTCGGATGATGGCACCAGCATTTTTAACCATCTTCACATCGCCATTTTCAATATTCAAAGCACGTTGTAACAACTCAATTAAGCGGGATTCCATACAAGTAAATATAACCATTCGTTTATTCGGGTAAGTATCTGTTTTGTACTCTTCGTATTTTTTATTTTCAACGAATTGTTGGTTATACTCGAGCATCTCATCTAAATGCATCCTATCATCTCCATTTCATATGTGTAGATTATGTTATAGTTATTGCTTTTCTTTATAAGCAGGTTTCAAGATATATTACTTATTTTCTAATGAAAAAAATCATAAGTCAAATGTTTCCAAAAGTAGTTGACTTAATTTTTTAAAAATAATATAATTACTAAGGATATTAAATTGAACGGAAGGAGGTCACTTTGATGAGAAATGTAAGAGTAAGTTTCAAACAGGAATTAAATAAAAGCAGTGACCTTCGAATTTTAACTCTAATCTAAGGCTAACTATGATGAATTTTATATATGTTAGCAGAAGGTCACACATATGTCTGTGGCCTTTTGTCATGTTTATGGGATAATTTTTATCTTTTTTTATTCTATAACTTATTGCATACGTCACAGGTGGCGTGTGTTTTTTTATTGTCAAAATTCGAAGGGAAACAGGATATAAGTTTGTGAGAGAGCAGAAGGTGATAAAACATGTTTTCAGTTTTTACAAAGTTAGGTTGGTTTTTTAAGCATTATTGGAAAAGGTATCTATTCGCGGTTATTACTCTATGTTTAGCAAGTGCGGTCGGGTTAATACCGCCTAAACTAGTTGGATATACCATTGATCACATTCAATTTAATACATTAACGGCAAAATTATTAACCATCGTGGTGATAGCTTATATTTTATTAGCTATTACTCACTATGTAATTTCATTTATCTGGGATTATATCCTGTTTGGAGGGGCGGCTATATTAGAAAAATGGATGCGCAGTAAGTTAATGTCTCATTTTTTAAAAATGACGCCGACTTTTTTTGGTAAATATCGGACAGGAGATTTAATGGCCCGTTCAACGAATGATTTAAAAGCAATCAGTTTAACTGCTGGATTCGGTATTTTAACATTGGTTGATTCCAGTATTTTTATGCTAATGATTATTGCCATGATGGGATTCACTATTAGTTGGGAGCTGACATTTGCTGCATTAATTCCATTGCCAATTATGGCCTATGTGATGAATAAGTACGGGGCATCTATTCATCGCAGATTTACAGAAGCACAGAAGGCATTCGGTGAAATGAATAATGAAGTACTAGAGTCCATTCGTGGCGTACGAGTTATTCGTGCTTTTGTGCAGGAACGACAGGATGCCAAACGGTTTAGCAATATGACTAATAATGTGTACTTGAAGAATATGGAAGTAGCTAAGATTGATGCTTTGTTTGAGCCAACGATGAAAATACTTGTTGGGCTTTCCTATGCCATAGGAATAGGAAATGGTGCATTTTTAGTTTTTGATAATAAAATGACGTTGGGAGATTTGGTAACGTTTAATGTTTATTTAGGAATGCTTATCTGGCCTATGTTTGCAGTTGGAGAATTAATCAATGTGATGCAGCGTGGGAATGCCTCTTTAGATCGTGTAAATGAAACGTTGGACTATGCTTCTGATGTGCAAAATCCAATTGTTCCAAAAGAAGTAAAGGACGTTCGTTCTATTAAACTTGAGGATGTATCTTTCGCCTATCCAAATACGGAAACTAATTGCTTAAGTCATCTATCATTAAACGTAGAAAAAGGGCAAACAATTGGTGTAGTAGGAAGAACTGGAGCAGGAAAGACAACTTTATTTAAGCTCTTACTTCGGCAGTATCCGGGAATCAAGGGGGAAATTAAGATTTCTGATACAAACATTGAGGACATTGCTTTGGAAACATTACGCTCTTGGATTGGATATGTACCACAAGACCAGATTATGTTTTCAAAAACCATACGAGAGAATATTCAGTTTGGAAAATCTGACGCAACGGATGAAGAAATATACCGGGTAATGGAATTGGCCTATTTTCTAGACGATATGAAACAGCTGCCAAAAGGTTTGGATACGGAAGTAGGAGAAACTGGGATTACATTGTCAGGTGGTCAAAAACAGCGTGTGGCATTAGCTAGAGCATTTATCAAAAATCCGGAAATTTTGATATTGGATGATTCATTGTCAGCAGTAGATGGAAAAACGGAGGCAAAAATCATCCAACATCTAAGGGAAGAAAGAAAAAATAAAACTACTTTTATAGCTGCACACAGACTATCAGCCGTTACACACGCAGATCACATTATTGTCTTGGAAGATGGAAAGGTTGTGGAAGAGGGAACACACGAACAACTAATGAAAAATAATGGCTGGTATGAGCAGCAGTATAAAGACCAGCAATTAGCAAATAGGGAGGTGGCTAGCTAATGAAACCATCTACAGAAAAAAGACTATATCAATATGCATTGCATTATAAAAAAGGTATCTTAATTGGATTAGTCTGTTTAGTCATTGCGGTTGTTTTGGAATTAGCAGGTCCACTCATCGCAAAAACTGTAATTGATGACCATATTTTAGGGGTTGAAGGCTACTGGCAAGAAGTAAAAGAAGAGAGTGGTAGACACACAGTTCCATTCGAAGATTCCTTTTATAAAAGAGTAGATCGAATGACAGAAGAGGATCAAACATTTGGTAATCCTGTTACTTTGCTACAAATTGGAACGACCTATTATATGGTTGAAGAAAAAGTACCATTAGAGGGGAAACGTACGCAAGAAGAGGATACTATTCAGATTACTACATCTAAAGAAACCTCGTCATATACAGCTAAGGCATTAGAATTATCTGAAGTATACCCATTCTTCCAACCAGAACAAAGACCAATTCTACTGTTATTAGGTTTATATATGTTGCTAATTGTGATTGCTGGTTTCTTTCAATTCTTTAAGACCTTTTATTTACAGAAAGCAGCTAATCAAATTGTGAAAAAAATGCGTAATGATTTGTTCTTACACACCCAACGTATTCCAATAAATTACTTTATCGATCAACCAGCAGGAACAATTGTGGCACGAATTACAAATGATACCGAGGCCATTCGCGATTTATATGAACGGGTATTGTCTATCATTATAACTAGTGCCGTTTATTTAGTAGGAATTCTTATTGCGTTGTTTATTTTAGATGTAAAACTAGCAGCCATTTGTCTTTTAATTATTCCATTGCTATTTGTTTGGATGAAGGCATACAAGTATTTTGGAACGAAATATAATAAAGTGGTACGTACTACAAATAGTGAAATAAATGGAAATATAAATGAAGCGATACAAGGAATGTCCGTCATACAGGCGTTTAATCGTGAAAAACAGACGAAGGAAGAATTTGAAGCGCTAAATGAACGTCACTTTACGTATCAAAAGAAGCTAGTAAAGTTAAATGCATTATCATCTTATAATCTGGTTACCGTTTTTCGTAATTTAACGTTTGTCGGATTTATCTGGTATTTTGGTTCCAGATCATTAGACTTAGAAGCAGTTATTTCAATTGGAATGCTGTATGCATTTGTTGATTATATTACAAGACTATATGAACCGGTCACAGATATTGTGAACCAGCTTCCTTTGCTGGAACAAGCAAGAGTAGCTGGCAGTCGAGTGTTTGAGGTATTAGATTTGGATGGAGAAGATGTTATTGATACGAAGGTGGATAGATACCAAGGTCATATTATCTTTGATCATGTTTCTTTCGCATATAATGATGACAAATATGTATTAAAAGATATCTCGTTTGAAGTGAAACCAGGAGAGACCGCAGCTTTCGTAGGTCATACCGGATCAGGAAAAAGTTCCATTATGAATGTACTCTTTCGTTTTTATGATCCGCAAAAAGGAGATATTACCATTGATGGCAATTCCACGAAAGCCTGGTCCAGACAGCAAGTTAGAGGACATATGGGGATTGTCTTACAAGATCCTTTTGTGTTCTCTGGAACAATACTCTCCAACGTAACCATGAATGATCCTGAAATCACAAGAGATCAGGCAATCAAGGCACTGAAAGCAGTTGGTGCCGACCGTTTTATTGAAAAGCTACCTAACGCTTATGATGAAGTTGTTACAGAAAGTGGTTCTACTTTTTCGTTAGGAGAAAGACAATTAATTTCATTTGCACGTGCCTTGGCCTTTGATCCTGCGATTTTAATTTTAGATGAAGCTACGGCGAATATTGATACCGAGACAGAAAGTGTGATACAAAAAGCATTGGAAGTACTAAAACAAGGAAGAACCACCTTAGTTATCGCCCATCGATTATCCACGATTCAAAAGGCAGATAAAATATTTGTGTTAAATCATGGTACAATGATAGAACAAGGAAATCACGAATCATTAATCGCAGAAAAAGGTCTCTATTACCAAATGTACCAAATGCAAAGCGGAGCGATGAGAAAAGCGGAAGCAGTGATTTAATGATAAAAGACGTTTTCTAGAATATTATTGTTCCGATAATGTATAGACTGTGGATTACTTTAATTAAAGATAAATGTAGTGCCTTGTTGATTTCCGCTCCGGGCAGTCGCGCACCTTAGGGCGGCTGATGAGCCTCCTCGTGCTACCGCACTGCGGGGTCTCATCTAGGCCTATCTTCCCGCAGGACAAGGAAGGCTACGGCAGCATTACATCGCACGAAGAAAATTGCCCTTTATTTTCGAGGAGTCGACTGCCCTCCGCTCCAATCAACCTGCTTAATAGTGGTAGCCTTATCTATATCTATAGAGTCTTTATAACATGCTTGGAAGTTATAAAGCAC
>NZ_RBZP01000028.1 GCF_003628505.1 Oceanobacillus halophilus | reverse complement strand
ACTTCGCAGTCAACGCACTATTTGTCAGCTAATGCTTACCGGCTGCACGGCGCATTCGGGACTCTCACCCTAAAGATGTATGTGCTGCCACTCGCAAAAAAGGTCCTCACAAAATATAGTGAGGACCTTTTACATTATTGTCTGGCAGTTTCTTTTTTTACTGCCCAAACTAAAGATACAACCCATCCAATTAGAGACCAACCTAAAAATAGATTTAATACTAGAATGGATGCGAAATTTGGTTGATTGTTAATCTTTGCTACTATAGTTGGTAAGAAATAAAAAGCAGCAGCAATGATTACTACAATAAATAAAATTAATCCTTCCATCGTTAAATTAATAGACTATTCTTCTATAACATATAGGTAAAAAGACTTAAAACAATAAAGAATAATCTATTTTACCCCCCCTTCATAGAAATTATAGGTAAATTCTACCATAATTATTTCATAAGTCAAATTATGTAAGTTATTTTAATCTTTTTAAAATTTATTGTAATTTCATCATTCAACCTATCTCCAACAACAATAAATTATATCTATTTAAAACCTCTACCATTCTACTAATCTCGCACTCAACTTCTTAACGCATTATGCTCACTGCACTCACCATCTATCTACGGAATCCGGGACAACTCACCTGTCCCTCCGTCCCACATCAAAAAGACACAAGCAGCAATAGCCTTGCTGCTTGTGTCTACCCTATCGATTTATAAAATACGTATTCTCATGCCTCCCATAAAGACCAAATGCTTTGGCTATTACAAAAATCACTATCATGATAGCGATACTGCCAAATCCAACCACAAGCGCACCATATGCTACGGTTAATACGGGGATGAGTGAAGTTACCAAACCGCCACCTGCAAATGGACTAGAGAATGGCGCTCTTAGACCATAGGCTATGAATGCATCTGATTTCAAGTCTGGATCTACCATTCGAAGCAACATATATCCGATTGCCGCAACTCCGCATGCGGTTCCAAACAGGATAATTGAGTGTTCAAACCAATCCTTTTGAAACAATCTTGGTCCAAAATAAAAGAAGAAGCAAACCATCATTACCATCGTTACAATCGTAATAATCAACAACGGCCAAAAATATTCAAGTACGACTGGTATACTAATAGTTGCCACTGCAGCAGTTATTAGGAAATCTAAGGATATGCCTTGAATTCTGCGAAACGTACTAGTATCAATTGCATGATATAGGCTCGTTCTTTTCAAAACAAGACCTACTAAGAAACCACCAATCATAGCTAAAGGGAATAGTGGCATTCCAGTAATAAAGTTATCTATAACCCCTTTTAGTATCCATCCAATAAAGATAGCAACTCCAATTAATGAGAAATGAAAGGCAAATCCATCGACCACCTCATTTCGGATCGTACGAACAGACGATGTAGTTTGTTCATTTGGTTCATAAATATCTTTTGATTCTTTAGTCCCTAGGGAATCGTTAGTAGTAAGGTAATTAGTATACCCTTTGCGCACACCATAATTAATGATGATAACTCCTGAAATGATCCCAAATAGTAAACCTATTGTCGCAATAGTTAAACCTAAACTTCCACCAGCAGCCCAGTTTAATTCATTAAACGACTCTACCATTCCTCCTGCCGTTCCATGACCACCAGACCAGCCTATTTCCGTTAACGCCCCAAACAGAGGATTAACACCAAATAACGGAACAAGAAGAATAGCAGTTATTACTAAAGGCACTCCCCATTGCAGGAAACTTGTGTTCCACGAAAATATTAACTGGGATATGGTTTGGGTTTCTTTTATTCGTTGAAAATTGATAGTTACTCCTATTAACATGGGAGCAAATACAATCGATATAAGAACCCCGGAGAAACCGGACCACGTACTCATCATTTCATCTGGTAACAACCCTAACACATGTGGACCCAATACTAATCCTATAAAACCAGCTATTAAGGAAGCTGGAATAAATAACTTTCTAATAAAATTCACCTTAACTCTAATCAGAACACCTATTAGTAAGAGCATACCTAAGCATACCGTATAAAACAATAGACTACTTAGCGTATTGGATACAATTGACTCACTTGGAAACATTCTCTCATCCCCTTTACCTTTACCATCGCTATTTAGGAAAAATATATGGAAAGAGGACAAGATTTATGACAATCTATAATAATACATATCTACTTTAGATATATGGAACTAGTTAACCAGGGAAACTTCTCCCCTGTTTTTCATACTGAATAGACTTATCTAATAACCGTTCTACCGTCAAACCATCGATAGAAATAGTAGGCTCCTTTTCTTGTACGATGTCTGCCATTACTTGGCCAATACCAGGTGATAAGGTAAATCCGTGACCACTAAATCCTGTGGCTAGTAAATAACCCTCTATATCTGGTATAGAACCCAATATAGGCACTTCATCTACACACTGAGCCTCTATCCCGTAATAGGTGAAATCTACTGGATAACTACTTGCTTCAGGTAATACAGAAAGTACCTGTTTTCTTTGTTCGTTTAAACTTTCCTCTGAATATGTCGCAGAAAATTTCGTTGGCCCTGGATCACTTTGATAGCCGCCACCTGCTCTAATTCTTCCATCCATTGTTTGTTTTAACGAGAGCTTTCTCCCTTCAATGCTAATGACAGGGCCAAGAAATTTAGGAGCAGGTAAGGTTGCCGACATTTGTGGGCTTCTTGGACTAATGGGCAAAGACCACTCTATCCCAAGTGTCTCATGCAAAATAGGCGCCCATGCTCCAGTGGCATTAATGACCTTATCACACGAAACAATCTTATCTCCTGTAAATACACCTTGTACCTTTCCCGACTTCACGCTTATTCCAGATACCCCTAATCCAGTCTTAACTATAGCACCATACCTCTTAGCAGCATGAATAAATGCCAAAGTTGCTAAATAAGGATTGGCATGTCCGCCATTCAGATAATAAATACCATGTGAAAATGCAGAAGATATATGAGTAGATACCTCTTTAATTCCCTGCCTATCTAAGATTGTACTTGGAATTCGTTTCTTCTTATTATCTTCCATAATCTTCTCTAATTTTGTAGTATCATTAAAAAGCTTTAATTGCCCACTAGGGGTAAATTCAATATCTTCCTCTAACTCCTCTTCTAACCTCTTCCAACGTTCCAAGCTATATTGTGCCAATGGTAACTCACGTAAATCTCTATCATTCTCTCTTAAACCTCCCGCAGATGCACGGGATGCGCCCCCAACATTCGCTATGCTTCCTTTTTCAATCACCATTACCTTTACACCCTGCCTAGCAAGATGGTAACTGATAGAAGCTCCCATAATCCCACCACCAACTACAACAACATCTACCCTCACCAGTCTTTTCACTTCCTCTACTGTTAGATTCCTATGTTTTTTAATGTATGATTTTACTTATTGAAATATGATGAGCGGGACACGGGGACAGGTTCCTCGTCCCAGTTCTCTTGAATAATTCAGTAACAGCTCAGGAATTACAAAAATAGTAAGTCCAGCGCGCCGTATTTTTATCAGAGTGCTGCATTCTTTACTAATTATTCTAGCCCTAAAATGATCAAACGTTTGTTTAATTCCTCCGATCTAGGTTACTATTAAAAAGAACCACCGTTTTGGGACGACGAACCTGTCCCTCTGTCCCACACTAGAAAGGGGAATACATATGATGGCTAATACATTTGTACAAACAGTAGAACCGTATATTTTAAGTGATGATAAAGTACTGCGTGATTTTGCGCTACGTTCTCTCAATGATGCTTACTTGGCAACAGAGCGTACTTTTTTCTATGCTTTGCAAGCTTTGGATAAGTTAGAGCCAGACCCCATGATTAATCCGATTATTCCATTTACAAATCACATTCCCGTAACTCAAAATATATTAAAAGAGGTAATCACCCGACTTAATAGAAATGATGATAATTATCATTGGTATTCCATCATTATCTCACGCTGTGACTCCGAACTAATCGCAAAATATCAAGACGAACTTGCTCCATTTATTAATAAAAAGACTCTGGACACAATAGCAAGCTTGCAGTGGTTGAATACGGAACAGTTATACATCGAAGTTGCTGATATTCTGAAATCACTAAAAAAGGATGCAACTAATCAAAGTATCTTCCATTTTGGAAAAAGAATTTTTAAAGAATTGACCAAACGTGGAGAATATGACGAACCTAATTTCGATAAGATTGAAGCAGTGATAAAAGAAGAAATGGACAAAGATTTCTTCACCTATCAAGGCATTTATCATGTTTTTCTTGCAGGTGAGCAAAAAGTATCTTCCTTGATCCCTCAACTTACAGATTTACTTTCAAGGGATGAAGAAGATATTTTATTAGAAGAAGTTAAGGAAAGCTTAATAAAAATTGGAACACCTGAAGTAGTTCCAGCAGTTGAGAAATATGTTATAAATGAATTTTCATCCTTTTTTGCAGTAGATGTGCTGGAAAATATAAAACATCCCTCTGCGGAAGAAATGCTACTGTATCACTTTGACCAGACAACCGATAAAGGTCTGAAAACATTGATTGCCAATGCATTATGTCGCCAACTTTCAACAAAAGCAATTCCAAAAGTAGTAGCACTTATTGAAGAGGGTTACGATGAGAGTATCCTGGATTTAAAAGAACCACTATACGCAAATTGTGTATTGAACAATGTGGATTACCCAAATCTGGAACAGAAAGAAAAAGCTAAACAAAAAGCAAATCGCTTGAAAATTGGGCGTAATGATCCCTGCCCTTGTGGAAGTGGGAAGAAATTTAAGAAGTGCTGTTGGAAGTAATGAGAGTATACTGCTTCATAGCTCTTTCTATATTCGCCACAAACATCCTAGTCGCCCCTTATATCTCCATACCATGTTCATTTAAATGTTGAGCTGCGGATCTCGTGGGACTGGGGGACAGGTAAGTTGTCCCCCCTCTTTTTCTATCAACTTTCTTGCTTTTCCTACCAACCGCTCCTACCTTTCTATCAACCGTACTGCCACTTCAAGTTGTGAAAAGGAACCCGTCCCCCACACACCAAAAAAACACTCAAACCCCAAAAGATTCAAGTGTCCACTCCATCATCATTTCTGAAACAAAGCCAGAATCTTCCCCAACGGCCCTTTCGGTTGATTCATCGACTCTTCCAGACGCTTATTAAATTCAGTCTGAGACTGCCATTCTTGTCTCTGCTCTTCCCGCATTTGCTGTAATTCATTCTTTAGGATTTCGTTCTTCTCTCTTTCTTGGTCTAATAGATTCTCATAGTGTTCTTTCTGTTGTTCAGAGAGTTTCTCCATGTTCTTGGAGGTTTTCTGCGCAAAGTTCCCAACACCAGAG
This sequence comes from Oceanobacillus halophilus, assembly GCF_003628505.1. Classification (GTDB taxonomy): domain Bacteria; phylum Bacillota; class Bacilli; order Bacillales; family Amphibacillaceae; genus Oceanobacillus; species Oceanobacillus halophilus. The sequence continues at coordinate 23,816 of NZ_RBZP01000028.1, read as the reverse complement.
CTGATAACATGGTGATCTTGCTGCAGCTGAGCTACCTTGGATTTCAATTCATTCATATCGTTCGAAAGCTGCACATTCATTTCTCTTGCGGCGGCAAGTTGAGTAGCTAAAGCTTGGAAGAATTCACTTAACTGAGCCGGGTCCCTTAGCATTTGCTCGTCTGTATCAGGGATGGCCACTTCCGTTGATTGCTTCAGTCTTTCCTTTTGTTCCTCCACAAGGTCTCTAGCCGTCTCGTCCTGCGACTTTTCAGTATCACGTAGTGCTATTAGTGCCTCTATATCTGAACGGACAAAAATCCGTCGATCGCCATCTTTAAAAAATTCATACCCATTCCGTTCCAGTATCTGCCCATACCTTCGTACCGTTGCTGTTGCTAACTCTAAACTTTCCGCTACTTCCTTCGTAGTGAAAGCTCTCTCATTAGGTTGTATATCTAATCTCATATCCGGCCTCCTCCCTAATATAATGAAGGTTTTTGTCGAATTTATCAAGGGACAAAGGGACAGGTTCCTTGTCCCACGAACTTTGGGACGAGGAACCTGTCCCTTTGTCCCCCCCTCTCTTTAGAATTATTCGATATAGAGGAGGAATATAAGGTGGTGGTGGCTATTGAAAAGTGAGGCTGTGCGAATATTAAAAGATAACCCTAACACTTACGTATGATACAATATACCCACATCCATTTTTATCTAGTTAGGAGTCTATCAAATGAAAAACCGCGAGCTTGAGGTTGCAGTAGAAAGTCTGGCAAACTATGCTTCGATGAAACAGAGCACCATTGATGTAATAGAAGATGTAGAAATACTGTTCAGCAGTATTCGAGCAGAAGTAGAACAATTTACTAATTCGATTCGTCAAGCGGGGAGGAAAGGTAATAGAGACAAAGTCAACGAACTCCGTAAAGAACAAAGACAACTAGAAAAACTAGCAACTAAACTATCTAGGACATTCCCAGATGCAGCACTTTACACCAACTATCGAAACGGTACCCTTAACCAATCGAAGAAGTCACTGGAAAATGTCATTCGTAACTATCAAAGCATATACGCTAAACTTGTCATTACGAATGGTTCAACTTTCAAGGAATTACCAGTCCTTATTAAAGAAGAACAGCAAGAATTGACAGTAACGCTAGAAGAAAACCATAAAAAAATACTAAGTATCCAACCGAGTGACAATTTGTTTATTAGTAAGAGGGAGATTTTATTTTTCAACTCAACTGGACATCCTTATTATTTAATATTTAACAATAAGATTCCATTAAATTTAAGTACATACAACGTTCTTAAGGATTACTATTTCCACTCCGCCACAACGGTTTACGGGACAATCGGGACCAAAAGATTTAAGGGGGAGAAGATTAGTTTTCTACTTGGAAATCAGGATATCTATATCTTTCATAATTTCTATGAAGTCTTTTCCTTTAAAATCAGCCAATTAAAACGAATGCAACAAATAGGAAAAGAAGAATTATCCTGTCAGTTTAAATCCGCTACAAATGAGGTTTCCTTTGTTTCATTTACGAAGGTCCCTAAACAACTGCAAGACCTTCTGCAAGATACGGTAGAAAAACTAGATATGGTTATGGTTAATGAGGAACCATATTTATTTTCACTAGAAAAACAGGGGCTGCATTTTTACCAGTCAACCAACTATAGGAAACTCATCCAATATAGTGACATTCAATCGATTGTTATTCTGGATAATAGACAAGAAAATATGAAAATTCATTTAAAATCATACACTAATCAGGATGTTGAAATATACCTGGATCATTCAAATGTAGAAAAAACACTACAAACAGTATTCCAGAAAAAGAAAATTCCGTTACTGCGAAAAGCGAAATTAACGAATCTCTATTCCAGCTGGAGCAAACAGGTGAATGATAGTTTGCTATATAACTTTTTTGGCCAACTAGTATTCATGCAAATGGGAATGAAAGAAATTCAAGAAAATGCTAAGATCGGCCAGGATATGAAAAACAGGCAGATATTGAATTATATGTACTATACCATTAGAGAACATAAACGACAGGTGGACAGAGTAGCTACTCAATTTCCACAGATGCTTTGGAAAGAAGAAGGAAAGCTATTACCGAATCAAGATGAAATCATTTATGAACAGCTGCAAACGAAATTAGTTACGCTATCTGCGCAAATGCAGCGACATTTTACAGAAATAGAAAATGCTCTTCTTCCATTATCCTTTGCTATCATACCAAAGAAAAAGATTGACCAAACCAATAATAATTCAACATCCAATTATGTGGCAGCAGGGGCAATAGCTGGACTTGGCTTGCTAACCGGTGGAATAGCACCCATAGCAATAGGCGCCATTACGGCCATGAGTACGTATAATAGCGATAAAAACCAACAAGCCCTGCAACAAAATAGGGATGAAAATGAAAATCTCAAAATTAATTTTTATATCCATAAAGCATTGGATTCCTTTGACCATTTGATGGATACCATGCTTCCATATTATGTTAATCAATTTAGCAATACCTATTATTCGGCGGCTAAAAAACAGGCTAGAAACCTCCAAACACTCCAGGAAGACAGTATCGCGAAATCAAAAGTTGCGATTTTTGAACGATTAACTGATTTTTATGTAATGAAGCAACTTCCTGTAGAGGATGGTTATGCAATCAATAAAGAAAAAATTATTCGTTCCATTTATGCTACCCCAACTTTAAATGAAGAAAATTTATTAGAAACGTATTAGAAGGAGGAATTGACACATATGGCTTTTCAAAATCCGTTCCGCCCAGATGGTTGGACACAAACCGATCCCTTCATGGACATGAACCAAAACAATATTCCCGACAACCAGGATCTATTTGTTGATCGGGACTTAAATGGAAGAGACGACTCGAATCAGGTGACGTTGGATTTAGACAAGAATAACGTAGATGATCGCAACGACCCTTTATTTGACATCAATCACAATCAAATCCCGGATCAAACGGAAATATCTTTGGACATTGATAACGATAATATTCCAGATGAACATGATCTGCATGTGGATTTGGATGGAAATGGAATCAATGATGGAAGCGTGGATATATTCTAGCAGGGACAAATTGCAGTCCATCAAATTACAAATTGCCTCACCCGGGGACGAGGAACCTGTCCCCACGTCCCCTCCTGGTGCCTGGCGCTTCCCGGATTTTGTCGTGTTTTGTCGAATGGGTATCTCTACAATAATAAACGAGTACTCTCCCAACATCACCTCAAAACAAAAAACGCCATCCTCCCATTTTTTCATATTCTTCCCTAAGTACGGCACAACTTGATCTAACCCCTGTTTTACATAGGTGCCACCATCAATATTGACTAACTTTTCAAGTAGCTGCAGCATGTGGCTTTTCCTTCGTTTATTAGTTGAAGCAAAGATTGAACAAGTCGACTGGCATTTTTACGATGTCTAATATAAATATCTGAAATCTGTAATGCAATGGGTGTCTGACACATTGGCCTTCTAGCCTCACTAATCCATCATTCATAGGTTGTCCTTCCTTTTCATAAGAATGACGTGAAGGGAGGAATATACTTATGGGATTAATAAATGAATTTCGTCAGTTTATGATAAAAGGGAGTGCAGTTGATATGGGAGTAGGGGTTGTTTTAGGAGCCGCATTTAGTGGCTTCATCGATTCATTAGTAAAAGATATACTTCTCCCACCATTTGGACTATTATCTTCTAAATTGAATTTTGAAAACATGTATATTAGTCTCAATGGAAAACAATATCATTCCCTTGCAGAAGCAAAGGAGGCTGGCGTTGCAACAATTAATTACGGACTATTTATATCAGCGTCACTAAGATTCCTCATTATTTTATTTGTTGTATTTCTTGTGATAAGACAAATCAATTACTGGAAGAAGCCTCATCAGCACCCTTTTGAAACCATGATGAAGAAGGAATGTCCTTTTTGCTTCACTGCTATACCATCCAAAGCGATTATTTGTCCAAACTGCTCCTCTTCCCTGGAACAAAAGCTTGCTGATAGCAATAAAAATGAAATGCTGCGAGTACGAATAAAATAATCCTTTCAGTTCATTTTGCAACAGAAGATTGTGTAGAAGCGCGGTGGGGGCATATTCTTTGCCTGAAGTGCCTGTCCCTATGGTCTCAAGGTCCCCTTTGCACTCACTCTTAACAAAATCAAATTATAATAAATAATTTCACAAAACAGATAAAATTTATGTATATTTTAAATAGAATAAATATAGGTTGAGTGCAGTGAACACTCAACCTAAGCAACTACATGCCGCATGAAGAGCGGCTGACCAAAAAATATTAGAATGACAAAAAAAGTAACCATCCTATCCTTTGGTCGAGGTCTGGATGGTTACTTTTTTCTTGTCTCTTTGACGATTTAGGACCAGAGGAACAGGCGCAACGGTCCAATTAACTCACTTAGAAAACGAACCGTGGGAAAAGCTTTAAGCAAGCTATTTCTGTTCCTTATTAATCTCATTTTTATCTTCATCAAAAAGAATTTTCACATAATCTCTTCTTGAATATAAAATTCGATAAATGGATACATATACTTCGTCATTTTTATAAAAGACAATGTATTTTCCACAAATCAAATACCTATAATCTGTTGGGATTTCAATCTTAGATGATAATTCGATTCCGAGCTCCGGAAATTCTTCCAGTTTTCCGTAACATCCCATAATATTTGTAATCACATCAACTGCTGCTGTTGGATCGTCAAACTCTTTAGTTATATATTCTTTAATATCGTGCAAGTCCTGTTTAGCAATGGGATTAATTCTTAATTGATGCATAAAATATTAGACTCCAAGGTCTTTTTTTACTTGCTCTTCCGTTAGCCATTCATTTCCTGTTTTAACGGCCTTCTCAGCTTCCATGAGTTTTGAAAAAAGTTTGATTGTAGCTTGATTTTTTTCATATTCCTCAATATCAAGAATGGCGAATCTACCTCTACCATTTTTTGTTAGAAAAACAGGATCTCCCTCAACAATATCCTTTAATACTTCATTATAATTTCTTAAATCTGAAACAGGCTTAATATTTGGCACAAAATCAACTCCTTTTGTTGATTTTATTATACCATTATTTTACTTTAAATTATACGTCGAATTTTACAGCAAATATTGTTGGGACAGGTCCACCGGTCCAATCACCCAAAAGAGGGACACGGGGACAGGTTCATTGTCCCAAGTAAACGGGGGACGAGGAACCTGTCCCTCTGTCCCGTTTTACTTAACAAGCTGAGCTGCCTCTTCCTCCTCTTGAACATGCGTTTTCTGTGATTTTGATGCAACTCTCTGGTACCAGCCAGAGAACACTCTTCCAAGCTCCGCACTAAAAAATCCAAGTAACACTCCAGCAAAGAGGGATATTAATAGAACAAGCCAATCTCCACCAATGGCAAACGTTGAAAAACACCCAACAAAAATTCCTGGTGTGTAATTCATGAGTCTCACCTTTCCAAGTAAACACATGAGACTAGTTACCAACCCACTAAAAATGGCCGCACCTCCAGGTATATCTACGGTTGCCGATAAACTGAGAATTAACATCCCACAGGCAACTCCCACGGCATTACAGATCATGGCAGTACGCAATCCTTTCCTCCCGCCGGTTCCAACAGCAAAAAAGGTGGTACACCCGGCAAATCCTGCCCAGGTTAACATTCCAAAAAGTGGTGCAATATAAGCCCATATCCCACTTAATAAGCCCGTAGCTAAAGCACTGGCCATTCTTACCATCTCCTATAAGTTAATGTGAATTATTGAACGAGTAATTAGATCAAATGCTCCGTTAGTTAAATCCAGAGCGTTCATTATACCTTCCTGATTATATACGCTTCTTTGATGTCGGTAAACAACAATGTTCATTATTTCGCATGTAATTGTTGGAAGGGACACGAGGACAGGTTCCTCGTCCCAGTCAACTCAGGCATCTGATAGTTACTAGTTACTTTGGCCATACAAGAAAATCAAAAAAAATGCAGCATCCTATTTAAGCAGAATACTACATTTGGTGCCTGGCACCACCCGGATTTTGTCGGATTTTGTCTAATAGATTTCTGCTAAAATGCAGGCACTCGCACCTTTGACCCTTATCACTCCATAACAAAAACGCCATTCTCTCCTTACTAGAAAATGGCGTTTCTTTCTTTCTATTTAAGACATACTATATTCCAAAGCATTCCCTAAAAATTTAGCTAATTCCAACATACCGTATTTATTCGCTTTTTCTTCAGCATCCGAGTTATAGTTGGTATTGGTATTCACATCATATGTGTACGTCTCTCCATTTCTATCGTGAATAAATTCGATTCCTGATACATCGATTCCACTTGCTTGAAGAAATTCTTCATAGCGATTAATTAAATCCAGATCGACTTCTTCTAGGATTTCAAACATCGGCTTGTTTTCTTCTTCCTCCCCGACTGGACAAAAGGCATCTCCAACTTGGCATGCATCTGCTGGACATAATTCAAACCCTTCTGAGGTATCTACCCTAACGGCATAAATAAATTTCCCTCCAACAAACTCGGCTCGTGTAATAAATGGTTCTGGAGATTGAATGTATTCTTGAATAAGTGTAATTCCGTCAACAGAGTCTTCAAATTCGGAACCATTCACATAGCTTTCTAAGGATTCTATAGAATGGAATAATTGTACTCCTAACCCTTTACCAGCTCGGTTGTGTTTCGTGATAAACGAGGATTTGCCTAATTTTTTAGCCGCCTCGATAATTTGTTCACGGCCAACCGCACCAATTGTTTTCGGAGTTTTAATGCCATTTTTCTCGAGCGCTGTATATTGATTAATCTTGCTAACCTCAAGGTTCAAGGCCCTTGATCCGTTAAAAACAGTGCGATTATGCCATTCCAACCAAGACAATACACCCCCAGCTAATTCTGGCGCAAATCGATGGTTTCTCGTATGTGACGAGGCACTCATACGATTGTAAAAAACACCCTCAGGAGGTTCAGCTGTTAAATCAACTATTCCTTTATCCAAATGCCACGCTTCATAAGGTAATTTCAATTCATCGAGACGTTTCGTTAAATGTTCTGTCCATTCATCATTTTCATGAAGAATATATATTTTTGACATATGATAACTCCCCTTTTGTTTTCTATTAAGTTGATAATCTTTTTATGACATTAGCAAGTAATAAGGACCTTTCTACTAATGAAGGAATGTAGAGATACTCGGATTCCTGATGTGCATTACCGCCGATTGGACCCAAGCCATCCACAGTGGGTGTGCCGATATATCCAGTCAGATTACCATCGGAACCGCCACCACTTTTCTCATGGTCTAAAGAAAGTCCAAGTTTTTCTCCTTCTTCCACGATCATGCTAATTAAGTGCCCGGATTCCTCCGTTAATTCCCATGCTGGCCTGGTTATTTTCCCCGTTAACTCTAGTTTAGTTCCTTCAACATCGGAAGTACGAACAACTTCCTTAAGGGCTTTATCAATAGCAATCCCTTGTTGTTCAGTATCTATTCGTACATCAATAGCAGCTTCAGCAGATGGTGCAATCGTATTTATCGATGTTCCGCCCTTAACGAGTCCGACATTAACAAATAATCCTTCCTCCCTTCTTGCCAGCTTATGAAGTTTTAACACTTTACTTGAAAGTTCTTCAATTGCACTTATTCCGTTTTCTGGTTCGACTCCTGCATGGGCTGACTTTCCTGTTACTTTTAAAAAGTACTTGCCGCCACCTTTTCTTTGGCTAACCAAATTCCCGTTTTGCGCAGGTTCCAAGATTAGCGCATATTTCTTGTTTTTCGCTACTTCTTCTATCAGTTGCCGTGAACCGATGGAGCCGATTTCCTCATCACTATTTAAGATTAATTGGACATTCTTAAATGCTTCATTTCCTGATTCTATTAAAGATTTAATAGCAAATAAAGTGGTTATATGACTTGCTTTCATATCAATGACTCCAGGACCATAGGCATAATCTCCTTTTCTAGTAAAAGGGCGTTTCGCTACGGTACCTTCAGGAAAAACAGTATCCATATGTGCTAACATGACAATGCTTGGTTCTTTCGCATCTGGATGCCGAATTACAAGATTATTGCCAAGTGTTTCCTGTTCATGTATTTCTACTTGAAAACCGATTTTTTCATATTCTTCCCTAAGTACGGCACCAACTTGATCTACCCCATGTTTGACATAGGTCCCACTATCCATATTGACTAACTTTTCAAGTAGCTGTAGCATATGGCTTTCATTCTGTTGAAAAAAATTCTTCATCTTATAGGCTCCTTTCCTACGCTCCATCCGCCTCAGAAACTTCGCTATGTTCATATAGATGGCATTGTACACGATGATTTTCTTTCACTTTATATGTTGGTGGTTTGATTTCTTTACAGATATCCATGGCTAATGGACATCGAGTATGAAACACACATCCCTTGGGCATATCCAGTGGAGAGGGAACTTCGCCTTTCAATACAATACGCTCCCGCTTCACTTTTGGATTTGGTACCGGGACTGCGGAAAGCAATGATTTCGTGTATGGATGTAAGGGATTTTCAAATAGCTCCTCCGTTGGTGCCTGTTCCACCATTTCTCCTAAATACATCACCCCAATTCGATTAGCAATATATCGAACGACACTAAGATCATGACCGATAAATAAATAGGAAAGGCCAAAATCTTGTTGTAATTCCTTTAATAGATTGAGAATTTGTGACTGAATAGAAACGTCCAAAGCAGAAACTGGTTCATCACAAACGATAAATTTTGGATTTAAGACTAATGCGCGGGCGATCCCAATTCGTTGTCTCTGACCACCAGAAAATTCATGCGGAAATCTATGATAATGTTCTTCACTAAAACCCACTCTTTCCAGCATCTTTAGTACCATTTCTTTTCTTTCCTTTTTTGTACCCTTTTTCTGAATAATGAACGGTTCTTCCAGACTATAGCCGATCCTTTTCTTTGGGTCGAGGGATGCCAACGGATCTTGGAAAATCATCTGTAAATCTTCGCGAATCGGACGAAAATTTTTTTCTTTTAGGCTGAAAATATCCTGGTCTTGGTAAATGACCTTCCCACCAGATGGTTCTGTCAACCTTAGTAGTGTCCTTCCAGTAGTACTTTTCCCACAACCAGACTCCCCGACAATTCCAAAAGTTTCCCCTTCATAAATATCAAAAGAAACATCATGGACTGCCTTTACTTCATTTTTTTTAAACCAACCGGAAGATTCAACTGGGAAGGTTTTTTTTAAATGTTCTACTTTAAGAAGTGGTTGTGGCATAGCCGTTTCCCCTTTCTAAGGCAATTTCTTCATAATTCCAGCAGCGTACTTTATGAGAAACTGTGGCATTCTCTAAAACAGGCGCTTCTTGTAAACATTTATTCGTCGCAAAAGGACAGCGGTCAGCAAACCTACAACCAGTTGGGATATTTTCAAGCGCTGGAACGGTTCCTTCTATTTCAAATAATTGGTCACTACGATCACTTTCCATGCTAGGCATGGACTTCAGAAGACCAATCGTATATGGATGTAGGGCATTTTCAAAAAGTTGATCAACAGTTGTTTCTTCAATCACTTGCCCAAGATACATCACCACGACCCGATCACACGTCTCCGCAACTACTGCCAAATCATGCGTAATCATCATAATCCCCATCGCTGTTTTCTCTTGAAGTTCATTAAGTACATCAAGAATTTGGGCTTGTGTTGTTACATCGAGTGCTGTCGTAGGTTCATCCGCAATCAGTAATTCTGGTTCACAACTAATCGCAAGTGCAATCATAACCCGCTGTCTCATTCCACCCGATAATTGATGCGGGTAGTCATGGATACGTTTTTCAGGTGACGGAATTCCTGTTTGACGGAGAACATCAATGGCCTTTTCATAGGCGGCCTTTTTGGAAGGTTTTCTATGAAGCATTAATGATTCTACTAGTTGATTTCCAATCGTGAACACCGGGTTAAGGGAGCTCATTGGATCTTGGAAAATCATTGAAATCTCATTACCACGAATCTTCCGCAGTTTACGCTCTGGTTCATCTAATAGATTCCTATCTTTATAGAGAATTTGCCCCTCGTAGTCCGTCAATTGTTCATCATGTAATTGTAAAATGGACTCCGATGTCACACTTTTTCCACACCCTGATTCGCCGACTACCCCTATGGTTTCCCCCTTTTTGATGGAAAAGGTAGCATCTTCCACTGCCGTTAATCGTCCTTTTTCTGTCCAGAAGGAAACCTTCAAACCACGGATATCTAATAAATGTTTATTGTTGTCCATGCCTTCCCACCTTCTTCCCAGTTTTAATTAGCCTGCTTTTTTTGCGTTTTGCATTGACAATTTTCGGATCTAACAAATCTCTTAGACCATCACCGGCTAAATTTAATCCAAGGACTAAAAGAATAATAAAACTACCAGGGAATACCGTCATCCACCATGAATGATAGATGACATTTTTCCCGTCAAAGAGAATATTACCAAGACTTGGTGATGGAGCAGGAATACCCGCGCCTAAGAAACTAAGTGCCGCTTCCGTAATAATTGCAACGGCAAAGACAAACGTAACCTGAATAATAAGGGGTGATAACAAATTTGGAATAGTATGGATAACCAAGACTCTCCATTTACTAGCCCCTTGAGCATTTAACGCCTCCACGAAAGTTTGTTCTTTCACCACTAACGCAGCTGACCGGACGACACGAGCGATGGATGGAATATAGACGATGACTAGCGCAATAAGTACATTCACTACATCCGGTCCCCTTACTGCTACTATTGCTAATGCTAATAAAATGGAAGGAAAGGCATAAATCCCATCAACGATACGCATTAATATGTGATCCAAAATAGAATAATAAGCAGATATCAATCCCACTATTAGCCCAATAACACCAGCCAAAATTGCGACCACCGCTCCGATAAAGAACGATATCCTTGTTCCATATATGACCCTGCTAAATAAATCCCGCCCAAAATCATCTGTACCAAAGAAGTGCTCCACGCTCGGAGGCTTTAAACGATTTAACGGATCAATGGCATATGGATCATACGGCGCGATAAATGGCGCGAGAACCGAAATAATAGCCATGATCACGATAATCACCAAACCAGTAAGGAGCATATGATTGGAAAAAATGCGAGCGATGCTTTTCTGTTTTTTTACCCTATAATTTGTTTTTACTTCCGCTTCCGATTTCATATTACTTCCCTCACTTTTTACGATTTAGGCGAACTCGTGGATCAACGACTCCATAGAGCAAGTCAACGGTTAAGTTCAATAAAACATAGGTAACCGTAATCAACAGAACCGTCCCTTGGATAACCGTAAAATCCCTTCGTTCAATAGAATTCACGATTAACTGTCCAATTCCAGGGATATTAAATACCGTTTCAACAACAGCTGCTCCTGTGATTAATGTACCGAATGACTCCCCAATGACCGTTAGTATCGGTATAAAAGAATTGCGAAGTGCGTGCTTATAAGTGATTCTATTTTGATGAAGTCCTTTAGATTTTGCTGTTTTGATATAATTTGATTTCATCACATCTAACATCGAGGAACGAGTCATTCTTGTAATAAGTCCTGCTTGCATCATTCCAAGAGCAATAGCTGGCAGGGTCAAATACCGAAGATGTTCCCATAATCCTTCACTTAAAGGACGATACCCAGCTACAGGGAACCATTGTAATTGTACGGCAAAGAGTAATATGAGAAAGAGCCCAACCAAGAAACTTGGAACGGAAATACCTAATAAGGAAAAACCCATAACGGTTTGATCCGTGAATGTTCCCCTTTTTTTGGCTGCAATCACACCAAGAAAAAGTGAGATAACGATGGCAATAATTTGCGCGTAGATAGCCAAGGAAATGGTTGGTCCTAAATAGTCTGCAAACACTTCCGTAACTGGTTTCTTTAGAAAGAAGGACATTCCTAAATCTCCTGTAACTACTCCTGTAAACCAATTCACGAACTGTGTATATACTGGAAGGTCAAAGCCGAGTTCATGTCGCAACTCAGCTTTGGCTTCTTCTGATGCCTCATCACCTAATAGCACGGTTACTGGATCCCCTGGTGTCATATGTGCTAGAAGAAAGACAATAACGGCAACAACAAGTAATATGGGGATTAAAGAGAATAAACGCTGTATGGTATATTTAAGCAATCTTCATCATCCTTTATTTCAAGGGCCTTATTCACTTTTTGACACATTCCAAAAGATAGGGCCAATTAAATCGGTATAACCTTTTACTTTGTCACTTACTGCTACAAGATCTTGTTGGTTCCCAACTTTTGCAACAGGAAGGTAATCCCAAACCACTTGTTGCAATTCATCCACCAATGGTTTCGCATCTTCAAAGTTTTTTTGTTCTGTTATTTCATCTAATAAGTGATCAATCTCTTCACTATCCGTCCAACCAGGATATTCAGCCTTCGAATCTAAAAATGGATACTGGTGGAGCGTTGGGCGAACTGCGAATGTCATGGCAAACATGTCATAGTTAGTTGGCTCTGTACGGATTTCTTGGAAAGTAGGCCAATCATAAACATCTAGCTTCGCCTTCACACCAATGGCTTCCAATACCTGTTGTGCGACAACTGCTAAATTATAATGATCTTGATAATCTTTTGTTGTTAAAATCGTTAACTCTTCCCCACTATAACTAGATTCTTCCACAAGTTGTTTCGCCTTTTCTATATCCCCTTGATTATAATTCTCCCTACCTGCTTCACTATGCCAATTCACTTGGCTTGGCAATGCTAAGCCGGAATCAAGTTTAAAGAACTCTTCATTAGTATAGGCTGCTGTCATTGCTTCTTGAGCATTCAAAGCTGTGTTAAATGCTTGACGTAAGGCAGCATCTGCAAATGCACCCGCTTTATTATTGAATACATACGTTGAAATACCACCATCACTATAAACTGGATCAACACCTGCAGAAGATGATAATTGCTCTGCACTATCAAGTGGAATATCCATCGCGATATCATACTCTCCAGTAGAAACACCAGCAACTCTAGTAGATGGATCCGTGACAATTCGGAAGTAAATATCCTTTACTAGTGCCTCTTTTTTCCCTGCAAGCCCACTGCTTTCTTCTTCCCTTGATTGATATTCATCAAATCTCGTCAAATGAATGTATTGATCAACATTCCACTCTTCTAATTGGAATGGGCCAGTACCGATATATTCCGTTAATCCGGTTTCAACCGCGGATTCCACTGATTCTTTTGGAACAATGGCAGGAAATGGAGCGGTATCAGCTAGGACGTATGGAATAATGAGTGATGCTTGATCAATATGTAATTCCACTGTATACGGATCCACTTCCACGAACTCCGCACCAGTTAAGTTTGCTTTTCCTTGTGTGGACGTTTCCATCCATTTTTCCATTGAGGCAACAACATCCTCTGCCTGCATTTCTTCACCATTATGGAAGGTAACCCCTTCTCTAAGATGGAACGTATATACTAATCCATCTTCACTAACCTCATAAGATTCAGCCAATGAAGGAACTACTTCATAATTTTCATTCAAAGTTAAAAGCTGTTCATAAATCTGTCTGGACACATCCCTGGTTGACTGATTGGTTGTCAAATGCGGATCGAGTGTTTGCAAATTAGTAGGATACGCAACATTTAAAGAAGCATCAACGCTGACACTAGCCTCTCCTCCTTGCGACTCACTACTCCCCTCTGCATCTGAACTCTCCTCCTCACCGCCACAAGCTACTAACGCAAAGATAAGCGATAAAAATAAAAAAGAAATAAGAAATTTCCTCACTTCGGTTCCCCCCCATGTAAATATCATACATTTCACCAAGTTTTCCGATTAAACCTAGTGAAATAATATGCTTTATCCCATATTAATCCCTTTCCCCAATCCCGTCAAGTGAGGGGGACATGGGGACAGGTTCCTTGTCCCAGCGAGGGGGGACACGGGGACAGGTTCCTCGTCCCTGTAAACTCAGGCATTAGTAGAGTTACTTTGTCTATGCAAGAAATAGAAATTCAACCATAATAAAAATGCAGCATCCTGTTTTATGCAGAACACTACATTTTATCTCATGTTCTTGAATTAACCCTTAGTAAATAAATCAAACATTTTGATTGAATGAAACCATGGGAACCTCTTGATCAAACGTTTGTTTTATTTCTTAAGAGACAGGTTTATCCCTTATATTACAAAAAACTCACATGGCGACGAGGAAAACCCATGTCCCTTTTAAAACTTACCTACTAAGTTTCATGTTACTGTCATCGTTTCCCGTACTTCCATCAATAATAAAAGGAATACCTAGTGCCTTTGAAATCTTTAACAAAGTGTCGACTTTAGGACTTGTTATTCCAGCTTCAATTCTGCCAACTGTAGATTTTGGAAGTCCTGAGGCATCTGCCAATTCCTGTTGAGATAAGTTTAAACTTTTACGTTGTGTTTTAATCTGCGCTGCAATACGACCTTCTACTTGAAGACTTTTCACATAATCGTTTCCTCTTAGTTCCGAATATCGTTTAATAAAGTCACTCACATACTCCGCCATCCTTTTAATAGAGATTTGGGTCATCCTTACAATAATTTTCATAATTAACTTCTGCCGGAATTATGTTATCTCGCTTGATGGAACCATTATAATGTTTGTCGAAATAGTGCAACATAATTACCCTATAATAATTATGGATTGCATAAATGATTCGATGATTACCTGTTCTTCCTCCTTGGAAACCCCAGCGATAAAAATTGGGGTACTCTGTATTCATATAAATGTGTTTGATAGAAGGCAAACCTTCGACATCATCGTTGTCCAAGGGATCTTCTTCCTCGGGATATGGATTATAACTGATAATGGTCAATTGTCGAGTATATTGATTAGCTACTTTACACCATTTTCCCGGTTTATCCTGAAGCAATTCTTGTTCTGCGTTACGTATCAACCTTTCCTCATAGTCAATAACATTTCCTTCATATATTAGTTCAAATTCTTTTCCTATAGACATTTCATGGTTCCTCTCTAATAATTATAACCAAAATGATAGCAAATATGCTATCAACCTTTCCCTTTGCTAGGTAAAAGTTATAAGAAATCCTGGATAAAGTCAAAGTGCTAAAAATAAAAAATAGACGGTACAGAAGCGAAAATTAGTATTTTTGTATACTGAAAACATCATTTTGGACCTATTTCTACTTATCAAACAAACTAAAAATCTATTTTGGTATTATTTTCTCTAGATCCATAACCTGGTAGAGTCTGACACCTAATACTTGTCCTTCCCGAGGATTCAATGACACAAAGCCCCTATATTTGGTCAACAACTTAAAATTTATCATAATTTTATGTATAATGGGATAAAAAAAGGAGTAGTGCCGTAACACTTCTCCCACAACCTCTACCATCAGTGTGATGATTGTCAAAAATTATTTAGTTCTCTAAAAACCACCCTTTTAGCTTACGACGGCGTAGGGTGGTTTTCTTGTGTTCTAGTAAACATTGTGCACTTTAACAAATTAACGTGGTGGGGGACGAGGAACCTGTCCCCATGTCCCCCCGGGACGAGGCCCCCACGTCTCCACTCAATAAATCAAATACTCCCTACGAACCCGTTCAAACTCTTTCAATTCATCTTTCCATTCTTTCTCCATCTCTTTAACAGTTTCTCCATTTTCGATTGCTTCTCGTATCCAGCCGTTGCCGATTAGATTGTCAAAGAAGGAAATACCGGCACTATTTTCTGCTCGGAAGGCAAAGTCTTCTGGATACAGGTCATGAAGTGTTTTGACAATATGAAGGCCTGTTTCAACTGGTTTGTAAGCTTTCTTGTTTGTGATGTGAATTTGGACTCCATGTGTGAGTTCACCGGCGTGTTTAGAAATAGAAGGTGTGAAAGATGCTGCTCGGAAAATCACGCCCGGTAAATCTAATTCATTTAACTCTGCTGCAAGTTCTGTGCTGTTCACAAAAGGTGCCCCAATTAATTCAAATGGTTTTGTTGTCCCACGACCTTCTGATAGATTGGTACCTTCCATTAATGCTGCCCCTGGATAGACAAGTGCCGTTTCTAAAGTTGGCATGTTTGGTGATGGGAGAACAAATTCCAATTCCGTATCATCATAATACATATGACGTTTCCAGCCATTCATTTCAATGACCGATAAATCTGCATCAATACCAAACTCTTCATTAAAAAGTTTGGCCAACTCGCCCACGGTCATCCCGTGACGTAATGGAATCGGATAATTTCCAACAAAGGATGCGTATTCAGGATCAAGAACAGGTCCTTCCACTTTATGACCGCCTAATGGGTTCGGACGGTCGAGTACGATAAATTCTTTTCCATTTTCTTTCGCCGCTTCCATTGCATATGCCATCGTATAGATATACGTATAGAAACGTGTTCCGACATCTTGAATATCGAATACCAATACATCGACATTTTCAAGCATTTCCGGTGTTGGTTTTCTTGTTTGCCCATACAAGCTGTACACTGGTAATCCAGTTGTTTCATCGATATAAAATTCTACATATTCCCCTGCCTGTGCATCCCCACGTACGCCGTGCTCAGGCCCGTAAAGAGCGGTCAAATCCACATCCGGGTCCTTGTGCAACAGGTCGACAATACTGTTTAAGTCCCGATCCACTCCAGTAGGGTTCGTGATTAATCCAACTCGCTTTCCTTCGATGAGATCCTTTTGCTCATCCAGCAGGACATCAACCCCCAGTTGGAGCTCTTTATCCTTGCCTTTTCCTTTCCCGTTGTTCTCCCCCTTATCAGCGAAGGCCACAGAAAAGGAAGTCAGTATCAAAACAAGTGTTATCATCGCAATCAACGATTTTTTCATCTCATACACTCTCCTCATTTTTTAATAGGATAGTCCAAAACCGTATTCAAATAATACATCCCCATTCTGGTCAGGGATCGTAACTGGTAACTGTCCCGTTGGATGGTTTTCACCGAAAATAGTTGCTGCAGTTGCCTCGAAACTGGAAGGTCTAAATCCGTATTGCGCCAAATACGCATCAATGGAAGGAAATGCCATCACATCGTAAGGGTTACGAATTCCTACGCCAACTACGGGAGCTTCCATCTCTTGAATGAGCTGATGAATCATTTGCATTTGCGGATTGTCTGGTGATCGACCATTGACATTGTAGGTATAAGAACCGACAACCACTGCACTGGCATCATCTAACTCTTCCAACTGGTCGCTGGTTAAAGGACCGGAAGCAACGATCAGTTCTGTGTTTTCGTGATACGCACGAAGCGCATCATATAAACTATTAATGTACGTATTACCTACAACGACAAGCTTTTCCTCACTGGAGAAATCAAAAGGCAGTGCATCCTCGTTTTTAATCAGTGTGATGGACTGTTCAGCAGCATCGGCTTCCACTTGTTTATGCGCATCCGATCCAACAATCTCCTCTGCATTTGCAACGATTTCATCGACTGGAAGTGGGTTTTCTGATTGAATGATCCCACGTTCGATTTTTAACGTCAAAATTCTTTTAACCGATTCTTCTATACGTTCCTCCGTTATTTCACCCGTTTCGACTGCTTCCATTAATCCATCTGCCACTTCCTCCAGTCCAACCGGCATTAAAATAATATCTGTTCCAGCTTTTACCGATTGTATGACAGCATCCACGGAACCGAAATGCTCAGTAATGGCAGCCATATTTAGGGCATCGGTGATAATCACCCCATCGTAACCCATTTCCTCACGCATTAATCCCGTTAACACTTTATGGGAAAGGGTTGCTGGTAAAGAAATCTCCTTTCCATCCTTTTGGGAAATTACTTTGGTGTCATCGATTTCAGGGAAAGTCACGTGTGCAGTCATCACGGCGTCAATTCCTTTTTCCATGGCTTGTTGAAAAGGGAAAAGCTCTACTTCCAGCAAACGTTCTTTATCATGCGGAACTTCTGGCAAGCCAAGATGGGAGTCTACATCTGTATCTCCGTGTCCAGGAAAATGCTTCGCTGTTGCCGCTACTCCTGTATTTTGTAATCCCTGAATATATGCCGTTCCCATGTCAGCAACTAATTCAGGCGACTCACCGAATGAGCGTACACCAATCACCGGATTATCCGGATTATTATTCACATCCAAAACAGGAGCAAGGTTCATGTTGATTCCCAGCGCCTGTAATTCTGCACCGATTACTTGTCCCACATTTTCAGCAGTTTCTGGTGAACGTGTTGCACCTAGCGCCATATTACCAGGCATATGTGTACCTGATTGGAGACGAGTGACGATTCCACCTTCTTGATCAATGGTCATCAGGAGACCATATTTTTCACTTGCTTCTTGATAGTCAGCGACCAAGCGAGCAGTTTGTTCGGTGGTAACCACATTTTCGGCAAATAGGATAACGCCACCAAGATGGTATTCCTGAATGAGTTGTTCAATTTCTGGCAGCATTTCTGTTACATTTTCTCCATTCCAATTTCTGAAATCCGGCATGAGCATTTGGCCAATTTTTTCTTGAAGCGTCATACCTTTGATAGCGTTATCAATCACATGGTAGCGAGTTTCCTTTTCCTTGATTACGAGATTTTCCGAATGCTTACGATGTACAGCAATCCGGTCGGTTGACTCTCCATTCGACACAGTGATAAAGGAACGCCCGTTTTGACCAGTGAACGTTACGACTCCATTTTCATCGACCGTAGCAACATTCTTATTGCTTGAATCCCATGTTAGTCCTTCCGAAGTTGTCTTGAAGTGGCCATCTTCATAAATGTTTAATGCCGTTAATTCGATTTGATTCCCTTCCACTTTCACTTCTGCCTCAGGGATATTCTGATAAATAATTAAATCCTTCCCATTGCTGTCGGCTGCTAATGTCGCCGTTCCTGAAAAACTAAAAGTACTTGCCACAAGTACAACAGCAACTAAAATAGTAAATGGAGCTTTACGAAAAATCATCATGATACTCCTCCTTTAAATAGTTTCATAACGATAGACTTATGTTTCATAATTCTACTAAGTAAATTCATGGCTGTTCTATTTTAAGGTTATATCAGTCTGGTAAAATTTTCTATCACTCTAAATAACTATATGATGAAATAAAATTTGAGTGATGTAGCAAAAAGTTCCACGTAAAAAGAACTAAAGGGACACGGGGACAGGTTCCTCGTCCCAGCCTACTCAGGTATCTGTAGAATTACCTGTAAGAAAACCATAATAAAAATGCAGCATCCTGTTGAGTAGAATACTACATTTCTCCCATACTCATGCTTGATGGCTAGTAAATAATCAAACGTTTGTTTTAAACCCACACTCTATAGACAACTAATACTTTAGTACATTAACGTGGTGGCCGCGGCTGATACCAAGCCCTAGACTTACTCTTAATAAATCAAATGATAATAAATAATTGCAAACAAGTGAAAGTTATGTTGTATAATAAAAACAGAGTGATAATATAATAAAAATAGACTGATTGCTGTGAACACTCAGCCTAAGCAACTACATGCCGCATGAAGAGCGGTTGACCAATTGTATATGGTGTTTTAATCAGGAAGAAGTAATTTCCCTACTCTTGGATCCAGAGCGGAAGGGTGATTACTTCTTTTTTCTATTGGTGACAACCGTGATAATGGTTACAACTGCTGTTAATGTCGTAACTAAGAAAATGCCGAATGGAAATAGCATATCCATTGCGTCATAAGTCACCATGATATACACCGATATAAACCCCCTTTCTTTCAGGGAGTGTCAACCGCCCATCCGCTATATGCAGTTGCTACAATTATAATTTCAACAATATTCTTATATATCTATAAAATAAAGTAGTTCATTAGTATAGGTTATCGGCCCTCTCTCCATTTCAACCCTCATTGCCCTTCATCCACCCTCCCTCTCCTCCTTAAAATAAAACCAAAAATGCAACACTCTCTATCAAAGAGTGCTGCATTTTTTGTTAAATTCATCGTGGGACGAGGAACCTGTCCCTCCGTCCCCTACTACCAGGCACCATCTTAAAGCCTAAACGGTTTACTTAATTCAGGACAGTCAAGAATTGCTTTTAAAGAATATCCAAACAAAAACTTTATTTGGTAAGACGTGCTTACCCCAGTCCAACACCATTCAGCAAAGTGCTCACAGTTATTAAAGAATACAGAGTAGTCATCTTCGTTTAATCTACTTTTTGCTCTTTCAACAACCTCTTTTCGTGAATAAGCCTTCTTCTCTCTATCGTATAATCGAATAGCACACCAATTCCCAGCAGTGAACTCCGATAACCCTATTATTTCAACCTTTTCACTAGTAGAGCTTTGGCTAAGTCCAGAATAATGAATAACTTTACCACCACCTATGTATATACCGTGATGAGTATAAAGGCCTCTTCCTGTAACAAGATGATCCGCTAGTTCCAATTCTTCATAGTCATTTAAGAAATCCTCGCCATTTTCCATTAGATTGCTTATTTGGTCAAACCAATCATTTTGTATTTCTTTGGTGTTAAGAATCGTTACATTCGAAGTATCAACGGTACAGTTTTCCATCCATTCCTCTATTGTTCCTTCTCTAAAGTGTACTTCTGTCGGTTTTTCCCCGGTTAGATGCACATACTTAAATTTATGGATATTCCCGAAATTATCGAAAAGGTTCACAATAGGTACAGGAGATTCACTGTCTAACGGCAACGTAAAACGTGATTCCATCTTTTCTCCAATTAAGGTCACAGTGGGATTATTAATCCCAACAAAAGTCCGATGAATGACATCATCTTTCACTATGTAATGATTGTTAAATAGATAAACCTTGTTTCTTGCATTGTTTAACTCCTCTTGTGATGTTATTAGTTTTTCGGGAAATTGAGGGACTTCCTGTACAATCGACAAGTCGATTAAAAATTTTAGACCACAATCACAAGTATGAGTGATTTTTTCACTCTCCGCCTCATTTTCGATATTAATGCTTATTTTTCGATTACAAAAACACATAACCTTTACTATTTGTGTATCTATCATTTGTTGAAAAGCTTCTACAATCTCCACTTTGCTTGCTGATGTTGACAAATCAAAGTTAGCTACGGGTAATTGATTCCAATCTCTGTTATTCGAATCGTTGTCATTCAAATCCAAAATACTCCTTACTAATGGAGATTTGCCCACTTTTCTAAACATATTCATGTGTGAAACCCCTTCTTCCTAAAAAACCTTTGTTTACTATTAAGCTACCAAATGGACACGACGCCTGTCACTTCCCGGGTTTTGTACAACTTTATCAGATGCAGAGCGTGGAGCTTGATGGCCGGACAGGGGACACGGGGACAGGTACCTCGTCCCATCCTGCATCTTCCAAAACTTTGAATCGCTTCTATTAACATTCACTCAGTATCCCCACTCTCATCCAAATGCACGGTAATAAAGTTTAAAAAACGTTCCCCATAAGGGTATATACGAACGTTATCCTTGGTTACTTCCTGTTCCCCAACTCCAAATGCAATACTTTCAAGTCCAAAAAAGCCAAAATTCTGTAGCTTTTTATCTATATTTCGTGTTACTGCCCTTTCTTCCTCGTCCTGAGTGCCAAAAGAAAATTCATCTGTTATATCAGCGAGATAATAAAGTCGTTTAACGTCCATATAGCGCAAGTCCCTTAATGTATCAAAATAGTTAATAACCATTGACTCATTTGTTTTCTTTTCAATAAATACATTCTCAAATCCATTAAGAATAAGGTTTATTTTTGCGTCTTCATGCTCCTCTATTAAACTCTCTAATACAATTGGAAAAATCCTTTCATTTATATAGCCTGCAGATAGTCTCTCCGAGGAATGTAACTTGGCAATCCGTTCTAATTGTTTGCTATGTTCTTTAACTCTTTTGGTTAAACGGTGGGTTTTAATGGATGAAATAGCCTTTCCAACATAAGGGATAAACTCAAATGCTACCTCCATTGAAGTTCCTAATACAGGATTTATTTCATTAGCTTTATTAACTACTTCACCAAAAAATTTCATAATTATCCCCCTTTAAAACTTTAATATAGTCTTATTCAACAAAGTGGACCAGTGTTGAGTGTAGTTTTTTAATGAAAACTCATTATAAGAGAAGCTTAAATTATGTCGGAAATTAAGACGATAAGATTGGTAATGAGGAAGACAATCTCCTCGCTCACTCACCTCGACCAATCCGTCACCCCAATCTTCGCCAAATCCTCAGCTGCTTTCTCTAAATCCATGGAAAAGTTACCTTTCACCCAGTAGGTTAAATAGCCGATAGTACCAAAACTAGCAAAAATGGCATAGCCTCTATCTTCGTAGACTTTTCCTAGTTTTTCAGCCAACGCATCCGATAGTTTTCGCGTATATTCCGGAAGATTAAATTCATGCTGATAAAAATACCGATATTGAAAAATATGATGACAAATATGAAGGGTAGTCGTTTTGATTGATAAGAAATCTGCTTCTCTATCCCTGTCATAGAATGCTAGAAATCTTGAGGTAATATCCTCACGTAAATAATTCATAAGTTCGTATTTATCTTGGAAGTGAATATAAAATGTGGAACGACTAATTCCTGCTTTTCTAACAATTTCTTTCACGAAAATCGATTCAAATTCCTTCGTTCCCAAAAGTTCTAGGAATGCCTGCAATATATATTCTCGAGCAGTTATATTTTCTTCTTGAGTATACATGAGATACCTCCTATCAATGGACATTTGAAGTTAGATTGTTCATTGTATTCCCTAAAATTATACCATACGATGATTATAGAACATGCAAACACAATTTAAGGGGGAGTAAAAAATGGCCGAAGTTTATGTGATTACTGGTGGGTCAGGTGGAATGGGCAAAGCCATCGCGGAATTGGTTGGTAAGAAAGGTACGGTTCTTTTAGCGGATATAAGCGAGGAACGTTTAGAACAAACCAAACAAGAACTGGCAGAAAAAGGGATTACGGATGTCTATTATCAAACGGTAGATATTACCGATAAAACCAATGTGAAAGCACTAGCTGATAAAGCGACTTCTTTAGGTACATTGAAATCTATTATTCACACAGCAGGACTATCGCCTACAATGGCTTCTTCAGAGCGTATTACCAAAGTGAATTTGGTAGGTACAGGTATTGTCTTAGATGAATTTATCAAACTAGCAGAACCAGGAACAGTGGCTGTATGTATTTCTTCTATGAGTGGACACTTTGTACCAAAACAAGGGCCATATACAGAAGTATTAAAAAATCCGCTAGCTGATAATATGGTAGAAACGATGGAACAAATGGCCAAAGGAGATCCAGGTGCAGCCTATAGTTTATCGAAATTAGGCGTACTGTTAATCATAGAAGATCAAGCTTGGGCATGGGGACAAAAAGGTGCTCGTATCGTTTCAGTATCACCGGGGACGATTGATACACCAATGGGGCGCCAAGAATCTTCTCAACAAGCACAAATGAAAGTGATGCTAGATAACACCCCACTACAAAGAGAAGGAGAACCATCGGAGATTGCAACAGCCGTTGAATTTTTAATAAGTGACGCCGCTTCCTACATTACCGGAACAGACCTTCGAGTAGATGGCGGAACAACAGCCAATATGGCCAAACTCCAATCTTAAAGTGGGACACGGGGACAGGTTCCATAGCCATCAAGTTAAGCATTTTCGATGACATCATTACCAAATTATGGATATACTTCTTTCGGTATAAAACTACGGAGAGGAGTATTTTTTTTACAACCATGCAACTAGATAAAGAATTTCAAGTACTATTCAAGGAATTACAATCTAATTTTACGAGAAAACAAATAGAGGAGTGGGCCCAAGAAACAGGCTTTATGAAAAGGAAAACAAAACTCAAGCCGGAAT
>NZ_RBZP01000027.1 GCF_003628505.1 Oceanobacillus halophilus | reverse complement strand
AGATCTCGCTCACACTTATTTTTGATATGTGCGATCATTCGCTCCGGCAGAATACTTCGCTTTCCGCGGGCACGGCCTCAGCCTCCTCGCGGAAAAACCACCGCTGTGGGGTCTTCGGACACGTGCTATTCCCGCAGGAGTCTACGTATTCTGCCTCCGCTAAGATAGATGCATAAGATATTTTTGAGATGAAAGTTCTTGAAATCGCCAGACCATTATTATTCTTGAAAATAGCATATTTCTTGTTTATACAAGTGGAGCTGACAACATAGCGAAGGAAATACACGAAGACTCCTGCGGGAAGAAGAGCATCGGTGAGACTACGTAGTGCGACAGCACGAAGGAGGCTCACCAGCTCCCCGCGGAAAGCGTAGTGTATTTCCGTAGCGGCTGTAAAGCAGAGCACTATTTTTAATTAAATATATCCGAAGTTTCTATCAACTGTAAAACTTCAAAAAGCAATAAACTATACGAAAAGAGCCTTTTAAAAACAAGTATTACCTTTCAGTTAATAAATTTGTCTGTGTAGTATAGAATGAATAAAGAACTTAACGTATAGAAATTTTAGACAGGAGATAAATCATTGGCTAAACAAGAAAAAGCAGGAATAAAACCTTTTATTTCGCTAATTTTATCAACGAATATACCAAAATGGGCTTTAGTATTTGGGTTGATTGGAAGTATTATTACCATGCTAATTGGCCTTTCCATTCCGTTGTTAACACGAGAATTGGTAGATGGATTTTCAATGGATGCGATAAGCACCACACTGATCATCATTATTTTTGTCGTATTTATTTTACAAGCAGTAGTAGATGGAGTATCAACCTACATATTAGCAGCTATAGGACAGAGGATTGTTGCCAGATTACGTGAAATGATGTGGTTTAAACTGATTCGCTTACCAGTCAGTTACTTTGATAAACATGCCAGTGGGGAATCTGTTAGCCGTGTTGTTAATGATACGGGTATTGTAAAGGATTTGATTTCCCAGCACTTTCCACAGTTTATAACTGGTTTTATAACCATCATTGGGGCCATCGTTATCTTATTAATCATGGATTGGAAGATGACGTTGTTCATGTTAATTGCAGTTCCAGTTACATTGGTTATAATGATGCCACTGGGAGCGAGAATGGCGAAAATATCCAAAGGAATGCAGGATGAAACGGCTAAATTTACTGGCGAGATTCAACAAACACTTAGTGAAGCACGTTTAATGAAGGCTTCTACAGCTGAACACGTGGAAGAGAAGAAGGGTAAAAGCGGTATTTCGAAGTTATATCAGTTTGGATTAAGAGAAGCGCGGATTTTTGCGCTCATTGGTCCTTTTATGTATACAATCATGATGTTGGTGATTGTATTAATTATTGGATATGGTGGAATTCGTGTAGCTGAAGGAACGATGTCAACTGGTTCCCTTGTAGCATTTTTGCTTTATTTATTCCAAATCATTTATCCAATCACTTCTTTTGCGATGTTCTTTACGGAATTACAAAAAGCAAAAGGTGCTACTGAACGCATTATTAGTATTTTAAAAATATCAGAGGAAGCTAGTCAGCACGGTATAGAAGAGGATATCTCAAATAAACCTGTATATGTTGACAATGTTTGCTTTGCATATGATAAAGAGGAAATAGTACTAGAAAATGTCTCGTTCCTAGCGCAACCGGGAGAAATGATAGCCTTTGCTGGTCCAAGTGGCGGTGGAAAGACAACTCTATTTGGATTAATAGAAAGGTATTATGAGCCAATATCTGGTGAGGTTAGGGTAGGGGAGACACCAATCCAAGCCTTATCGATGCAATCCTGGAGAAGCCAAATTGGCTATGTTTCTCAGGAAAGTGCTATGATGGCGGGAACCATTCGTGATAATCTAACCTATGGCCTAAACAATTCGGATGAAATATCTGATGAGCGATTATGGAAAGTTGCTGAAATGGCTTATGCTGACCAATTTATCAAGTCATTTTCGGAGGGACTGGATACAGAAGTGGGAGAACGTGGTGTGAAACTTTCTGGGGGACAAAGGCAACGTATAAATATTGCAAGGGCCTTTCTTAGGGATCCCAAGATACTAATGCTTGATGAAGCGACGGCAAGTTTAGATAGCCAATCGGAACACGCCGTTCAAGAAGCATTGTCTCGATTGATGGTAGGGCGTACGACTTTTGTTATTGCCCACAGGCTATCCACCATTGTTGACGCAGATAAAATTATTTTTATTGAAAAAGGGAAATTAACAGGAATGGGAACCCATCAGGAATTAATAGAAACCCATGAGTTATATCGGAAGTTTGCTGAACAGCAGTTGAGTTAACAGAGTTGTTCTAGAGAAACAAAACTCTTATACCCATCTGTGAAGAGCTACATTTTATTGAAACATAGCAATTAATCAAACGTTTGTTTAAAAGCAATAAATTAAAACAAACGTTTGATCTAGAACATATGTATTAAACAAACGTTTGATCAATTTGCTAATTTCCACCAGTTATAAGCGCTATAACGATATAAATACATACCCATTTTCTCCTTCTTATAAACCTCAAAGTGATAATTTTATTGCATTTCCTCTTACTTGTTTCTCGATATATTATTCATGTCGGCTTCTAGCTAGTGATGAACTGATTTTTTGGGAAATCATATTCCCCCTCTCTTTTAGCGGTGTAAAGCAAATTCCTAATACAAGCTCCCGTATGTATAATGTGATACATACGGGAGCTTAATAACTATATATTTGTTTAGGACTTATCCTTCATAACCTGCTGTCCAACTAACCCAATGATTAGAATAGTTACAGATATAAGACTGTAATCTTTAAAAAAAGTAGTAAACGGAATGTCGAGAAACAGGAATATAGCCGTAGCAATACGTCCTACTAATAATAGCAATCCTATTGCAAGCATCCAGTCAAACAATCTTTTTATAAAATTCATCTGATTCTCCTTTCCATCTTACATTTTAATTGATATTTCACGCGTAAGTGCACGTATAAGGACTAAGATTAATGCTATTAAAATAATTGAACCTACAAATGAACCCCAGAGAGGCAAATTTACCGATTGGAAAGCGAACCAATTGGATAAAGGCTCACCCAATTCTGTTCCCCATAGCAAGTCTCCTGTAATTAGAAACACTAGAGAGGAAGCAATAAAACCAAACCCAATGACCCATCCATATTTATAATAACCTACACCAATGAACCAGCCAATTACATAATAAGTGAGTGTATTTAAAATATACATCAAAAGAGAAACAATCCAGCTACTACTATGAACCAGGATGGATGAACTAACAATTGCTTTTGGTAGCATGATAGTGATACTGTTATCAGAACTATTAATAACATTTTCTGTTACGGTCTTGTCAACTGAAACTGGTATATTAAACCATTCTATAAGGCCGTATTCTAAAGCAGTTATCACTGTAGCGATTACGGCAAGTGCAATTGCTATTCCAAGTGCTGCTATTGCTGTACCAATAAAATAGTCCTTTCTTGTTATACCATGATTTACATAGAATGTTAAAAATCCATAGCTAGAAATAATACCAATAACTAGCATATATATTTTGGTGGAGCCATGTGAGAAAAGTATAAAGTCCCCTATATTGTTACCTGTGTTTATAGAAATAATAACCATGACAATTTGTGCTAATAAAACAAATCCAATGAACCATAGGGACCAGATAAGTTGTACGGAAAACATATCAAGCGCTACTTTGGAGTATATTCTATTTTGTTGCAATTTAATCTTCCTCCCTTGTTAAATGAATAAATAAATCTTGAAGGGAAATGGGGCCAACATCTAGTCCTTTTTGTTTTGCTTCTCTTCTATTTTCCTCGGTTAAATATCCGAATACCATGACAGATTTCGTCCCACCTAATTGTTGTTCACTTAACTGAGTCATGATTGAGACAAAATCATCTACTGTGTTAGCTGATCCGGTGATAGAGGCACCCTTAGAAGCTAATGTCTCGTATTCTTCGTGAAGAATTAAATTCCCTTTATCGATAATAAGAACTTCATCAAACAAATAATCCATCTCTGATACCAAATGGGTAGATAATATAATCGTCCTTGGGTGTCTTTCTTGATCGGCCAATAATTCTTTATAAAAGATCTCTCTAGTTGGTGCATCCATACCAAGATAAGCTTCATCAAATATCGTTACTGGAGTTCGACAGGCCAATCCCAGTGTGACATTAAGGGCAGATTGCATACCTTTGGAAAGCTTATTAACAGGCTTTTCTAATGGTAGTTTAAATATATTAATTAGATAATCAGCATATTCTGCATCATAATTTGGTCGGTATCTCTCTGCTGATTCAAGCATTCCCTTCACTTTTTCCGTTTCATCTGAATAATCCTTCTCGTAGATAAAAGCTACGTTTGCCATTATATTCGCATTTTCAAAGGGGGCCTCTCCAGCTATTTTTATTATTCCATCAGAAGGTTTGCGAAAGGAGGATAACAAGGATAGTAATGATGTTTTGCCAGCACCATTTCTCCCAAGTAATCCATAAATTTTCCCACCTTCCAGATGAAAAGACATATCTTTAAGTGCAGTAAAATCGTTATAATTTAGAGAAAGGTTTCTTATATCTATAGCGAATGTCATTTTTACTTACTTCCTTTCACTTTTTTTATTAATTGAACTATTTCCTTTTCTGAAATACCTAATTTATCTGCCTCTTCTACTAAACCAAGAACATAATTATCTACAAATAACTCTTTTCGCTTTTCTACTAATTTAGTCTTTGCTCCTTCTGCTACAAACATCCCAACACCGCGTTTTTTAAAAAGGATACCTTCATCAACCAACTGATTTACTCCCTTGGAAACTGTAGCATGATTTACTTTATAAAAATTAACAAGTTGAGTAGTGGAAGGAGCTTGATCCCCTTCGATTAATTGATTATTAACGATTTGATCTTCAATCCTTTCTCTTATCTGAATGAAAATTGGTTTATTGCTATCGAAATGGTTGCTCAATATTCTATCCCACCTCATTTATGGTGTTATGGTTATATGGTTATATACCTGTGTATATAACCATAATACATGGAAGTGAAATT
This sequence comes from Oceanobacillus halophilus, assembly GCF_003628505.1. GTDB lineage: Bacteria > Bacillota > Bacilli > Bacillales > Amphibacillaceae > Oceanobacillus > Oceanobacillus halophilus. Next base: position 26,478 of record NZ_RBZP01000027.1, on the reverse strand, counting down.
GTCAATTTCCTCTTTACTAAACACTAGCGATTTGTCAATACTTAAGGTAATGTAGAAACAAAATAGTGGTAGAAGGAGAGGAGCATGATGGGGAAATTAACAATTAGGGATGTAACAGTCGGGGAAGGTACACCTAAAATTTGTGTTCCTATGGTAGGCGATACGCTGGATAAATTACTGGAGGAAGCAGATTATCTTCAAAACTTGGAAATCGACCTGGTAGAATGGCGAGTCGACTTCTTTCAGTTAGTAGAAGATTTGGAAGCAGTGAAACATGCATTAGTAGAAGTTAGAAAAAGACTGCAAAACATTCCTCTGATATTTACTTTTCGAAATGCAAGAGAAGGAGGAGAGAAAGAAGTCACCAAGGAGTTGTATTTTAAATTGAATAAAGCTGTTGCTGAGACAAAACAGATTGATCTTCTTGATATAGAATTATTTAGTGGAGAGAAGACAGTAACTGATTTAATAAAGGTGGCTCACGCAAATGGTGTAAAGGTGATTCTTTCTAATCATGACTTTGAAAAAACTCCTCCAAAAGAAGAAGTAGTATCTCGCTTGAGAAAAGCTCAAGATCTTGGTGCGGATTTACCAAAAATTGCAGTGATGCCTAGGGATGCAAAAGATGTATTAATTTTACTAGAAGCAACCTTGGAAATGAAAAATAATTATGCTAATCGTCCCATTATATCAATGTCAATGGCTGGTGAAGGAGTTATTAGTCGGGTAGCTGGAGAATTATTCGGATCTGCAGTTACCTTTGGAGCTGCAAAAAAGGCCTCTGCTCCAGGACAAGTTGGAGTAAAAGAACTACAAAAAGTACTAGACCTTATTCATCGAAACCTTCCCTAAAACATTAAGCAGGAAACCTCTTTCAATTCGAAAGGGGTTTTTGTTTTGATTTTTGTCACAACATTTTGCCTAGAATCATAGAATTAAGAACATGAAAAGTTTCCTTTAGGAAAAAATGTAATATATAACTAAAATATATTGACAAACTCAAAATAGAGAATAAAATTAGGGGTAACTAATAAAATTTACTAAGGGCAAAATTTAGAGTCTGAATAAAAACTAAAAGGAGAGGGAAAAATGGTTCGTTTCATGAAAAATATAAGTGGTATTTTTGTGATTAGTACGTTGATGCTGTTTACAGTTGCGTGTGGTTTGGAGGCAAACGAGGGAAGTAGGAATGCAGGTGAAAGTCCTAATGAAAAAATCAAGGTTGTATCCACAATCGCACAAATTGGAGAACCAATTTCGGTTATTGGTGGAGACCTCGTTGAAGTGGAAAGTTTAATGGGTCCATCCGTTGACCCACATTTATACAATCCAACTCAAAGTGATATATCCAAAGTAGATAGAGCAGATATCATCTTATATAATGGATTGAACTTAGAAGCCAATATGGTAGAAATATTTAATCAGATTGGAGAATCGAAACCTGTATTAGCTATTGGAGAGGTTATTTCAGCAGATTTATTATTGGAAGATGAAGAAGGAGCAGTTGATCCTCATATTTGGTTCGATCTCGAATTATGGCAAACAGCTTTAGAAGAAGCAGTTGAAGAATTAAAAGCTTATGCACCAGAACATAAGGATTACTTTGAAGAAAATAAACTGAATTATTTTGAAAGATTGAATGAACTGAAAAAAGAATCGGAAAAGTTAGCAGATATATCAGAGAAACAACGGGTGCTCGTAACAGCGCATGATGCTTTTGGTTATTTTGGAGCTATGCATGACATGAAGGTAGTGGGGTTACAGGGGTTAAGTACAGAAGATGAAATTGGTGTATCGGATATAAATAGTACTATTGAAATAATTAAGGAATTTGAAGTTCCGGCTATTTTTGTAGAAAGTAGTATTAATCAGGACTCTATTCAGGCAGTGATAGAGGGGGCGGCCAATGATGGTATGGAAGTTGATTTAGGTGGAGAGTTATTTTCGGACGCAATGGGTGAGCCAAATACGGAAGAAGGAACGTATATTGGCATGTACCGGCATAATGTAGAGACGATTTATAAGGCATTAAGTAAAGGAGTAGATTGAAATGGCGAAGACTTTAATTGAGGTCGAGAACTTGTCAGCTTCGTATCGAAAAAATACGGTACTTCACAATGTGAACTTCGAAGTAAAACCAGGCACTTTAACAGGAATTGTTGGACCTAATGGTGCGGGAAAATCTACATTAATTAAGACAATGTTAAATCTACACCCTGCTTTAACTGGAAAGGTTTCCTTTTTTGGTTTGCCGTTTCCAAAGGTAAAAAAAAGAATTGGTTATGTTCCTCAACGTGGTTCTGTCGATTGGGATTTCCCTACTGATGCTTTGGATGTCGTCACAATGGGGCTTTATGGGCAAATTGGATGGCTGAAAAAGACAAAAGAAAAACATCGTAAGCAGGCATTATCTGCATTAGAAAAAATGGGAATGAAAGATTATGCTGATCGGCAAATTAGTCAGCTTTCAGGTGGGCAACAGCAGAGAGTATTTTTGGCTCGTGCCCTAGTACAAAATGCGGATATTTATTTTATGGATGAACCATTAGCGGGAGTGGATGCTGCGACAGAACAAGCAATTATGACTATATTAAAGGAACTAAAGTCTATCGGAAAAACAGTGATGGTTGTTCATCATGATTTACAAACGGTGGAAAATTACTTTGACCATGTTTTGTTACTTAATCGCACCGTATTACATCATGGAAAAACAGAGCGAGTATTTACAAAAGAAAATGTTGCAGATGCCTATGGTGGTAACATGAGATGGATGGGAGGAGAAAGGCAGTATGAGCTCCATTCTTTTAAATAGCAATACTCAGTGGGTATTGGTTAGTACAATGATTCTTGGTATAGCTGCAGGGATTATTGGATGCTTAGCATATTGGAAGAGGCAAAACTTAATGAGTGATGCTTTGTCGCATGCGGCTTTGCCAGGGGTTGTGGTTGCTTTTTTACTGTTTGCGGAGAAAAATTTACTCGTATTGATTGTAGGTGCAGGAATCAGCGCTTTAGTTGGTGCGTTTCTTATTCAATGGATAACGAACGCGAGCCGCATATCGGAAGACTCTGCAATGGGAATGATTCTAGCAGTGTTTTATGGGTTTGGAATTATGCTGCTTACAATTGCTAATCGCTCCCCTGGTGGAAACCAGAGTGGACTGGATAGCTTTATATATGGTCAAGCGGCATCAATGGTGAAATCAGACGTTATTACCATGCTTATCCTTGCCTTACTAGTTATCCTTGTTGTATTAGTCGGATATAAAGAATGGAAAATCTATCTTTTTGATCAGGAGTTTGCCAAGGGCATTGGACTATCGATAAAAGGTATGAATGCTTTCTATACGATTGTGCTTGTGACAACAATTGTTATTGGTATTCAAGCTGTAGGGGTGATTTTGATGGCAGCGATGTTAATTATCCCGGCGGTTAGTGCTAGATATTGGACACAATCTTTTCTTGTGATGATTCTTCTCTCTGCCTTATTTGGAGGTATTTCAGGTGCTGTAGGCACGTTGATAAGTGCATTGGGAAGCGGTCTGCCAACGGGGCCTTTTATCGTAGTAGTAGCTGCAAGTATTTTTGCTTTCTCGCTTGTATTTGGAAAACAAAAAGGCTTATTTATTAATTATATTCAATATCGATTACATCAGAAAAGGGTGCGAAATGGAATGCAGATGAAAGCGGAAGGGGCGAAGTAAAAATGACTTACACAGCTTGGATTATTCTAACAGCAGCATTGGTTGGACTTTCTTGTGGGATTGTTGGTGTCTTCCTCATTCTTAGGAAGACAGCGATGATGGCAGATGCGATTAGTCATACAGTCTTACTGGGAATTGTAGTTGCCTTTATCATCACGAGAGAAGTTAGTGGTCCAGCGATGCTCATTGGTGGGATTTTAGCTGGATTATTGACAGCGTTTTTTGTCCAATGGCTCCATACCCTAAATGTACAGCACGATGCCTCCATGGGAATTGTATTTACAACTTTATTTGCTATTGGGGTAATATTAATCGCAACTTCTGTTGGCAATGCGCATTTAGATGTGCAGCATGCGCTAATGGGGGAAATCACTTTTATACCCTTCCATACGATAACCATTCCAATTATTGGGGAAATTCCTGAAGCTGCTGGATTGCTACTACTGGTGTTAGTAGTTGTACTCTTTTTTATCATAGCTTTTTATAAGGAGTGGAAAATAACCTCTTTCGACCCAGCTTTGGCAGCTAGTTTAGGAATACCAGTTTTATTCATGCACTATGTATTTATGGGGCTTGTGTCCATTACAACGGTAGCTTCCTTTGATGCGGTAGGGGCCATAATGGTAGTTGCCATGTTAATTACACCTGCTGCAGCTGCCTATCTATGGACAGATAAGCTTTTGATTATGCTTGTTTTAAGTGGAACATTTGGAGTTGTCTCATCCATTGTTGGTTATTATATTGCTGCTTGGATCGATACTTCTATATCTGGGTCTATGGCATTTGCAACTGGACTTGTGTTTATGGTTAGTTTTTTCTTTTCACCAAAGCATGGCTTAGTATCAAAATATATTCGTCCTTCAAAAGTTGCTTGAGTAAAGTTCTAGTTATTGGAGCATACGGATTAGAATGTAGTTAACCTCGGCATCAGGAAAATGCCGAGGTTTCAACATTAATATGGTTCTGCATCATGTCCTTTTTCAACTGCATCTTTCACAGCTTGTTGTGCGTCTTTTGCTCCAAGTGGGTGCATTTCTTCGCCAAATTCCATCTTCGTATTGGCTTTCATTTTACTTTTCTCTTCTAAACCTTCTCTTAGACGTCGTCCGTATTCTTCATCTGCTTCTTCTGCTAAAGCAATCATTTTATCCTGCAGACGTTTATCACAAGTAGACAAATCATTAACAAGATTCTTGATTAACTCATCCTTCTCCCATTGTTCAAAACGACGATATGTTTCACCAGCTTGCTTGGTATTATCATTTCTGTCAATGGATTCACGTACCAGTTTTCCTTCTACATGTGGACTATGTTCTTTCCCGGTTTGTTCTGCTTCTTTTAATCCACCTAAAATGGAAGGTTCATAGTTAACATGTGGATTTTGGCCTGGTGCTTTATCGTTTTGATGTCTTAATTGTCCGCCTTCTTGATTGGTTGCAACTCGTTTTTTTGCAGCATTAATCGGAACTTGAAGATAATTTGCACCTACGCGGTAGCGCTGTGTATCAGAATAAGAAAACGTTCTTCCTTGTAACATTTTATCATCTGAAAAGTCTAGTCCATCGACAAGCACACCAGTACCAAATGCTGCTTGTTCTACTTCGGTAAAGTAATTTTCGGGGTTTTTATTTAAAACCATTTTACCTACTGGCAGCCATGGGAATTTATCTTCCGGCCATAACTTGGTATCATCAAGTGGATCAAAATCCAACTCTGGGTGAGGGCCATCTTCCATAATTTGTACAAATAGCTCCCATTCTGGATATTCACCGCGTTCAATAGCCTCATATAAATCTTGTGTTGCATGGTTGAAGTTCTTTCCTTGAATATCCGCTGCTTCTTCCATCGTTAAATTCTTAATACCTTGCTTTGGTTCCCAATGATATTTCACCAGTACGGCTTTTCCTTCTTGATTAATCCAACGATACGTATTTACTCCAGACCCCTGCATCATTCGGTAATTTGCTGGAATGCCCCAAGGTGAATAAATAAAAGTTACCATGTGGAATGATTCTGGGGAATTTGCACAGAAATCAAAGAAACGCTCGGAGTCTTGATAGTTAGTCACTGGATCGGGACGAAAGGCATGAATCATATCAGGAAACTTCATTGCGTCACGAATAAAGAAGATTTTCAGGTTATTTCCAACTAAATCCCAGTTTCCATCTTCTGTGTAAAATTTCACGGCAAACCCTCTAGGATCACGTACGGTTTCGGGGGAGTGATTCCCATGGACAACCGTAGAAAAGCGTACAAATACTGGGGTTTGTTTTCCTTTTTCCTGAAAAACTTTTGCTCTGGTGTATTTGGAAACTGGTTCATCACCAGCCGTTCCGTATGTCTCAAAATAACCATGTGCTCCTGCCCCACGTGCATGAACAATTCTCTCTGGCACTTTTTCACGGTCAAAGTGGCTAATTTTTTCTATGAAATCATAGTTCTCTAAAGTTGCAGGACCTCTATTACCTACCGTTCTAATATTTTGGTTATTGGTAACAGGATGCCCTTGTCTTGTTGTTAAGGTATCATCATTTTCGATATTGGTCTCATTCTGTTTGAATGGTTCCTTATCCATGTTATCTCCTCTTTTCTTAACTTTTTAAGTAGTATAATCATTACTTATGTTGTCCGCATTCCGGAAAAATTATCTATAAAGAAAAGTAATATTTCAGCGTTAATAAACATAGATGGATAAAAGTGGTAAAATTAGGGAGTGTTATTTGAAAGGGGTATAAAATTGGAAACAATGCAGAACGTTAAAAAAGTAATTCCCATTAATGATCCATGGGAAGCGTATTTGGATGTTAAAGAATTTGGAGAAATGAAATTATCTAATATAGAATTCACGACAACAACCATGTGTAACATGCGTTGTGCACACTGTGCAGTAGGTTATACGTTACAAAATCGTGATCCAGATGCGCTGCCAATAGATTTAATAATCCAGAGACTGGATGAGATTCCGCATCTCCGGACATTAAGCATTACTGGCGGGGAGCCTATGATGAACAAGAAATCAGTGAGAGGATATGTTGTTCCTCTACTTCAGTATGCAGCCGACAGAGGAGTCAAAACACAAATTAACTCTAATTTAACGTTACCATATAACCGTTACGAAGAAATCATTCCTTATTTGGATGTTTTACATATTTCCCATAATTGGGGTACTGCTGAGGAATTTGCAGAAACCGGATTTGCCTTAATGGACCGAAAACCATCACTAAATAATCGAAAAAACTATTTTAAACGGATGGTTGATAATTCAAAGAGGCTGGCAGATGCAGGAATAATGGTATCGGCAGAAACCATGCTAAATAATCGGACCTATCCTTATTTAGAACAAATTCATGACCATGTTAAGGAGATGGGATGTGCTCGACATGAGATACACCCCATGTATCCAGTAGACTTTGCGAGTAATTTAGAGATATTGACATTAGACGAGATTCGTTCATCTATACATCGTCTTTTGGATTACCGGAATAAAGATATGTGGATGCTATTTGGAACATTGCCATTTTACGCCTGTAATTCCAATCAAGAAGATTTGAATTTGCTGAAGCGGTTATATAAAGAGGACAATGTTACATTGAGGAATGATCCTGATGGACGATCAAGACTAAATGTAAACATATTTTCAGGAGATATTATTGTTACTGATTTTGGAGATGAGGAGCCTTCATTAGGCAATATACAAACTACAACATTACCTGATGCATACGCCAGATGGATGCGGACGAAGACAGCAAAAAGTTTAAACTGTCATTGCCCAGCCGTAAATTGCCTTGGCCCTAATATCTTAGTGAAAAACGCCTACTACAAGGATGTTGATTTTCAAACGAGGAAAGCAAGAATTAGTCGTTGATAGTGGAAGCTTTTAATAATAAGGATATATACGATAGAAGTTTTCTTCGAATCACGTATCCGTCTCCAGGCGTATTCTCCCTACAGTAGTAGTAGGGTTTTTTTATTGCTGTTTTTCAGTCGTTAAGCCGAAGACGAAAAGCCTTCTGCCGTTTACCATAGAAGGTGTAGAGAGGTAAACAGAGGAGGAATAGATATGCATAATGACATTTATATTTATCGAGTGATGGCAGAGGAGCGCTTAGAAGAGATGAAAAAAGTATCATACGGAAATAAGTATTATAAAAATATAGATAAGCGTTCAAAAAAATCTACATGGATGATGAATCTTATTTCAAGATATAGATTGAGAAAAGTTGGATCATAAAAAGTAGAGTATCCTCCTGACAAGAAATGCTTGGGGGATATTTTTATTTTGGCTGTTTTCGTATGGTTTGTTGCTTTTGAAGTTTTACAGTCGATAGAAAGTACTGATTTATTTAATTAAGAATAAATGTGAAATAAGGTGCGTTGTTGATTTCCGCTTCGGGCAGTCGCTTTCCGCGGGCGGCTGATGAGCCTCCTCGTGCTACCGCACTGTGGGGTCTCATCTAGGCCTCTCTTCCCGCAGGAGTCGACTGCCCTCCGCTACAATCAACCTGCTTATTAGTGGTAGTTAAATCTATAGGCTCTATACAACATGCTTGGAAGTTAAAAAGCACTAAATTAGCGAAGGAAATAAACGGAGACTCCTTGAAAAAAGAAAACCACTTTTTTCTGCGTGCGATGTAACTCTGCCGAAGCGTTCCTTGTGCTGCGGGAAGAAGAGCATCGGTGAGACTGCGTAGTGAGGGAGCTATTTGAATAATCTTCCTTGTTCCCTTGCGCCGAGAAAGCCCGATTCGAAGCATTACTGGAAGACGCAGGCGCACACGCTTTTCAGCACGGAGGAGGCTCACCAGCTCCCCTAAGGTGCGCGTAGTGTATTTCCGTAGCGGGGGTTAAGCAGTATTCTGAATTTAAGTAATCAAGAGTCTATATAAAATGTAAAGTAAATTCATGGTAAAAAGTAACAATGTTTTAAAAAATATCTTACATTAATTATGCTGTAAATTGAGCAGCATTCCTTATGACGATTAAAAAGAGAATATGGTATGATATTGTCTAGTAGATTTAGGAGGTACGAACATATATGACATGGGAGTTATTCATATCTTATGAACACTTAAAAGAACTAGGAATTGCTGTGGGCATATTCCTGTTATTTATACTATTTAGGAAACTTTTTGCCAAATATGTATTTGCAATTGTTATGAGATTGGCTAGGAAAATTAAGATTCAAATATTGTCAAACATACTACTCGCCTTTGAGAAACCTGTTCAATGGATGTTTACATTAATAGGTTTATACGCTGCCGTTAAATATTATCCATATTTAAATCAAGGGAATGAGCTATTCAGAAGTTTTATGAGTGCCTCATATATATTTCTTTTCTCGTGGGGACTAGTGAAGCTCTCATCATCATCTTCTTCGTTTTTCCGGAAAATTAATGAGAAAACAGATATAAAGATTGATGAGATTTTAATACCGATTTTATCCAGGACACTTCAGTTTATTATTATTGCCATTGCCGGAACTGTCATTCTACAAGAGTTTGGCTATAATATTGAAGGGTTTATTGCTGGTTTAGGACTAGGTGGTTTAGCAATCTCTTTAGCTGCAAAAGATGCATTAGCAAATTTACTTGGCGGTATTGTGATTATTTCAGAAAAACCATTTACCATTGGTGATTGGGTAAAGACTCCAAGTGTGGAAGGGACGGTAGAAGATATTTCCTTCCGTACCACGAAAATTCGAACTTTTGCTGATGCATTGGTTGCTTTGCCGAATGCTCAATTAGCAAACGAACCTATCACTAACTGGAGTAAAATGAACAAACGACAGATAACCTTTAACTTGGCTCTAACATACAATACTCCAAAGGAAAAAATGCAAGCAATTGTTGATAAAATAGGAAGCTTATTAAAAAATCATGATGGAATCGATCAAGAAACCATCTTTGTGAAGTTTGATAAATACAATGACAGCAGTTTGGATATCTTCTTATACTTCTTTACAAAGACAACCGTATGGGAAGAATTTTTAGAAGTAAAAGAAGAAATCAATTATAAAATCTTGGACATTGTCCATGAAGAAGGCGCAGAATTCGCATATCCTACGAGGAAGTTATATGTAGAAAATGATACAATGAATGATCAAAAAACTTCTTTAGTAAGGCAGCAGGAATCTTAAAAAGAGGCTGGGACAAAAGTATTTTCTCAAAGGAAAACCCTAACATGATTGGTGGATTGGTGCTTAAATACCGCTTCAGAAATATACTTCGCTTTCCGCGGGGAGCTGGTGAGCCTCCTTCGTGCTGCCGCACTACGCAGTCTCACCGATGCTCTTCTTCCCGCAGGAGTCTACGTATATTTCCTCCGCTATGTAGCACATTGTTCGTTTTCTGAGTTAAATACTTTAGTTATGTCCCAGCCTCTTTTGCATGTAAGTTATTTTGTTATTCATTTAATTATAAGCAGGGGTAAGAATGTAGAAATTTCAAATTGGTATTCAACCATTGTTCGACTTACTTTGAAACCACATTGATTTTTATCTCTTCATATGGAGCATTCTCATAGCTTTCCAACAACCCGTTAGCTTGGATTGCTTCCTTATAAACAACTTTTTGTTTAATGGTCACCTTGATTTCATCTTCAAATGGAAATGGGGTTATAGCTACCGTTTTTTTATCTTTCCACTCCAGTGATAGCTTGGTTTCGTTTATCTTTTCTATATGTGGTGGGAGGTCTATGCCTTCTTGGAAAAAGTAGTGAACATTTTCTTTAGATACTCCCGGTTCATTTAGGCATAAATACAAGGAGAGGCTATCGCCAAGCTTTAAAAGTCCGTAATGAAATTGAAAATATTGTCTGTTTACATCTCCAAGTGTGAGAATTAGTCGTTTCTGACGTTCTCTTTCTTGCTGAATGAATCTAGTAGCTTCATTGGATTTAATGTTGACAAAAAAATTTTTGTAATGTTCACTGCATAATAAAGCAGCATATAGGTCATGTTTTTCCACTTCATTGATGCCATATGTATAAATCGTGGTTTTTGGAGAAATAGGAAAATCTGAAAACGTATATGGTGCCTCGGTTTGGTCATTCCAAAATGGCTGCTTATCAAATTGCTTCCAACCATAATCATGTTTTTCAATGGCATATTCCACGGATTCTCTTAAATTACTCCCTAAAAAAAGATTGTTCTTCCAATGGGTCATTAACTCTTTGGATGCTTCAGCATGATTGTCTTGCTCAATCATAACAAAATAATCCTTACTTTCTCTCACTATCATATAAACATCCCCTTTTCAGAAGTATATGCAGTAAAATAGAATAAAAAAACTTCACAATTTGCTTAAGCCATCAAATGCAAATCGTGAAGTTTTATTTTAAAATATTTATTCAAAAAAAGAGTATAATCCCTTATATTATTTTATCAAAACGAACCTGCTTATTCAAAGCATACATGATAGGAATACCAACTGCTAATACAACGATTTCCCCAATTGCGGTTGTTATCCAGGAAAATAGGAAAGGTAATCCTAATGCTAGATACAATTCAAATGCAATAATAAACATATTAAATGAAAAGATGATTGTATTCGCGGTGAGTAGAACCATCACATTTTTCGTATACTTAGAAAGTAAAATAACGAGACCTAAGGAAATAGCAGAGTGTGCAACCCCAAAAATAACGTCATATAAACGCATGGGTGAAAAGAATAGGTTGGTTAAAAATACTCCAAGTATAATTCCGAAAAAGAATTTTTTATTAAATACAACAAGATGGTTAAACATTTCCGATACTCGAAATTGTATGTTTGTAAAACCAAATGGTTGTACAAGTGCGGATACAGCAATATAAAGTGCTGTTAATAGTCCGTTTGCGACTAGAGTTCTGATATTCAATTTGTTCCTCTCCTTAGTTTTTTTTCGTGGGATGGTTTCGAACCACGTGCTTTTTCAAAGCCATCATTTAGTATATTACATTTTCTCAGAACTGAAAAGAGTAACTTTTTGTTAGTATCCCTTGTAAGTTTGTATAATAAATTGACAAAAAGCTAATATACCATTACAATTACTTAAAGTAACTTAATTTATATAAGTAACTATAATGAAGTGTTTAAAGTAAATAATGGTTTTATGTCTTAGTCGATAGAAAGTCCTGATATATTTAATTCAGAATAGTTAGCTCTCGCTTGCACTTATGAATGTTTTCTGCTGTTATTCGCTGCGGCAGCGCTTTCCGTAGCGGGGGTTAAGCAGTATTCTGAATTAAAGTAATCAACAGTCTATACCAAACACGACACAATCTTAAAAAAATATCTAAAACGAAAATGCTGATGGGGAAGGGTGTAATAAGAATGGAAAAGAGATTTTTTCAAAAACCGACTACATATGTTGGTGAGGTTAATATAAATGTTAGCAACTTAGAGAGGTCACTCAATTTTTACTGTGACTTCATGGGTTTTAAAGTACTTGAAAAAACAAATAATGGTGCTGTTTTGACAGCGGATGGGCAAACCCCAATCTTATCCTTGGAGCAGCCTGAAGACGTGGTTCCGAAAGAAGGAAGGACAACAGGGTTATTTCATTTTGCAATCCTATTACCATCTCGAGCAGACTTGGGTGCCTTTTTAAAACATCTCATTCAAACGAAAGGAACACAAATTCGTTTAGGTGCTTCTGATCATTATGTTAGCGAAGCATTGTACTTTGATGATCCGGATGGAAATGGAATTGAAATTGCGAGGGACAGACCGTCAACGGAGTGGAAATGGAATGGCGATCAGGTAGAGATGGATACTGTTCAAATGGATGCAGAAGGGGTACTTGCTGCAGCAGGTAATGAAGAATGGAAGGGAATGCCTGAGGATACGTTAATGGGACATATCCACTTACATGTATCCAATCTTAAGGAAACAGAGAAATTTTATGTAGAAGCTTTAGGGTTCGATATTGTAACAAGGTTTCCTGGTGCACTATTTGCTTCATCGAATAGCTATCATCATCATATTGGCCTTAATACTTGGAATGGTGTCGGGGCTAAAGCGCCATCTGAAAATAGTGTTGGTTTAAATTGGTTTACTTTCGTTTTACCTGATGCAGAAAAACGAAATGAGGTCTTGGAGAATTTGAAGAAGCAGGGAGCAAGCGTTGAAATTGAAAAGGATGTATATACTACAAAAGACCCATCAGGAAATACAATACAGCTTAGACTTGCTGAATAAGCAACTATCCTATATAACGTGTTAAATAGTTTAGAGGTTGTCTAGAATAAGACAACCTCTATTTTTTTACTTTGCTCGATTCATAGTTTTTTTACTTGTATTGTTTTTAGTTCCAGTTGCTGATAGAAAGTGCGATAAAATATATTTCTTTATAGCAAACAGCATAAAAAAAGAATAATCAATATGCTTAAGTTTTTTTATGACACCTTTTTATAAATGAATTCGTATTTAGATTGGAATGCTATTAGATGAAAAAGGGTAAAGTGATATTATTGCAGAAATCCTTATAGAAGGTTGGGAAATTATGTTACCATATGTTTTGCTTTTTGTCGGTTTTATCTTACTTATAAAAGGTGCGGACTTCTTTGTAGAAGGAGCATCTAATATTGCGAGTTTACTTCGTGTTCCGTCTATTTTAATCGGATTGACGATAGTTGCTTTTGGAACTAGTTCTCCAGAAGCAACGGTCAGTATCATTGCTGCTTTGGAGGGGAGTGCGGAAGTCTCTCTTGGGAATGTAATTGGTAGTAATATTTTTAACCTAACATTAGTTGTAGGGATAGCGGCCATTATTTTTCCATTGAAGGTAGAGACGGAGACTATCCGCAAAGAGATCCCATTTACACTGTTGGCAAGTGCAGCATTGCTTGTTGTCATGGGAGATGTGGTGTTGGAGGGGTTAAGTGACAACTACATTACCCGAAGTGATGGTTTGGTTTTCCTACTCTTTTTAGCAGTATTTATGTACTACGTGATAGAGGTAGCGCTTAAAAGTAGAAACAACTCACTCGATGAGCCTACACCTGAAAATATTACGTGGGGAAAAAATATTCTAATCACTGTACTTGGATTAGCTGGTATTGTCATTGGCGGAGAAATGGTAGTATCCAATGGAACGGAGATTGCCTATCAATGGGGGATGAGTGAAACTTTAGTAGGCTTAACCATCATCGCGATTGGAACCTCCTTGCCAGAACTAGTTACATCTATTACTGCAGCCCTTAAAAAGGAAAGTGAAATTGCACTGGGCAACATTGTAGGAAGTAACATTTTCAACATCCTATTTGTGCTTGGAACGTCTTCCGTGATTACGCCTTTAGCGGTTAATGGAAAGGTATTTATGGACGTATACATTATGATTGTTTTAACGCTTGTTTTACTTATTTTTTCTCGTACTAATTTCAGAGTGGGAAAAAGAGAAGGCTCTATTCTTGCATTAATGTACGTGATTTACCTTGTCTATATTATATTAAGGAACTAAAAAAGATGTCGTGCACGAAAATGGTGCACGACATCTTTTTAATTAAGGCTCTTATCTAACAGATTGTGCTTTTTAATATGACTTTACTTTAGTAAAAGTTCAAAAAGCAAGAAAATATACGAAAAGAGCCTCAATTGAATTATTTATTTTTATACCAGTCAGCAGCGGCTTTTACTTCTTCCATTGTTAATTGATGTCCGCGATTTTCCCAGAAAAGTTCAACTTTGGCACCAGCATTTTGTAGCAGAGACTGTAGTTCTGCCGATTCGGAGGCTGGGCAAATAGGGTCATTTGTACCAGCTGCAATAAATACCTTTTTCCCTGAAAGATCTGGTAAATCAATACCTTTTCTTGGAACCATCGGGTGATGCAATATAGCAGTATTTAATGCATCCTGATAATGAAACATCAAGCTTGCTGCAATGTTGGCACCATTGGAATAGCCGATTGCAGTGACATTACTGCGGTCAAAGTCATATTTTTCAGCTGCTTCATCTAAAAAGTCATTTAGTTCTTTGGTGCGGAAGATTAAATCCTCCTCATCAAATACACCTTCTGCTAAACGTCTAAAAAATCGGGGCATGCCATTTTCTGAAATGTTACCACGAACACTGAGCACATTTGCGTTTCCGTCAATTAAGTCTGCTAATGGTAAGAGGTCTTGTTCTGTTCCTCCTGTTCCGTGAAGCAATAATAATGTTTGTGTGGAATCTTTTCCTTTTTGAAAAATATGTTTCATTATTTTCCCCTTTCCTTATCTGTCTAATGACTTTATTTCTATTGGAATGAGTGAGTTATTAAGATACGCCCGGTATTGCTCATATTGCTTTGGTAGTTTTAAGTCCTGACCTAAAGTTTCATAGGATTCATCAACACTAAAACCTGGTGGATCTGTCGCAATCTCAAATAATATTTCCCCATGTTCTCTAAAATAAATGGCGTTAAAATAATTTCTATCACGAACTGGCGTAACACCGTAACCATTATCTCGGAGGTATTCCTGCCACTCTGACTGGTCTATGTCATTTTTAGCTCTCCAGGCAATATGATGAACTGTTCCAGTCCCCATTAGCCCACGAACTCCTGGTGTTGTTTTTACATCGATGATATTACCTATATCTCCATAGGATTGAAAGCGAGTGAAGTTTCCTTCTGTACTAATTTTTTCGAATCCCATGTATTCCTCCAGTAATTGAATTGTTTTTTCTGGATTAGAAGAAAATAAAGTAGCTCCGGCGAAACCTTTTATCGCAACATCGGATGACACATCTCCAAAACTCCAATTATTTGGTTTTCCTTGTGCACGTTCTACAAGTTCTAAACGAAGACCATGCGTATCGTTAAATTGTAAATAGGTATCACCAAAACGAGGAGTTTTCGTATAAGAGATGTTGAATTTCTTTAATCTATTTTCCCAAAAACTTAAAGACCCTTTAGGAACAGCGTAAGAGGTAACTCCTACTTGGCCATCGCCAATTCGCCCTGGTTGTCCGCCTGCCCATGGAAAGAAAGTGATAATCGTACCAGGGCTTCCTGCATCATCTCCAAAATACAAGTGGTATGTTTCCGGATCATCGAAGTTAATAGTCTTTTTTATTAAACGTAAACCTAATACTCCAGCATAGAAATCCACATTCTCTTGAGGGTGACCAACTATTGCGCTTATATGGTGAATTCCAGCTGTTTTTTTCATTTCATTTGGTCTCCTTTTTTACCGATTCGTTTTAAGACATCAATGACAATCTCTTTTTCCTCTTCATTTACGTCCTCGAATACTTCTTCAATTACTTTTTGATGTAAAGGAAAAATTTCAGCCATTAATTTCTTTCCTTTATCGGTAAGTTGAATGTAGACAACACGGCGATCATCCTTGCAAGGTTCTCTTTCTAGTAACCCTTTTTTCTCCAATTTATCAATAACATAGGTAATAGAACCAGTGTTAATAAGAACAGCCTCCGAGATTTGCTTGATGGTTTGCTTTCCTTTATGATAAAGTGCTTCTAAAATCGCAAAGTCTGAAGTCCGCATCCCATGTCCACTAATGTCCTTTTTTACAACTTCTTCTAGGGTCTTATTTGCTTTAAGTAAAACAACAAAAGATTTCAGAGATAAATTCTCACTCAATTGGAAAACCTCCTTATTATTTGTATTCAGTTATTATGAATTAAAGTATTTTTAATTAAATATAATATACAAAATAACTAGCTGAATGTCAACCTTTAGGATTGCCTTAAAAGGGGAAAGTATTTGTTGGATATGCTGTATTCTATACAAAGTTAAAATAAAATTTTATTCTGCAGCATTAAAAAGAACCTGCCAGAGAACAGGACAGGTTCACGTAAGGATATTTAAGAAACTTATATGAAAAGTGCCTTTAAGAAAAGATACGGTCAATTTCTTGTATCTCTTCACGTGTAAGATGAATATCCAGAGTTTTTAAATTATCTAAAACTTGAGTTGCTCGTTTTGCTCCAGGGATAACAATATCTATAGCGTCGTTAGCCAAATACCAAGCCAATACCACAGGAGCAACTTCAGTACCTTTCGCATTTGCAATCTCTTGAAGTTGATTTATCTTTTCTAAATTTTTTTCAAAGTTTTCCCCTTGAAGATGTGGCATGTTAGAGCGGAAATCATGAAAAGTTGTGTTCTTATTGTACTTTCCAGCTAATAGACCAGATGCGAACGGAAAGTAGGGAACATATGAAATACCGTGTTCGATTGTATAAGGGAAGTAATCTTTCTCAGCATCTCGATTCAAAAGATTATAATGACCTTGAAAGGCATCAACATAGCCATCTTTATTAGCTTCTTTCAATTGTTCCATGGAAAAATTTGATACACCAATAGCTCTAAGTTTTCCTTCATCTTTTAATTCCTTTAGTGCACCTACAGATTCTGCCTTGGGAGTATCATCATCAGGGAAATGAATATAAAATAAATCAATGTAATCGGTTTGTAGTCTTTTTAAACTGTCCTCTACAGATTGTTTTAGGAAGGCAGGGGAATTATCATTTACATAATTACTTCCAACCTTTCGTTGTGCTCCCTTTGTTGCAATGACAACTTCCTGACGAATTCCGCTTTCGTTGAGAACTTCACCAATTAGTTCCTCGGAACGTCCGAAGCCATAGCTAAATGCTGTGTCAATAAAGTTAAGACCGTTCTTAATCCCAGTTGAAACCAGTTCTTTTCCTGCTTTTTCAGATAAATCGGGATAAAGGTTGGTTCCACCTACATAATTTGCACCAAGTCCAATGGGATTTACAATTAAGTCTGTTTTGCCGATTTGTACTGTTTTTGTCATTCAAACACTCCTTCAAGTAGAATACCTAAACCTATTAATTTAATTGTAGTTAAGATAGGAGATACTTACAATTCTAAACTAGCAAAAAAATGCCCATGAGACAGACTCTCATGGACACGGCAGTACTATTCATCTTCTACAATCTTGACCATCTGCATTTTATCATTAAATAAGGTAGGGTATGATAAAAATCCAAGTAAGACACTCGTTACAACCGCTGCTGTTAAGAGTAAGAAGAGGATGAGTAATTGAAACTGCACTGCTTGTACAGGGTCAGCGCCAGCAATAATTTGACCACTCATCATACCAGGGAGTTGAACCAATCCAATCGTTTTTTGACTTTCGATCGTAGGAATGGTACTTGCCTGAATAGATGTTATAAGTTGTTTGTGTATCGCTTGTTTTGGCGTACCCCCTAGGGATAGGATTAGTTCTGTTTTATCTTGATTGGATTCCACCTCTGCAGTGAATCGATTTAAAAATAGAATCGAGAGCACCATGGAATTTCCAATCATCATCCCACTTATAGGAATAATGTACTGAGCTGTAGCGGGAGTTATTCCAAAACCAAGCAAGATCCCTTGGGTTAGTACCTCAACCACGATGTAAGTTGTAATCAGTTTCCAGGTAATTCCCTTGATAGAGACCCCTTTTTTACGGGCGTTTTGCGTAGCTGCAAAGATCATGAGAATAACCATTAATATAATATAAATGAAATTTTCAGCATCGAAAACAAATTGCAATACATAACCAACGACTAATAATTGGATAATGGACCGAACAGTTGCAATCACCGTATCTTTTTCCAGTCCGAGATTTAATGTTTTGGATAAGATGATAGGGATAAGCACGAAAACAAGGGATAATGCTAATGTAAGATAGCTCATTCCATATCCCCCCTAACAAAGCGTTTTACTCTCTCATCTTTCGGTTCATTCAACAGGTTGCTTTCTCCAGATTCTATCAATTCCCCAGCCATCATAACCCAAGTATAGTCACCAATCGAAAGGGCTTGTTCCAGGTTATGGGTAATCCATATAATCGTTGTTCCGTATTTCTGATTAATTTTTTGAATGAGTTCTTCAATATCCTGCTGTGATACACGATCTAATGAAGAAGTGATTTCGTCGAGCAAAAGAACTTTCGGTTTGTTTACTAATGTCCTCGCTATCGATACTTTTTGTTTTTGCCCTCCGGATAAATCTTTGATATTTCGATGGAGAAAATCTTTCCCTAAAGCTACGTCCTCTAATAATTCATTAGCTTCCTCCTCGGGGAGTTCTTCTCCTTGTAATGTAAGTGGCAAAGAGAGATTCTTGAAGACCGTTCCATTGATCATGGTAGCGCTCTGAAGAGCCAGTCCGACTTTTCTTCGTAATTCTATTGGATTGTATTCCTCTATACGCTTTCCTTTAATAACAATCTCTCCCGTGTCAGGAGAGATAAGTCGATTCAATAGACGGAATAGGGTTGTCTTACCAGCACCCGAAGGCCCAACAAGTGTGGTAATTCTTCCTTCTGGAAATGAACCAGTAATATCATTAATTATTGTTAAATCTCCATCAGAGAAAGTAACATTTTTTAATTGGATGATTGGCTGTTCTGCTGTTGTCATTATATTCCTTCCTTAATAAAAAATTTTAGACAGACTTCATTATCTGTTATTTTCTAGTTGAATTCTAGAAATATGCATGGAGACAGGAAAAGAGTAAGCATCTCTTATTATAAGGTTCTTATTATATAAGTGTCGCGGTACCTGCCTCCTAGTATTATCAATTTCCAAGAAAAAACGGCACAGATTATTCTCGACCCTCAATAATTTTGCGTTTTTTTGATAGTAAAAGTTGAAATTCCTCTTCCAGTTCATCAGTTGGTTCAATGCTGAGTTTGCTAAGTACTTCAGAAATTTTAGTTTCAATCACCAGTAACTCATCTTCTTCTGAGTCATTTGGCATTTTGGGTGAATAGTTTTTGAATTCATCATAAGTACCTTCAAATACGTGGATTTCCTTTTTTTCAATGCTAATAATTGTTGTGGCTAATTTTTCAATAAAACGTCTATCGTGTGAGACAAACAAAACGGTTCCTTTGTAGTTGGCAAGAAGTTCTTCTAATGCTTCTAACGTTTCTATATCAAGGAAATTGGTTGGTTCATCTAAGATTAAGGTGTTAATATCACTCACGAACAATTTGGCAAAAGCGACTTTTACACGTTCACCACCACTAAGAACACGCACTTTCTTATATACATCTTCTCGGAAAAAATGCAGTCTTGCTAAAACAGTTCGAATTAGTGTCTCGTCTTGTTTGGATGTAGTTTGCACATTTTCTAATATTGATTGTTTACTATCTAAAACATCTAGATTTTGGCTGAAATAACCTACTTTCATGGAAGGAGAAATAGAAACTCCATCTTCTTGATTAATCAATTTCCTAATCAGCGATGTTTTTCCAGCGCCATTTTTGCCAATAATAGCGATTTTCTCTCCACCTTTCATATGAAAGGAGACTGGACTCCAAAGAACATGATTACCAACTACACCCTCTAAATCTTCTACCCTTAACACAATCTTACCTTTCAATGTTTCTTCATAAGGTAAGTTCATTTTAATGGGTGGCTTTTCTTGTACTTTGTCGACTTTTTCAAGCTTCTCTAAACGTGTCTCAATAGATTTTTTGGACTTTTGCAGTTTCTTTTGTTTTTTTGCGAAGTAAGGCTTTGCGCCGGTTATTTTCGCTTCAGAAGAACTGGTCTTTTTTGGTATTTTCGTTGCGCGCTGTGCTTTTTGTTCTTTTAATTCCAAGGCATTCTCTAATTGCTTCTTCTTTTTTACATACTGATCATAAGCGTTTTCTTGCTGTCTGATTTTTAATTGTTTCTGTTCTCTGTAATTAGAGTAATTTCCCTTATATATTGCTAGCTTAGCATCTTCAATCTCCCATATTTGATTACAGATAGCATCTAAAAATGTGCGGTCATGAGATACGATGACAATTGCACCTTTCCATTTTGCTAACTGTGTTTCAAGTCGTTCGATATGATTGGTATCCAAGTTGGTAGTCGGTTCGTCTGCTAGAAGGATGTCGGCATGCTTTGACAGTGATCGATTAATATATTCTTGGGTAACCTCTCCGCCACTTTTAGTTGTATTCGTATTTTTGAGCTGTGGAATCAGTTCGATTGTTGACCTTGATGTTAAAGTTCCTGCACTCTGTTCTCTTTTTCCAGAAAGAATCTCTAAAAGAGTTGTTTTCCCACTACCATTTCGACCAACTAACCCAATTCGGTCATTTTTCTGAATCTGAATATGGTCTATATCAAGTAATTTTTTGTTTTTTATTTCATATGTTACATTACTTGCTTCTAATAGTATCATTGAATCATCTCCATTTTTTCTTTTGATAAGGAGACAAAAAAGCCTCCTATTTAGATAGAATAGGAGGCAGGTAGGCAGACAGAAAATGCCTAAAAATTATTAGGTGAATAATTAATACCAATCCTATTCTAAATAATTCTGTATGAAGGCATGCTAATAAATGCAGACAAAGTCCTGCGAATTAGAAAGCAATATACAGAATAATTTTTTGAAAATAGGATTAGTTTTTCATTGTTATAAAGTTCACCCTTCCGATTTTAGTTAATTCCATTATATGCGATACACGATTAGATGTCACGTGAGGATGAGTCCATTTTTTAAAAAAGATTGTTGCTTTTAATCATTACTTTACATTATAGTATAGAGTCCTAATGTCTTTAATTCAGAATAGTGTAGATCTCGCTCACACTTATTTTTGATATGTGCGATCATTCGCTCCGGCAGAATACTTCGCTTTCCGCGGGCACGGCCTCAGCCTCCTCGCGGAAAAACCGTAACTGCGCCTGCGTCTACTAGTAACGCTTCGAAGTAGGCTTCCTCGGCGCAAGGGCCAAAGAAGCTTAGTCAAGTAGTACCCTCGCTGCGGGGTCTTCGGACACGTGCTATTCCCGCAGGAGTCTACGTATTCTGCCTCCGCTAAGATAGATGCATAAGATATTTTTGAGATGAAAGTTCTTGAAATCACGTTTAAGACCAGACCATTATTATTCTTGAAAATAGCATATTTCTTGTTTATACAAGTGGAGCTGACAACATAGCGAAGGAAATACACGAAGACTCCTGCGGGAAGAAGAGCATCGGTGAGACTACGTAGTGCGACAGCACGAAGGAGGCTCACCAGCTCCCCGCGGAAAGCGTAGTGTATTTCCGTAGCGGCTGTAAAGCAGAGCACTATTTTTAATTAAATATATCCGAAGTTTCTATCGACTGTAAAACTTCAAAAAGCAACAAACTATATGAATAGAGCCTTTTAAAAATATTTCCTTTACTTCTGGAATGAAATATTTTATAGTAAAGATACCTAATAATTCTAGGTAGGTGATCAAATGTTTAATCGAGAACTTGTAAAGGGAAGTACGTCACTGCTTGTCTTGCAATTATTAAATGAGCGAGATATGTACGGATATGAACTAGTTAAAGAGATGGATCGTCGTAGTGATCACAGTTTTCAAATGAAAGAAGGGACACTATATCCAGCGCTGCACAAAATGAATAAGCAAGGATATATTGACTGGTACTGGA
Source organism: Oceanobacillus halophilus (assembly GCF_003628505.1). Classification (GTDB taxonomy): domain Bacteria; phylum Bacillota; class Bacilli; order Bacillales; family Amphibacillaceae; genus Oceanobacillus; species Oceanobacillus halophilus. Next base: position 4,411 of record NZ_RBZP01000027.1, on the reverse strand, counting down.
AAGAACAGGAAAAGGGTCCTGCAAGAAAGTATTATTGTATTACAGACGAAGGTAAGGATATTTTATCTGAAAAAACCAATGAATGGCTCCGTTATGTTCAAGTGATGAATAACTTGATTGGAAGAAATGAATCTTGAATGTTAAGGAGCAAAGGTTCTACAAAGAATTAGATAAAGAAATAGGTAAACATCTAGAAAAGCAGGAGATTATGACGGAGTATGAATTACATATATATGAACTGATTAAGGAAAGGTCTAATGGAGAAGAACAATTATATGAAGAATTAGTTGAGCGGCTAGGAACACCGAAAGAAATTGCAGCCATATGGCGTGATGAAACTGCCGCCACTCCTAAGAAAATGCAATGGCTATTTGTGTTTTGCAACATTCTCATATTTATGGGCGGGGGTCTTTTAACCGTTAGCTATAATGTTTTTCATTGGGATTGGACAGAGCATTTATGGACAGCGTTAACTAATTCTGCATTTTTAATTATGCTTGTTTACACATTCTTCTGGGGTCTGCTCGGATATGAGATAGGTAAAGAGTTTGGTCAAAAAGGTCATAAGCATTTGAAAAAAACATTTTTAATTTCTATCATACCTAATTTGTTACTCATGTATTTAACTGTCTTTAAACTAATTCCATATGACTGGTTTCAGCCATTATTAAACGTTCCTTTTATTATTGTGTGCATTGTCTTTACAGCACTGCTGTATCCGGTTTGCTTAATCGGATACAGATGGGGAAGAAAATCCTCTGTTTAAAGGAACGTACTAGTTCCCCATAAATTTCAAGAAGATTTTTTTACCTATATACATAGAATGTCTATGTATATAGAATAACTATGTAAGGTGGGATAAATTTGAAAATAGATATGAGCATACAAGACTGGACATTCTTAATCGCTTGCTTTGGATTAGGTTTGTTGGCGGAGATAAGCTTTTTCCATGGGGAAATTGGTATTTCCTATCCGATATTTATTATTGGATTCTATCTTGTATTTTTTATTCGTTTTAGATTATCTTTTCAGCACAGACGAATTGGGGTCCTGCTGATGGCTGTTATATGGGTTCTTTCTGGGTCCTATGCCATTTATGATAATGAGTTATTCTATCTCTTAAATATCGTAGTAATTCCTTTGCTTGTCTTCTTTCATATTGTTTTGATAACTAGTCCTAAAACGATGAAATGGGCTTCAATACCATTTGTATTTTCATTAAAAACTAAGTTCTTGAGTGGTTTTCAATACCTCGTTTCATTTGGAAGATATCTTTTTAAATGTGTATTTCGTAATACAAATGAAGAAACAAGACAGTTGATAAAACGGATATTGGTTGGTTTAATGATCGGTTTTCCTTTGTTATTTATTATTACAGGGCTTTTGATGTCAGCTGATAAAATTTTTGAAGATATAGTACTACAATTACCGAACTTCTTATTACGTTTCGATGCCTGGGAGAGTGTATTTCGAGCAGGGTTAGTTGTCTTACTCACACTTTTATTTTTTGGGGTTTTTCAAGTGCTCAAGCCTCACTCAAAAGAAGAACATTCTTTGGCAGTGGGAGATAAAAAATTTCGCGTAGACAGTATTACAGCGTTGACCATTTTAGTTATGTTAAATGCAGTTTACTTACTATTTGCTTTTATTCAATTTAACTATTTCTTTGGTCAAGGTTTACAGGATGGTTTTACTTACGCATCTTATGCGAGGCGTGGATTTTTTGAGTTGCTATTTGTAACATGTATTAATTGGGTCATTTTGATTGCATGCTTGAAATTGGTGCATAATTCCGGGAAAACGATGAAGGTAATTCTGAAAGCTATGTATTCAATTATTATTTTAGTAAGTGGTGTCATGTTAGCTTCTGCTTATCAGCGTCTAAGCATGTATGAAGCAGCCTATGGGTTCACGATGGATAGAATTTTGGCACATGCATTTATGATTTTTCTAATGATTATTTTTGCTTATACATTCATTCGCGTATGGTTAGAAAAATTAACCTTGCTTCATTTTTATTTCATTTCTAGTTTGCTGTTTTATACGGTTCTAAATGCTATTGATATCGAGCAGATAATTGTAAATAACAATATAGAACGTTATAAAGACACTGGGAAAATCGACATTCATTATCTGAATACACTTTCCTACACTGGGGTAGAAGGATTAATGGAACTCTATGTTTTAGATCCTGAATATCCTGAATTGCAGACGATACTGATGGACAGAAAACAACAGTTTGAACATAATAAGGAGTCTTCATGGCAATCATTTAATTTTACGAAGCAGCATGTTACAGAGAAATTGAATGAGATGAATTTTATAAATGAATAAGAATTTTGGGAGGCTAAAAAATGACAGGATGGATTCCAAATCATGTAGCTATTATCATGGACGGCAATGGTAGATGGGGTAAAGCGCGGGGGCTTACTCGTAGTGAAGGGCATTATGCAGGAACGCAAGCAATGGAAAAGATTATTGACGCAGCTATTGAATTGGATATTAGCATATTAACATTATATGCATTCTCCTCCGAGAATTGGTCTCGTCCATTAGATGAAGTAAATTATTTAATGTATCTACCAGTAAAGTTCTTTAATCAAAAGTTACCAGAGTTTATGGAAAGAAATATTCGTATTCAGATTTCAGGGGACATTGCAAAATTACCAACGCCCACGAGAAAAGCAGTGGTTAAAGCGGTAGAAAAAACAAGAGGTAATACTGGCCTTATTGCAAATTTTGCCTTTAATTACAGCGGTAGGAATGACATTTTACAGGCAGCCCAACAATTGCTGCTAGAGGTGAAAGAGAATAAGTTAGATATTAGTGATTTAGATGAAGATTTATTTCAACAGTTTCTGTACACGAAAAGATTGCCTGATCCGGAATTAATCATACGAACTGGCGGGGAAAAACGAATAAGTAATTTCTTGCTTTGGCAATCAGCGCAATCTGAATTGTACTTTAGTGATGTTTACTTTCCTGATTTTAATAAGAATCTATTTAAAGAGGTTATCCATGAAGTGGCAATGAAAAACACGTTAAAAAATGCCTGAACAAAATAAAACTAAATTAAAAAGAAGATACTGGAGAGTTAGTAACCATGCTGAACTGTTTGTGTAATACTAACTTTGCTAATTCTCCTTCATACTCTAAATGAAAGTTTTCTAGATTTTCTAAATCACTTGGTGTAACTAACTCAAGTGGTTTTTTGAAATCAGCTACTCCTCCTTTATACAATACAGTTCCAACAAATTGTGAACAAAAAAATGCTTTTTCTCTTTTTATTGGTTTGTTTAATAGAAAAGAAAACAATCCTAACAGATTATATTTATAAAGATGACTATGTTCTTCAATTCCTTTAATGTAATTTTCCATAATCTCTAATTGATCTCTTGTTACTTTACAGCTATAGATTGCACATCGAGCATTTTGAAAAAGGTTTCCTCTAATATTCTCTTTTACAAAACCTCCTATAAATGGGTTGTGAGGAATTTTTCTTCCAAAACTATATACTTTGTTAAAATCTAATTCAAAGCTAACCGATGAATGATTGTATTGCTTCCTCGTATACATCTTAATCATTCTTGTGAATAGGGTGCCAGTATCAGTTAGTAAGATATATACTTTCTTCATCCTCTTGACTTCCTCCTGCATGTAATTTTCCAAGGCGAATACTGCGATGTTTGTATTTTCATAATAACTTGGTTTAAATATGGCAGTAAGCAACTTAAGAAATATTTAGGAGTAGGTCCAGAGACGTATTCTAATTAAGAGAGGCTATTCTCGTAAGTTGTGTTGCTTTCTTGACTAACTATAGATAAAAACATATTCCTTAGCATAGGAAGCCAACTGTTTTTTTAAATCCTATAATTGAAAAAACTTTTTGTAATAATATCTGAATGTCTGTACAAAATAATTTTGTAGAAAGGTGTTGACTTTTATATCAAATACTAGTAATATAAATTTTGCTGTTCCGGAAAGAAAGTATTAATCCGCTAATGAATCAAAAAAGTATTGACTTTCATCCTTACAGTTGATATCATATAAAAGTTGTCACATTTAATAACTTCTTTCTTCGAGAAAATAAGTGTTGACAGTAATTGAGAAAAATGATATATTATACAAGTCGCTTCAAAAAAACAGCGAGAAAATTTGCTCTTTGAAAACTGAACAAAACAACCAGTATGAAACAGATGTCAGTGGTAAAAAAGAAGTTGGACATCAGATTTTGATGGATGATAACTTTTTACCCTGTATCAATTATTGAAGCTAAGAATCTTATTCATGATTAATTGGTGTTAATCATGAAACAAACTTTTTTGGAGAGTTTGATCTTGGCTCAGGACGAACGCTGGCGGCGTGCCTAATACATGCAAGTCGAGCGCGGGAAGCTAACTGATCTCCTTCG
>NZ_RBZP01000026.1 GCF_003628505.1 Oceanobacillus halophilus | reverse complement strand
TTACATCGCACGAAGAAAATTGCCCTTTATTTTCGAGGAGTCGACTGCCCTCCGCTCCAATCAACCTGCTTAATAGTGGTAGCTATATCTATATCTATAAAGTCTTTATAACATGCTTGGAAGTTATAAAGCACCAAATTAGCGAAGGAAATACACGGAGACTCCTTGAAAAAAGAAGACCACTTTTTTCTGCGTGCGATGTAACCCTGCCGAGGCGCTCCTTGTCCTGCGGGTAGAAGAGCATCGGTGAGACTGCTTTGTGCGTCAGCACGAAGGAGGCTCACCAGCTCCCCTAAGGTGCGCGTAGTGTATTTCTGCAGCGAGAGTTAAGCACATTAATCTGAATTCAAATTATTAAGAGTTTCTATCAACTGTAAATCTTTAAAAGCAACAAACAATACGAAAAGAGCCTTTTTTTAAAGGCTTTTCCAATGAATTCCCTCCTTATATGAGAATAATTTTTCCCATCATTCGATTTTAATAAATAACACACTAATTAGGGGTACAAATCTCATAGCGTTTTGTACCCCTAATTTTATTGATATGACAACATTTATTTGTTTTTAACAAAGTATATAAGGTTATGTATAATCTGTAATTAAGGTGCTAAAACGAGTGTTAAAAACTAATATGTAAGAATGGGTTTTGAGTTTGGAAAGAGCTGGTGCAGACATTAAATCCGTTAATTGATCGAAAAGAGCCAATTTAAAACATAAGCGGACATCAGATTCCTTATATAGTTAAATAGTCATTATTTAGTCGGGATATCCATGAAATAACGGAACATATGTCCACGAAAATACTCAAATACATTTATTTAAAGAAATAGCGGAACGTATGTCCATAATCAGACCACTATTAAACTAGCTGGTCCTTAGTTGAAGAAGAAAATTAAATATCACGTTATAAAACGCGCAGAATATTTTCTGAGCGTATTAGTTGCTATTTATACTGTTAAATACGGGTAAAGTCATTTTAATAGCAACAATCTTTTAGAAAAGAGCAAAAAAGGAACGAGATGGTTTTCCCACTTCCCAGTTCTCCGATTTATCTATCCCCCAAACAAATATATTGCATATTACAATATAATTAGATTTATAGTATAATAATTGATAGGCTAATTAATTTCTGGGAGGTTACAAGACATGCCTATACCAATAAATCATGAAAAACCAACTAGACAATCTGCAAAAGAAAGCGCATTTAATCAACTACAGCAATGGATTATAGACGGGACATTACTCCCAGGCGAAAAAATTAATGATACAGAATTAGCACAAGCATTGGGAGTCAGCAGAACTCCAGTACGAGAGTCACTGCAACTTCTGGAAGCACAGGGATTCGTCGAGATGTTCCCTGGGAAAGCAACACAGGTGACAGAGATTGAAAGAAGCTCTATCAAGGAACTCTTACCACCTTTAGCAGTTTTACAAGCATTATCAGCAGAATTAGCAATTAACCATCTAACTGACGAGACAATAAGTTTGCTCGAAAATACAAATAGTCGATTTGCAGAAGCCATTCAATCGAAAAATTATTATTCTGCCTTGAAAATCGATGAACAATTCCATGACATTATTGTTGACGCTGCTAATAATAAGTACATCAAAAATTTAATCGAATCGTTACAAGCACACGTAAGAAGGCAATTCTTCCACAATTCAATTATCTTAACGGAACATTCTATTGAAGATCACGCTAAAATTATTGAATTGATGAAAAACAAGGATGTTGACACCCTAACGGCCATAATGAAAGAAAACTGGCTGCGAACTATTGAGTTATTTCCAGGTGTTGAATGAACTAGCTTGAGCATAAAAAAGACCGGCTTAGTTAGCCGGTCTTTTCCTATTTTTTTAAAAGATTTTATACTTCTTGTGCTGTAGTTACTTTTTGCACACGAGCAATAATTCCTGTAATTACGATTACGATAAGTGCAGGCACTAACCATCCAAGTCCTTGTCCATAAAGTGGTAATACTTGTTCATAGAAGTTAACGACTGGCACCATCCAACTAAAATAGTCAATTCCTAATGAATCACATAATGATTTAAGTCCATCAAAGATACTGATTAATAATGTAACAACGGTTGTTGCTACATAAACCATTCGAGCATGATTAAACAATGGTGATAAGAATGTTAATAGCATCAGGACGATAGCTAATGGATAAAGGAACATTAACACTGGAATAGAGAAAGAAATAATATTCGCTAATCCAAAGTTAGCTATTACAAATGACAATGTTGTAAAGAAGACAACTAAGGTTTTATAACTGAATTTTGGAAGTAATTTATTAAAATACTCTGCATTTGCTGTAATTAAACCTATTGCAGTTGTCATACAGGCAAGAATGATAAGTACTGCTAATAGCACAGACCCTATTGTTCCGAAATAGTGTGCACCAGCTCCACTTAGTACCGGACCACCTGTTTCAAATAAGCCTAGTGTTGCTGTACTTGTTGCACCAAGATAAGCAATACCTACATAGATGGCACCTAGTAATATGACTGCAATAACTCCTGATTTAGCTGTTGCAGATAATACTTCTTTTCTTGAAGTAACTCCAAATGACTTGACTGTACCGATAACGATGATACCAAATACTAAGGAAGCAAGTGCATCCATCGTGTTATAACCTTCTAGAAATCCTTTCATAAACGCACCACTTGCATACGCTTCTTCAGGTGCTTGTGCTGCCCCCATCGGGTTTACGAACGCTGTAATTAATAGAACGGCCAGTAATACTACTAGAGCAGGAGCCAATATTTTACCAACATTATCAACAAGTTTTGCTGGGTATAATGAAAATAAAAGAACTATTGCAAAGAATACTAACGTAAAAATGAACAGAATCAATTGTAGAGAACCATCACCTACAAACGGAGCAAGTCCTACCTCAAACGCTACTGTTCCTGTACGTGGAATAGCAAAAAATGGTCCGATTGTTAAGTATAGTAATGCTGTAAAGAAAATGCCGTATCCAGGGCTGACTCTACTTGCAAGATCCTGCAAATCTCGACTGCCGGAGAATGCCATTGCTAGAATACCAAGAAGTGGCAATCCGACACCAGTAAGTAAAAAGCCAATAGCTGCTGGTCCAAGGTTCGTACCGGAATATTGACCTAGCTGAGCTGGAAAAATTAGATTTCCTGCTCCAAAGAAAAGAGCAAATAACATAAATCCGATTGCTAAATAATTTGAAAATGGAAGTTTTTCCTTCATTTTTGTTCCCCCCAAGACATGATGTAATTTAAAAACGATAAAAATGTATGCAATATATTGGATGAAATCTATGATACTATCTTCCTAAATAAAATGCAATATATTTTCATTAAATTTTTTGATAATTTTCGCAAGGAAGTACTAATTTGATAATTCAGAACTATAAAACGGTTTAAATAAAGGCTCTTTTCTAAATAAATTGTAGCTTTTTTACCTTACATTTTATATAGAATCCTGATTAACTTAATTAAAAATAAATGTGTAATGTAGTGCGTTGTTGATTTCCGCTCCGGGCAGTCGCTTTCCGTAGCGGATATAAAGCACTATTCTTAATTAAATAAATCAGGAGTTTCTATCAAAAAATCTTCAAAAGCAACAAACTATACGAAAAGAGCTAACTAAATCATTTAATAAGGTAGACACATCAAGTAAAACATTATAACATTTATCTAACTTACCATAATTTAAAAAGGGGTTCGAAAATGGAATTATCAAATCGTATGAAACAATTGCCAACGCAATTTTTTGCTAGCCTTGTTCAAAGTGTTAATGCAGCAATTGAAGAGGGGCGGGATGTCATTAATTTAGGTCAAGGTAATCCAGACCAGCCTACACCAACGCATATAGTAAAAGCACTACAGAAAGCTGCAGAAGATCCGAAAAACCATAAATACTCTCCCTTTAGCGGAACATATGAATTTAAACAAGCAGCTGCAGACTTTTACAAACGAGAATACAATGTTGATATTGATCCGAATACGGAAGTCGCTATTCTCTTTGGAGCTAAAGTGGGCCTAGTCGAGTTACCCCTAACCTTAATGAATGAAGGGGATTTAATGCTACTTCCTGATCCGGGTTATCCTGATTATTTATCAGGTGTTAGCTTGGCAAATGTTAGATATGATACGATGCCATTACTCTCCAGGAATAATTTTTTACCAGACTATCACGCACTTACTCCAGAACAGAAAGACGAAGCTAAATTACTCTACTTGAATTATCCTAACAACCCCACAGGGGCAACAGCAACTGTTGATTTTTTCCAGGAAACAGTTCAGTTAGCATCTCAACATGAGATTGGTATTGTTCACGATTTCGCTTATGGTGCAATAGGCTTTGATGGACAGAAGCCAGTTAGCTTTCTGCAAGCCGAAGGAGCAAAAGAAGTTGGTGTGGAACTCTATACATTATCAAAAACGTATAATATGGCCGGTTGGCGAGTGGGATTTGCAGTGGGCAATTCCACAATGATTGAAGCCATTAATTTACTGCAAGACCATTTGTTTGTTAGCTTATTTCCCGCAGTACAGGAAGCTGCAGTTACTGCATTAACCAGTGAACAATCCTGTGTAGAAAATCTTATAAGACTCTATGAAAATAGACGCAAAACCCTTATTTCTGAATGTCAACGAATTGGCTGGGATGTAGAAGCACCAAAAGGCTCGTTTTTCGCATGGCTTCCTGTTCCAGATAACTATACTAGCGAATCATTTGCTGAACTTTTACTGGATAAAGCAAATGTTGCTGTTGCAGCAGGAAATGGTTTTGGAAAATATGGCGAAGGATATGTACGTGTTGGGTTATTAGTAGAAGAAGATCGATTAAAAGAAGCAATAGAACGAGTGGAAAAACTAGGTATCTTTTAGATTAACTTTCATGTTATTTAAGTTATTGTATTATATATCACTTTTGAAAAATGCCCACAAATTTAGGCTTAGAGAAATGTCTCTAAGCCTAAATTTGATAAAAACTTGTTAAAAGCAACAATCTTTTAGAAAAGAGCCATTACTTAAACCTGTTTAATCTTCCATATATCAGAAGCATACTCTCGAATGGTTTGATCACTGGAGAATTTTCCTGAGTAAGCGATATTAGTCACACTCATATTCATCCACGTTAGACGGTCACGATATGCTCGCTCAACTAATTCATGTGTCTCTAAATATGGCTCAAAATCTTTTAACACGAAATATGGATCATTATGATAAAGAATATTGTAAAAAATATCCTTAAATTCTATATCATGAACTCCAAATGCACCCTGGTTTAGTTGATCAAGTATTCTTTTCACCCGATCATCTGTATGGTATATATCTCTTGCATTATAACCACCATTTTGATAGTACTCTAACACCTCATCTGCCGTTAGGCCAAAAATAAAAATATTATCGTCTCCTACCAAGTCACGAATCTCAATATTGGCTCCGTCCAATGTACCAAGCGTTAGTGCTCCATTCATCATCATTTTCATATTTCCAGTTCCTGATGCCTCTTTACTTGCTGTTGAGATTTGCTCACTAATGTCTGCCGCAGGAATAATTCTTTCAGCGAGACTAACATTATAATTCTCCAGAAAAATAACCTTTAACTTTCCTTGTATACTTGTATCATAATTTACAATCGATGCTACTGTATTAATTAGCTTAATAACTTCTTTGGCTAGATAATAACTTGGTGCTGCCTTTGCACCAAAAATAAAGGTACGTGGTGTCATATCCTGATTCGGGTTTTCCTTCAGTTCGTTGTATAAATAAATGACATGAAAGATGTTCAATAGTTGCCGTTTATATTCATGCAGTCGTTTTATTTGTACGTCAAAGATAGATTGATCATCAATAAGAATTCCTGTTTGTTGATGGATATAGTTGGCTAGCAATTTTTTGTTTTCATGTTTCACCTGATCAAATTGCTCTAATAGTGCTTTATCATTCGAATATTTTAATAAGCTAATCAGTTGTTTAGGCCGCTTGATCCATTGTGACCCTATTACATCTGAAACGACCTCAGCAAGTTTTGGATTCACTTGAAGCAACCAGCGCCGGTGTGTTATTCCATTCGTTTTATTATTGAACTTATTTGGAAAAAGCGAATAAAAGTCCTTCATCTCTTTCTTTTTTAAAATCTCTGTGTGAATACGTGCCACACCGTTTACACTAAAACTACTAACGATTGCCAGTCTTGCCATATGAACTCTGCCATAGGAGATAATGGCCAATTCAGGAATCTCATCTCTTAATTCTTCGTGATCAAACCAAATAGATTGACAAAAGCGCTCATTAATTTCCTCAATAATCATATATATTCTCGGCAGTAAATCTTTTATCATTTCCTCTGGCCAAGTCTCTAAAGCTTCACTTAGAGTTGTATGATTGGTATAAGCAAAGACATTGGTCGTTACTTTCCAAGCAGCATCCCATTCCATTCTTTCATCGTCCATTAATATTCGCATCATTTCTGGAATAGCTAAACTTGGGTGTGTATCATTAATTTGGATAACCACCTTTTCCGGTAATTTGCTAAGAGGAAGGTGATAACTCTTCTTGAATTTTTTGAGGATATTTTGAATACTGGATGAGACAAGGAAATATTGTTGTTTTAGTCGTAATTCTTTGCCTTCATAACTTGAGTCATCTGGATAAAGAAACCCAGATATTTGCTCAATAGAATGTTGATGATCTAAGTCATGATAGAACGCTTGATTTTCTTCCATCCGTTCATTCTCTGTTCCTGGAATAGGTTCTGCACTCCATAACCTTAACGTGTTAACAACGTTATTTTTATATCCCACCACCGGAATATCATACGGAACTGCCATAACCTTATCCGTATTTTCATATTTGAATTCCAAAGATCCATCATTTCTTTTAAACATATGTACCTTTCCTTGAAACTGAATGACAACAGACTCTTCTTCATTTCTTGTTTCCCATGGATAGGGATTCTTCAGCCAATAATCTGGAAGTTCCACTTGATTACCGTGTATAATTCGTTGCTCAAACAATCCATATCGATAACGGATCCCGAAACCATGGCCAGGGTAATATAAGGAAGCTAATGAGTCGAGGAAACAAGCAGCCAGCCTTCCTAACCCACCATTACCAAGTGCCGCATCACGTTCCTCTGCAAACACATTTTCCGTATGAAACCCTAATTCTTCCAATGCTTCCTTTGCAGCATGGAGCATGCCATAGTTAAGAAGGTTGCTTTCCAAAAGCCGTCCAATCAAAAATTCCATTGATAAATAATAAACTTGTTTAGAACGCTTCGAAGCATACTTTTGATTAGTATTAAACCAGTTAGGGATGATTTCCTCATTTACAATCGAGGCAAGCGCATAATAAACATCTTTATTCGTGGCATTTGCTACTTCCATTCCATTTTCAATGATTAATCTTTTTTCTATTCTTTCTTTCAAATCACTAGCAGTTATCTGTGGCAATTACATCTCTCCTTATCCGTAAATAGGAATTGGTACTAATTGCTCATATAATCTTCTATACTCATATGCAGAGTCCTTCCAGCTAAACTGACTATTGTTTACATTTTTTATTAGTTGCTGCCAATGATCTGGATGATGGTATATACTCAGAGAATACATTAGAACATTCAGTAAATCATGTGCATTGTAATTCGTAAAACTAAACCCGTTCCCTTCTCCCGTTATCTCATTATAGGAGAAAACCGTGTCCTTTAGTCCGCCAGTTTCCCGAACAATCGGAACTGTTTTATATTGCAAAGCAATTAACTGAGCCAAGCCACATGGTTCGAATTTTGATGGCATCAAAAAGAAATCAGCACTTGCATATAGTCTTCTTGCTAATCCTTCATCAAATGTTAAAAGTGTTTTTACCTTATTTGGATAACGATAAGCTAATTCATCAAAGTAATGTTCAAATTCTTGTTCACCTGTTCCTAAAATGATAAATTGAACGTCTTCTTGCAAAAATTCATCTAATATACGTTGTACAAGATGGAGGCCTTTTTGCTCCACAAGCCTTGTAACAATGACATATAAAGGCTTATCCAAATCCATCTGATAGTCTAGTTCTTCTCCTAGAGCTAATCTGTTTTCTATCTTTTTAGACCTGGCTGATCTGTATTTTATTGGGAGATTGGAATCTGTCAATGGATTGTAGTCCCTCGTATCTATTCCATTCAAAATCCCTATAAGGTCCTCGTTTCTATCTAATAGGATTGATTCGAGCCCCTCACCATAATAGGCGTATTTAATTTCTTCTGCATAGGTAGGGCTTACCGTCGTAATTTTATCTGCGTGAAATAAAGCCCCTTTCAGGCAATTAAGCGTACCATTCCATTCAATCCCACCTATATGTTTACTATCCAAATCGAAGAAGTCATTAAATATGTCAATAGGCATTATCCCCTGATATTTGATGTTATGAATAGTAAAGACTGTTTTCATCTGATTAATCGGTTTACGAATATTCGCCAGTACTACAGACATCGCTGCCTGCCAATCATGAGCATGGAGAATTGCTGGTTTAAAATCTGTATGTTTTAGAAATTCAATGACAGCGTGACTATAATAAACAAAGCGCTCGCCATCATCATAGTATCCATAGACACCTTTTCTTGTGAAATAATAATCATTGGATATAAAGTAATAGATTACCTGATTATGTTTTAATGTATATACTGTTGCATCCTGATTTCGCCAGCCAAATGGAACATCAAAAGCAGTAAGGTACTCCATTTTATCTTTCCATACCTCTGGTATCTCATCATATAAAGGTAAAATAACACGTACCTCCAGCTGCTCAAGCTGATTTAATGCTTGTGGAAGGGAACCTATCACATCTGCAAGTCCTCCCGTTTTTATGAAAGGAGTGGATTCCGAGGCAACAAATAATATGTTCTCCATTTGATATCTTCCCTTTCTTGATTATATATAGCTCTCCTTATATTTCCTGTCTCTTAGCAACTACATATGGTTTGTCTTTTGAACCAATAATCTGCTGTCCTTTTGTCACATGAACATCTTTATCTAATATGACATTTTCTAAATAAACATCTTCATCAATCTCGCAGCGTTGCATTATGATAGAATTCTTTATAGTAGCGCCCTCATTCACTTTAACGCCTCTAAACAGAACACTTCCTTCTACGTCTCCATCTACTAAACAGCCGTTTGCTAGAATAGACCTTTTAACCATGGATTGATTATGATGCTTGACTGGTGGATTATTAGATATCTTTGTTCGTATAAAAGTAGGTTTAAAGAATAAGTTACGATAATTCTCCTCATCCAATAGATTCATATTATGACGATAATAACTTTCAATAGAATTTATAAATGCAGAATAACCTTTATGTCGATAAATCTGAACCTTTAAATTCGATAACTTGTCTTTAATTCCATGAACAAAAAAGTTATCAAAGTTATACGCAATGCAGTAATCTACTAATTCCCTCAATAATGATTTATTAATGATGTATGTCCCTGTAAAGAGAGTTGGATTCCTACGTTCATTCGTTATATTTTGAACCCAGCCTAAGTCGTCAGCTTGAATGCGGTAATATGGTGTATGTTCCTCTTTTAATTCATCTACGGAAGTGGAAATTAACGTAACATCAGCGCCTCGATCTAAATGCAATTTAAATGCTTCTTTATAATCTGTATTTGCGATAAATTGACTTCCGCTAATTAAGACATACTCCGACTTCCCGCGGTCAAAATAATCTCTATTATTATGAAAAAACTGTAAGTCTCCTTTTGATACATCAGTAGGGTCATTCCAGTCAGGAGGAAGGATATACAAACCACCGTTCCTGCGGTCCAAATCCCAGTTTTCTCCAGTTCCAAGATGGTCAAGAAGGGAGCGGTACTTAGATCTAGCAAATATTGCTACCTCATGTATGTCTGAATTCACCATGTTAGATAATGCAAAATCAATTAATCGATAACGGCCTGCAAAAGGAATCGAGGCATTGTTTCGAAAGTAAGTCAATTCATTGAATACATGATGTTCATGCTCTAAATTAATCAGTCCCATCAACGTCTTCATCGCTGTTCCCCTCCTGTCATAGCCAGCATTCCATCCAATATATCCTGATTAATAACTACAGGTTCCCCATCATCCCCTGCAGAAATATTCGTTCCTTCAGGTATTTCTGTGTTTTCCATCACAATTACACGCCTTAGTACACTATTGGAACCTACTGTTACGCCAGGATGCAAAATAGATTGTTCAATCGTACTGCCAGTTTTCACTTCAACATCTTTGAATAAAATCGAGCTATCAATTTTCCCCTTAACAAAACATCCTGAATTTATCATGGAATGGTGAACCTCTGCACTTTCTCCGATAAATTGAGGAGGAAAGTTTGAATCATTGGTGGATATTTTCCAGTTTCGATTAATCAAGGCACTTCTTCCCCATCCCTCATCCAATAAGTCCATATTCGCTTCCCAATAGCTTTGAACTGTACCAACATCTTTCCAATATCCTTCAAATCGATAGGCATAAAGTCTTCTCTCTTCTTCCAGCATGGCAGGAATAATATCCTTTCCAAAATCATGACTGGATGTCGTTAGCCGTGCATCCTTCATTAAATATGCTTTCAACGTTTCCCAAGTAAAAATATAAATTCCCATGGAAGCTAAGTTGCTTTGAGGTTGGTCTGGCTTTTCTTCAAATTCATAGATACGCATATTTTCCGTAGTATTTAAAATACCAAATCTTGACGCATCCTCCCAAGGGACTTCAATAACAGAAATCGTTGCATCTGCATTAGATTGTTTATGCTGATTCAGTAATTTCCTATAATCCATTTGGTATATGTGGTCACCCGAAATAACAAGAACATATTCCGGATTATATTGATCAATGAAATGGATATTTTGATAAATAGCATCCGCTGTACCAGAATACCATTCCCCACCAGTCTTGGCTGTATAAGGTGACAGTACCGTTACCCCACCATTCCTTCTATCCATATCCCACGGCTTTCCATTTCCAATATGTCTATTCAGTTCAAGCGGTGAGTACTGTGTTAATACTCCAAGTGTTTGTATATTTGAGTTAGAACAATTGCTTAAAGTAAAATCAATGATCCGATACATTCCTCCAAATGGCACTGCTGGTTTTGCAATACGATTTGTTAATGCACCTAATCGTTTTCCTTCTCCCCCTGCTAAAAGCATACCTACACATTCTTTCAAACTACCCTCTCCTTCATAATATCTATATTTTTAAATAGTGTCATAGCTAATGGTGGTATTTTTACCTTTATATGTTGCGGCAATCCATGCCACTTTTCTGGAAAACTAAAATGTTCTTTCTCGTTTAATTGTCCTGATCCCCCGAATTCTTTCTTGTCAGAATTGAAAACTTCCTGATATATCCCGGGAATCGGGACACCAATTTTATAATCGTAATACACGTTTGGAGTGAAATTGCAGACAACGATTAGTTCTTCGTTTTTTTCTTTACTCTTTCTTCTAAAAGCAATGATACTTTGATCTACATTATGTGGGTCTATCCATTCAAATCCATTTGAATCATGGTCTAATTCGAAAAGCTCTGGATATCTTTGATAAAAATGATTTAACGATTTGACATAGTTGTATATTCCCTCGTGAAGTGGGTAATTCAAAAGATGCCAGTCTAACTCTTCTTTATCCTTCCATTCTGCATACTGCCCGAACTCTCCTCCCATAAACTGCAAACTCTTTCCTGGATGACAGGTCATATATCCATACAATAACCTTAGATTGGCAAATTGCTGCCACTGATCTCCTGGCATCTTATCAAGTAATGACTTTTTCCCATGAACCACTTCATCATGGGATAGTGGCAAAAGAAAATTTTCCGAATTAGTATACATAAAAGAAAAGGTTAATAGATTATGATGCCATTTACGATGTACTGGGTCTTTTTTCATATAGGTAAGCATGTCATTCATCCAGCCCATATTCCACTTATAATTAAATCCCAGTCCACCTGAATGTGTTGGTGCTGTTACCATTGGCAAATCAGAACTATCCTCTGCCATCATTAATGTGTTTGGTTCATAGGAAAAGATAACTTTATTCAGTTTACGGATAAAGGCGAATGCTTCTAAATTCTCCTCCCCACCATAGGAATTATAAATCTTATCCTCCCAATCAGATCGGTCAAAATTCAGATAAAGCATACTTGCTACTGCATCGACTCGTATTCCATCTATGTGATACTCTTCCAGCCAAAATAAGGCATTGGAAATTAAAAAGCTTTGGACTTCAGGTCTGCCAAAATCAAAACTAAGGGTACCCCATGATCTTTTCTCTGCCTTTTTTGGGTCAGCATATTCATATAGAGGCCGCCCATCAAATCTCCGTAGTGCAAAGTCATCCCTACAAAAGTGACCAGGAACCCAGTCCATAATGACACCAATATCATTTGCATGACATTGATCGATAAAGTATTTAAATTCATTACGATTTCCATACCGAGCAGTTACCGAAAAATAACCAGTAATTTGATAACCCCAAGATAAGTCAAATGGATGTTCAGCTAGAGGCAATAACTCAATATGGGTAAATCCTAACGACTTCACATAAGGAATTAATTCTGTCGCTAATTCCTTGTATGTATAATATTCTCCTGAATCCTTCTTTTTCCATGTTCCTAAATGAACTTCATAAATAGACATAGGTGATGCATAAGGTTTATAGTGTTTCTTTTTGTCTAACCAGTTTTTATCTTTCCATTCATATGTAGAGACTTCTGGAGTTAACGACGCTGTTTTTGGTCGAAGTTCTGATTGAAGTGCATATGGATCTGATTTTAACCTCACCTCATCATCTGAAGATATAATATGATATTTATAGGCTTGGTTAGGGGATACATCTGTAAAAAAGCCAACCCAAAGTCCTTCTATTGTGAGTCGTTCTAACAAGTGGGACTCTTTATTCCAATGGTTAAAATCACCTACAACAGAGATACTCTTCGCATTAGGGGCCCAAACAGTAAAACGGAATCCTTTTTTACCTTCCCATTGGATAAAATGACATCCTAGAAATTGTTGACTATGGTAATTTGTCCCTTGATGAAATAAATAAATGTCCTGTTCTGATATATGATACTTCAAAAACGATGATACCTCCTTAAACCAATAGGCAGGAACCCGACATAACGAAAATAATGCGGAAATACCTTTTAATATAGGAATAATTATAGGATGAATAACCATTCACTTCAATGAAATTTCTGAAGATTCGTTCGACAAATGTCGCTAATTTAAAGTTAATCCGCTCTATTAATGTCGAAAACTATTAAGCTCCAGTAAACTCTGTTTAATGTATGGAATAAAAGGTTATTATCGTTTTAAAGAATACGTATATTTGCATATTTAGAATATCTACATATACTAATATGCATAGATACTAAGAAGGAGTTGCTTCCTGTGAAAAATCAAGTTGCATGGATTGATAATATACATGAATTATCCGTTATTGGTGATGTTAAAAAATTACTGGGTCAAAATCATTATCCAACTATATATTGGGAAGCAAAAGAGATCTACATTCAAACAAAAGTAGAACAGGTTATCGATGAAAAAATGATTAAGATTCGTTTTCATGAAGAACTGCCAATGGGCGAGAATTTGTATCTCCATTGGGGAGATACAAAGATTCCAATTTTTCCAGGATCCATTGTTCGAACGAATTGGTTTGATGAAAAGTATGCTAATCTTGATACAGAACTAGGTGCCATTTGCGACCGTTTGCAAACTACTTTCTCTGTTTGGGCTCCAACTGCGGTATCTGTTGACTTAATATTAAATGATCAGATCTATCCTCTTAAGAAGCATGAAAGAGGAATATGGAAATTTCTAATTGAAGGTGATTGGCATGGCTATCCCTATGAATTTCAAATCACCGTAAATGGACAAACAAGATGTGTCAATGATCCTTATGCTAAATCCATGCTGCCAAATAGTGAAAAAGGAATCATTGTTGACTTATCAAGAACGAAACAATTGAGTGGAGAGACGAACTCAAGACCTAAAATGGAACATCTGCAAGACAGCATTATTTATGAACTCCACGTTAGAGATGCCACTATTCATAAAGATAGCGGGGTTAAAAGTAAAGGGAAATTTATTGGTTTAACAGAAAAAAATACGAAAACTGAAAATAATTTTACAACTGCTCTTTCCTATATAAAAGAATTGGGAGTTACACACGTTCAACTTTTGCCTATCAATGATTTTGCTAGGGTAGATGAACTTCATCCAGATGGTTCTTATAACTGGGGATATGATCCTCTTTATTTCCAAGCTCCTGAAGGCAGTTATTCTATATTTCCAGAGGACCCCATTGCCCGGATAAACGAGTGTAAATTGATGATTGAAACTTTCCACCAGGAAGATCTGTCCGTAATATTAGACGTTGTGTATAACCATGTTTTCATCATGGAGGAATCTACATTTGAAAAGATGGTTCCAGGATACTATTTCCGTTATCATCCAGACAGAACACTTAGCAATGGAACTGGAGTCGGAAATGATTTTGCATCCGAACGAAAAATGGCAAGAAAATTCATCTTAGATACAGTTGATTTTTGGCTAAGAGAATATCAAGTAGATGGTTTTCGTTTTGATTTATTGGGTTCACTAGATATAGATACAATGACACAGATCGCAGAACGATGTAAAAAAGAGTCCACACCAATCATGCTATTAGGTGAAGGATGGGATTTGCCAACTGCTCTTACAACTCATCAAAAGGCAACGAACACAAACTCTCATATGCTAAAAGACATACATTTCTTCAATGACTTTTTTCGGGATACAATCAAAGGCAGCTTATTTCACCATGATGATACTGGTTTTATAAATGGAGATGGACATTTTAAGGAGAGGTTGCCACATTTACTTTCAGGATGCGTTCTTGAAGAGTTTGGCATTCCTTTTGTATCGGAAGTATCGCAAACCATTAATTATGTGGAATGCCATGATAACCATACATTATGGGATCGTCTTTTACTAACGAATCCAAGGGCCACTGAATTGGACCGAAAGAAAATGCATCAGCTTGCAACAGGACTGACGCTACTAAGCCAGGGAGTACCTTTTCTTCATGCAGGACAGGAATGGTACCGCACCAAACAAGGAGTTGAAAATAGTTATATTGCAAAGGATGAAATCAATCAGTTGGACTGGGGGAAACGAGAGCTCGAAACAGAAAATATCCGCTTTGTGAAACAATTGATATCATTAAGAAAGAAATATGAGGTTTTCCGATTAAAAACAAAAAATGAAATACGTCGCAGATTCTATGTTTTAGAAACTCCTAAACCAGTTATTGGAATAACTTTACTAGGAGATGAGGCTGATTTTTCTGTATATGCCAATCCGACAAAGAAGAGTTATACCCTACAGCTTCCTTCTCCAGGGCAATGGAAAATTGCTGTTACCAATATAAAGAAAAAAGAATACAGTCTGATCATAGGTGAATATGCTTCCATTGATCCTTATGAATTGATGGTAGTGCAAAAATCCCGCAAAAAGATTGGCAGAATGGTGGAAGCCAATTTTATTGGAAATGCAGAAAAGTAATGCTTTATAAGCACCTAAATATGAACATTAGCATCTAACGCACAAACATTAGAAAACTTGGCTGTCGCCAAACCTTTCGGCGACAGCCAAAGCCCGCCTTATGCAGGAAGAAAGTATTGTATTCTCCTATCTGCCTAAAAAAGCGAACAGTTCTCATAAAGACCTGTTCGCTTTCAAACTTATTCCTTTACACCAAGCAATCTGAGTCCATTTGCTGTTACGAGAAGAGTAGCCCCCATATCTGCTAAAATTGCGATCCATAACGTGAGCCATCCTGGTACAACTAATAGTAAGGCAACTAATTTTATCCCGATTGAGAATGTAATGTTTTGTTTAATAATTGCTAGTGTTTTTCTGCTTAGTTTCACGGTAAATGGCAGTTTACTCAAATCATCTCCCATTAATGCTACGTCGGCTGTTTCAAGTGCTGTGTCTGTACCTGCACCGCCCATTGCAATCCCGACTGTAGAGGCAGCTAATGCAGGAGCATCATTAATTCCATCGCCAATCATTGATACACTGCCATATTCATTGTTTAATTTTTTCACAGCAACTAACTTATCTTTTGGAAGTAATTCAGCTTCTACATCTGTAACCCCTACTTGATTTCCAATGGCCTGTGCTGCTTTTTGATTATCTCCAGTTAGCATAATCGTTTTATGAACTCCCAATCGATGGAGTTTTTCAATCACTTTACTGCTTGTTTCCCTTACCTCATCTGCAACGGCTACTACAGCAAGTATTTCATCATCTGTTCCAGCAACCATGGCTGTTTTACCTTGATTCTGGAACGCAGTAATACATCTTTCAACTTGTTCGTCTAGCGGTAGTGTGATTTCTTTAAATAAATTTGGGCTGCCAATGTAGTATGTCTGCCCATAAATTGTGCCTTTAATCCCTTTTCCGGTAATCGATGTAAAGTCTTCCACTGGAACTTCCTTATAGGAAACATTTTCTTTATCCGCCTTTGCAGCAATAGCAGATGCAAGTGGGTGCTGAGAGCGATACTCCAGAGCTGTTATTAAGGCTAATATTTCTCGCTCATCAGCAGTTTCATCAAACACCTTAAAATCTGTTACTGTTGGTACTCCTTTTGTTAAGGTACCTGTCTTATCAAAAGCAATAGCCTTGATTGCGCCCATTTCTTCCAGATAAACACCACCCTTTACAAGAACACCGTGTTTAGCAGCATTTCCAATGGCTGTCACTATAGATACCGGTGTGGAAATTACAAGTGCACAAGGACAGCCTACCACTAAAACTGCTAATCCTTGGTAAACCCAAGTTTCCCAGCTACCGGCAAACAGAAGTGGTGGAATCACTGCAACTAAGGCTGCGATAACCATAATGATGGGTGTATAATATTTAGCGAATTTATCAACAAATGCTTGGGAAGGTGCTTTTTCTGCTTGAGCTTCTTCAACTAAATAGATAATTTTTGAAATAGTCGTATCTTCTACTAATTTATTTACTTTTACTTCCAGTAGTCCTTCTTCATTAATGGTTCCAGCAAACACTTCATCATTTAACCTTTTTTCAACCGGAACAGACTCCCCTGTAATAGCCGCTTGATTTACTGCTGAATGACCATTAACGACAACACCGTCCATTGCAATCTTTTGACCAGGCTTAACAATCATAATATCGCCAATTGCAATGTCCTCCACACCAACCGTTATTTCTTCTCCTTTTCTTCTAATGAGCGCTTCATTTGGGGCAATATCCATAAGTGAGCGAATCGACTGTCTCGCTTTATCCATCGAATAACTTTCTAGGGCCTCACTTATAGCAAAGAGAATAACAACAACTGCTCCCTCTGCCCATTCGCCTATCAGAGCTGCACCGATAATTGCAACAGTCATCAATGTCTTCATATCGAAATCTAATTTACGCAAGTTTTGAAAGCCGACAATAAATAAAGAATAGCCACCCATCACGATAGCGGCAAGGAAAAGCAAAACGGTCACCAAATTATCCTCGCCATTAACAAATTGGGAGATGTAGCCAAATACAACAAATAAAAGAGAAGTTAGTAATGTACTATATTTACTAAGAAAAGACACTTTCTCCTGACTCTGCTCATTATTTTCGGGTCTGCTTTCTCCTCGTTTTCTTTCTGGCGTTACCTTTAAGTTTTCAAACGCCCCTGCTTTTTCCAGCTCATCTACAGTTACTTCACCATATACAGAAATTTTTGATGCTCCAAAGTTAACCTTTGCATCATAAACTTGAGGTAACTCTTTTACATTTCTTTCAAATTTCCCCGCACAATTTGCACAAGAGAACCCCTGAACCAGGTAGGTATGTTTCTGATCTTTTACAACTTCATCAGCCAATTTCAACTTCCTCCTTTCTTCCTGAGAAGGCAAATTGAATTAATTGTTTAACATGTTCGTCATCAATAGAATAGAAAACCAGTTTTCCGTTTTTACGATATTTTGCCAACCCTATATTCCTTAACAACCGCAAATGATGAGATGCAGTAGCTGTTGTCGCACCAACAATATTAGCTACATCACATACACATAACTCATTTTCCATAGAAAGAGCATAAGCGATTTTTATTCTTGTATCATCTGATAAAGCTTTAAATATCTTCGCTACTTCCAAAGTATTTTGTTCAGAAAGATTTTGTCTTACACTTGTTACCTTTTCTTCATCAATACATGTTATCTCACAGACATCTTTACCCAAAGGAATCCCCTCATTCAAATACTTGTTTGATTATTAGTTTATGTAAAGTGAATACAAAATGCAACCAACTTCTTCCATTGATTTAGCAGTATTCTAAAACATCCAGTGTTTGATATACTTGGTATAATAGTTTTATATGAAATCGAAAGAAAGGTACTAGTCCTAACGAATGCTTTACATTGTTTAACAGAAAGAAAGGGAAGTGTGCGTAATTGATAGAAAATACAGGGCTTTTGTTAGAAGGCGGGGGGATGAGAAGCGCCTATACGGCTGGAGTTCTAGATTTATTCCTTGATAAATGCATCGAATTCCCTGTCGTCGCAACTGCTTCGTCAGGTGCACTGATTGGCAGCTCCTATATCACAAAACAACGAACTCGTAACTATAAAATTCTAGAGGAAGTGACGAACCATAAAGATGCGGTATCTATCAAAAACTGGATCCGTAACAAAGAAATATTTGGGATGGATTATATATTTGATAAAATTCCTCGTGAAATTGTCCCATTAGATCTTGTGGCCTTTTTAAATTCACCGACTAAATTTATTATTGGAACAACCAATATTCATACCGGTGATCCAGTTTACTTTGATAAATACCAATCACAAGAGGAACTATTTACTATTACTCGAGCTTCCTGTTCCTTACCTGTGTTAGCACCGAGTATTACATATAATAATATGGAATTAATGGATGGGGGAGTATCTGACCCTATCCCGATACGACCATTAGTTAAGCAAGGTATGAAAAAACATATTGTTGTACTTACTAGAAATAGAGGGTATATCAAAAAAGCAACCAAATTAAATTGGTTTTTTAAACGAATCTTTAAAGATAAACCTGAACTTATTAAGATACTTCGTGACAGACATCAAATATATAACGATACAATGAAGCAAATCTATGAAATGGAAAAAACAAATGAAGTCTTTATCATACAACCTGAACAGCCATTAACCGCAACCAGATTTGATAATAATAAGGAAAAGCTTAAGAATTTATATTTGCAAGGATATACAGAAGCTGAAAGCAAGTATAGCCAGCTTGAACTCTTTCTTGAAGCCAAAGATAACATCAAACCTTTTGTTTCTGGAAATGTGCCATCTTAAATAAAGGCTCTTTTTTTACATTTTATTTAAAATATGGATTACTATAATTAAGAATATTGCTATATAACCCGCTACGGAAATACACTACGCTCTTCGCGGGCAGCTGGTGAGCCTCCTCGTGCTGTCGCACTGCGGGGTCTCACCTATGCTTTTGCTCCCGCAGAAGTCTCCGTGTATTGCCTTCGCTAATTTGGTACTTTTTAAATTTTTGCATGTAACTTTGCATAAATATATTGATCACTAGTAAGCTGGTCGATTGGAGTGGAGTGCAGACGACTCCTGCAGGAAAAAAATGTGCACATTGTTCGTTTTCTGAGTTAAACACTTTAGTTATGTCCAAACCTCTTTATTGGTTATAGATATCTCATATATACATTCTACACTAAGATTTATTTGGTTCTTCTATTTTCTGCACTTCATATTGATACCCTAAGTATTGATAACCCTGCCTCTTATACATTTCTTTTGGAGTGTCCTCTCCATCTGCAACGAGTATGATCGTTTTATCAGAGAACTTATCCATTACATATTGCTGCAACCTGCTTCCTATTCCTTTTCTTTGCACAGCTTTTTTTACTTCTAAACCATCAATTTCTGCGGTCTCATCAGAAATAATCACATCCATGCTTCCCACAGGCTCCCCCTGATAATAAGCAATTATCTGCATAATGCCCGAATCAAAATAATGCTTCGTATTTAAATCTATCTTCTGCTTAGCAAAGTCTTCTCCAAACTGCCTATCTATTTCATATTGCAATTTGATATATGCATTAAAATTCTGTTCGTTCACTTCCTGAATGTCAATTTCTGGATGGTTATCAACTGCAGGGAAGTTTTCCGGCTGAATAGCATACAGCTCTAAAAAACCAATATCATACTTCTGGAAACGAAGATAAGTAAGTATTTCCTCACATGGTTTTTCGTTTTCAGGAAAGTAAAACTTCACATGTTGCTGGTTATGCTTTTTATGAAAGTCTCTAAGATATGTCTCCGCCTCTTGTAGTTTGATAAGAGAAGGCATTTTCTTAAATTCTATAAAATTACTATCATAACGAATAATCATTTCAGGGTAATGTACTTGTTTATAAAGTTCATTTTCTACTATCACATTTCCTATAATATTAATATTTTTAAATGTAATTTCCTTCATCCTAATATTCCCCTCTATATTCATACTACTTTTGCTCAATTTCCCCCCCTACCTAGTAGGGATAGTAAAAATTTCCTGAACTCCTGTCCATCTATTCAAATATTAAATTTGTTTCCCTTGATAATCAAGTCGATAAATTAAAAAATGTTCGTATGGATTTCGTTCATATAGACCCGGCAATTTTATCTCCTTAACCAAATTAAAGTATGTTTCATTATCCAAAAAGTAAATATAATCATCATGTGCATAATATAAAATTAATTCTAATTCCCGGTCTGTTTCTTCTACCGAAATTAATATATTCTGAATTACTTTACGGAAAATCTGAATGGAAAATGGATGAAAGAAATAGAAGCGATTATCTGTTTCCTTAATCTTATAGTCCTCAGCCAAACAACTAAGGAATTGAATTTTATCAGTATTCCGCTTCCACTTTTTTAAGTATTCATTCTGGTTAATTAACGCTTTTTCATGGAAATCCTTATTCATTTCAATACCAACAACTGATGCGTGATAAAAATAATGGACGAAGAAATTTAACCTTCCCATTCCACATCCAAAATCAACTATACGATCGTTTTCTTTGATTTCATATTCACTGAATAGTTTCTCTAGGGCACTGTACGGTGTGGGTTCATACGGATGGTAATGGATAGATGCGCCCGAGGAGTTGTTCCTGTCTCTCCTTGTCCTGATGTTCAGCAATTTATCATAGTAGTATTCTTTCATATTATCTCTCCAACTATAATTTCATTCCTCTTATCATATCGTTATTCTCCCGTACTGTAAAATAACCCTCTTAATTTATTTTGTATTCTGAAAAGTTATCTTATATAATAGTTTAAAATATAATAGAAAGAAGCGGGGATTAACATGGGAAAAATTCAGAAAGTCGTATTAGTTGGTTTAGGAGCTATTGGTGCATCATACGGTAGTAAATTACAAACATTATTAGGCCAAAACTTTAAAGTCATTCTCAACCAGGAAAGGTTGGTACGCTATCAAAATACCGAATTTAAAGTAAATGGAACGAGACAGCAGTTTAATTACATTCTTCCCGAGATAGACTCTGACCCAGCGGATTTAGTCATCATAGCAACTAAAAATGCAGAACTTAATCAAGCGATTGAACATGTTAAAAGTCATATAGGACCTAGTACCATTATACTTTCTCTATTAAATGGAATTTCCAGTGAAGAAGAAATCTATGATGCTACTGGAAGTGATCATATCCTCTATAGCATGTGTGTAGGGATAGATGCCTTGAGAGATGATTTTTCTGTTCGCTACACAAGTATTGGGAAAATATGTTATGGAGAGAAAGATAAATCCGTCTCGGAAGATGTCCTGGCAGTAGAACAATTATTCACCGAAGCAGGAATTCCTTATGAGATTTCTGAAGACATTTGGCACACCATTTGGGCAAAGTTTATGTTTAATGTTGGAATTAATCAAACCTCCGCTGTACTAAAGGCCCCGTACGGATACTTTCAGCAAATTCCTGCACTTCATGAATGGATGGAATCCGCCATGTATGAAGTTGTAGCTATTTCTAAGAAAGCTGGTGTTCATTTAACAGAGGAAGACGTTAAACATTATCGCCCTATTATACAAAAACTTTCACCTGACGGGCAGACGTCGATGCTACAAGATATCCTAGCTAACAGGAAAACGGAAGTAGAGCATTTTGCCGGGAAGGTTTGCGAGCTAGGCAGGAAATATAATATTCCAACACCTGTGAATAACCAACTATTTAAGATGATACACATAGTGGAGAAAATGGCAAAAGTATAGAAAAGAATTATTAAAGAGGACACGCGAGTTCTAGCGTGTCTTTTTAATCTCTTTCACTTGTTGCATCTGCAACGACTGTACAAGGTGCATCATTCTTCATGGCATCTACCTATTCCGTATCCCAATCCACTGCAAGCACTTCATCCCCAAGATGATATAATTCCTTGCAGACACTCCTTCCAAACCCGCAAAGGCCCAAAACAAGAAAATCCTTTCTCATTTTTTTACCCCATCTCCATTAAATGGATACGTTCCTATATGTTTATTTCTGATTTTGCTTTACCAGATGTTTAACAGAATAAACTGGATGATATAACAGCATCCATTTGCCGCTATAACGCATGACACTTTTTATCTTTTCTCGATACTCCGGTCGATAGCAATGTACTTTACAATTCGAACAGGCGCTTTTCTTTTCACCGAATCTGCATAATGATAACCTTTGCATACAATAGTTTAATAGATCATTACATTCATCACATAAATCATGTTGATGATGGTGTTTTTTTCTGCAATATATATGAATCATTTTCGATACTGTTTCTTTTTCATCTTGAATAACGGGACCATTATTTAGCTCCCTTCTTGCCATCGTCCATCCCTTCTTTCATAAAATGATAATAATCCTACTTTCATGATAAACCACTTTCACTTTAAATTTGCTTGATTCATGCTAAAATTCATATATTGTTCATTTTTTCACAATTAAATATATACATAGCTTTGATACGTTGTTAACAGTATATTTATGATTAATCGGGATGTTAATGCTAAGCCAGTTCAATTGATGGGGGAGTGGGATGTATCGGTTGGGTTCGGGTGCTATCAACCGCGATGTAGGCTCTATCAACCGCTTTTCACTTTCTATCAACCGTCTCGCGGGCTCTATCAACCGCGCTCCACTTTCTATCAACCGCCACGTGCGCTCTATCAACCGCGTTTCACTTTCTATCAACCGCCACGTGCGCTCTATCAACCGCGTTTCATTTTCTATCAACCGCCACGTGCGCTCTATCAACCGCGTTTCATTTTCTATCAACCGTCTCGCGCGTTCTATCAACCGCGTTTCACTTTCTATCAACCGTCTCGCGGGCTCTATCAACCGCGCTCCACTCTCTATCATTCGCAAAGTGCTCTCCATACCATATAAAAAAGACGAAACCATCTCATTCCGCCTCTTAACCTTCGATAATTTTCACATAGAACATTCTTCTTCTCGGACCATCAAATTCACAAAAATAGACACTTTGCCAAGTACCAAATATAGGGTGTCCATTTGAGATTATGATGGTTTCACTAGCTCCTACTACGGATGACTTCATATGGCCATCTGAGTTCCCCTCCATGTGAATATACTCCTGCTTATTAGGGAAGGTCTCATTTAGACCTAATTTTAAATCTGTTTTTACATCAGGATCTGCATTTTCATTTATTGTAATTGCCGCTGTTGTATGGGGACAATAAATTACCATCATCCCTTCCCTCACCCCACTCTTAGTAAGTGCTGTTTCTATATATCGGTCAATATTAACAAAATCCTGCTTTTCACTGGTCGTGATATTAAATGAATAAAGGTTTTTGCTCATTGAAACTATCCTCCAAGTTAAAAATGTCTTTTCATCATCATATTATCATTAATAAATAATTATAGAAAAGAATTGTCCATTCTAGGTATTTTATTCCAATTATAGTTAAAAATAATCGTAACAATTTTAAATGAGGTGAATAAAAATGTTGAAATTACATACGGAACTAGAAGGACAGCAGGGATACTTCGGAGATATATCAAAAAAACTGAAATCAATGGGACTTACTTTATGCGGAAGCTGGGAATATGACGGTGCCTTTTTTGATGCCTTACTGTGGCGAGAAAATGGTGAATCCATCTATTTGCGAATTCCTTTTCATGTACTAGATGGTGAACTGGACCGTCCGGATGCTTATATCGAGTTCCGAACTCCTTTTGTTATTAAACATGTCGTGAATTTTGGATTAGATAAAGATGAAAATTCTTTACTATCCGCTACAGGATTTAATCAATTTCAAAAACCCCTTGATCCTGATGGAAAGATTCATGATAAAAGTTATTGGGAAAAAACTGGAGAACAAGTAATCGAACAAGTGATGAATAAAGTTCGAGTTTCCTAAAGATAATTTACATATTTTTAGGAATGTTTAAGAAAAACAATCGTAAATATTTAGTAATGAATATAATGTACTGAGGCAGAAAGCAATAAAGCCTTCATGAAGTAACTCACTCTTATTAAAAAGGAAGGGAAAAATGTCAAAATTAAAGGTATTAAATTATTCGTTCCAAAACCTAAGCCAGAAGAACATGTCATTTGAACAGGTATTCAGTCACATTGTTCAGTTCATGGAAAAAGACCGAATTGGAAACTATCGTTTAATGTTTGGAACAGATTCGCAAGTACATGGTTACTACACAAAATTTATCACCGGAATTGTCATTCAGCGTGAGAAAAAAGGGGCATGGGCTTGCATTCGTAAAATAATCGTACCTCGTAAAATGACAAACCTTCACGAGCGCATATCATATGAAACTACCTTAACGGAAGAAGTCGTATCAATGTTTACAGAAGAAAGAAAAGACCAGCTAATTGATATTGTCCTCCCTAATATCTATAAAGGTGCATCCTTTACTATAGAAGGACATATTGACATTGGATCAGGAAATAGGAATAAGACCAGAATCTTTGTAAATGAAATGGTATCAAGAATGGAATCAATCGGTGTAGAACCAAAAATTAAACCCGATTCTTTTGTGGCGAGTTCCTACGCAAATCGGTACACCAAGTAAGGTTGAAGCGAGTATATACACCTCATAATCCTTAGGTCGTATTTATTTCTAAATACGGCCTCCAATTATTGCTTAAACACTTTTACTGCGATATACTTCTATCAAACTTCCTATTTTTCGAATAATAATAGAAAGTAGGCTTTTTTTATGTATCATTTTGTTGAAGAAAAAATCAAAGAATCTATTGATAACGGTGAATTTGATGATCTTCCCGGAAAAGGAAAACCACTTCATTTAAAAGAAGAGTTACAAGGTTTGTCTCCAGAAATAAGAAGAGCATATAAAATTTTAAAAAATGCAGGTTATATTCCTGAGGAACAAGAAAAAAAGAAGCGTTCTCTCACATTTAATGATTTATATACTTTTGCAACTGGTAAAACAAGAAAAACGGAATCATTGCAGAAAAAGCAATTGGAAGAATTGGTAAAGAAAAGAGAATTGCAGAAAAACCAAACTTTCCGTACCTATGCTCAAAAGATATACAAAAAGTTATTAAATTTACAAAATTAATGTTTCAGATTTGGAAACTTCATGTTCGCATAATATAATGAAACTTAGTAGATTACTATGTTCAGGTTGGAAAGGAGCCTTTATTTGTCAAAGTTTCTCACCACTAAACGGATTATCATTGCAGTCGTTATCATATTATTAGCTGTCTTACTTTATTT
The DNA here is from genome assembly GCF_003628505.1 of Oceanobacillus halophilus. Taxonomy (GTDB): domain Bacteria; phylum Bacillota; class Bacilli; order Bacillales; family Amphibacillaceae; genus Oceanobacillus; species Oceanobacillus halophilus. The sequence goes on along the minus strand of NZ_RBZP01000026.1, from coordinate 20,447 downwards.
CTATTCATCGGCATTTATGCCCTTTATTTTGGCCATGTTTACTGCCTTTATATTAGAGCCCTTGGTAAGACTAATTCAAAGATATTTAAAGTTTAAAACCCGATTACCAGCTGTGGTGATAACCTTTGTTTTTTATGTGTTAACCATTGCATTTATCTTTTATTTAGCAATTACTCGAGTCGTTAATGAAACGATTAATTTTGTAGAGAGATTGCCTTATTACATAATTGAAATAAACTTTTTTATTGAAAATATGCTGGAAAGCCTAAATAAAACAGCAGCGGGATTGCCTCCTATCTTTATTGATGAAATGGAAAAACAAATGACCAGTGTGCTGGAATGGGCAACTACCTCTGCCCAGCAAATGATACCTGTTTTAGCAGGTTGGATACAAGGCATTCCTAATATGATAGTTGTAATTATTATCTATTTAATTGCCTTATTTCTTATTAGTATTGATTTACCTAAATATAAGCAAGGATTTTATGCAAGATTTGAGAAGGATAATGCGGAAAAAGTGCAGTACATGTTGCAGCGTTCCACTCGATTTTTTACTGGGTTTTTTAAAGCACAGTTTCAGGTAAGTATTATTATCTTTATCGTTTCTTATATCGGTCTACTTATTATCTCTCCAGAAAATGCATTAGTTATGGCGATAATCATTTGGCTGATTGATTTTATTCCTATTATTGGATCCATCGTCATTTTAGCACCCTGGGGGTTATTTCACTTATTAGCAGGTGATGTCAATACCGGAATTCAGTTATTATTCCTTGCTGCTATTCTGTTAATTATTAGAAGAACTGTCGAGCCAAAAATCATGGGGGATCAAATTGGACTACCTCCATTATCAACCTTAGTTGGGTTATGGTTTGGCTTATATTTCTTTGGTATCTTTGGACTCATCATTGGACCACTTGCCATCATCGCTATACTATCAGCTAAAGAAGCTGGTCTCATTAAATTGGACTTTAAAATATAGAGTTGCGTTCTTTTTTATAGACTATTGACGGTTAAATGTTAACGATATTACACATATTAACGTTGAGGTGATTAGATGACAAAGGATAATAAGAAGAAGAATGCTGATATACCAAATTCTGAGGAGAGAGAAAGAGTTAGTGTTCATATGGGATCAAATGCCACTCATCCATTGAATACTAACGACCGGGTGTCAGGCAATTCTGTCGATGAACACAGAATGCAGGAATCAGCAAATGCTTATATCGCGGAAAAAGAGATCAAGCAGACTTTTCTAAACTCATAAATTTCCGAGAATCATCTCCTATACTAACAAACCATCAGTACAAATTGTGACTGATGGTTTGTTATTTCAAGATTGTTATTAGTTTCTTTCGCCTTCTCCATAATTAAACGTTCAAGCGTTACTTCATTGGATTGCTCTATAGTAGGTTATCTACTATTCATAACAGTTTTCACCATTATTGAAGATCTTTTCATCTATTCATGTCTTTTTTCCATAAGAAAACACCCCTTTAAACATTTCTTCGCTAAAGGGATGTATCTGTGTATCTTCTATATCTATACTATTTCATACAAATAGCTACTCAACCGTAACACTCTTCGCTAAGTTACGTGGTTTATCTACATCACAGTCACGGTGAAGTGCTGCATAATATGCCAACAATTGCATTGGTATCACACTAGTAAGTGGTGTGAGCAAATCATGAACGCTTGGCAATACAAAATCATCTGTATCTTCTTCTAGACCTTTCATACTTATGATTAATGCATTTGCACCACGAGCTACTACTTCCTGTACATTACCACGAATGGAGTAATTAACATTCTCGTGGGTAGATAGGGCAATAACTGGTGTACCATCTTCAATTAAAGCGATGGTACCATGCTTCAATTCCCCTCCAGCGAAACCTTCTGCTTGGATATAAGAAATTTCTTTCAGTTTCAATGCCGCTTCTAACGATACATTATAGTCACCGCTTCTTCCAATAAAGAATGCATTACGAGTTGTTGCTAAATACTCTCTTGCTAAACGTTCCATTTCTTCTTTCTGATCAGTAAGAACTTCCATTGCGTTCGCAACGATTGCCAGTTCTTTCATTAATTCAAATTCTAACTCCAAACCTTTTGCTTTTGCAGTATCAGTAGCTAGAATTGCAAGCACCGCTATTTGCGCAGTATACGCTTTGGTTGATGCAACTGCAATTTCTGGTCCTGCATGCAAATGTAAGGTGTAATCCGCTTCACGAGAAAGGGTAGATCCAGGTACATTCGTCATCGTTAATGCAGGATGACCTAATTCTTTAATTTTTACTAAAACAGCACGGCTATCTGCGGTTTCTCCACTTTGTGAGATAAACACAAATAATGGCTTTTCCGATAATAATGGCATGTTATAGGAAAACTCACTTGCAACATGAACTTCAGTAGGTATTTTAGCTAATTTTTCAATGAAGTCTTTTCCTACTAATCCAGCATGGTAACTAGTTCCTGCAGCGATAATATAAATACGATCTGCTTTTTGCATCGCTGAACGTATGGATTTATCCAGTTTTAATTCATTGTTTTCATCTTGATATTCACGGATGATTTTTCGCATAACAATAGGCTGTTCGTCAATTTCTTTTAACATATAATGTGGGTAGGTTCCTTTTTCAATATCACTTGCATCAATTTGTGCTGTATAAGGTTTACGTTCCACTACAGTACCGTTAAGTTTTTGAACTTCCACAAAATTTCGGTTAACTAAAACAATCTCTTTGTCAAAAATCTCAAGATATTGATCGGTTTCCTTAAGTGTTGCCATCGCATCACTTGCAATAAGATTGAAGCCATCACCCAAACCAATTAATAGTGGACTTTTATTCTTGGATACATATAACGTATCAGAATCATCTGCATCAATCATGCCGATTGCATAACTTCCTTTTAAAAGTCCCATAGCTTCTCGGAATGCTTGCAATGTATCCTTATATTTATCATATAACTTTTCAATGAGCTGAACGATAACCTCTGTGTCTGTTTCACTAACAAACGTGACATCCCTTAGGTAGTCTCGTTTTAAGTCTTGATAGTTCTCGATTACACCATTGTGAACGATAGTGAATTGGCCTGAAGCACTTTGATGTGGATGTGCATTAATAATACTTGGTTCACCATGAGTTGCCCAGCGAGTATGACCGATTCCCATCGTTGATTCAACAGAATTATCCACACTCTTTTTCAAATTGGCTATTCGTCCTTTTACTTTAGTAAGATTTACACCGTCATCATTTAAAACAGCAATCCCTGCTGAATCATAGCCTCGATATTCTAATTTTTCTAGCCCATGTAATAAAATGCTTTTTGAATCATTTGTTCCAATATAACCTACTATTCCGCACATAATTCGTTGTCCTCCTAATATGGGGCAGACAAACGTTAGTCAGAGTTGTCTAAAGTAATAATCAGAAAAAAATTTCTTACTATTAATTAGACAGCTCTGCTAGGGGCGTTTAACTGCCCCTTTCTCGATTTTAGTTAGACATCTTGCCCGATTCCTTTGTGCAATAAGTCACCTTATTGTTTTCAGAATGAGCTTAAACGACTGAGATGTGCAGTCGGAAGGCATCCGCCGAAAATTTCGATAACCTCCACCTCGTCAACTATTTTCCATTTTCGAACGGAAAATAGTCCTGGCGCTTAATATAAAATAGTAATATTTAATGCTCCTTCCTATCCTAAAATACGCCCATCCATTTTTAATGGGCATGTTATATTCTACCCGATATAGACTTAAATGGTCAATAAAAATTTAGGTAGATATTTTAATTTATGAAATAGGATGTTATTTTGTTACGTAGTAGTACTTTAAATTGCCTTTCAATAGAATCAAAAAGGAAATGCAAAATTCACATCCTACATTTCCCTTTCAGTAATATTCGTATTAATTATTTACTTATGTTCCTCCATAAAGTCGAGCATCAATTTATATACTTTTATTTCATTTTCTTTTTTAGAGAAACCATGACCTTCATCTTCCAATACGAGATATTCTACATCTCGATCTTTTTCTTGTAATTTAGCAACGATTTGATCTGATTCTGCTTTTACGACTCGCGGGTCTTTTGCCCCTTGTATAACTAGCATTGGTTTGGTCATACCATCTAAATAAGTTACAGGAGAATCTTTTATAAAACGCTCTTTATCACGTTCGGGGTCACCTAGCCATCTATCCATAATTGGTTTCCAGTGTGGTGGTACCGAATTTACAAAAGTAAATAAATCCGATGGTCCAAATATATCTACAACAGCCTTAAAGTATTCCGGATGCCTTCCATGTAATAGAAGTGCCATATATCCGCCATAACTTCCCCCAACTAAAAAAAGCTTCTCTCGATCAGTAATTCCATTATCAAATAACCATTCAATTCCTGCTACATTATCAAGTCGTGGACCTTCTCCCCAATCCTGCTCCACTAATTTTACAAAAGAAGAACCATAACCGGTACTACCACGAAAATTAGGAGCAAAAATGGTATAACCACGATTTAAAAAACATTGAAACATGGAACGGAATTGTTTTCTTTCAGCAGCTTGTGGACCACCATGTGGCCAAAAGATTGTATATCCATTATCATTTTCTGGTTTTGCTTTAAATAGCAATGCTTCTATTTCCATTCCATCAAATGAAGGATAGGATACTACTTCAGGATCCACCATGCCTTCCTTGTTTATCCCTAATACCCGATTATCTGTTAACTGAATCCAAACCCTTGCATCTTCTGACATGTAAATATTAAGTGGCTCTGTAGCACTTTCACCGAGGATATAAATATTTCCTGATTCTGTCACAGTTAGTTTTTCAATAATATCAACGGGATAATCAATTTCATCTACCACTTCACTTTCGAGGTGATAACGATATAGTTTATCTGTAACTCCTTTCTCTGTTACAAGATAAAAAACTTTATTTTCTTTATCCCAGGTTAAATCATTTATACTTTCATTCTCAATCATTACTGTTTTACTGAATTCCTTTGTTTCCATGTTAAAACATGCTAGATATGTGAATTCACTCTTATAATCTGTTAAGAAATAGATTGTTTTATCATCAGTAAATACCGGATCAAACGTATCATGAACTTCTTCAGGGTTTGGCGTTAAGTATTGCGTTTCATCATCAGCAGTTTTAACAAAACCAATGTTATATGTATTTGCAAATGAGCGAATATAAACAAAAGCCTTTTCATCCTTTGATACAGCAGCTAATACTGTTGGGGAAATTTCACCTTCGTTTAACAATGTATCCAATCCATCTTTTAAATCTCTTACTCGTGCATTTAGAAAGTTTGGATTATCATCTGAAGTCATATAGTATATTCTTTCTCCATCCTCGCTAAGATGACTGAAGAAATATTTTTCATCCGAATGGCCATTAACTAGCTCTTGGGGGATACCACCATCATAGGGAATAGCATAGATATGATAATTTTCATCTCCATCTTTATCGTAACCTGCTAATACAAATCTATTTTCAGGGTCAAATTTTATAAAACTTGTAGATTCTTCTTGATGAGCAAATAAGTACGGAAACTTTGTGCCTTCTAAATTCATTGCCCATAGGTTCATTTTTCCATTCAGGTTAGAACTGAAAACAAGTCGTTTTTCATCATTACTTACTGTGAAATCAGTAATAACATATGTACGAAAAAATTGTTCTACTGTAGGTTTTGCAAATTCAATCAAACATAACTCCTCCTCTACGGACTAATAAAAATTTTCTAACTATTCCTATTGTAACATATCATGCTATAATAACAGAAAAAAACCACTCCTATTTTTAGAGTGGTTTTCCATTTTTTTATTCCATTCCAACTAAATCTTCAACAAGCTTGACGATACGATTTACATAGGTTTCACACTCTTCTTTCGTAGGAGCTTCAACCATAACCCGAATCAATGGCTCTGTACCGGAAGGACGAACTAGAACACGGCCATTCTCACCTAGTTCACGTTCCACATTTTCAATCTCACTTAAGATTTCTGGATTATTTAATGCTTCATTTTTATTATTTACTTTTACATTTTTTAGTACCTGAGGGAATATCTTCATCTCTCCAGCTAACTCTGAAAGAGGTTTCCCTGTTTCCTTCATCACATTAACCAACTGCAATGCTGATAACATCCCGTCACCAGTAGTAATGTAATTTAAAAAGATGATGTGACCTGATTGTTCCCCTCCAAGATTATAACCGCCCTTACGCATTTCTTCCATTACATAACGGTCACCAACAGCGGTCTTACTGCTCTTGATTCCAACTTTATCTAGTGCTTTATAAAATCCGATATTACTCATCACAGTAGAGACAACCGTATTTTGACGAAGAAGACCACGTTCATTTAAATATTTTGCACATATATACATAATTTGATCTCCATCAACGATGTTTCCTTTTTCATCCACTGCTATCAATCGATCTCCATCCCCATCAAATGCGAGACCAATATCAGCACCCTTTTCTATAACATATTCCTGTAATTTCTCAGGATGTGTAGAACCGACTCCATCATTAATATTTAATCCATTAGGTTTAGAACCAATGGAATATATATCTGCTTCCAAATCTGCAAATAAGTGTGTAGCAAGACTTGACGTTGCACCATGCGCACAGTCAAGTGCTATGGATAATCCATCAAAGTCATTATCGATGGTATCTTTTAAGAAGGAGAGATATTTCTGTCCACCCTCAAAATAGTCATTAATTACCCCTATATTTCCACCAATCGGTCTCGGTAAACTGTCTTCGCCGTCTATAATTTTTTCGATTTCAAGCTCTTGTTCATCGCTTAATTTAAATCCATCTGGTCCGAAAAATTTAATCCCATTATCTTCAACTGGATTGTGCGAAGCAGAAATCATTACTCCAGCATGTGCACTCAATGCTTTTGTTAAATAAGCAACACCTGGTGTAGAAATCACGCCCAGTCTCATAACTTCTGCTCCAATAGAAAGTAGTCCTGATAAAAGAGCTCCTTCTAACATTAATCCAGAAATTCGTGTGTCGCGACCAATAATTACTTTTGGTTTTTCTGTTTGCTGGGTAAGTACGTAACCACCAGCACGACCTAATTTAAATGCTAATTCTGGCGTAAGTTCCTTATTCGCAACTCCTCTTACTCCATCTGTTCCAAAATATTTTCCCATGTCTTACCTCTCCTTTATTTCCAATTCAGGTATTTACAAGTGAGAGCCTATGTAAATCTATATACGTTATTCAATTACTATTGTTACTTCATCATATTCAGTGGAAATGGATATATCTTCTGAGTCGTTATCCATTTCCACTTCTACCGGTAAGTTATGTTGGCCCGTTTCAATACCGATCGCATTTATAAAAACCCGTATATCATCTGTTGTAAGATTATCTACCTCAGACTGGTTCCCCACAACTGTCACACTCATTGTCTCAGCCTCTGGTTGAATAAACCTAAGGGCTTGTCCGTCTTCTATTCCTTCTACTTCTATCTCCATCTCTTCTAATGTCATAGATTCTTCTACTTCCAGCGCTACTTCAATTGTTTCCACTTCTGGAACATTTACACCTTCAGGTAAGGAAAGGGGTACTTCCATGGTCCCTGATTCAGTAACTTCTGAAAGGTCAATCTCCTCTGTAGATACAGAGTTAATTGTAGATAGTATATCACTTGTTGCAAAAACTTCCACTTCTTCTACATTAGCAGAAATTGATAATAATGAATAGCCCTCAGGGACTTCACCTGTCGTCGGAACATTGACACTAACGGTTTTGCTTGGATTATTTATTTCTGCTGAAACTTCTACCCTTTCCGGCACTATATTTACATCCAATTCATTCCCCTGACTATCATAAACATTTACAGGTACTTCACGGTTGTTTATAGATTCTTCTAACTCTGCAACATCCACAAATACTTTAACAACTCCTATACGTTCTATAATGCTTCTTGAACTAGTTATTGCTATTTCCGTCGGATTAACCTCATAGTTCCCTAATTCATAGCCATCTGGCATCTGATCTTGATTAATAAAATCTACCGATACTGGAAATTGTTCACTTGCCCGTTCTTCAATATATATATCTATTGTTTTGGGTTCAATAAAGACTTCTAATTGATTGGAGATATTATGTTGGATTTCTACCGTATGTTCCCCTTCTTCCAATCCCTGCAAATCAACATATACATCAAAATTACGTTGCAACACAATTGGTCTTAAATAGTTAGGGGGTCCTTCTAAAGAAACTGTAATAAATTCCGGGACGCCACTAACCACAAATTTTTCATCATCGATTCGTATTTCTACGGGAACATCATCTAACGTTTGCGTTTCTCTATTATTTCCTGGAAAAGTTGATTCTGTTTGGGATGTACTCACAGAAGTTTCCACAAATATATATAGTACGATAGCAAAAGCAAGTGCTGCAAAACGAACAAACCATTTGCTTTTAAACCAATTATCCATTATCATTTTCCCTCCGTTTCCATGATTTCTTATCATCAGAGGTTTCTTCTATTAATGATAAATGCGTATTGAGCATTTGACGAAGGGTTTCTTCATTTATATCTCTGTGTAATTCCCCGTTCTTCGTACAGGAAATTGACCCAGTTTCTTCAGATACGACAATTGTTAATGCATCCGTCACTTCACTTATACCCATAGCCGCACGATGCCTAGTACCAAGTTCTTTTGAAATAAATGGACTTTCTGATAAAGGAAGGTAACAAGCAGCGGACATAATCATTCCGTCTTTAATGATAACAGCTCCATCGTGGAGTGGTGTATTTGGAGTAAAGATGTTCGTTAATAATTGATGGGTTAAATTCCCTTCAATAGGAATACCAGTTTCCATATATTCGCCTACTCCTGTTTCACCTTCAATTGTAATTAAGGCTCCAATACGCCTCTTCGCCATATAATTGCATGATTGAATAATTGCATCGATGTTGTTTCCAATCTTCTCCTCTTCTGATTTAGAGCTTCTAGAAAACAAGTTACCTCTCCCTAATTGTTCCAGAGCTCTTCTAAGTTCAGGCTGGAAGAGAATAATAATTGCCAGGAACCCCCAAATGATAGCTTGGTTGGTTAACCATTGCAAGGTCTGCAAATCAAATGCAATACTAAGTCCCCACACAAGCAAAACTACAGCAATCCCTTTTAATAGCTGGATTGCTTTTGTTCCTCGAATCAACATCATTAATTTATAAAATACATACCAGACGAGAGCAATATCTACGCCTATTCTTAGTAGATCAATAAGATCCAATCCCCCATCAAGCATGTTCACACATCCTTCTTTACACAGTGAATTTAATTATATCATTTACTCTTATAGTATGTTACTAATTATACCATAAATACCTATATAGAACTAAACGGAACTCTATACTGACTAGGTTCCAGACACACTTTTTTAAGGCTATATTCTTGAAGATTATAAATACATTTACATATTTTAGCGTTTATATTTGCTATTTAGAAGATAAAATTATGTCAAACAAATGGGTAAGATAAAGACATTCTCTAATACCCCGCAGCGTGAGTACTACTCGAATAATCATCTTTGGCCCTAGCACCAAGGAGGCTAATGCCGTGCCCGTGGAAAGCGAAGTATTCTAACGGAGCGATAGCAGCACACAACATTCATTAGTACAAGCAAGAGCTATACAATTCTGGAGATAAACCAAAAAGCATCTTTTAAATTATACCCGAATTAGTGCATGAAAAAACCGGATAAGTGAAACGCCTTATCCGGTAGATTTTGCCTTATTCTAATGAAAAGATGCTTTGAAACAAATTCTTTGTATGATACCAGAGCCATTCAAACATTTTGTCAACTGTATGAAGTTCTCCATTTACTTCTCCAACTGATGCCATTAGTCCTTCTCCATTAAGCTCTTCATCAACGAGTTCACCATTAATAATCGTGACATCACCATCAATGGTTCCTTTTATAATTAGTTTCCCGTTTTTCACAAGTAGATCGCCTTCAACAGTTACATCTTCAGGCACTATAACAGTGTCGCCTTGAATAATTAGATTTTCCTGTTTAGATACAACTAACTCACTGTCCTGATTCCACTGTGTAAACACACCACTAAACATAAGAATAAAAAATATAGCCGCCGCTGTTAAAACTGGGTGTGCTTTAAACCAACGTTTATATTTAAATCCCTTGTTCTCACTTGGAAGATTCTTCATGACATTTTCGGTGAAATTTGATGGTGCTTTAATGTTCTCAGCACTTTGTATTAGCGTTAGAGTCCGTTTTAATTCATGAAAGTGAGATTGACACTCCTCACAGTTCTCTAAGTGATTACGTAAGGTTACTTCTTCTTCTTTCAATAAATCTCCATCTAAATATTTATGCATTAGTTTAATTATTTCATTATGAGCTCTCAAGCGGGTCACACTCCTTTACACGTGACGAAGCCTTTTGCGTAAAGCTTCCCTTCCTCGGTGAATTCTTGTTTTTACTGTTCCCAAAGGAATATCTAGGATGCTGCTTATTTCCTGAAGGGAAAATTCCTCTAAATAACGCAAAATAATAATACTGCGATACTTTGGTGGAAGTTTTGATATTTCACTATGGATATAGCGCTGTAATTCTAAACTCTCTACTTCCTCGTTTGGTAATGGGTCATCTGTAGAAAGCTGTGAATACATGTCGAGTCCATCCGTTCCCTTAACTTCAGCATCAAGATAATAGTCCGGTTTACGTTTTCGAATTCGGTCAATGGTGACATTCGTTGCTATTCGGTATAACCAAGTGGAGAACTTTTTACGCTCATCAAAGGAATCAATGTTTACATAAGCACGAATAAAAGCCTCCTGCGCCATATCCTCCGCCTCGTGTTTATTCCCAAGCATTCTATAGCAATGTTGATATATTTTATGTTGATAAACATTTACAACTTCGCTATATGCTGCTTGGTCCCCTTTTTTTACTTGTTTAATTTTTTCTCTTATAAATTGTTCCATTTACGTACCTCCGCTTACTTGCGGTATTTATATTACGAATAGGTACATAGAAAGGTTTCATTTTTTTATTAAAAAGAATAATCTCTTCTTATAAATGCGATATCCTATATACCCTGTGATAATAATTTTAAAACCATTTTATAAAATAGTCATAAAAATATCACAATTTTATATTGCAATTTATACTTTATTTTCTTATTATAGTATACTAGATAGGGGGTAAGTTTTGGTGACTAAATCTGTTTTATTAGAAAAAATTGAAGAATGTCGTGAAGAAATGATTTTATTAAGTGATGATCATGATTTAACTTCTGACGTTGTAATTTCTTCTAGTATGAAACTAGACGAATTAATTAATGAATATCAAAAATTTATATAAGTGTTTTTCTAAATATAAGCTATAACCTACACCAAGAACTTACTACGCATAGTAAAAGACATGGAGATAATCCATGTCTTTTTTACATACGTAAGATAATTTTACACTTTCTTATCACTTTAGTCATTCGAAACCAATATTTAGCATTATACATCAATGGATCCATGTGGATATGGGTGAATGAATAATGGCTTTATGCCTTCCTTTTCCCAGGCCTTTATGACATGTTCTGCTTTTTCTTTTGAAGGCATAAACGCAATTCCACAATCGCCCCCACCAGCACCGGATGGCTTACCCGCTCCTCCGTGCTGTTCGGCTAAATTACACAAGTTACTAAGCTGTACCGTTTCTATTGGAGTATTTGCATGTTCTCCCACTTTCGCTAAGGCTCTTCTGTTTTCTTTCACACCTTCAAGTACAAGGGAGAGATTAGATTCATTCATACCAGTATAAAATTTATTAACAGCAAATTTACTATCTTCGAGAAAACGATAAAATTGTTCGGGATTATTCTCTTCTAATCTCAATATTTTATCGACTAGTTTTGCAGTCGATGCAGCATTCCCAGTCCAACCTACGCAGAAATAGATATCCTTAGGCATCTCCATGGTTTTCACCGAAAAGTAAGTCCAATTTTTTTCTACTAATTCTGTTACAGTTTTAGCATTCTTATACTCAGTTCTTAACCAGTCTGCTTGGAATGAAGAATAGTAAAGTATTCCTCCATACGTAGATGCTGCAATATCAGCACCAGACCCATTCCCCTGTGTTATAACATGAGATATAGATGCTAATTTAAAGATTAATTCCTTAGACGGTTCTTCTGGAAGAAATATCTTAAGCATGGCATTTACGACAGAAGTAACAACGGCCGCACTAGATCCTAAACCATATTTAATGCCAGATTCATCATCTAACTCACTTTTGATAGATAACATAAAGGGAGTTAGCGTAACTTCTTGCTCCTGCAAATAGGTACTTACAATTGTCATTGCATCATTAACAAATTGAACTCTCGAATCATTCGTTGCTACTTTTACCCGTTTATTTTCTATCGCAAACTCTAGATTTTCTAATTGAAAATCAGTTAAGGACAATCGATTTACTTCCGATTTCTTAATAGTGGCATATACGAACCTGTCTACTGCCATTACTGCCAAATGATGATATGGTTGTAATACCGCGAATTCCCCGGCAATCATTAGTTTCCCGGGAGTTTTGATCGTCATAGATTGTTTTTCCAACACAATTCAACCCCTAAAGATAGGTTACGCCGGGTCCTGGCTTACTTAGCGTTACGCTATTCACACCTGGTACTTCCTGTAATCTTTCTTTTACTCGTTCTTCATTCTCTGGCAAATATAATACCTTCACATTCGGGCCAGCATCAATTGTAAAATAAGCAGGAATTCCATTAGAACGCATTTCCTGTACAGTTTGCATGACACGTAGAGTTGTATCATGCCAGTATGTAAATGGAGGATTCGCCCCCAAAGTAGTAGCATGCATCTTCAAGCAATTCGCTTCTGCAATAGAACCTGTCTTCTCAAAATCCTTTGCATTTATTGCAGCTTTAATTTCTCGTAAATCAGTTGGAATACTATCTAACCATCCCTGGTAGAAAGGGGATGTCTCCACTGTTCGTTTCATACCTGCTCTACTTGATACCTTTTTCTCGGTTGCAGATAAGACAACCGCAGCAACTCGTACATCCCAATGGCTTGCAGGTGCAACAGAAATTGCGTGAGAGTCCAGACCATCAGATCGTGTTCCCATTTCCCACTCAACAAAACCACCATAGATGGAACGACAAGCAGATCCAGAGCCTTGACGTGTCAACCGGGAAAGCTCTTCATCTGATAATTCCAGACCGATGGCACGACTACTCGCAGCTGCAAGAGCAGCAAAGCCTGAAGCAGAGGATGCAAAGCCGGCAGCAGTTGGTACCTCATTGGTTGATTTTACTTCAGCAAAGAGGTTCGCTTTCCCCGATAAATTTCGTAGTAAATCCAGGAACAGGGTAACTCGGTTAAATGCCTCACCCGTAACAGGAACGTCATTAAGCATAAACGAATCCACCAAAAATTCCTCGTGGAAGGCTACACTAGTAGTTGTATAAAAACCATCTAACGTTAAGGAGAGGCTGCTATTAGTAGGTAAAATTAAGCGCTCGTTCCTTTTTCCCCAGTATTTAATTAAAGCAATGTTTGTATGAGCCTTTGCTGTAGCCTTCATCATGTATCTCCTTTATCCACATTTAATCCTGTTTTTTTAACACAAACGGCCAAACTGCATGAGCACCGTATTTTCTAAGGTTTTCTGCAAGCTGTCTTGAATGTACTTCATTTCGTGCAAGCGCAATAATACAGCCACCGTTTCCGCCACCAGTAAGCTTAGCGCCTAATGCACCCTCTTGTCGCGCAAAATAAATTAGACGATTTAAACCTGCATCACTTACTCCCAAAGCCTCTAATTCTCGTTGAGCTTCATCCAGCAAGTGTCCCAGTAAATGCTTACCAGCTTTTTCTAATGCATGTTTTGCTTGGTGAGTTAACTCACCTATGCGCTCTAATTTACGATGTATTCTTTTGGGTGCAGATTTTAATAAACGGGCTACTGATTCAACAGACATTCTTGTGTCCCCAACTCTTCCTGAATCAGCAACAACGAAATAAAAGTCCTCTTTCAAATCAATGTATTTTATCGGAAAGTCCTTTTCATACCATACTGGCGAACTTGAAGTAATCGTTAGTGTATCAATTCCACTTGGCTGACCATGCGCATGAGTCTCAGCAATGTTCGCTAAATCTAGTATTTCTTCTTCTGAATAAGTTCTGTTTGCAAAAGCAAATAAAGATCGAATCACTGAAATTGCTACCGAGGCACTGGATCCTAGACCTTTACCAGGTGGTATAGATGAGCTTATTTTAATTAATAAATCCTCTGGAGGCATTTCAAGGTAATCCAATGTTCCTTTTATACATTTAACAATTCCCTGTAACGAATCAGGGGCAAGATTCATTGGACCATGATAAAATGCACTATCAATTTTGACAGTGCCAGGCACTTGTTCTATTACCGTCTCAACACCGATTAAAGGAAAGGGTATGGCAATAGCTGGTTGTCCGTGTACAACTGCATGCTCCCCAATCAGTATTAATTTACTATGAGCTATACCTATAGCTGTTTTTTCTGTGGTTGTAACTTTTTCTGCACTCATTTTTTATATTCTTCCACCAATTCTTTAGCTTTCCCTACACGGATTTGTTTTTCTTTTACTAGTTGTTCAGCAATAATATCAATCATCTCCCCTGTAGCTCCTGCTGCAATAGCAACAGAGCGAGAGTGTAGTGCCATATGTCCTTTTTGAATGCCCTCTGTTGCTAATGCCTTTAACGCACCAAGATTTTGAGCAAGACCTACCGAAACAATTACTTGGGATAATTCTTTTGCAGAGTTCACGCCTAATATGTGTAGAGCAAACTTAGCCATCGGATGAACGCGAGTAGCTCCTCCAACAGTACCAATTGACATTGGCAATTCTAATTCCCCTACAAGGTTACCATATTCATCCTTAGACCAGATTGTCATTGAATCGTAAGTTCCGTTACGTGATGCATAAGCATGGGCCCCTGCTTCCACTGCTCTCCAGTCATTCCCTGTCGCAATGACGACTGGATCAATTCCGTTCATTATTCCTTTATTATGTGTTACTGCACGATACGGATCAGAAGCGGCAAACTCATATGCGTGAATTACACCATCACGCACCTCTTCTCCAGAGTAATCTCCAGTTTTTAAAAGATCGGGTGGAATGACACATTTTGCCTTAGCCAAACATCTGTCTGCATAATTCGATAAAATTCGCAAATAAACCTTACCTTTAGTCAACTCTTCAACTAATGGCGCCAACGATTCAACCATTGTGTTAATGATATTCGCACCCATTGCATCACACGTGTTAATATACAGATGAATCACAAGCATCTGACTATATGCAGAAGTGGATTCTTCATTTAAGATCCGAACATCTAAATCTTCTGCGCCACCACCTCTAGAAACTATACTAGGGTAGGCGTTATTAGCAGCTTCTAAAAGAACTTCTTTATTTTGTTGCACAGTTTCTTTTGCTTGTTGAAAATCTGCACATCCTACGACCTGAATTTGGCCAATCATTACTCGTTCTGTAGCCTTTGTAGTAAAACCTCCAGCTTCTCTCACAATCCTAGCAATATGACTTGCTGAAGCAACTACAGATGGTTCCTCAATTACCATTGGGATTACATAGTCTTTCCCATTTATTAGGAAATTCAACCCTAATCCTAACGGAAGTTGGTATGTTCCAATTACATTCTCAATCATCTTATCGGCAGTATCAGTTGTTAACGGTGCACTTGTTTGAATATTTTTTACATCCTCTTCTGAAAAGGAATGTATCTTTTTTAATAAATTCAATCGTTCTTCAACAGTCATATTATAGAACCCAGGAATTCTAGAGGTTTCCATACTGTACCATCCTTTTTGTATACAAAAATTCAAACACCTAAAATCTCTTCTCATTATAACATGTTATCTCTATTATCATTATTAGAATGTCTTATTATCATACTACAAATTATTATTTAATGAGTTAAAACATCTCTATTTATTATGTAAAAAATCCATACAAAATGCAAATAAACAAGGTTGTTTTATAACGACCTTGTTTATTTATTCTAATATTGATTTTTTAATAAGTGATGAGCCATGAAGGATTCGAACCTTCGACCCTCTGATTAAAAGTCAGATGCTCTACCGACTGAGCTAATGGCTCCTATTTTGATGCTCTTTCTATGATTATTGAAGAGTTATTTTGTTGACCCCTGCATCTGCTAGTTTAATCGGAGATGCTTTGTGCTTCGGGGTTACTCGGAGCTTATTGTGAGTAATTTTTTCATAAAAAAATACTATTGCACTAATAGTATATTTACATGGACAACATTTATTTTATAAAAACAAATGGCTGGGCCACCAGGATTCGAACCTGGGGTACACGGGATCAAAACCCGATGCCTTACCGCTTGGCTATGGCCCAATAAACAAATGGTGGAGGGGGGCAGATTCGAACTGCCGAACCCAGAGGGAGCGGATTTACAGTCCGCCGCGTTTAGCCACTTCGCTACCCCTCCGTATTTTATACAATATAATTATCAAATATACACATAAATATAAATGGTGCCGGCCAGAGGACTTGAACCCCCAACCTACTGATTACAAGTCAGTTGCTCTACCAATTGAGCTAGGCCGGCATAAATTATTTGATTACTTTAAGTCATTTGATCTTGCTTATTTTGTGATATTATGGTGGAGGATACAGGGCTCGAACCTGTGACCCCCTGCTTGTAAGGCAGGTGCTCTCCCAGCTGAGCTAATCCTCCATCATGTTGGTGACCCGTACGGGATTCGAACCCGTGTTACCGCCGTGAAAGGGCGGTGTCTTAACCGCTTGACCAACGGGCCATTCATTACCATTCGACAAGTTTTGTGATTGCCTGTCTCAAACTGACGAATTTTATTATACCGAGTTATTCAAACTTTGTAAAGGGTAAATTTCTATTTTTGTAAAAAAAATTATGTTAGAAAGTAAATTCTTTGCTATATAAAGCTTTTACCCTATTTTAGCCATCTTCTCTATCATCTTTTCCCAATATATGATTTTTATAAAATAAAAAAATAAATGTATGTGAAATTTCTAGTTTGGGGGAAATTAGAACCAAGTAATAATATCAAGTTATATAAAATGTTTTATTTCTACCACCCTGTTAGGTTATAATATAAAAAAGAGATTTATTTATATGATGGAGGTTAACAATGTCTGGATTATTACAAGGTAAAAATGTTGTTGTGATGGGTGTAGCAAACGAAAGAAGTATCGCTTGGGGAATAACAAAGTCGCTACATAACGCTGGTGCAAATTTAATTTTCACGAATAGACAAGAGCGTTCCTATAAAAAGTTAGTTAAATTATTAGAAAAACATGAAATAAATCCAAAACAAATTGTCTCCTGTGATGTAGCAGATGACGAAAGTATTCGAGAAGCATTTGAAGAAATAAAAAATGAGGTAGGTGTCATCCACGGGCTTATTCACTCAGTAGCTTTTGCAAAACGTGAAGAGTTACAAGGTGAATTTGCAAATACTTCGCGCGATGGTTTCTTATTAGCTCAAGAAATTAGTGCCTACTCATTGGTTGCTGTTACGAAGGCAGCTAAAGAACTCATGACAGAAGGCGGAAGTATTGTTACGCAAACATACTTAGGATCTGAACGAGTTATCCCTAATTACAATGTGATGGGTGTAGCTAAAGCATCCTTAGAAGCTAGTGTTCGTTACTTAGCTGAAGATGTAGGTAAATATGGCATACGTGTAAATGCAGTATCTGCAGGACCTATTCGAACACTTTCAGCCAAAGGGGTATCTGGCTTCAATGAAAAAGCTAGTCTCATTGAGGAAAAAGCTCCATTGCGTCGCGGTATAGATCAAGACCAAGTTGGGGATGCAACATTATTCTTTATTAGTGAACTATCTAGAGGAATCACTGGTGAAGTTTTACATGTTGACTCAGGATTTCACATTATTGGTGGTTAACAAACTTAAAAGCTCCTAGTTACTAATGTAGTAACCAGGAGCTTCTTTAATTAATTGTCCTCCAATACTCATTTGTTTCTTCATTTCGATCGTTGTTATAAAAAGAAAATTGGTTTTTCCCTTCTACTTTCGAATTATACATTGCTCTATCTGCTTTTCTATAGAGTGACTCAATATCCTCCATACTGTCCGAAGATGTTATAGCAATCCCCATGCTTGCAGTTACATCTAATCCATTTAAAGACTGCTGTGAATAGAAGGTTTCTTTCAAGTCTTGAAGAATACGACTAGCTATTTTTACTGATTTCTCATTTGTTGCTGAAGGGATAATTAAAGCAAATTCATCGCCACCCAATCGGTAAGCGGTAATATCTCCTGATAGGCTGGATTTAACGGTATCTGCAATTAGTTTTAATAATTGGTCTCCTTGGTCATGTCCAAGTTGATCATTAATTAATTTAAAATTATCCAAATCAAACATCAGCAATGCAGTATTTTCTTTACTTTTCTTCAGTTCCTTACTTAACCTTTCTTCAAATGCTGCCCTATTTTTCAAACCAGTCAGACTATCATGAAAAGCCATATACATTGGTTTGGCAACAAGTTTTGATAGAATAAGTGCTAGCATAACTGTGACCACCGAAATCAAAAGAAGCTGTATCAGAAATGTTTTTTGATTTTCCTGTAAGACTGATTCCAATTGATGTTCATTGTAGACGATCTCTATGACCTTATTTTTTGTCAAACCCTCATCATACTTTGATGTATAGGTTACATAGCGATAGGTTCTATTTTTATTATTCCAAGTTCCTTCTATTTCTGATGGAACACCGGTATGTAGTGTATTATTAAAAGCCTGTCGCCTATCTGCCGATAACCCCTTCTGTTTTTCTTCACCTAAAGGAATTCCACCTATGTTTATGACATTAATCTCATCAATTGAAGGATATTTTGTTTCCAACTCATTTATTACTTTTAAAAAGTTAAACTCATTAAAAATCATTCCACTCTGCAATTTATACCCGAGCTCAATGATATACTTTTGATCTTTCGTGGCCATATAACTATATTTTGTGATCTCACCAGATCCTTGGTCTATGTCTATTCCATCATGATAGAACTCGCCAGTTTTTCGTCTATCTTCTAGTGTTGATGCTAACGTACTGCAGCAAACATCAAAATCCATTCCAATATCTCGTTTTAGGCTACTATGGGTAATAATATTGTCTTTATTGATAATATAAATGTCCATACCCATAGATTCTTTTAATCGTTGAAAATCCCATTCTTTAAAAGAATTATTCTCTTCATACAGGTCCATAAGAGAGTTCATATTCATCCTCATATTTAAGGTGGTATCTTCATCAAAGTAATAATACACCTTATCAATTGTTTCTAATGAATATTTCACCGTTTCCTCAATTTGTTCTATTTGAAACTGATTATTTTTAATTAGTTGTTCCGTCATTCTCTTTTGATTAATAAAAGCTATAGTAAAAGCAATAACTATTGCAAAAACTATCATTATAAAAAATAATTGCAAACGAAAACTTTTTTTCAATTAAAATCCCTTCCCCCAAATTGAGAATCAAATTTTTATATTATTAAACTACTTTCTCCTGTATATACTGTAACAATATTAAATACCGTTCAAAAATGACAGCGTTAACAAACAACTGTTAAACTATCTATTTTCAGATAAACGTATATATATTACACTTATGAATCAAAAGTCCTGCATTTGCATCATATACTTCTATTCTTTATTGTTCAACAATAAAACATAAATTCCAATATCATTTTACACTCTTAAAATTAGTTTAACATCATTTCTACTTTCTGATTAATGAAAATGATTCATAGTTCTACAAGTTTCAATCTTACCTATTTTTATCATTTCTTGTACCAAAGGAAAAAGCTTAGAATTCATATTAATGAACTCTAAGCTTTATCATAAAGCTTCCAAGCGGACTCGAACCGCTGACCCCTTCCTTACCATGGAAGTGCTCTACCTGCTGAGCTATGGAAGCATAAAAATGGCTCCACAGGTAGGATTCGAACCTACGACCGATCGGTTAACAGCCGATTGCTCTACCACTGAGCTACTGTGGAATAATCTTAGCCTAGCGGCGTCCTACTCTCGCAGGGGGAATCCCCAACTACCATCGGCGCTGGAGAGCTTAACTTCTGTGTTCGGCATGGGAACAGGTGTGACCTCTCCGCTATCGCTACTAGGCCTACACGATGTAGGTCGTTCGGTGTTGTTCACAGGACGTGAACGGTTTTAACCGAACATCCTTTACTTTCTAGGTTTGTACCCTAAAAACTAAATAAGAGTAAATCTAAGACATCTTGAAGAAGTTAGTTAAGTCCTCGATCGATTAGTATTCGTCAGCTCCACGTGTCACCACGCTTCCACCTCGAACCTATCAACCTCATCGTCTCTGAGGGATCTTACTC
>NZ_RBZP01000025.1 GCF_003628505.1 Oceanobacillus halophilus | reverse complement strand
AAAAAAGAGAGACTTTTTTGTGAAAAAAACAAAAAAGGACTCTCTTTTTTTATTTTACTTCAACACTTTCTATAAAAGGGATGGTTTTTCAGTGGCCTCGGACAGGTGCCTTGTCCCAGTCCATAAAAGTTTTTGAGCTGATGTGAAATTTTAGGTAATCGAGGAGAGATGTTATTTCTCTAACGGTTTTGAAGAGTTCGTCTCTTTCTGTAAGATAGCGTTGCTTATATGTAAAACAGGGGGGACGAGGAACCTGTCCCCGCGTCCCCCTAATTATCAAACATGCTTAAGTCGATGCCGCCTACTTTTTCGATATCTGATATAAAGGTTAATCCATTGAGTGGTTTTTCCAGTTCTCCAGCTTCTAAGATAACTTCAAATGTTCGATTTGCTTTGTCTTTAGGAACTAAAGTAAGTATAACTTCACGTCTTGGATCAATTCGGACGTTAAATGGTAATATTGGATTGTTATCACTTATGCCTCGACTTAACAGGACAGTGCTTTTTTTTACACCTTCTTTTTCAATGGCGTCCAATACTTTATCGGCCATATCTTGTGCAATAATTGTTACAATTAGTTTGAAATCCTTTGATATACCCATGTTCTCTCACTCCTAAAACGAAGATAGTGGAAGGTTTTTTAGTGGAGCCGCAAACCCCCCAAAGATGTAAGACGCAATTCAAGCAGCGCTTCATCACAATTGTCCCCTCACGTAGAACTTTGGCAAAGACCTTCTTGCTTTCTATGCTAAGCAGAGGATGTACTTATTTCCTTCTCCTTTTTTAATAATTGCTTTAATTCCTTTTTGCTTTTACGCGAAACAAGAATATATAAAATGTCTCCTGGTTCGATTTTTGTATCACCAGATGGTGTTATTAGTTCGTCATTTCTAATCACAGCATTAACTAGAACATCATTTGGAAATTCAATATCAGCTAATGATTCGCCTATTATGGTGGTATCATCGCTTGCTTCGTATTCAATCATTTCTGCATTAGCTTTTCCAAGAGAAACTAATTCCAAAGAATGCATTGGTTCTGTCTTTTTAGGTCCAGTTAAACCTAACTTTTCAGCAAAAATGGATATAGTAGATCCTTGTACAAGAGCAGAAATCAAGACAATAAAGAAGATAACGTTAAAAAATAATTGGCTGTTTTCTAAACCAGCTGCCATGGGAAAAGTAGCTAATACAATGGGGACTGCCCCCTTTAATCCGGCCCATGAGAGGAAGACTTTTTCTTTTGTGTTATATCCAAGTTTAACCGTTGATAGAAAAACAGCTATTGGACGAGCTAGGAATATTAAAATAAAGGAAACTAGTAGACCTTTCCAAATAATATCCCAGGTGAATAGATGTGTGGGGAAAACTAAGAGACCTAAAATCGTAAACATTAAAATTTGTGCTATCCAGGCAAACCCCTCATTGAATCTAAAAATGGAATGACGATAGGTTATTTCGGAGTTACCGATTAAAACCGCAGCTACATAAACAGCTAATAAACCACTTGCATTAATCAGATCTGTAATGCTATAGATTAACAAGGCGAATGCCAATGTAAATACAGGATATAGCCCACTTGAATCTAAGTTAATGTTATTGATGGCTATTGTAGCGATTTTACCTGCGACTAGTCCGAAAACGAGGCCGATAATCATTTGCCAAAAGAATGAGCCGACCAATGTTAGATAGGACGATTGGTCCATGGAGATTAATTGAATAAAAGAAATCATAAGAATCATTGCCATCGGGTCGTTTGATCCAGATTCTGCTTCCAGTGTTGCCTTGATCCTCGGTTTAATATTTTTTCCTTTTAGCACTGCAAAGACTGCTGCAGCATCCGTTGAGCCAACAATGGACCCAAATAATAAGGCTTCAAACCAGGTTACTTCCAGTACAAATTTTGCCCCTATCCCCACAATGAGTGATGTCAAAATAACCCCTATTGTGGCAAGTATAAGAGAAGGAGTGACTACAGGTTTTACTGTGGACCATTTTGTTTGCAGTCCACCATCAAACAAAATAATAACTAAGGCAAACATACCTATTAATCTAGATAAATTATAATCACTAAAGTCAATAAGCTTAAAACCATCACTTCCAAGCAACATCCCTACAAGAATGAAAAGAACTAGTGCTGGAACTCCCAATCTACTGGAAAACTTAGTAGCCAGTACTCCAATAATGAGTAATAGACCCAGAATTAATATGAAGTATTCCATGATGAATCCGCCTTCATTCATGTGTGTCCCCCTTTCTATAAATGAACATCTACTTTTATCAGATGCTTACTTTTTTTATCAATTCCTATATATCTTAGAGTTTCAGATGGAGAAGCATGACCAAAAACAGACTGTATGAGTGAAATAGCAATCCCTTTTCTGTATGCGTGGTAACCAAATGTTTTCCTGATTGTATGGGTGCCGATTTTTCCTTGAATACCTACCTCTCTTCCAGCTTGATTAATAATACGGTAGGCTTGCTGTCGCGTAATTGGTCCATCATATTTTCTAGATTTAAAAAGAAAATCATTCGCAGATAAATTGGAATCTAATAAATATCCTTTTGAAGCATCATGAACTTTGTTGTTTAAGAAGATGGATTGTTCTTTTCGCTTGCCAGCTTCCGTAATAAACAAAAATTCCCTAGCTTCTTTTCCATCCCAAACATCTTTAACCTTCAAATGAAGCAAGTCATTCAGCCGTATCCCCGTATTGATGCCAAACACAAATAACAAGAAATCCCTTTGAGACTTTTGCTTAAGTAACTTTTTTATTTCATTTATCGTCTCCAAGTCTTTTATAGGATCTACAAACTCCAACTCACTCCCCCTCTCTTCTAATGTAACATAACCTTATTATAACATTTGAATATGTAACATTACAAAAAGAATGAAGTGGGACAGAGGGACAGGTTAGGTGTCCCCTGCTTAAGTTTGTCATGGGATGAGTGGTGAGTCGGTTGATAGAAAGAGCGGGTCGGTTGATAGAAAGAGCGGGTCGGTTGATAGAAAGAGCGAGTCGGTTGATAGAAAGAGCGGGTCGGTTGATAGAAAGAGCGGGTCGGTTGATAGAGAGAGCGGGTCGGTTGATAGGGAGAGCGAGGCGGTTGATAGAGAGAGTGGGTCGGTTGATAGGGAGAGCGGGTCGGTTGATAGAGAGAGCGAGTCGGTTGATAGAGAGAGCGAGTCGGTTGATAGAGAGAGCGAGTCGGTTGATAGAAAGATCAAGACAGTCGATAGAAAGACAAATCCGTTTGATAAATAAACGGGGACAAGGAACCTGTCCCCGTGTCCCCCGGTCTTTTGTCTTAATAAATAAAAATTATCGAAAAATTTTGTCTGGAAATACTAGGCGGAAGGTGGTAAAATTTTAATAATTAAAAGAATAGGGGGAATTTGATGAAAAAGATACTCATGTTGTCGATATTTCTGTTTGTTTTGTTATTAGCTGCATGTGGTGGGGATAGTGAGGATGCTTCTGGTGATTCATCTTCGGATAATGGAGATGGTGGAAGTGATGGTTCTGGTTCATTTGAAACGTTAGAGATTACGTTTAGTCACAATCAGCCAATTGAAAGTCCGGAACATGTTGGTGCGGAGAAGTTTAAAGAAGTAGTTGAAGAGAAAACGGATGGAAATGTAACCGTCAGCATTTATCCAGCTTCTCAGCTTGGTAGTTTGCGAGAACAAGTGGAGGGAACGCAAATGGGAGAAATAGATATTACGATGCAGCCGACAGCGGTTGTTACCCCGTTTGTTGATGACATTAAAGCGGTAGATTTACCATATTTATGGCCTGCTGATAAAGAGGAAACCTATGAAGTTCTCGATGGTGAAGTAGGACAGGAGCTACTAGGAACACTTGAAAAAGGCGGATTCCAAGGGCTAGGGTACTGGCCTGGTGGATTCAAGCTTTTCACAACAAGTGGCAAAGAGATTCATAGTCCAGAAGATTTCGCTGGCTTAACGATGCGTGTTATGGAATCCCCTGTATTGATTGAACAATATGAAACATGGGGTGGGACAGCTATCCCAGTACCATATGCGGAAGTTTATAATTCTTTACAGCAAGGAACCGTGGATGGACAAGAGAATCCACTTCAAACTATTTTTCTAAATAACTATCATGAAGTACAGGATAATATTATCGAAAGTTACCATGGAACGATGACATATGTGCTCATGGCTAACCAAGGTTGGTACCAAGGCCTGTCTGATGATTTGAAGGAAGTTATTGCGGAAGCGGAAGAAGCTGGACGTACAGCAGCACGTGAGGACTTGGCGGAAACAGAAAATGATTACCGTCAGCAAATCAAAGACAGTGGTGTGAATTATTATGAATTTACGGAAGAAGAAATCGCTGCATTCCGTGAAGCATCACGTCCGATGCATGAAGAAGTTTATAATACACCGGAACAGTTAGAATTGCTTGAGAAACTTTATCAGGCTATTGATGAAGTGCAGAAATAAGGTGTAAGTGTGGGATACAAGGAATTTGCCAATAGTATAGTGCGAATTCCTTGTTTTTCATCATCCTTATCTGCTGCAGGAATTTACATAGGACTGGATTAAGTGTTGTCGTCAAACTCTATCAACATACCAACTTAAAAATCCAGCTCCACAAAAGGAAGGTGACTCCCTAAATGAAATGGTTATATAAGATAGAAGAAGGTTTTCTGGCCATTAGTATTATTTCAGCGACGGCTGTTTTGTTTATTAATATCATTCTTCGTTATTTTTTTCAGGCGAATACGACATGGGCAGAGGAATTTATTCGTTATGCGATTATATGGATGACGTTTTTAGGAAGCAGTGTTTGTTTTGGCAGGGGTTTGCATGTTGGAATTGATTTCTTTTTGGAATACGTGAATGAGAAATGGCGGAATGTGATTGGGATTTATGTTACCCTCGTTTCGATTGTTCTGATGGTTTTCTTAATTATTTATGGGATGGAACTGGTTGTTTTCAGTATGGGGACAGGGCAAATTACGCCATCCATGCAAATTAAAATGTACTGGATTTATTTAGCAATTCCATTCGGTGCGGCAATTTCCATCGTCCATCTTGTAGATAATTTGATCAAGCATGTTAAACAAGCAAAAACTGATGAAGTTAAGGGGAATAACCTATGATTGTATTATTACTAATCCTAATTATATTCTTTTTATTTAGTAGTGCACCGATATTTGTTTCGCTCACACTTGCCTCTTTCTTAACGCTGATGTTTGCAACAGATATCCAGCCGATGATTCTTATTCAGCGCTTGTTTGGTGGGATTGACCAATTTGCGCTAATGGCTCTGCCGTTTTTTATATTTGCTGCCAATATTATGGAAGTTGGTGGGTTATCGAAGCGGATTCTTCGCTGGACGCGCAGTCTGGTAGGACACTTATCCGGTGGGGTAGCGATTACCACACAGTTAGCGAGTATGTTTTTTGGGGCGTTGTCTGGGTCCAGTCCGGCAACGGTTGTCGCTATCGGTAAATTAATGTCTCCTGAAATGATTCGAGGAAAATATGATAAATCGTTTATTTCAGGGTTGCTGGCATCTGCAGGTTCTGTTTCGCTCGTCATTCCTCCGAGTATTACTCTTATCATCTATGGTTCCGTAACCGGGGTATCTGTTGGTAGTCTGTTTATTGCCGGTATTGGTGCCGGGGTAATTCTTGGTCTTTCATCCATTATATATATCTACTTTTATGCCCGAAAGAATAATTTGCCTCGTGATACAAGAGCGACAGGGAAGGAACTTTGGAATGCGACGATAAGTGCCTCTTGGGCATTGCTCATTCCTGTGATCATTTTAGGTGGTATTTATGGCGGGATTTTCAGTCCAACTGAGGCGTCTGGTGTTTCTGCCGTTTATGCCTTGTTTATTAGCTTCTTTGTTTATAAAGAAATGAATCTGAAATCCTTTTATAAAGTATGTGTGGATTCGGCTGTTCTATCGGCACAGGTGCTTGTATTAGTTGCGGCGGCGCAAGTGTTGGGTTGGATGTTAACGCGGAGTCAGGTACCGCAAACGGTGGCACAGTGGATTTCAACAGCTATTGATTCACCAATTCTGTTCTTATTAGTACTCAATGTAGTGTTACTTGTACTAGGTATGTTTATGGAAGGGGTAGCTGCAATTATCATTGTTGCACCACTTATCTTTAATTCTGCTCTAGGTTTAGGCGTGGATCCGGTTCATTTGGGAATCATCATGATTACCAACTTGGCCATTGGTCTATATACACCGCCATTTGGCTTAAATATATTTGTTACACAGGGCATCACGCAGCAAACGATGAAACAAATGATGCCTGGCCTACTCCGGTTCTTTGCGGTAAATGTGGTGGCATTGCTGCTGATTACGTATATACCAGATTTATCCTTGTTCCTTGTGAATCTAGCAGAATAGTTGTTTTTGTATAAAATCGGAGGGGTATTATGGGAATTCCATTAAATAAACTTCTAAAAGTAGGAGGATTGCGTCATTGCCAGGTCGTTGCTGGGCATTCTGGGTTAGAAAACATGGTCAATAATGTCACGGTGATGGAAGTTCCTGATATCGTGACATGGTTAAAGGGGAATGAATTATTATTAACGAGTCTTTATCCAATTAAAGACGATGTGGAAAAACAGGTGGAATTACTTGATAAATTACAGGAGGTACATACTGTAGCTTTAGCGATAAAGCCTGCTCGTTTTGTGGATGCGATTCCAGAGGAAATGAAAACAAAAGCAGATGAATATGGAATTGTTTTGCTGGAAATACCGGAACAAATCAGTTATTTGGATATATTATCTCCGGCAATGAATGCTATTTTTAATCAAAAAGTCGTCTTACAGGAAGACTTGGAGTATGCAACGAGACTACTAGACGAGATATCCATTGCTAATGGTGGTTTCGACAGATTTATAGAAACCTTGTCGTACTTGGCAAAAAGTAAGGTCTTTTTAGAAAGCTATGTTCCTTACATTCATCTTTCAGAGCAGAAGGAAAGCCTCGAAACCTTGAATGTAGAACAATTAAGGGAATTGGAGGCGGTCCAGCGTCCGATTCGTATGATGAGAAAGGATGCGAGAGGGGATCTG
The DNA here is from genome assembly GCF_003628505.1 of Oceanobacillus halophilus. Taxonomy (GTDB): domain Bacteria; phylum Bacillota; class Bacilli; order Bacillales; family Amphibacillaceae; genus Oceanobacillus; species Oceanobacillus halophilus. Next base: position 43,644 of record NZ_RBZP01000025.1, on the reverse strand, counting down.
GTTTCCTGTATTGTGGCCCCAATCCTTGTCGAAGGAGACCTGTATGGTTCCGTCACGTGCTGGGATTATCAATCTGGCTTCATGGAAGTGGATTTAGCGATACAAGAGAAAGCAGCATCACTGCTTTCTCTTCAATTTTTACGTAAGAAAATCAAATATGATGTGGAACAGAATTATAAGAGTGAGTTTATTCGGGATTTGCTTTTCAATCAGGAGATGAATCGAAAAGATTTAGTGGAGCGTGCGGAGACATATGGTTTTCGGCGGAACGAGCGCTATTTATGTATTCTGGCCAATAAGAAAGAGGGACTTAGTGAGGATGTTTTTAAGGAGCGAATTTCACAAATTGAAGTGAAGACGAATCAGCTGGAAAAAGGAGCGATAACTGCTGCGATTCGTAATTCGATCCTTTTTATTATTCCGGAAAAAAATAGAAGCATCCAAGGGATAAAAAAAGTTGCTGAAAAGTTATTGATGGAGATAGAAAAAGTTACTCATACGAGGGTTCGTATTGGGATCGGACCGGCATATTTGGGAATCAATGGATTGCGGAGAAGTTTTTCGGAAGCGGAGAAGGCGATTTCGCTTGGTACGGAGTTGTGGGAGGATAAGGCGATTGTTCATTATGATTCCTTGGGTGTTTACCGCTTGATTTCTTTAGTGGACGATCATCAGGAATTAGAGAATTACTATGATGAATCGATGAAAAAGTTAATTGTTTATAGCCGGGAGAATGATTTGAACTTGTTGCGTACGCTGGAGATGTATTTTAAATGCAATGAATCCCTGAAGGAAACGGCGAGTCAATTATATATCCATGTGAATACATTAAAGTACCGGCTTCAGAAAATTAAACAAATTACCGGGTTGAATTTGAATCTTTCTGAAGACAAACTAATGTTGCTTATGGGATTGAAGATTTATCACTATTTTTCCGTTATTATCGATAAAGACAAAAGATAACGATATTTATTGTCTGAAGTAACAACTGAATTTCCTGTAAATTAGAATTATAGATAATAATGGAAATAATCGGGGTGAATGCATGTGAAAATCAGTCGAGTGATGGAAACGTTACAAGTGATTAATCAAATGGGGGAAACCAATCATGGCATAGAAAGACTTGCGTATACGCTGGAGGAACAGCAAGCCAAACAATATATTTTAAAAGAATGCAAGAAATTAGGAATGGAGACGAGTGTGGATGCTGCAGGTAATGTGATCGCCAAGTTGCCAGGTACCGATCCCTACTTGCCAGCAGTTGCTATCGGGTCCCATTTGGATACGGTGTATAGTGGGGGAAGATATGATGGCGCGTTAGGAGTTGTAGCGGGATTAGAGATTGTCAGGACGATGGTTGAAGAAGGGATAGAAACGGCCCATTCGGTTGAACTGATTGCTTTTGCCTGTGAAGAGTCTTCTCGCTTTAATTTTGCGACGCTTGGAAGTAAAGCAATGACTGGAAAAGTGGATCAAGAAACGCTCGAAGAATTACAAGATAAAGATGGGATCTCTTTGAGGAATGCGGTGGTCAATCAAGGATTGGAACTAGACCAGTTTTTGTCTGCTAATCGTAAAAACACTCCATTGAAAGCGTTCTATGAGCTGCATATTGAACAAGGGTTAAAGCTGATAGATGAGAAAAAATCGGTAGGAATTGTTACGGGCGTTGCTGCTCCTCTGCGTTTGGCAATTGAAATCGAAGGCAGAAGTTCTCATTCTGGAACGACTGGGATGACGCAGCGGAAAGATGCCTTGTTGTCAGCTTCAGAACTGTCGCTTGCTGTTGAAAAAGCGGCTCTATTAGAAGAAGACTTTGGAACGGTTGCTACAGTTGGTGTGCTTGAGCTTGCTCCAGGAGCTATGAATGTTGTTCCAGGATATGCTTCATTAAAAGTGGATATCCGAAGCACGAATGTGGAATCACGAAACCGAGTCCTGAATCGAATCAAAGAGCGGGCAGAACTGTTGGAAGAAAAGCGCGGAACGACCATTTCGATGAAAGTCATACAGGAAGATCAGCCAGTCATTATGGATGAAAAAGGGAGAAAAAGCTTAGCGAAGACATGTGAAGATGTGGGTGTTTCTTATCTGTTTATGGCAAGCGGCGCAGGACATGATGCGATGAATATGGCGACGTGCTGGCCATCTGCTTTAATATTTGTCCCTTCTGTTGATGGTCTCAGTCATCACCCAGATGAATTTACCGAGGAAAAGGACATTGAAACAGGTTTAAAAGTATTGGAAGCTGAAGTTCTAAAACAAGCGGTGATTGTCAGCAAGGGGGAAGACCAGCATGCAAGCACAGGAATATAAGGTTTTATCCAATACGCAAGTGAGTGACCGTTATTGGCTTATGGTGGTGGACGCAAGTAATATGACACAAACCGTGCAACCGGGGCAATTTTTCCATATAAAAACCTATGATGGGATCTATCCGCTGTTACGCAGACCGCTCAGTGTGTATAAAATCGATGCAGAGCATGGGCAGATTGAATTTCTATATTTGGTTAAAGGTTTGGGTACGAATAAAATGACCGAGTTGCAGGCAGGGGAAACGATTGATTTGTTTGGTCCACTTGGCAAGGGGTTTGATGTTAATGCTGGGTATGATTCCATTCTTCTGTTAGCACGAGGGGTAGGTGTTGCTACATTATCCGCACTTGCTTATGAAGCAGCAGCATCTGGGAAACAGGTGACAGCGATTCTTAGTGCGCGGAGCAGAAATGATCTACTCGCTGCAGATTATTTGCGTGGCATTGGGGTGGATGTTTACAAGGTGACGGAAGAGGATGGCAATAGTGATGTGGATCAGGTGGAAGAGCTCATTCATGATATTTTAAGTCAGACTCCTGTGGATGCTTTATATACATGCGGGTCCAAGCGGTTGTCACGGCTCATGCAAAAAATTGCAAAACAGGAGAATTTACCCGGGGAGATTGCGCTGGAAGAACATATGGGATGTGGGATGGGTGTATGTTATGCCTGTGTTTGTGAAATTCAAACAGGGGATGAAGTGAAGAATGCCCGTGTCTGTGTGGATGGCCCTGTCTTCCCGTTAGAGCAGGTGGTTATCAAATGATGAAAACAGCAGTGAATATGCGAGTTAATATCGGTGGATTAACGTTGCAAAATCCAATCATGCCAGCGTCTGGAACATTTGGCCCAGAGATGGAGAAGGTTATTGATTTTAATCAATTAGGTGCGCTTGTGCCAAAAAGTATAACGATGAGTCCGCAGCCAGGAAATGCTACACCTCGGGTTTGTGAAACAGCTGGTGGCATGATTAATTCGATTGGTATCCAGAGTATGGGAATCGATTATTACATGAAGCATTATGTCCCTTTTTATGCTAAGTATGACGTACCGCTCATTCCCAGTGTATCAGCCGATTCCGTCGATGAGTTTGCCGAGATTTCAGAGATTGTGACAAGCAGTAAGGACGTACATGGGGTGGAATTAAATATATCCTGTCCGAACTTAAAGGGAAATGGCGAAGCGTTTGGAATGCATGCTGACCTGACGTATGATTTGGTAAAAAAGGTTCGTTCGGTAACAGATAAGCCGGTAATTACCAAACTAACCCCGAATGTGCGAAGTATCCAGGAAATTGCTCTTGCTGCAGAAAGTGCTGGCAGTGATAGCTTAAATGTGGCCAATACACTGCTCGCCATGTCAATTGATGTTCACACAAGGAAACCGAAAATTGCCAATGTCATGGGAGGATATTCGGGACCTTCCACCAAACCAGTGATTATTCGCATGATCTATCAAGTTTCCCAAATGACCACTATTCCCATTATTGGCTGTGGTGGCGTGATGAATGGGGAAGATGCGATTGAAATGATGCTTGCTGGAGCAACTGCCGTACAAGTGGGAACTGCTAGTTTTGTAAATCCGTACGCAATGATTCAGATTATCGAGGAAATTCAAGCATACATGACTCAACATAACATAGCTGATATACGCGACATTATTGGAAAAGTAGACGTTTAAAAGAGGTGGATAAAACATGACATACGATATGCTGATTAAAAATGGAAATCTCGTTACCTCCGAGGAAGTGCGTCCGGGTAACATCTATGTGAAGGACGGAAAAATCGCGGTGGTAACTGATGGCGAACTTCCTGTAGAGGTGAAAGAAACTATTGATGCCAATGGGTTACACGTTTTCCCAGGATTTCTGGATACGCATGTGCATTCCAGAGATCCGGGTGCTACATATAAAGAGGACTTTTTCCATTCAACGCAAGCGGCAGCTGCTGGTGGGGTGACCACAATATTTGAGATGCCTAATACGAATCCGCCGATTAATAACGTGGAAAATTTTGAGAAACAAGTGTCGAATTTAAGCAGCAAGGCATTCGTCGACTACGGCATTTGGGCGATTTGTTTGGGACATTTAAATCTGAAAGAATATCAATCTCTAAAACAAGCTGGAGTCATTGGGTTTAAATTTTTCTGGGGCTATGCGGTACATTCCAAAACCTTCCAGTTAATGTACAACTATAAAAGTGATATGGAAGACGTCATTCCACCATTCACAGATGGTGAAGTTTATGAAATGTTTGAAGAAGTGGCGAAAACCGGGCAAATCTTTGCTATCCATGCGGAAAATAATGATCTCATTCAGCATTTAACGCAAAAGGTGGAAGATCGAAACGGTCATACTTATTTGGATTTATTGGAAGGAAGACCAAATCTAGCAGAAGAATTAACAATTCAATCGGGAATAGCAATGGCGAAGAAAACAGGTGCTCGCCTGCATATTTTGCATGTCAGCACCGCTGAAGGAATTGAACATATCCGACAAGCGCAAAAAGATGGCTATCCAATAACTGCGGAAACCTGTCCGCATTTTCTATTTTTATCGGCCGAGGACTATGATCGGGTTGGTCCGCAAATGAAAGTATATCCACCAGTGAAATTCAAAAAAGACCAGGAAGCATTATGGGAAGCATTGCGTGATGGAACGATTTCCCTTGTGTGTTCCGACCATGCTCCACATACGGAAGAAGAAAAAGATGGCGATTTATGGTCGATTCCTGCAGGCATGTGTGGGGTGGAAACACTGGTTCCGCTGATGTTGAACGCCGTAAACGAAGGGAAAATCACGATAGAGGATGCTGCTCGTCTCTTGTCAGAGGGACCAAGCGAGCTATTTTCGATTCCTAATAAAGGCTCCTTGAAACCTGGTACCGATGCCGATATTACGATTGTCGATATGAACAAAGAATCAGTCATCCAGCGTGAGAAACTCCATAGTAAGAGTAAAGTAACTGCTTTTGACGGTTTTCAGGTGAAGGGAGTGCCTGTTCAAACGATTGTTCGAGGTAACACGGTAATGAAAGATGGGGAAATTTTAGGCAATCCTACTGGAAGCTTAGTAAAACCAGTGGCGGGTGAAAAATGACGATGAAGAAAACAACGTTCGTGGCAACGGGGGATAGTTTTATTAATAGGAGATTATCCAGGGGCGATTTTGATACGAAATTAGCTGGGATTATTAGCAGCGCGGCTTTTCGTTTTACGAATTTGGAAACAACGCTGCACCGCAGTCAAGGTTATCCGTCCGCGCTAAGTGGTGGAACTTGGGCCATGTCCGATCCTTCTGTTTTACAAGACTTATTGCAATATTCATTTAACTGCATGGCCTGGGCAAATAACCATACTCTGGATTATCTGTATGGCGGACTGGAAGCGACGGAGGAAACGTTAGATGCAAATGGCGTGGTCCATGCAGGAGTAGGGGAAAACCTAGCAGCAGCAAGTTCCCCAAAATATCTAGATACAGGTGAGGGACGAGTGGCGCTTATCAGTGCTACATCTACGTTCCATGATTTTTGGCGAGCGGGTGATCAGCGTCCAGATATGATAGGGCGTCCTGGGGTGAACCCGTTGCGAGTGGAAACCACGTACCAGGTTGGCAGGGAGCATATGGAACAATTAAAAGAAATCGCTGCAGCTACGGATATAAATGCAGAAAATGATTTAGCGGTGAAAGAAGGATTTGCTACGAGTGATGGGGTTGACTTCCAGTTCGGGGATTATACGTTTCGAATGGGGAAAGAAGAGAAAATGGTCCGTGAACCTCATAAAGGGGATATGGACCGCATAATCAAAGCGATTCATGAAGGCAACCGTCAGGCGGATCATGTCGTTGTCAGCATCCATTGCCATGAGATTAACAAAGATCGCAAAGATGTCGCACCAGACTTTTTAGAGACGTTTGCCAGGACATGCATTGACGAGGGAGCTCACGCCGTTATTGGGCATGGTCCCCATGTACTACGTGGGATAGAAATTTATAAAAAGCGTCCAATATTTTATAGTTTAGGTAATTTTATTTTCCAAAATGATACGGTTGAAAAACTTCCAAGTGATTTTTATGAAAAATATAATTTGCCCATGACAGCAACAGTCGCGGATGCGCTAGATGCCAGGAGTGCGAATAATACCAAAGGATTAGGAGTAAACCCTGCAGTTTGGGAATCCGTGGTGCCATACTGGGAGATGGAAAATGGATCCCTGACCAAATTAGTATTCTATCCGATTGACCTGGGATTTGATTTGCCACGCTATAAGAAAGGCTGGCCGAAACTCTCCAAACAGCATCAAGTACTGGAAAGTTTGGCAAAATTATCGGAGCCGTATGGGACGAAATTTAGTATAGAAGATGGCGTTGCTACGGTTCGCTTGGATTGAATGTTTGTTTGGGTGTTTACGTTGAGAATACATTTACTGGAAAATCTTGAACATACAGCGAAAAGCTGATATCATTAATTATCTGAATTATTTGAAGGAATTGGGTGATAAGATGGATAAAGTGGAAAAGGTAAAAGTATTCGCTGAGCTATATGAACTCATCAATTATTATTACGAATACCGTGACCAGCCGGTAAAAGGAGATTTTGACTTTTTCGCCGAACTAGAAAAACGCTGCGCAGATCTAGACCTAGACTACGAAACCGTAGTAAAAGAATTTAAATTTAAGAAAAGTTTGTAGTGGGGGACAGGGGGACAGGTTCCGTGTCCCGTGTTGGAAGTGTTTTTAGTTGATATAAGGGAAATTGGTGGTGTAGTTCCTTGCATGTATGTGGGGGGCTGCGCTATTTTTTTGTTTGGATGTTTTGGGGGATTGGGGGGAGCGGTTGATAGAAAGAGCGGGTCGGTTGATAGGGAGAGCGAGATGGTTGATAGAAAGAGCGGGTCGGTTGATAGAGAGAGCGAGACGGTTGATAGAAAGAGCGGGTCGGTTGATAGAAAGAGCGGGTCGGTTGATAGGGAGAGCGAGTCAGTTGATAGAAAGAGCGAGTCGGTTGATAGAAAGAGCGGGTCGGTTGATAGAAAGAGCGGGTCGGTTGATAGAAAGAGCGAGACAGTTCATATAACACGGGGACGAGGAACCTGTCCCCGCGTCCCCCTGCGTGAGCACCCCGCGACCAGAGCCGAGCCCACGCCAACCCCAATCGTACTTTCTACCTATCTTTCATTTCTTTTCCGCTCCGTTTATCTACTAAAACGTTACTAAATACCCTTTAAACTATAGGCAATATTAAATATAATGAAGATTAAATTGGCAAATTGTGCGATATGAAAAGAAGGGACGGTAAAAGGGGGGACAAGGAACCTGTCCCCCTGTCCCGGTTGTGGGGGTGCTGTGTTTGAAGGTTTTGGATGTGGGTAGTTTGCAAAGGGGGATTGAGCAGGCTACTGCGGATATTGATTTATTTTATGAGCAAATCTCGGCTATTCAGCGGGCGGTACGGGATTTTCATGGGTTGGATGATGCGCTCAAAGGAGAGGGCGGAGAAGCCATTCGCGCGTTTTATCTGGAATGCCATCAGCCTTTTTTAATTTTCCTTTATCAATCACTTGTAAATTATCAAAACATATTATCCGGAATGAAGGAAGCGATTCATTCCTATGAATCTGACAGCAGTGGGTTTGTGAGTCAAGAATTTATACAATCTAATGTTACGGAAGGATTACGAAGGATTGAAAATAAGACTTTGGAACTAACGGGAGAGGCGAATAGCATTATTGCCAGTGTGCAGGACCTGGTTTCTGTACGACAAGTCAATGAGTCCGAAGTAATTGGAAATATTCAGCGTGGGAAAGAAAAATCACAAGACACGGTAGAAGAGCTAAATGCGTTGGATCATTATGAAACTTCTTTACTAGAAGAAACCCTGACAGATTTACATACGATGAAAAATTATGTGGCTGATTTGGAATCCAAATTTCAAGATGGGAACTTGTCTGTTGAGAATTTTAATGTGGCAGCCATTCAAGGCATGGATTCCTACGGGTCTTTAATTGATGGAATATATCATAGCAACCATAATAACGGTGTGACGTTGAGTGAAACATCTATTGAAACGATGCCATTGTATGCGATAGAAAAAGCGAAAAATCAATCGATTGAGGAATTAAGCGATGAATCGCAGGTCATCTTAAACCATGCCTATCAAGATTTGGTAAATGGCAATATTGATCGAAGTGACTACTATACCATTTTTTCTAGCCTGGAAAAAATGAATGGAAATGTAACGGCGGAGGAACTGGAAGAAGACGTACCGGAAGGATTTATGGATTATTTGAAAGATAATAATGAGAAGATTGGCCGAGATCTGGGAGTTAATTTGTTTAGTGCAACACTAGAGCAAGTCGGAGTAGGAACCATGAAATTAGGTGGAATGATTAATGTTCTTACTGGAACTCCTGGGCCATCTGGTGCGAATTCGTTTGTTATGGTTAATCAACGCACGTCAAGGATATCCAATGCGTTTATTGAAAATGGTAAAACAGTTAATACAGCTGGAAAAGTATTAGGCCGCGGATTTATGGCAGCTGGTTTTGGAATTGGAATGTATCAGGATATAGCGCAGAAAGATAAGACTGTTGGAGAAGCTGTGTCTCATAATACGGCAGCGCTAGGAGTTGGTATTGGTGGGAATGCAGTAGGTATGGCTGGAACAGCATTACTATTGGGTTCTAATCCAGCTGGTTGGGCTGTGCTTGGTGGTATTGCTGTAGGTACCACTTTTACAGTCGGATTTAATTATATGTATGATAATAATATTTTAGGACTACAAGATGGTTTAGACTATGTCGGACAAAAACTAGATGAGTTTGGAAACAATGTCAAGGAAACAGCTAGTGATTTGGTAGAATCTGCAGGCGAGGCTATTCAAAGTGGATTGGATGCCATTAATCCAATGAATTGGAGTTGGGGATAATTTTGGAAGATTGCAAGATTCAATTTATCAATAAAAAAATGAGATATAAACTGCTTACGTTAAACAATGAAAGCTATATCCTGGATGTGGACCGCTCCCCTTGGTACGCGCTTTTTCCTTTTGCATGCTGGATCGTTCCACATACGGTTTATCAGGTAGACGACAGACAAACATTGGAACAAATAAACACACCAAAAGTAAAACAAACAAAAACCGGTTACTATAGTCTGTTAGGCGCTGGGATTTCTGTGTTTCTAGCAAATCTATTACGGCCTGTTATGGACTATTTAAATATTTCATCTTCTGCAACGACCAATATGTTGATAGTATTGTTTTTTATCTGCATTGTTTTGTTCTTTCGGTATTATATTAGTGGAATAAACCGTAAAAATTTATATAAAATAGTGAATCTGGAAGAATTGAAGACTAGAAGGTTACAGATTAGACCGAATTCCCTTAAGAATTTCACTGGCTTTATCTTATATTATCTCTTTGTTTTAGGTTTTCTCGTATTATCAATCGTTGGATTTATAGAATTAGGTAACATGGTGATATTACTAGGTGTAATGATGTGTACTCTATTTTTATCGATAGGAAATAGTGCAACCATGATGGAGGGAACTAGTAAGGCGAAGTTTAAGTGATGAGTGGGGGAGTATCCCTATTCATTAATGTGTGATGCGATGGAGACGTGGCGGTGGCGGGACAAGGAACCTGTCCCCGTGTCCCACTTTTTTACAGAAATGGGGATGTGTGATGGAATGTGAAATTCAAGGTGCTTATAAAAATCTAAGATATAGAATTCTTAAGCTAAATAGAAATACATATATCCTTGACATGGGTAAGTCCTTTTTCAAAATCTTATTTCCCTTTACCTTTTGGACTTTTCCAAATACCGTTTACAAAATAAATGATGAAAAGATAGTAGAACAATTAAAGGCGCCTATAGTAAAACAGACAAATACAGGTTATTTTAGTGTGCTGGGAGCGGGACTTTCCATTCTTATAGCAAATTTAATATCTCCTTTAATAAGCTACTTTGATATTCAGACATCAACCAGTACAAATATTTTTATTCTTGTATTTTCTTTGATTTTAGCCATTCTGCTACGTTTTTATATCAGTCATATCAATCAAAAAAACTTGAAAAATGTTGTGGAGTTAGAACAATTAGAAGAAGTTGAATTATGGATTAGACCAAAATCTATCAAATATTTATTTCAGTATTTATTCTTTTATTTGTTTTTTTTAGCGTTCATTATATTTGGTATAGCAGCATTTATCGAGCATGGAAATGTCATTATATTATCACTCACTCTATTTTTCTTGTTTTTCTTATTCATAGGAAGTGGATTAACCATTAGTGTGGGAAAAACCAAAGTTAAATAGTTGGACGGTTGAGAAAATAGAAGTTTAAGTAAGATGATTAATCACAAACTAAATTCTAGGAGTGGAAAAGTTTATGCTACCAATTGGATCGATTGTATATTTAAAAGAAGGAACGAGTAAACTTATGATTTTAAACCGAGGTCCTATTCTCGAAGCGGATGGGGAGAAAAAGATGTTTGATTATTCCGGATGTTTCTATCCCCAGGGATTAGTACCTGATAATGTCTTCTACTTCAATCATGAAAATATTGATGAAGTGGTTTTCGAAGGATTCAAAGACTCAGAAGAAGCCCGATTCCAAAAATTATTCCAAGACTGGAAAGAAGAAAACAAAGAAACCTTCACCAAAGGAATCGTGAAGGGGACAGAGGGACAGGTTCCTCGTCCCAATTAACTAGAAGTGTGAATGAAGATTTTGTTTCTTCTTAAAGAATGTGAATGAAGCACGTTTCGTGTGTTTGGTAGAATGAGAGACTTATAAAAAAAGTGCAGCCCCCTAAGGGTAAATTTTAGGGCGCTGCGCTTTTTTTGTTGTTGTGAAAGTTTTATGGATACAGAGCGCTGTGTGGGACGAGGAACCTGTCCCCGTGTCCCTGGTAATTTATCTATAATATACCAGTTGTATTTTCCGGTAAAAAAGCTATGATTATATAGGTAGTTAGTCCTGTTTTTGTTTTAAATAATAACCTAACAGGGGAATGATAAGATGTCATTATTAACAAAAGTTTTAGTTCCAGTTACATTAGCGTCTGGATTAGTTATGTCAGGAGTTATTTGGTCTGGGACCCAAGATGTAAATGCAACGAAAGATGTCATAGATGAATTTGTGTTAAATATTGATAATTTGATAAATGAAAAGAAAACATTGCAAATAGAATTAGATCGATTACAAAGCGAAAAATCAGCTTTAGATGTTTTATATGATGAGTTATTTGGAACTAACGAAGGCAATGAGAATGAAATAATTACGCTAAATCAACAGATTTCAGATTTAAATACAAAAATCGATTTGCTAGAAGGACAAATCGCACAAAAGAATACAGAAATAACGGACCTTGAGCAACAAGTTGCAGACTTGCAAGTGACTATTGGTGAAAAAGATGATTATATTAGTCACTTAGAAGATGATTTGACAGAAGCAAATAATGAAGTAAAAGCACTTCGTGAATATGCAGAGCAGCAATTAGCAGAATCAGAGATTAAAATTGAAAATGCTACTACTGAAAAAACAGTAGAAGAATAGGACCAAGTTACAGATCCTTTCTTTAGACTGCATCCTTGATAGAAATAGTTTTAAATGACAGCCTCCCGTACGAAAATGTGGGAGGCTGTCATTTTTATAGAAAGATTTAGTGGATTCTGAACGCAGGTTGGGACGAGGAACCTGTCCCCGCGTCCCGAAAAAAATACCAAAATTAATTTTTGGTCGAGTGAGATTCTCAGAAAACGAATTTCTCCCATATCAAAAGTAAAAATCGTTAGCTTTATATATCACGTTTTTTCCTTTTAGCATTTTGACATTCTAATAGTATTCCATTAACTTGTACCTTAATAGGGGAATCCTTCCGAAGCGCTTGTCTGAGTCTAAGATAAAATGTGCTTATCATCAAAATCTTGAGGTGATTGTGTATGTCGAGAAAACCTAGGAGGAAAAGTCGCAGTGGGATTTATCATATTATGCTAAGAGGAATTAATAGGCAAACGATTTTCGAGGATGATGTGGATAAGAGAAGGTTTTTAGAAACACTCTTAAAATATAAACCTGTGTGCAATTACCAAATTTATAGTTATTGTCTGATGGATAATCATGTGCACTTGTTAATGAAGGAGACCGATGAAAGTATATCCGTAGCTATTAAGAGAATCAGTTCAAGTTATGTCTATTGGTATAACCAGAAATATGAACGCACCGGACATTTATTTCAAGAAAGGTTTAAAGCGGAAGTGGTGGAAAATCCTATTTCCTTTTTGACTGTTCTACGTTACATCCATCAAAATCCCATGAAAGCTGGGTTGGCAAAGAGTGTATTTGAAAGCAAGTGGACCAGTTTCTATGAGTATATCCATCAAGCAAATATAGTAGATATTGATTTTGCACTGCAATTATTTTCTACAGACAGACGGAAAGCGATTAAGTTATATGCAGAACATGCGCAACAGACTAATGATGATCAATGTTTAGAGGATACAGTCATCTTAAGAAGGTCGGATAGAGAAGTGATGGAATATTTATATGAACTAGGAATTCCAAACAAGAATACATTGCAACAGTTGGACAAACGAGAAAGAAATAAGATTTTAATCAGGCTCACAGCACTGGAAGGTGTATCACTAAGACAAATAGCACGAATAACCGGAGTATCAAAGAGCGTCATCCACCGAGTGGGACGGAGGGACAGGTTCCTTGTCCCGAAATAAGAGATGGGGACAAGGAACCTGTCCCCGTGTCCCCCTACCTGTTTCCTAAATACCGCAGTACAAAGAATTGAATGATAATCCCTGCGATTAACAGGACATATCCACTGCCGATAAAGGAGTAGGTTAAGTATAGTACTGCAGCAATACTGGCTGGTACGAGTGCGTATGGTGCTTGTGTATTGACGTGGGCTATGTGATCGGAACCGGAAAATATCGATGCCATGACTGTAGTGTCAGAGATTGGTGAGACATGGTCACCGAAAATGGCTCCTGCAAAAATAGCTCCCACAATGATAGGGATAAGTTCTTCTCCGCCGAATGTATAAGCTAATGGTATCGCGATTGGTGTAAGGATGGACATGGTTCCCCATGATGTTCCTGTTGCAAAGGAAATAAACATTCCGATAATAAATACAAGGAATGGGAGCAGTGCTGCGGTCATCCAACCTTGTGTTGCATTCACAACGAATTCTGCCGTTCCAAGTTCTGAGGTGACCGTACCAATGGACCATGCCAAAATAATGATGATCAATGCCGGCAGCATGGTACGAACTCCTCCAAGCAACGTTTCTTCACATTCCCGTAGTTTCATCCCTTGAATGAGTGCCATAATTAAACCGGTCAACGTCATGGCGAATGCTCCCCAAGTTAAGGCAATAGACACATCGGTATCAGCAAGTGCGTCCATCATGGATTTCCCTTCGGCTCCTCCTCCTGTATACCATAGTCCCCATAAGCTAACGGAGATCAGGGTTACGAGTGGCAAGAAAAAGTTCCAAACATTCCCTTCTTTCTTATGTGGCTCACCAAGGTCATCTTCCACAGAGGAAAGAGGGACAGATCCATCTGGGATAAGCTTACCGGTTGTTTGCGCACGTTTTTCCGCTTTAGCCATTGGTCCGAAATCTTTTCCAAGAATAATCATTGGAACAGCAAAAAGACATAAAATTGCGTAAAAGTTCCATGGAATGGATTGTAGGAAAGTAAAGTATGGTTCCAGTCCGATAATGCCGATACTGGCAAATGATGCTGCGATTAGAGATACCTGAAATCCAATCCAGTCAGATACTGGACCAATTGTAGCAATAGGTGCGGAAGTGGAATCGATAATGTAGGATAGTTTTTCCCTAGAAACTTTGTGTTTTGCGGTGATGTCCTTGGAAGCGTTTCCAACTATAACCGAGTTTACATAGTCATTAAAAAAGATGATAAGTCCCAAGAAATATGGTAACAATTGCACCCTTTTCTTGGTGTTCAGTTTTTTCTCTAATGCGCGGATTAATCCTTGCGCTCCACCTGTCTTAAACATGAAAGCAGCACCAGTCCCGAGCAATGCCGTCATAACGAGGAAACGAGCATTCCAAGGGTCAATCATCACATCTTTCATCCATGTAAAGGTTACACCAACAGCTTCAAACGGATTCCCACCAGCAGCAATCATCCCCCCAACCCAAATACTAATAAATAAAGACAACAGCACACGTTTCGTTAAAATTGCCAATACCACAGCTACAATCGGTGGAATAACAGATAAAAATTCCATGCTTGTACCTCCTTATTAATTTTTGTATAGGATAGGTAAGTAAGATGATAGATTAGACGCAACCACGAACAGACAAATACGAAACGACTATATAGCAATAATTAGATAGTTAGATTCATAGTAAGTCTATGCATAGGTGTTATAGATTATGATGGGGACAGAGGGACAGGTTCCTTGTCCCAGGGTAGAATGGTGGGGAGCGGGGACGAGGAACCTGTCCCCATGTCCCCCTACAGTATTGCTCAATATTTCACATTTTATACACCTAATCTAGTAGTCATAATGGTATACTGAATTTGGAAGTGATCATCAATTTTTCAAAATGACAGAGGAGATGTTATTAGAATGCCTAAAACTTTGTTTAAAGCAACAGCACATTTACAAGAAGATGGAATGCAAGTAAAGGCGAATAGCAGAGGATTTGAAATTACGATTGATGAACCGAAAAACCTTGGAGGTACTGACATGGGGATGAATCCAGTGGAACTGGTACTATCCGCACTCGGTGCTTGTCAGGCGATTGTCGCACGTTGTTATGCAAATCAATTTGATATTAAGTTTGATGATTTTTGGGTAGAGATAGAGGGTGACCTTGATACAGATGGATTTATGAATAAATCTGACGTACGGCGCGGATATAGTGAAATTCGTTACGATATTCACATGAAGACAGATGCGCCAAAGGAAAAAGTCGATGAATTTGTTTCCTTTATTGAAAGAACATGTCCAGTAGAAGATACCATCGCAAACCCAGTAAATGTAAAAAGAAATGACATTATTATAGAAAAAATTGAAGAGCAGTTTGTTTGATAGATTTGATTCTGGAGGAAAGGGCAGGAGACTTTGCTAAATTAGGTACTGTGCTTAAGAGAAAAAAATTGTTGTTGAAAGATGGCATGACGAGTAGATTATTCTACTTGTTATGCTATTTGTTTTTTTACGGGAAGCGGGTGGGACGCGGGGACAGGTTCCTCGTCCCCCGGGGACAAGGAACCTGTCCCTCCGTCCCATTTTAATGGTATAATGTTAATAGAAATTGTTACAAGGGGAGAAGACAGAATCTTATGAGTATGGTTAGACAAGATTACCATTTATCTGAGCGGTTTGAGGTAGCTTTTAATCAAATACATGATTCATTGAGGTCCATAATAAAAATAAAAGATGATCGATTTAAAGTTCTCCTTAATATCGGTGCGAGGAAGCATAAGATGATTGGGAAATTTTACAATGAATTGACACAATATGCTAAACTGCGAAACTCGCTCGTTCATGATAAACGGGAATTGGGGTATTATATTGCGGAGCCACACATTGATGTAGTGGAACGTATTGAAAAGATTTCTAGTGTGTTTAACAAGCCAAATTATGCTCTTAGCATTGCAACCAGAAATGTTGTTACTTTGGACTGTGAGGATAGTATGTTGGATGTCATTCAGGAAATTAGAAAACATGGCTATTCTCAATATCCTATTTATCAAAATAAGCATTGTGTTGGACTGCTGAAAACTGTTGATATCGTCAGTTGGATGTCCAAGAATGTGATCAATACAATGGTTGATTTGACGGATATTAAGGTAAGAGATATTATCTCAGATGTGAAAGAGCATCCAATCGAATATGTACCAAAATCCATTGATATCTTTTCCGTGGAAGATCTTTACGAGAATAAACATAAGGATAAGGTGAAACTAGAAGCTGTTATTATTACAGGAAATGGAAAAAACAATGAGAAACCCTTAGGCTTAGTGACAGCCTGGGACCTGATTGAAATTGACTATACTGCAGATTAGGGGGACGGGGGGACAGGTTCCTCGTCCCCCTGGGACAAGGAACCTGTCCCCCCGTCCCATAGGAGGTTATGTTTACGATGAAAATTGCTTTTATTTCGGATGTTCATGGAAATGCTGTTGCGCTAGAATCGGTTCTTGAGGATGTGGAGAGGAAGAACGTGGATAAGGTTGTCGTTCTTGGTGATCTTTGTTTTCGGGGGCCGGAACCTAAACGTTCTCTTAATTTAGTCCAATCATTACATACAGATGTTGTCAAAGGGAATGCCGATGAATGGGTTGTTCGAGGAATTCAGGAAGGCGAAGTGCCAGATCCTGCTCTTAAGACCATGCGTGAGGAAAGGGAATGGACGTATGAAAAATTAACGGAAACAGATATTGATTATTTACGAAATCTCCCTTCATCAATAACCACTAACTTAACAAATGATATAAACATACAAGCATTTCACGCAACGCCTAACAGTCTTTTTGATGTAGTTCAGCCAAGCGTATCGGATGAAGAACTAGCAACCAAATTAATGACAGATGAAACAGCGGATATTTTTCTGTATGGGCATATTCATTTACCATATGTGCGTTACATAAAAGGAAAATGTGTAGCAAATCTAGGCAGTGTCGGATTGCCTTTTGATGGACTGAATTATGCGTCTTACTTAATTGCAGAAGGGGACAAGCAGCAATTTAATGTAGGTATTCAGAGGGTTCCGTATGATGTGGATCGAGTAGTAAAGCAACTAAAAGATGTTGGGTATCCTAATTTGGAGTTTCTGACAGGGGTTATAAAAAGAGGAATGCTTTAAGGGGACAGTGGGGACAGGTTCCTTGTCCCCACCTGGGACAAGGAACCTGTCCCTCCGTCCCTATCCCTCCGTCCCTATCCCTCCGTCCCTATCCCTCCGTCCCTATCCCTCCGTCCCTATCCCTCCGTCCCTATCCCTCCGTCCCTAAGCAGATTTTCTAGTCCAGATCCATAGGAGGAATCCGGTTAATAGTAGGATGAGGCCGATTCCTATAAATGTAAACATGTTTGTGGCGGTGTCTGGTAATTTTTCGCCAAACTGACTAATATTTTTGCTAGTTGATGATTTATCTGTTTTGTCTTCGGTTTCTTTTGATTTAGTTTTGGAATCAGACTTAGAATCAGATTCAGAATCTGATTTTGCATCGGTTTTTTCATCGTTGGTAGTTGTTTTTTTGTCGCTTTCAGCGGATGCCTTCGTTTCTGGGTCACCACTGCCTTCTATTTCAAAGATTCCAAAGGTACTAAAGTGGTAGACTTCGACAACTATTTTTCCTGTTTCTCTGTCTATATGAAGTATTTGTTTTTTGCTATCTGTTATCTTTCCATTGGCATCGATTTGCCGAAGAACCAAGTCATCCCAACTCTTTACTTGATCAGGGTCGACCGTAAATGTTATTTCAAATGGATATGGAAAGTCTTTTTCATATTCTTCTAAGTTGAGAAGCAGATTGAAATGAAACACCTTGCTTAAAGCATCTGGATAACCATTTGTATAATCGATCATTTCTAACTGGGTTAACTGCCCATTGGCAATTTCCTTTAAAGCGTTAATCGGTATCGACAAGAGGACTCCATCTTTTCTTAACATTATATATCGATCATTATCAAGCACTTTTAATACATCTGAAAATAGAATCAGTCCGGATGCGTTGTTTATGTGGATGTTCCCATTTTTATCGGTTAGTCCATCAATTACCCCAGGATCCCAAATGGTATAAACATCATCGACGACGGAAGGATCATCCGTATCAGTGTCCTTTTCAGAAGAGTCATTTGGCTCTTCCGTTATTTCCGATAAGACAAATGCACCTAAGTAAGATACGACCGCATTTACTTCTCCAGTCTGCTTATTAAATGTTAGATTTTGACTCGGATAATTCACCCATTCTTCATCCATATCCAGATAACGAAGCACGATGTTATCCCAATTTTCCACATCATTTGGGTTGATCTGGAACGTAATGGTAATTGGTCCGCTGCTCTGGTCCAGGTATTTCCCGTTTGTTTTATCTAAGATATCAAACAAATAAAGAGGAGTGAGTGAATTCTCCATAAAATCGCTGCTAAATACCCTTAAATAAAATTGAATATCATGACCGTTCACCAGAAAACCTTCCATACCGTTCAAATGAACCGTAAATTGTGCATTAGATTGATGGAATACTAGATTACTACTCATATCACGTGAGAGTAATAGATTAGCAGGAAATAGTGCAGTATGCATATTATTGACAACAATATTCCCGTTATTTATGTAAGGTTCGATATTTCCTTCGTTAAATGAATAGTCATAATAAACATCTCCGGTTACGGATTCTTCTCCGTCGGATATGACCGCACTATCAACGTCTTCTGGTACACTATCCTCTTCCGGCTCGGTACCATCCTCGTCTTTTTCCTCTTCAGGTCCAGGTCCATATACATCCTCTCTTACAGAATCAGGACCGTACACCTCTTCCCGAACAGGGTCATCATAGACATCTTCTCGCACACTTTCTTCATCTGATCCTTCAGCAACGGTCATGAAAATGCCAAAGGGAGCGATAATTAGCAGAAAGGCTGTTAACCCACTAATAAATGAATAATTGAAATCCTTCATGGTGCATTCATCTCCTTTTGTGTTTGGAACTGTGACGTTTGAAGGAACACCACCTTAATACCTAGTAAAAAAGTCTTAGTTTAATTATCTTTCAATTGCTCCAACACGTCAACCAAATACTGGAAATGATTTAGTTGTGACTCAGCATTTCATACGCCTCGGAAATCTTTTGTTTCGTTTGCTCCGTTATTTCAAACCCTCTGCTATTATGCGCCGCTCCAATTGGATTATCCTGAAAATCTTGATACACACTCTTCTGCTCTTTATAAAGTTCAATCGCTTGTTCCGCATAAGTGATGTTATTTTCAGCAAAGTCAACCATTGCAGTAATCGCTGTTTCTACCATGTTAGCATCAAACGAATCAACAGCAATCGCTGCTTGATATCTAGCTATGGCCTTTTCTGTTTCTCCAATACTCTCCAGCATCACACCAGATTTATAAAGGACGAGCGAGTTATTTGGTTCCATCTGTGCTAGATATGTGCTGATTTCTACTACTTTCGGATGATATGCAGATTGTTGATGATGCTCTGCAAGCTGAATATAGACATCCCCTAAAGCGAATGAATAAGTATCACGATAGGGAGCCTTTTCCATCGTTTTTTCTAAAAAATGTTCTTTTGCTTGCAGATTCTCTGAATGCATGGCCTTTTGGTAAAATTGTTCTGCTTTCATAAATTGGTAGGAGAAAAAAACAGAAACCAACAACATGACAAAGAATGCATATAAGCCATAGGTATAAACGCCATTTTTAGTAGGGAGTTTCTGTTTTGTTTTTCTGGATTTTACGTCTGGTGTCAGTCCCATCACCAGTAACCAAAATAGAAAGAACCAGATTGTGCCATAGGACAGATTAAAATCAATGAAACTATGTATGAAAATGACTAAACTGGCAGTTAATACGGCGATATAGATGGTATTATCTGAATTGGCGACATAATTCTTCATCACTCGATAGTACAATAGGCCAAAAACAGCGATGAAAACAAGCAAGCCAATCCAGCCGATGTCGATAACAAATTCTAAATACTCATTATGAACTTTATTTGCCTGGTATGGCAGCTGCTGGTACTTTTTATAAAGCGACTCCCAAGCATTGCCACCAAACCCGATGAAGGGAGAATCTTTGCTCATCTCGATGGCATCTTCCATCATTACTATACGCTCTCTAGCAGTCGTGCTTTCACTGATGCTCGATAGTCGATCCTGCATTGATTCCGGCAGTGTTTGGTATACCTTCCCTTCAAAGCCAAAGTCGAGAAGGAGTAAAACAGCCAGGAAAACGATGATGATTGGAGCTAGAAGATGATAATGTTTTTTCTGGTTCAACTGTTCGATTGTCGTTGTTAATTTTCTACCAAGTTTTCCTTTTTCTATAAATAGAATTAGACCAGTTAACAGAATACTTAAAAATACTAGAGTCGCAGCAATGGGTAGGGATTCTGCATCTTGTATGAAAAATAGCATGAATAACGAACCAATCATCGAGAGAATCGTATAGGTTACATATTTCATTTGTAGGGATGGTTTGAGCATGAAAAGCCCAACAAACCAGGCTAATGGAAAGACTAGATACATTCCTCTTGAATAGGATTCAAAGAAGCCAACTAAAAACAGGATCAAAGGGAAAGAATACATACTCAGCAAAAGATAGGACGACTTTTCTTTTAAAACCATCATTAGTGAAAAGACATAAAAAACGATCATGACCATACCAAATGTGTTTGGATATTGGAAAACCCCAGCAAAGCGATCGAAAATAAATGCATGAGGAAATTCCATCCAGCCAAGCTCATTTGCTAACATATGTCCCACAATCCATATTCCTGTGAACTGGAAAACAATTGGAAGCAGTGTCTTTATATGTCGGTCGTGCAGTGAGGACCAATATAGCAGAAAGAAAAAGCCCGTATAACTCATCCAGCGTAATACAGAGTCCCATGCCCCTTGTTGATTTTCAGCGACAAACAAAGGGAGTAGAAACATAAATGGCAACAGACAAGCTAACCAAATTGGCTTTAGTGTATGTATTTCCTTTTTTATTACCAACGTGATAAATAACATAACAAATAACGCAAAAATGAGAACCTGAATACCGTAGAAATCCTTATCAAAATACAACCCTCGTTGATAAGGCGATAGAATAAAAATAAAAGATAAAAATAGAAAAACAAACCAATTCATGAAGCAACCCCCGACTCTAAGATGATAAAAATAATTATAACATGGGACAGAGGGACAGGTTCCTCGTCCCACATGTTTCATATAAAAAAGTCTTTCAGTAAAGGTGAAACATTGCGAACTTTTCACAAATTATCCACAAAGTCATATGGACAGCGCTTACAATTTAGTTCTAAAATAGAAGTATATGCCATAGAGGGACAGAGGGACAGGTTCCTTGTCCCCTAAATTGGGACAAGGAACCTGTCCCCCCGTCCCAGATTGGAGTGAATTAGTATTGAATCTGTTAGATATGGTTAGAGATGCTGGGGTTGTTGGGGCTGGTGGTGCTGGTTTTCCGACGTATAAGAAATTGGATGCTGAGGCAGAGTACATCCTTCTTAATGGTGCGGAGTGTGAGCCGTTGTTACGGGTGGATCAGCAGTTGATGGAGATATATCCGGATGAGATTATTAAAGGTTTTGAAATGGCAGGAAGATTTGTCGGTGCCAGGAAAGCATTGATTGGTATTAAAGAGAAACATAGAGAAGTAATTTCAATCTTAAAGAAGAGAATCCAAGCCCTAGAAGTTAGTGATTTCATGGACGTGAGAGAGCTAAAGGATGTTTATCCTGCTGGGGATGAGCAAGTTCTTGTGTATGATATAACAGGTAGAATTGTTCCAGAGGCGGGCATTCCGCTTGACGTTGGTTGTGTCGTAATAAATTCTGAAACCGCTTTAAATATTTATTATGCCTCCCAAAAGGTGCCGGTTACAGAAACATATATTACCGTTGCAGGTGATGTACCAGAGCGTTTAACGTTAAAAGTTCCAGTGGGGACACCGATTATGGACGTGTTAAAGCAGAGTGGGATAGAGGATTTTAATGAATATGCTGTTGTAGATGGTGGACCATTGATGGGAAGTGTCCTCGACCATTTACAGGGATATGTGACGAAAACAACCAAGGGATTCATCGTTCTCAACAAGCAGCATACCATCATTCAACGAAAATCGTTACCGATGGACCAAACGATGCGGATTAATAAGATCTGTACCCAGTGCCGTTTGTGTACAGACATGTGTCCTCGGTATTTATTAGGACATGATATGCAGCCACACAAGATTATGAGAGTAACAAACTATCAAATGGACAATTTAGAAGAAAAGAAGATTGCTTCCCTTTGCAGTCAATGTAATTTATGTGAATTATTCTCATGCCCGATTGGGATTTATCCAGCTCATGCTAATCTACATATGAAACAACAATTAGCTGAATCAGGAATGCGTTATGAACGAAAGAAAACAGAGTACCAGGTACGAGAGAATCGTACTTCACGATTGGTGCCGAGTAAGCGTTTGATTGCTAGATTGGCATTGACCGAGTTTGATAAACCCGCACCAATGACGGAAGTGGAGGTGACCCCAACTACGGTTTATATCGCCAAAAAGCAACATGTCGGAGCACCAGCTATACCGGTTGTAGCCGTCGGTGATAAGGTAGAAGCAGGTCAAATCATTGGAAAAATCCCAGATAATAGTTTGGGTGCTACGATTCACGCAAGTATTTCAGGGACAATAATCGAAACAGATGCTGATTTTATCGCAGTGAGGAGGGACTAAGATGGCAAAAGCAATAGGTGTCGTTGAATTTGTTAGTATTGCTCGAGGGATTTACACAGCTGACCAGATGGTAAAAGCAGCTGATGTGGATATTGTGACAGCCAATTCGAGCTGCCCTGGCAAGTATATTGCCATCATACACGGGGAAGTTGCAGCAGTAGAAGATTCGGTAAGAGTAGGAGAACGGATGGCTGGAGAGTATTTTGTTGATTCCATGATCATTCCTAATGTCAATCCAGAAGTTTTCCCAGCAATCGGCGGAGCAACCATGCCTGATGATATTCAAGCGCTCGGAATCATGGAGGCCTTTTCTATCGCAACCATGATTTTAGCTGCGGACGCAATTCTTAAGGCTGCCAATGTCCAAGCCATAGAACTTCGCCTGGGAAATGGAATTGGTGGAAAGGCATTCTTTACATTTACCGGAGATGTTGGTGCAGTAGAAGCAAGTATCGATGCGGGAAAAGCCATTGCCAAAGAAAAAGGCTTGTTAGTCAATGCAGAAGTAATCCCATCACCATATCCCAAACTCATCCCAACATTGTATTAGGGGACGGGGGGACAGGTTCCTTGTCCCCCCTCGGCGCTTCGCTTTTTGGGACAAGGAACCTGTCCCTCCGTCCCGTCCTTCGTTACGCGAAGAAAATTAGTGAAGGTTTTGTGAATTTACTAACAAACTTTTCAAAAAGTGATATATTTAAATTATCATACATTTAAGGAGTGAGTTTTAGATGACAAATATTGTTTTTGTATCACCAAGTAAGTATGTTCAAGGGAAAGATGCTTTAAAAGGTATTGGGGAACATGTGAAAACTTATGGAAGTAAACCACTCGTTTTATCAGATAGTGTTGTATGGGATCTTACAAAAGATGTAATAGAAAAAAGCTTCAAGAAAGAAGAATTAGAATATCATTATATAGAATTTAATGGAGAAGCATCCTTGAATGAAGTAAAACGTGTTGCTGATGATGGTGCAGCACATTCAGTGGATGTTGTCATTGGTTTAGGTGGCGGTAAGACCATTGATACAGCAAAAGCTGTTGCTGATGAATTAGATGCTGATTTAATTATCGCGCCTAGTACAGCTTCCACTGATGCTCCAACAAGTGCTTTATCTGTTATTTACAGTGATGATGGCGTTTTTGAATCGTACAAATTTTATAAGAAAAATCCAGACCTCGTCCTAGTTGACACAAGAGTTGTTGCTAATGCACCTGCCCGACTATTTGCATCAGGTATTGCGGATGCAATGGCAACATGGGTTGAAGCTAGAGCTACATACAAGAGTAATGGTGATGCGATGTCTGGTGGTAAACCAAGTATTGCAGCAAGAGCAATTGCTGAAAAATGTGAAGAAACTCTTTTTGAATATGGAAAAGCTGCATATAAAGCAGTTCAAAAAGGTCTTGTTACCAGTCAAGTAGAAGCAGTTGTGGAAGCGAATACATTACTTTCAGGTATTGGATTTGAAAGCGGAGGATTAGCTGCCGCACACGCTATTCATAATGGATTTACTGTACTAGAAGGCGACATTCATCACTTGACACACGGGGAAAAGGTAACATATGGTACATTGGTTCAATTAGTTTTAGAAAAACAACCAACAGAAGAAATTCTAAAATACATGAAGTTTTATCGTGAATTAGACTTACCTATTACATTAAACGAAATGCATTTAGATAAAGTGCCTTATGAAGATTTACTAAAAGTAGGTGCTGCTTCCACGCAAGATGGAGAAACAATGAGTAATCTTTCAGCTGACATTAAGGCAACAGATGTTGCGGATGCGATTATCGCAGTTGATCAAATCAGTCAGTTATTATAAGAGGATAAAGAGGCTGGACAAAGGGAAAAGTGGTTAATATACGAACAACGATTAGCGTAGGAATATGCTTAGATTCCTTGAAAAAAATAATTTTTCTAAGATTGCTAGGGTGCTGTTAAAGCATATCTGGAAGCGATAATAAAGGTGAGACTACAGTGCATTTGCACGCGTTGTAGGCTCACCACTAACTAAGGAAAATGGTTATTTTCCAGATTGAGTATCGCACACAAAAGGTTCGTATTCTAACTTTAATGTTGCTCCAGCCTCTTATTGTATAACGTTTAATACAGTTAAATACCATGTGAAGCCCGTTTAATGATTAATCGATGAAATGGTGAATGATCGTAGAGGTGAATGCGGTGGAAAGTATGAATCTTGGCCAAATAATTGATACAAAGAGGTTACAGGAAATACAGGATAAGTTCAGTAATGCGACAGGCTTATCCGCCATTACCGTTGATTTCCGCGGAGTTCCTGTAACAAGTTATAGTAATTTTACGTCTTTCTGTATGGAAATTAGAAAGACAAAAACATACGAGGATAGGTGTCATCGGTGTGATGCGTATGGAGGAATAGAAGCTTCGCGCAAGGATTCACCATACATCTATCGCTGTCATGCGGGGCTAGCTGATTTTGCCATACCAATTAAAGTAAAGGGACAGTTTATCGGCTCTGTGCTTGCAGGACAAGCGAAGCTCAATGAAACTGATTTAAAGAAAATAGATCATATGATTACTGAAATTACCTATTGGGAAAACAACGAAAAATTAACAGATGCCTACAACAAACTCCCGGTGACTTCGTTAGAAAAAGTAGATGCAGGTGCGAAGTTACTAGAATCAATTATTAGCACTTTAATCGAAAAGGATATCATTAAATATATTCAGGAAAATCTAAACGAAAAGAATAATAAATTAATGCAGCAAATGCAGGAACAAAAGAATCTAGAGAGGGACTTGGAGGAGAAAGAACGAACAGCTTTACAGCCACGCATCAATGTCAACTTTCTGCAAAACTCATTAAATACTGCCTCAAGACTTTCTATTCTAGAAAATGCCGAAAAAACGACAGATACATTATATGATATTTCGGATATTCTTCAATATACAGTTCAACAGACCAATCAATTGGTTAAAATGGAAGAAGAAATAGCTCATATTAGACGTTACCTTAATTTGCAAATGCTGCGATTTGGCGATAGATTTCAATATGAGTTGGATATTGATCAAAAAGTATTAGATAGAGAAATACCTTCTCTTATCCTTCAATCAATTGTGGACAATGCACTTATTCATGGCTTGGAAACAAAGAATGGAAATGGATTTTTACGCATATTGGCTGATGTCGTTGATGAAGATATCATTATAAAAATTATGGATAATGGAGTTGGCATTCCAACGAAGATCTTGGAACAAATTCAACTTGATCAGTTTCAAAAAATGAATGACTCAACTAGTCTGACAACAGGAATGGATTTATTTACGATCAAGCTGATTTTAAAACATCATTATGGAAACGATTTCAAAATGACGATAACTAGTTATATACACAAAGGTACTTCGGTTATTTTAATGATACCTAAGGAGTCTAATTGATGCTATGCTAACTATATTATTGGTAGATGATGAATATTTGGAGAGAGAAGCATTTAAGAAATTAGTAGATAAAATAGATATGGAAGCAGCTATTATTGGAGAAGCAGTGAATGGAGAAGAAGCAGTAAGTTTAGCAAGAAACCTTGATCCGGATTATATATTCATAGATGAAAGATTGCCAAAACTAAGAGGATCAGAAGCGGCGAAAATAATAAAGGAAAATAATCCAAATCAACGAATCTATCTAATGACTATCCATACCAAATCAGAATTCGCTTCAAGTAATAATTCCATTGATGGGATTATTTCCAAGCCGATACGCCAGAAATATATACAAACAATCCTCTCCTCTTATAAAATCAATCATGATGAGATATTATACTCCAAAGGGGGATTGTTGCAGCACTTGCTTCAAGCCATCCAAATGGAAGATTATAGAGAATCAAGGGATTGGCTAAGTCAATTAGTCCAGCAATTACTAAAGATGGATCGAGGAATAGAGAACTTTCATAGTGCTGTGAAAATTATTATGGAAAGTATGCTTGCCATTTGTGAGGCCAAAGGTTTGCTTAGATATATACCTGACCAGAATTGGGAGCAAGAAATAACGACTTACAATGCAGGGATCCTGCTTGAGAACTTCTTAAAAGATATTTTCCAAGTTATCATTGAAAAGCAACCTGTCACTTCCAAAAGGGAGATTAATCTGATTCTTAATTATATTGAATTGCATTATATGGAAGGCATTAGTTTAGAAGATATCGCAGAATTTGTCCACTTAAGTCCTCATTATGTTAGCAGGTTGTTTAAAAGAGAAGTACAGACAACGTTTGTTAATTATGTTACAGATAGAAAAATAGAACACGCAAAAGTGCTTTTAAAAAATACCGATATTCCTGTTGTTAATATTGCGATGAAACTTTCTTTTCAAGAACATACGTATTTTAGCAAAGTCTTTAAGAAAGCTGTTGGTCAAACACCGACAGAATACCGTAACCAATTCAGAAATGCACAACCTAATTTATCCAATGCATTCAATAATAAGATTCATATGAATTGGTACATATAATACCATCGCTTCTGGGCGATGGTATTTTTGTGTTCCATATTGACAGATTTCCAGAGCAATGAATTTTCCTATGTTCTCACTTTCAACTTCATTCGTCCCTCTCATGTTCTTTCCTACTATTTATGATGATTCTCTTCTTCCCTCCATGTCTTGATGGAGACTGAGTAGATTAAAGGACAAAAAATTACCACCGGCTAATAAACTGTAAAAATTTTATCCATCTCGTGCAAAAAAGTCCCACTCATCTGCTGGATTTTAAGTGTAGATTTTATCATAATCTGACAATAAACTACCGAGATTTAACCGTTTGTATCCAGTAAACTTTTTTCAAGAGCAATTTTTTCTTCTATTGCTCACAATCATCTAATACAAGGAGGTTTTTTTCATGATTAAAGAAGCGTTAGGTATGGTAGAAACGAAAGGTCTGGTTGGTTCAATTGAAGCGGCAGATGCGATGTTAAAAGCGGCGAATGTAGCACTTGTCGGCTATGAAAAAATTGGATCTGGACTTGTAACGGTTATGGTTCGGGGAGATGTCGGTGCTGTTAAAGCAGCTACAGATGCTGGAGTAGCAGCAGCGCAAAAGGTTGGAGAAGTTGTATCCACTCATGTAATCCCTAGACCACATACAGAAGTAGAACTTATCCTGCCGAAGACGAATGAAGGGGAATAATAATAGGAGGTGGAAAGTATGAGCGAACATAATATTGACGCAATTATCAACGAAGTAATGAAAAAAGTTGGAAATCAATCAACGGAAGTAAAAAAAGAAGGAAATGACGTGAATAAGACAGTGAGTTTGACAGAATTCGTTGGTACGAGTGAAGGGGATACAATCGGGCTTGTTATTGCAAACGTTGACAATTCCCTGCACGAAGCAATGAATTTAGATAAAAAGTATCGTTCTATTGGTATAATCGGTGGTCGAACTGGTGCTGGACCACAGATTATGGCTGCAGATGAAGCAGTTAAAGCTACCAATACAGAAATTCTAGCTATCGAACTTCCTCGCGATACGAAAGGTGGAGCTGGACACGGAAGTTTAATCATCTTCGGTGCAGAAGATGTGGCTGATGCTAGAAGAGCAGTAGAGGTTGCTTTAAAAGAATTAAAGAGAACCTTTGGGGATGTTTACGGGAATGATGCAGGTCATATCGAATTGCAGTATACGGCCAGAGCCAGTTATGCCTGTGAAAAAGCATTTAATGCAACTGTCGGAAAATCTTTTGGATTGGTAGTTGGTGCTCCTGCAGCGATCGGTGTCGTCCTTGCAGATACGGCAGTAAAAGCGGCAAATGTCGATGTCATCAGTTATAGTTCACCTACGCAAGGAACGAGTTTTACGAACGAAGTGATTTTATCATTCTGTGGAGATTCTGGTGCGGTTAGACAAGCATTAATCGCTGCTAGGGAAGTAGGAGTGGAGCTATTAGGCGCAATGGGCAGTGAGCCTGTTTCGACTACGACGCCTTATATCTAATTTATTTTATAGGAGGAATATGACATGAAATCTAAGCGCTTTCAAGTTTTAGCAGATCGTCCAGTTAATAAGGACGGTTTTGTTAAAGAATGGCCTGAAGTCGGTTTTATTGCAATGGAAAGCCCGAATGACCCAAAACCAAGTATAAAAATCGAAAATGGAAAAGTTGTCGAGTTGGATGGTAAAAAACGAGAGGAATTCGATTTTATCGACCGTTTTATTGCTGACTATGGAATCAATCTTGACCATGCAGAAGAAGTAATGAACATGGATTCATTGGAATTAGCAAGAATGCTTGTTGATATTAACGTCCCTAGAGAAAAAATTGTACCGCTAACAACAGCAATGACTCCTGCAAAAATTGTAGAAGTAGTAGAAAAGCTAAATGTCGTTGAAATGATGATGGCATTGCAGAAAATGCGTGCAAGAAAGACCCCTTCCAATCAATGTCATGTTACCAACGTGAAAGATAACCCAGTTCTGATTGCTGCAGATGCTGCAGAAGCTGCCATTCGTGGTTTCGACGAGCAGGAAACAACATTAGGAATTGTTCGCTATGCTCCACTTGCAGCACTTGCCATATTAGTTGGTGCCCAAACAGGACGTGGCGGCGTTATTACACAATGTTCTGTGGAAGAGTCAACAGAACTTCAATTAGGAATGAAGAGTCTTTCCTTATATGCTGAAACCGTTTCTGTTTATGGTACGGAACCTGTATTCGTTGATGGAGATGACACACCTTGGTCGAAAGGATTTTTAGCATCGGCATATGCATCCCGAGGAATGAAGATGAGATTTACTTCTGGATCTGGTGCAGAAGTACAAATGGGGTATGCTGACGGAAAATCCATGCTGTATCTCGAAGCCCGCTGTATTTTTGTCACAAGAGGTGCCGGATCACAAGGTCTGCAAAATGGATCCATTAGTTGCATCGGTGTACCAGGAGCAGTTCCATCCGGCATTCGTGGAGTCCTAGCTGAAAATTTAATTACGACCATGCTTGATTTAGAAGTTGCTTCCGGGAATGACCAAACCTTCTCCCACTCTGATATTCGAAGAACAGCACGTACATTAATGCAAATGCTACCTGGAACAGATTTCATTTTCTCTGGATATAGTGCAACACCAAACTATGACAACATGTTTGCTGGTTCCAATTTCGATGCGGAGGATTTTGATGACTATAATGTACTGCAACGTGACCTCAAAGTGGATGGAGGATTACGACCTGTTTCCGAAGAAGATACCATTGCTGTACGTAACAAGGCGGCAAAAGCCATTCAGGCGATTTTTGAAGAACTTGGATTGCCACAGGTTACTGATGAAGAAGTAGAGGCAGCTACATATGCACACGGTAGCAAGGATGTACCAGACCGTCATGTAGTAGAGGATTTACGTGCGGCAGAAGAAATTATGAACAGTGATATTACTGGATTAGATGTAGTTAAAGCATTACAAAAACATGGTTTCACCGATGTTGCACAAAATGTCTTAAATATGCTGAAACAACGTGTTTCTGGTGACTACTTGCATACGTCAGCAATAGTAGATAAAGATTTTCACATCGTAAGTGCCGTTAATAATTTAAATGACTATCACGGCCCGTCTACAGGCTATAAGATAAGTGACGAACGCTGGGAAGAAATCAAAAACATTCCACTTGCGCTAAATCCAGAAGATATTGATTAATGGTTCTTATACTACAAGAAAGAGGTGTACGTTATGGAAGTTAATGAAAAAATGATTCGTCAAGTAATCGAAGAAGTTTTAGCAGGTATGCAGCAAGAAAAAGATACCACACCTCAAAGCGCCGCAACTCCTTCTCATAATGAAGAATTGTTTGCTGAAGGAGGCAATGCAGAGCGTGGAACTCGGAAAGACGAGGTAGTGGTTGCTGTTGCACCGGCTTTCGGTAAATATCAAACAGATACCATTGTCCATGTTCCACACCGAGAAGTAATTAGAGAGGTTATCGCTGGTATTGAAGAAGAGGGACTAACCGCACGCTTGATTAGAGTTAAAAGAACATCTGATGTTGCTTTTGTCGCTCATGATGCAGCAGAATATAGTGGTTCTGGCATTGGTATCGGTATTCAATCAAAAGGAACCACCGTTATCCATCAGAAAGATTTGGTTCCCTTAAGTAATTTGGAATTATTTCCACAAGCACCTTTGCTTACCTTAGAAACGTTTCGCTTGATTGGAAAAAATGCTGCCAAATACGCAAAAGGGGAATCACCAAATCCAGTTCCAACAATGAATGATCAAATGGCTAGACCAAAATACCAAGCAATTGCTGCCTTACTGCATATTAAAGAAACGCAATATGTAGAAAAACATACTAAACCAGTAGCTCTTGAACTTAAATAATTTCCGAATTAGTGGAGGTGTCACACATGAATGAAAAGCTATTAGAAGAAATGATTAAAGAAGTAATCTCATCCATGGGAAATGGAGAGAATGCACCAGCAACACCTAAGATAACAAAAGATAGATTAACAACAGAAGATTATCCAATACAGGAAAAACACCCAGAAATGATAAAAACACCTACAGACATACCATTGGATGAAATTACAATGGATAAGGTGGTCAATGGAGATATCACTTCAAAAGACATACGTGTAGCTCCTGAAACACTCGAGTTGCAGGCACAAGTTGCAGAATCTGCAGGAAGGATACCTTTAGCCAAAAACTTAAGAAGAGCTGCTGAATTAGCGGTTATACCAGATACAAGAATTTTGGAAGTGTATAACGCACTAAGGCCTAATCGCTCAACAAAAGAAGAATTATTAGCTATTGCTGATGAACTGGAATATCAGTACAAAGCCAAAATTAACGCTAATTTTGTCCGCGAAGCTGCGGATGTGTATATGGAAAGAGATATCCTTCGCGTTGATTAAGTAAATGGTGGGTACGATACAGGAGGTATAACAATGAACTTAATTGCAGGAGTTGATATTGGCAATGCAACAACAGAGGTTGCCATTGCTAATGTTTCTGATAGGAACCGCCAGGACTTTCTTGCGAGCGGTATCGTCAAAACTTCCGGTATTAAAGGCACCCGCCAAAATATCCATGGAGTTATTGCTGCCTTGAAGCAGGCCTTGAAAAAACTTGATAGATCTATAGAGGACTTAAAGTTAGTCCGAGTGAATGAAGCAGCGCCAGTAATAGGGGACGTGGCAATGGAGACGATAACAGAGACGATAATTACGGAGTCAACCATGATAGGCCATAACCCCTCTACTCCTGGAGGTATGGGGCTAGGTATCGGAGTGACCGTACCAATAAAAGATTTACAATATAGTAAACCAAATGAAGAAGTAATTGTCCTTATTCCTAGAACAGTAGACTTCGAGGATGCAGCTAAGTCGATGAATTTTGTACTTCATCAAGGCGTCAATATAAATGGAGCTATTGTTCAAAAGGATGATGGAGTGTTAATAAACAATCGTCTGGAGAAGAAAATTCCAATCGTGGACGAAGTTAAATTAATCGATAAAGTACCTATAGGCATGAAAGCAGCACTAGAAGTAGCTCCTGCTGGTGGTGTGGTAGAAGTTTTATCTAATCCATATGGAATTGCAACCGTTTTCGAATTAAGCGGGGAAGAGACGAAAATGATTGTTCCTATTTCACGAGCTCTAATCGGGAACAGGTCTGCTGTTATCATCAAGACGCCTAAGGGGGATGTGAAAGAAAGACATATCCCTGCAGGTAAAATTTTCTTTGAAGGAAAGAAAAGAAGAGCGGAAATAAATGTCGATGAAGGCGCAAAGAAAATGATGGATACATTAAATGCAACTGCACCTGTAAATGATATTAAAGGGGAACCCGGAACCAATGCGGGTGGAATGCTGGAGCGTGTGCGACAGGTTATGTCAGAACTAACGAAGCAGCATCCCCGAGATATTATGATTCAAGATATGTTGGCTGTTGACACCTTTGTACCGCAAAAGGTAAAGGGAGGGCTTGCAGAGGAATTTTCCATGGAGAATGCAGTCGGTATTGCTGCAATGGTAAAAGCAGATAAATTGCAGATGCAAATGATTGCAGATGAATTGGAAAAAGAATTGGACGTACAAGTGGAGGTTGGTGGAGTAGAAGCAGACATGGCCATTCGCGGGGCTTTATCTACCCCAGGTACCAATATTCCAGTTGCCATCTTAGATTTAGGGGCTGGTTCAACGGATGCTTCCTTTATGAATAAAGAAGGAAAAGTGAAATATGTACACTTAGCTGGTGCCGGCAATATGGTAACGATGCTCATTAACTCAGAGCTCGGGCTGGATGATATGGCATTAGCTGAAGATATTAAAAAATATTCCCTGGCAAAAGTGGAAAGCTTATACCATATTCGACATGAAGATGGAACGGTCCAATTTTTCGAACATCCACTAGATCCCAAAATTTTCGCCAGAGTAGTTATTTTAAAGAAAAACGAAATGATACCTATTCCTTATGATTTCTCCATAGAAAAACTGCGGATGGTAAGACGTCAAGCTAAAGAAAAAGTGTTTGTGACAAATGCCTTACGATCATTGCGAATGGTGTATCCAACAGGAAATGTTAGAGATATAGAATTCGTTGTTTTATTAGGTGGTTCTTCCCTTGATTTTGAAGTGCCACAACTCATTACGGATGCCTTATCTCAACATGGTGTCGTTGCAGGAAGAGGTAATATTCGAGGAATAGAAGGACCGAGAAATGCTGTTGCAACTGGACTAATTTTATCGATGAATGAAAAAGGGGGAGATTCCCTTTGAATCGATTAGAAAAAGATAAGCCTACCATTCAAATTCTAGTCAGTCATTCTATTGGAGAGGGGCAGATAATGGAATTATTGTATGGAATGGAGGAAGAAGAAGTCCCTTTTACTGTACAGAGATTAAAAGAAGATACAGCCATTCAACTAGGTTATCAAGCAGCTTGCAGTTCTAGGTTAGGGGTTGGAATAGGCGTGGGATCGGATTATTCAGTGATTTTACATTATGAAAAATTACTAAAAGAAGAGCCTTTGTTTCAAATGAACATCTTGGACCATTCTTTAAGTCTACGAGCGTTAGGGGCTAATGCCGCGCGTTTGGTGAAGGGAATGCCCTTTAAAGAATTAGATATAAAGGAGCCTCCCATCCAAAATGATAGATTGCCAGAAAAACAAGAGTCCATCACTAAAAATAGAATTGCTTCCATCATAAGAAGAGTATTATCTGAAGCAGAGTAAGGAGGGATACCCAATGTCAACTACACTAGGATTGGTTGAAACTTTTGGGCTTCCAGTTGCTATTACCGCAGCAGACGCAGCGGCAAAGTCAGCCAATGTACGCATTCTTGATTATGAGTTAACAAAAGGCAGTGGGCTAGTAACTGTTAAATTCGAAGGGGACGTTGCTGCGGTTAAGGCAGCTTTGGATGCGGCAGTTGCAGCTGCATCTCGAGTAGGCAAGGTTTACAGTAAACTTGTTATACCGCGACCAAGCAATCAGCTTCATATATTTACAGACGAGTCAGAGGATCTGCCAATTGAAGAAACGAGCAAACAAGAAGAAAAGAATAGGGACCAGGTGGAAGAAGTAAATTCAGCAGAAGTAGCTTCAATAGATGAGCGAGATATACCAGAAACCGAAACAGACGTTGCTCCAATCCAGGAAACAAATCATGCCAATGAGGGGCAAGAAAAGGAAATGAATAGCGAAGAACAACCAGTAACTGTAGGGATAGGAGATCAAGAAGAACTAGTCAAGAAAGAGCTAGACGAGGTTTGCAACATTTGTCACGATCCTACCTGTCCTAGACGAAAAGGTGATTTAAGAAGTTTATGTATTCATTACAATGACTAGGAGGAATTATCCATGGGCGAAGCATTAGGAATGATTGAAATGAAAGGTTTAGTAGGTGCCATGGAAGCGGCCGACGCCATGACAAAGTCTGCCAACGTCGAATTAGTTGGATATGAAAAAATTGGGTCTGGACTCGTTACCATTATGGTAAGAGGAGATGTAGGTGCTGTCAAAGCCTCTACGGATGCAGGTGCTGCGGCTGCAGAAAAGGTAGGAGAACTTATCTCCGTCCATGTTATCCCAAGACCCCATAAAGATGTAGAACAAATTATCTCGCATTGATTGGTCACCAGTAAGGAGGGCTAAAGATGGAAAGGGAAAAATTAATTGAAAAAGTGACTGTAGAGATTCTTAGAAGATTAGAAAAAGAATCACAGGCCCCTTCTACGACTGTTGGTGTATCCAATCGACACATTCACTTAAGTCAGGGTGATTTAGAAGCACTTTTTGGGAAGGGATATAGATTAAGCAAATGGAAAGACCTAAAACAACCTGGGCAATTTGCGGCAAAAGAAACCGTCACGATTGTAGGAACAAAAGGGGAACTTAATAAAGTCCGTATACTTGGACCAATACGCCAAAAAACACAGGTAGAAATATCGAAAACCGATGCGTACACACTTGGAATTCGAGCGTTCATTCGGGAGTCTGGTGATATCGAAAATACTCCAGGTATCGTTATAAAAGGTCCAAATAATATCATTGGGATTAATGAAGGCGTCATTATAGCCAAAAGGCATATTCACATGCCACCAGCTTTTGCCAAGCAGCATAGCTTCCGTGATAAACAAATGGTTTCGGTTCGATTTGAAGGAGAACGGGCACTTGAATTTGATAATGTTGTGATTCGAGTATCTGATCAGTTTGTAAATGAAATGCATATAGATACCGACGAAGCAAATGCTGGAAACATAAAGAATGGCGATGTAGGAAGAATAGTGAAAGACTAAGCGAGGTTAAAAGGCCTATGTCAATCGATATGGAAAAAGTAAATCAGTATATTCATAGCTTTGCAGAACGAATTCAAAAGCCAGCGAAACTAAGTTCTAATGAAAAAGTTAAAGTGGGCGTAGATTTAGGAACGGCTAATATAGTGTTGGCAGTTTTAAATGAGGAGAATAAACCGATTGCGGGTTCCATTTATCCTGCGTCCGTTGTTAGAGATGGTCTTGTTGTGGATTATGTAGGGGCAGTGGACATTGTGAAAAACTTGAAAAAAGAGATAGAAGCACAACTAGGTTTGAATTTGACTACTGCTGCTGGTTCTGTCCCACCAGGAACCATGGGAAACGATAAAAAGGCAATCAAAAATATACTAGAATCAGCAATGTTTGATGTTTCATCCATTATAGACGAGCCTACTGCTGCAGCTTCTGTATTAGGGATCCAAGATGGCGCAGTTGTTGATGTTGGTGGAGGAACGACAGGGATTAGCATCTTACAAGATGGTGAAGTTATTTATACTGCGGATGAACCAACTGGTGGTACTCATATGTCACTGACGATAGCAGGTTACTATGACATATCTTTTGAAGAAGC
Organism: Oceanobacillus halophilus; assembly: GCF_003628505.1. Taxonomy (GTDB): domain Bacteria; phylum Bacillota; class Bacilli; order Bacillales; family Amphibacillaceae; genus Oceanobacillus; species Oceanobacillus halophilus. Next base: position 7,504 of record NZ_RBZP01000025.1, on the reverse strand, counting down.
AGAAGCACGGAAGAAGGATAAAAAACAAGGAGAGGCTGTTTTCCCCATTATTAAACCAGTAGTAGAAAAAATGGCTTCCATCACGAAACGTCATATTACTGGTTTCGATATAGATACCATCTATATCGTTGGTGGTTCCTCCAGTTTTCATTCATTTACGGATGTTTTTACACAGCAAATTGGAATATCTTGCCTAAAGCCAGTACATCCTCTTTTTATTACTCCTTTAGGCATTGCCATGAATGGCTAAAATTCGAGGTGAGTAAACGTGAAAACAGATGATGTCATTAATTTAATTGTTGATAGAGTCCTTGCCAAACTTCAAGAAAGAGAGCATCAGGCTCTTGTTGTTTTTACAGGTGGAGCAATTGGATTTCATGAATCCATGGAACAATTAAAAAAGCTCCAGAAAAATGGTTGGAAGCTAAAGGTCGTACTTTCGAGTAGTGCGGAACATATTGTCACTAAAGAACTAATTCAAAAGGAACTTTCGATAAAAACTGTCTATGTAGAAAGTGAGAATAAAGGTATCCAATTCCTTTCTCAAGACTCTTCTATTTTACTCATTCCAACATTAACAATGAATACGGCCGCTAAGGTAGCCCTTGGTATTTCAGACAGTCTTGCCACAAATATTATTTCAAAATTTCTGATGGAAGGGCTCCCAATCATTGCTGCTGAAGATGCTTGTACACCGGAACACCCTTTCCGTCTGAAAGCAGGAAGAAAAATGCCATCGTCTAGCTATATAAATATGTATGATGAGTATTTAACAAGACTGGAGGATTTTGGGATAAAACTAGTTGGTGCAGAACATATACAGAAGTCTGTCATTCACTATCAGCAAACAAGATTTTACGAAAAACAAGTAAAATCAACAACTAATCAAACAGTAATCAACACCGATAAGAAACAGGTTATTACCAGACAAGATGTGATGAGAGCGAGAGAAAATGGAGGCGTACTAACTATTCATTCGAATACGATTGTTACTCCTCTAGCTATAGAAACTGCCAATTCTGCAGGTGTCAAGATAGTAAGGTCAGGTGAATGAAATGTATATAGGCAGAGTAATAGGGAATATTGTGGCAACCACTAAAGATGAAAGCTTGCTAGGTAGGAAAATGCTAATTGTTGAAAAATTAAATGTTGATTTACAGGTGGAAGGATCTTCTGAGATTGCTATTGATACAGTTGGAGCGGGAAATGGAGAAATCGTCCTCCTCACGAAGGGAAGTTCTGCAAGGATTATTACTGGAAAGGAATCTGCAGTAGATACTGCTATTGTTGCCATTATTGATAGTGTCGAAGTAGATAAATAGGGGGAGGTATACTTCATGGCAATCTATACGAAAAAAGGAGATGGAGGAGAGACAGGGCTTTTGGGCGGTTCTAGAATAGAAAAAGATAGTCTGAAAGTATCTTGTTACGGAACCCTAGATGAAGCCAATGCCTCTTTAGGTTTAGCCTATTCTCTTATAACGGACGAAGAATTAAAGAAAAGCATAAAAAATATCCAAGCAAAGATTTTTGTTATAGGAGCAGAGCTTGCAAGTGACGAGAAAGGAAAGGATTTACTAACCAATAAAATTAAGAGGGCGGATATTTCCTACTTGGAAAAAACGATTGATCGTTTAGATAAGAAACTTGGACCTCTTCATAAGTTTATTATCCCTGGGGAAACAACTGCTTCTGCTGCTTTACATCAAGCTAGATCCATCATTCGCAGGGCAGAAAGACTTATCGTGAAATTGGATAGGCTGGAGACAGTTCGAGATGAATTAAAGAAATATATGAACCGGCTTTCGGATACAGTTTTCATGCTAGCAAGGACAGAAGCGAATCATTGTTTCATAGAGCAAGTAAAACAAAAAGTAGTTCAAAAGTTGAATCAGGGAGACAAGGTTGAATTGTGTTTGAAAACGGCCAAAAAATTGGCAGAATGGGCTGAAGAGGCTGCCAGTAAGATCAATGTTCCGATTACCTTTACAGTTGTTGATGAACATGGGAATACCATCCTCTTGCATCGAATGGAAGGAAGTTTGCTGGCAAGTATAGATCTATCTGAAAATAAGGCATATAGTGCACTTGCTTTAAAAATGCCAACCCATGAGATTTCTGAACAAGCGCAACCTGGTGCAGATTTATATGGGATATCCGCTACCAATCAAAACCGGATTGTAACGTTTGGTGGAGGTTACCCACTAATATTGAATGGACGTGTAGTTGGCGCCATTGGAGTAAGTGGAGGAACAGTACAAGAAGATAGAAAAATTGCAGAAGAAGTGTTAGGGCAATTCAATAAAGTATTGAGGTGAGAAGATGAGTATGGAGTTGAATGATTTAAAAACCCTTGTTTCCAAAGTAATACACGAAATCGATCGTCATGAACAAGAAGTAACGACCACGGCACATGGCGTTTTTTTGGATATGAACGATGCCATTGAAGCTGCAGATAAAGCACAGAAAGAATTAGTGAAACTTACGCTGGAACGCAGACAAAAGATTATTCAAGCGATTAGAAACGTTTCAAGAGGAAATGCAGAGTTGTTTTCAAAAATGGCAGTTGAAGAATCAGGCATGGGAAGAATAGACGATAAAATAATAAAGAATAAGATGGCTGCAGATTATACGCCAGGCATAGAGGATTTGAAATCTGATTCCTTTACAGGAGATAATGGATTAACGGTTGTTGAATTATCTCCATACGGGGTAATTGGCTCTATCACCCCAACAACGAATCCAACAGAAACGGTAATATGCAATGCGATTGGAATGATAGCAGCAGGAAATGCGGTGGTATTCAGTCCGCATCCCAGAGCCAAAAATACATCGTTAAAAGCTATTCAATTACTTAATGAAGCGATTGTTGCAGCCGGAGGACCAGCAAATTTAATTACGACGGTAAACGACCCAACCATCCAACAAGCTGACGTCCTTATGAACCACAAAAAGATTAGAATGATAGTAGCAACAGGTGGACCAGGGTTAGTGAAAGCAGCACTGTCAACTGGTAAAAAAGCCATAGGTGCAGGGGCTGGGAATCCCCCAGCGGTTGTGGACGAAACAGCTGATATTGAAAAAGCAGCGAAAGATATCATTGATGGGTGCAGTTTTGACAATAACCTCCCATGTACTTCTGAAAAAGAAGTAATAGTCGTTGAATCTGTTGCCGATTATTTAATTTTTAGTATGAAAAAACAAGCTGTTTATACCATAGAAGACAAACAAGAGTTAAGAAAACTAGAAGAATTAATTATGGTAGATGGCAAACCAAACAGAGAATTCGTAGGAAAGGATGCGGCCTATATCCTAAATCAAATTGGCATTCAATGTGATAAAGAAGTACGTGCCATCATTATGGAAACAGATGCTGACCACCCTTTTGTACAAGAAGAACTAATGATGCCGGTACTGCCAATCGTTCGAGTGAGTAGTTTTGATGCAGCGGTAGATTTAGCGGTAGAGGTAGAACATGGTTTTAGACATACTGCAATCATGCATTCCAAAAATGTCGATCATCTAACTAAATTTGCAAGGGCCATTCAGACAACTATATTTGTGAAAAATGGACCATCTTATGCAGGAATTGGTGCTGGTGGAGAAGGCTATTCTACATTTACTATAGCTGGTCCTACAGGAGAAGGGCTGACATCCGCAAAGGACTTTGCTAGAACGAGGCGTTGTGTATTGGTGGATGGTTTGTTTATTCGATAGTAAGTGTTCAGTTTTAGTCCATTTCCAATGCATCATTTTCTAATCAAATAATTGCAATAAAGGGGGTGAATTTGAAGTCTATGTACAATTTTTATGTAGGACCAGAAATTATCAATGGAGAACATACACTGAATTACTTAGGAAATATGGAAGATAAAAATATTCTTATAATAACAGATCAATCCATGATCAAGTTAGGCATTATTTCAAAGGTAGAAGAAATAATCAAACCAAAAGGTAATGCTTATCAAATTTTTTCTGATGTAGAATCTGACCCATCCCTGGAAATAGTGAAAAAAGGATTATCGGTTTTTACGAAAGAAAAGCCTGATATCTTATTAGCGATAGGTGGAGGGTCGGCCATCGATGTGGCAAAAGTGGTCCTGTATTTCTCCATTCAAATACAAAAGCAATTAGTCGAAGCTGCGTTTATTAAAAAACCAACATTCATCGCCATTCCCACAACAAGCGGTTCAGGTTCAGAGGTAACATCCTATACGGTTGTAACCGATAGCGAAAGGAAATTGAAGATTCCGATAAAGGACCGTTTAATGATACCTGATGTGGCTATTTTAGATGAAAGTCTGACAGAATCCCTACCCCCTAAACTCACTGCTGAGACTGGAATGGACGTGCTGACACATGCACTGGAGGCAATGGTCTCGAAAAAAGCAACGGTATTTACCGATGTATTAGCGGAAAAGGCTATTCACTTGGTGTTTACCCACTTGCCGCAAGCGTATCATTATGGGCATGACCTCTTTGCAAGAAGACAATTGCATATTGCGTCCTGTATGGCAGGAATTGCATTTGAAAATGCTTCGTTAGGAATTAATCATAGCTTAGCCCATGCCATTGGTGCAAAATTTCATCTGTCCCATGGAAAAAGCAATGCGATATTGCTTCCCTATGTTATTGCCTATAATGCTGGGCTCACAGATGGATCTTTGAAGCATTCGACGGCTGCTGAAAAATATGCTGAGATTGCAAAAGGGATTGGTTATTCAGGAGAATCGACCGAACAAGGTGTAAAATGTTTGATGATGGAAATTACCAAACTAAATCAAACACTCTCCATTCCCATTTCATTGAACAAGATGTTAATAGATAAAAATATTTTTGAGAAGCATTTGCCTAAAATGGCTAAATCAGCGATGAAGGATATATGTACGAGAGATAACCCGAAAAAGGCTTGTGAAAGAAGTTTGACGGAAATTCTGAAAAGTGCATATTAAAGAAGTTTGTCTATTCCCTTATTTCATAGAAGGGTGTATAATCTTAGTAACAACTAGAATTTTTGCTATCAAGATTGAACAAATTCATATGATGTATAGATTTGGAGGAGGGAAATTTGGTGAAAATCCAATGCGGTCCCGCCACTGTGAATGATGTCGAATCACTTATTTGATATCAGAAGCCAGGATAACTATCTCCCCAAGTTTTACACCATTGTAAACCTACGCGGATAGGGAGGTGTGTATGTTCGGAAAATCTTTTCGGACTGCGGTTCAATGTGAACATCTCTATCGTAGAGATGTTTTTTTAATTTTACAGCAATTAAATCTATCAAAGAAAAGGATGAGAAACTGATGAATAAATGGATGATGCGTATAGCTGTTATTTTGGGATTGGCCTTATTTTTAGTAGGATGTGGTTCAGGGGAAAATACGGAAGATGCAGAGGAAACAGACACAGCTGCAGATACCGAACAAGCGGAAAGTGCGGAAAGTTCTGATGCGGTAGAGGAAACTGTAACGATTACCATTTCAGAAAATGAAGGAGAAACAACCATTACGGAAAAGGAAGTACCGGTTGAAGAAGGCGCGGTTTTATTAGATGTCATGAAGGAAAACTTTGAAATTGAAGAACAAGAAACATTTATTACTTCGATCGATGGCAAAGCTCCGGCAGAAGGAGAAGAAAAATCGTGGATGTTTTTTATAAATGATGAAATGCCAACGGTTGGCGCAGGAGATTACGAATTAAATCCTGGCGATGAAGTGGTATTTGATTTACAAGCGTGGAAATAGGCCATGAACACGTATAAATTGACGCTCGTTGCCCTGCTCGCCTCTCTTGCTGTCGTTGGCAGATTTGCTTTTGCTTTTCTCCCAAATATTCAGCCGGTAACATCGTTAATTATCATTGCGGGACTATTCCTAGGTCCACTCGCAGCCGCTATTATGGCTATTTTAACAACTTTTCTGTCTAATATCTTATTGGGTATGGGGATTTGGACGGTTTGGCAAGTCGTCGCCTGGGTATTCATTGGTGTAATAAGTGGGTTCATAGGGAAATCCAAAAGAAAAACCCCGACATTAGTCATAGTTCTATATGCAGCTTTTAGCGGATATTTCTATGGGTTGATTATTTCTCTAGTAACCTATCAAGTAGCCGGGAAATTTTGGCCCTATTACCTAGCAGGCCTACCCTTTGACACCTACCACGCTGTCGGAAATGCCATGGTTATGCTAGTTTTCTACCCAATCGTATCCAAATTCTTTATCAAATACGCCCAAGACCGATTCACCATCCAAGGGAACCAAAACACCAAGCGGGGGACAGAGGGACAGGTTTGATGTCCCAGATTTGCGGGGACAGGTTTGTGGGGGGACAGGGGGACAGGTTCCTCGTCCCCACACGGTGGGACAAGGAACCTGTCCCTTCGTCCCACTGTACGTTTTCCTCCAATACAGGTATGATAGTTGAGGAGGTTGATAGAATGAACACAATTATTTTCGATGTGGATGATACGTTATATGATCAGGCCATGTCCTTTAAAAATACATGTAAGAGAATGATCGATAAGTCTTTTACAGAGAAAGAACTAGATGAGCTTTATATTATTAGTCGGAAGTATAGTGACTCTCTTTTTGATAAATGTGAAGCTGGCGAGATGTCTGTACAAGAAATGCATATCCGCCGGGTTACGGATGCATTTGAGGAGGTTGGTATCACTGTCAGCACTGGAAAGGCAATCGAATTTCAGGAAGCATATGTAGAAGAGCAGCAAAAGATATTTTTGTTCGATGAAGTAGTAGAGCTGTTGGATTTCCTGCATAAGCAGGGGAAGCAATTAGCTATTTTAACAAATGGATCGGAAGGCCATCAGTCGATGAAGATTAAGCAACTTAATTTAAGCAGATGGATTCCAGATGAACATACATTTATTTCCGGAGCTATTGGTTATGCCAAACCAACACAAGAAGTTTTTCGTATTATAGAAGATAAGCTACAGTTGGACAGGGCTACTACCGTGTACGTGGGCGATTCCTTTGCTAATGATATGGTTGGAGCGAAACAAGCAGGCTGGAATGCTGTTTGGATGAATCATCGTAAGCGGGAAATGCCTGAAAACACAGTAGTACCGGATAAAGTTGTATATAATGCTGAGGAGCTGCTGAAGTTGTTTGGCGGCAAATAAAATGGGGACGATTTTCGATTGCCTTTAACAGGCGTACGGAAATCGTCTCTTTTTTACGTTCTTTTATTATTTCTTTCATTTCCCGGGGAATATCGACAATATTATTTAAAGTGTGTGTGGGTTGTGGTGTGGGACGGGGGGACAGGTTCCATAGCCATCAAGCTAACAAAAAATAATGAATACAAATCATTAATTTTTGTTAGCTTTTTCTCTTTTTGTTTTTCTAAATAATTTTCTGCATGCGGAAATAAGCCTCCTAAGGAAACTTTATTTTCAGACTTCATTTTCCTAAGGGATTAGTCATTTGCTTCGGATACGTTTGGTTTATATGCGATATTTAAAATATCAAATACGGTTTCTTTC
>NZ_RBZP01000024.1 GCF_003628505.1 Oceanobacillus halophilus | reverse complement strand
AATCACCCACTACTTTCATCATTATTACTTTGATTATAAAACAGAACAGCTAACAAATCATTTTTGTTGGCTGTTCTGAGGGACTTTTTCAGTGGCCTTAACCTGTCCCTCTGTCCCTGTGTTATAAGAAAAAAGGTAATGTAATACTAAAAGACATTATATTAAAAGACATTTTTCAAACAAGTAAATCTATTAAGTCTAATTAATTGACAATCTATTATAGAAAGCGTTACCATTTAGTTGTAATTAAATATTTTTGTAACTGAAATTATAACAAAGAGGGAGAATACTACATGGGAAGACTATCAGGTAAAGTAGCGATTGTAACAGGTGGAGGATCAGGAATAGGAGCTGAGACAGCTAAATTATTCGCGGAGGAAGACGCAAAAGTAATATTAGCTGACTTAAGAGAAGAAGGGGTTAAACAAGTTAAGGCAGAAATTGAAGCAAACAATGGTGTTGCAGAATATGTTGTTGGAAATATTTCAAACGAAGAAGACAGCAAGAAAATAACCGATGCTGCTGTGGAAGCTTTCGGTAAATTGGATATTTTAATTAATAATGCGGGTTATGCTGGTTCAAGTGATCCAGCTGATCAATATAATTCGGATGAATTTGACAAAATTTATAAAGTAAATGCTTATGGAACGTTCTATATGGTGAAAAGTGCCGTTACTCATATGAAAGAAAATGGAGGCGGAAGCATTGTAAATGTATCTTCCAATAGTACCGTAATGCCTTCTGATTATCCAGGATATGCGAGTTCAAAAGGGGCAGTTAAAACCATGTCCTATACCTTTGCAGGAATATTAGCACCGGACCGAATTCGTGTAAATACACTAATTCCAGGTACAACGAAAACTCCGATGGTACAAGCTATTATGGACGACCCTGCGTTAATGAAGAAATACGGAGATACCGTGCCACTAGGAAGCTTAATGGAACCAAAAGATTTAGCTTATGGTGCTTTATACTTAGCATCTGATGAGGCGAAAATGGTAACAGGTACAGAGTTAGTTATAGATGGTGGGTTATCTTTATAAAATTTTTAGAAAGAATGGGGATGATTCTGCTCTTTTGATAGGCCTATTAATAAGAGTGAATCGAGGTTCCTAGTAGTCCAAAGGAAAAAGCAAGCTAAAATTATCGTGAAAACATCAAGTAATTAATTTCTGGGAGGAATTAACATGGCAAATTTATCTGGTAAAGTTGCAATTGTAACCGGTGGAGCTTCAGGAATTGGTTTAGCAATGGTTCAACGATTATTAAAAGCAGATGTAAAAGTAGCTGTTGCTGACTTAAATGAAGAAAAACTAAAAGAGCTAGAAGAAACCAATAAAGGTAATTTAATTGGCTGTGTGACTAACGTAACAAAAGAAGCCGATATTGAAGCATTAGTGAAAAAAACGGTTGAAACTTTTGGTGGACTTGATTACGCATTCAACGTAGCAGGTGCTTCTAAAGCTGGTTCCATTGTCGATCAAAGTGAAGAAGACTGGAATTTTACTGTAGATTTATGCTTAAAAGGTGTCTTTTTATCCGTTAAACATGAGGCTAAATATATGAAGGAACATGGTGGGGGAGCAATTGTTAATGTAGCTTCCTTAAATGCTCATGTACCAATGTTCTATGGTGCTGCATATTCATCTGCAAAAGCTGGAGTTGAAATGTTAACAAAGAATGCAGCACTAGAACTAGCACAACATAATATCCGAGTAAATGCTATTCTACCCGGATTGGTTTCAACCCCACTAACAAGTGATTTAACAAATGTGGAAGCAATAAATGATGCATATATGGAACGTATTCCAATGAATCGCGCTGGAGATCCAGATGAAATGGCAGGACCGGCACTATTCTTGGTAAGTGATGATGCATCCTATGTAAACGGTGCAAGTCTAATTGTGGACGGTGCTTGGGCTGTAAGTGGTTATCCAGATTTAAGTAAATTTATGTAAGAGTGAAGTGGACCAAGAGTTATACAGCTTGGTCCTTTACAATCTGCAGAAAGTGTATATTCTTTAGCAATAGTGTTATTCTGGCAAAGATTCAACCACAGAAACCAAACCAACTAATAAAAATAGATAAATTCTCACCTTTAACTACCTCTTCTTTATTTTTCCAACTAACAAAAGAAGTTATTCATGCTCATTCGATATATATTCTTATTCAAGAAAACTGCCCTTAAGTTCAATAAATAAAGGGCTTAATCCTTCTTGAGGGTAAGCCCCCAATAGTTGAAGTGAGAACTTTCACAAACCTGAAGGATTAAAAAGAGGCTGGGACAAAAGTATTTTCTCAAAGGAAAACCCGAACATGATTGATTGGTGGTGGGTGCATAAATACCGCTCCGGAAATATACTTCGCGCACCTTAGGGGAGCTGGTGAGCCTCCTTCGTGCTGAAAAGCGTGTGCGCCTGCGTCTTCCAGTAATGCTTCGAAGCGGGCTTTCTCGGCGCAAGGGACAAGGGGGGGGTATTCAAGTAGTTCCCTCACTACGCAGTCTCACCGATGATCTACTTCCCGCAGGACAAGGAACACTTCGGCAGGGTTACATCGCACGCAGAAAAAAGTGGTTTTCTTTTTTCAAGGAGTCTACGTATATTTCCTCCGCTATGTAGCACATTGTTCGTTTTCTGAATTAAACACTTTAGTTATGTCCCAGCCTGTTTTACATAAAATCATTTATTAAAACAATCTCACCTTGTTTATACATTATTCCAGACCTCATCAAAGGGATATTTATTATACAAAACGCCCCCCATGAAGAACAGAAACAGTTTAGTCAACTCTTTCAATTATGTTGAACATATTAATAAATTCAATTTCAGTGGTTTCCTAAAAAATTAGCGGCTGCAGCCGGGGAATTGAACAGCAAAATTCAAAAGGATATCCCCATGAGTTGTAGCTTAACTAATTTGAATTTCCTTTATTAAACTCTACTGCCGTAAGTTGAACAAGCTCGTTCTGTTTCTCTCTATATATTTTTAACATAAAAACCCAGAATGCCTTCCCATTAATGTTAATCAAGGTATTAATAAAGTATAAACACCGTCATAACAATAAAAACAGGAGTACGAAACGCTATGCAATTTGTACTCCTATTTAATGTGTTATTTATTGTTTTCTCTCCTAGTAGAACCCGTTATTACCTTAGGTACTTCTTCTTTTATCACTTGATATAATCATCAATTATTCAAAAAGTTCACATTTAAGCGTTCTTTTTATATATTTTTTTATATAATTCATTGACTCATTTTTTATCTAGGGGTATGATTTAACCATTGCAACATTGTGAATGAAAACACAAATGATAAAGCCTCCCTATTTTAAATCTTTTTTAAGACTCACGTGAGGAGGGAAATGCATGAATATTCAGCGTTTTATTGACGCACGCAAAGCACAAGGGCTTTCTCAAAACGAACTTGCAGAGGGTATTTGCACGCAAGCTACACTTAGTCGGTTTGAAAATAATGGTCAAGTACCCAATTTAAAGATATTAATCAAATTATGTAATCGGATTAATTTACCATTAAGTGAACTCTTTCCAAAAGTTGGCGTGAAATACTCGGAAATAGTTGAAAAAATGAATAAGGCTGAATTTTTTCTTATTACAAGTAAATATGAAAAAGCTAATAGCTTAATAGACAGTATTGATATTTCACAAATTGAGGATACTCAACTCGTTTTACGTTACCACTACTTAAATGGATTTATTATGATTTTTCAACAACAACCTATTATGGACATCCTCTTCACATTTGATCGAGTATTGCTTGAAGAAGAAACGATGGATGCCTTGATTTTTAGATTGCTCGCATACACAGGCATAGGCATGGTCTACTCTCGTGAAGGTGATTTAGAAAAAGCTGAATTTTATTTCAACAGAATTCTTGAGAAAATTTATAATTATCCAGCCAAAAATATGGAGGATACATGGCGTGTGCTTAACATTGTGTTTCAGTGTGGGGTATTTTATGCAAAGATGGAAGAGCTGGAGATTAGCGATGCGTTATTACATTATGCTGTAACAATTTGTTCAGATAATCACGTGACATATTACCTTGCTCGCGCAGCAATCCAACTGGCGAAAAATGCAATTGTTAATAATAAACCAACAGATATAATTCTAGAACTTATCTATGATGCGCGTGCTTATTCAAAAGTCAATCGTAATGATATCGCATTAGCTGAATTACGAGATCTTGAAGCCTCTGTATTAGAAAATAATAGCTAACAGCTAATATTTTACCGTAGTTAGGAAGATTTTTATGGATAGAAAAGAAACAAAGTTACACATGATGGGGACAATCATTGATTTAATGGTTGATAGTAAAAGTAGTACGAGCCTAATCGAACAATTAACTAACGATTTAGCTATCTATGAAAAACGCTTTAATGCTAATGACCCACAATCAGAATTAATGGCTATACACCATCAAGCGGGGGTGGCACCTGTTCCTGTTGATGATGCACTTTACGAGCTGATAGCCATAGGTAAAGCACACAGTTTAGAACATCCAAGTTATTTAAATATCGCCTTAGGACCACTAATCAAAGCGTGGCATATTGGTTTTGATGATGCTAAAAAGCCGTCAGATAAAGTCATCACTGAAACATTAAAGTTAACTCAACCACATCTAATAGAACTGTGCACCTCAGATCAAAGTGTATTTCTTCCTAAAAAGGGGATGGAGATTGATTTAGGTGCATTAGCAAAAGGGTATATCGCTGATCGAATCATATCAACCTGTAGAAATCATGCGGTAAAAACAGCATATATTAACCTTGGAGGGAACTTCTTGTCATATGGGCCGTCAGCTAATCGCTCATCTGGTTATTACCGTATTGGTATCCAAGATCCTATTAAACCAAGGGGACACTATGTACTGGCGGTCGATACCTTTAATCAATCAGTTGTTACTTCAGGTATTTATGAACGACAACTTAAACAGAGTGATAAGACCTATCATCATATTTTCGATCCAAAAACAGGCTATCCAGTCGAAACAGATATCGTCAGTCTTACGATTATTTCAAAAACATCCCTTGAAGGGGAAATATGGACGACCCGCCTATTTGGTTTGACGTCCAAAGATGCATTATCTTTTGTGAATAACTTAACAAATATTGAATCCATTATAATCACAAAAGATCAACAGGTGCATATTTCAGAAGGACTAAGAGACCGTATCGTACCTTTAAATCGGTCGATCTCATAACACTTATCATACATACAAAGGAGACATAAGAAATGAAACATTTTATTGGTTTAGTTGGAACAAATTCAGATCACTCGACTAATCGACAATTACTGCAGTTTATACAATCTCACTTTAGAGAACACGCAACCATTGAATTAATGGAAATTAAGAGTTTACCAGTTTTTAATAAACCTGAAGATAGTTCTGTTCCCACCGATGTAAAAGAGATGGCAGAAAAAATCGAACAAGCTGATGGAGTTATCATAAGCACTCCAGAATACGATCACGCCGTACCTGCATCATTAATGAATGCTCTTAATTGGTTATCTTATGGCATTTATCCGTTCGTTGATAAACCCGTGATGATTACAGGTGCTTCTTATGGAACATTAGGATCTTCACGTGCTCAAGCACATTTGCGTCAAATTCTTGATGCGCCAGAACTTAAAGCACGTATCATGCCAAGCTCTGAGTTTCTTTTAGCTCATTCCTTACAAGCTTTTAACGAAGATAACCAATTAGTAGATCCGGAGCAAATCGAAAAGTTAGAAGGGTTGTTTGCTGATTTCGTTATATTTGTGGACCTTGTCACTCAATTAGTTCATGCCCATGGCAGCAATAAAAAGGCTGCTGAAAACTTCTCTTGGGACAATTTATAATTACAGAATAGGAGCGGATACAGATGAAATTTGTTGGAATCGTCGGTTCAAATGCCGAATTATCATATAATCGTAAACTACTTCAATTTATTAAAACCCAGTATCAAGATTTATTTGAGTTAGATGTTGTAGAAATTAAAGATATCCCGATGTTTAATCAAAGTGATGATCAAACAAATACTGCACCTATTCAACAACTCAATCAAAAGATATTAGCTGCTGATGGGGTTATTATCGCAACACCTGAACACAATCATACAATCTCAGCGGGATTGAAAAGTGTTCTAGAATGGCTATCTTTTAAAATACATCCTTTAGAGAATAAGCCTGTCATGATTGTTGGCGCCTCTTATTACGATCAAGGTTCATCACGAGCACAACTTCATTTGCGCCAAATCTTAGATGCTCCTGGCGTTAATGCAATTGTCATGCCAGGTAATGAGTTCTTATTAGGTAAAGTAAAAGAGAAATTTGATGAAAACGACCAATTAACAGATACTAATACAGTGAAATTCTTACAAGGGGTTCTTGAGAAATTTGTGGACTTCGTTCGTTTAGTTAATCGTTTGGAAGCGCGTAAAGAAGAACCGTTACCAAAAGAAGATTTGTATGTTACGGATACGATTGAAACAACTATTGAATGTGTTGATATGGCTGCTGAGGACTGGGTTGAACAAGCTGCGGCTAAAGTAAATGCAGTGGAAGGAGATACTTATGTCAAACTTAACCGAGGGATCCTTACCGTCGATCAAATTAACACATTCTTAGCATCTATGCCAATGGAACTGACTTATGCTGATGACAACAATCAATTCTTATATTACAACTACACGAAAGAAGCTGAAGATATGTTGGCTGATCGCGTACCAGGACAAGTTGGAAATCCACTTGCCTTATGTCACCCTGAACGTTCGCTTACCAGCGTTGAATGGGTAATCCAGCAACTTCGCTCTGGTCGTCAAGATGTCGTTCGTGTACACGTACCTACACACGGACCAGATAAATTTGTCGTTCACAACTATCAAGCAATGCACGACGACGAAGGTAACTACAAAGGCATTAATGAATACATTCTCGACTTCAAGCCTATCGTTGATTGGTACTTGCAACAAACAGGGCTCAGGTTAGAAGGCGAAATCGATGCTGGTTCTGGTGCATCTCAACAAGACCATGGTGTAGATGCCGGTTCTGGCGCATCCGCAAAAGCATAGCTTACTTAAGAAGACAGACGATATAATTACTATTCGCCTGTCTTTTTTATGTCTACTTCTTACCGAATTCCATCCTATTCAGCCACACATTAAGTAGTAATACATATATCAAATAGATTCCTAAGTAAGACCCAGTTGCTAAGAAGAGAGGATTTAAGAATAGACCATGAATAGTGGTCATGAAAACCGTCTTATTTCTAATGATTTCATAGATTTCTAACGCTGCAATGTTTCCGAAAATGAGTGTCGATACCAAAGCAAGTAGTGTAAAAAACAAGTGAATTATTCGCCATTTGCGCTGGAAAGCGACCATCAATAGTGGGAGAACAAGACTGCTTATGATTAATAGAATCTTTATCATACTTCACCTCTATACTATTCTAGTCCGATTGATAGAGAAATAAACGAAGATAGATTGAAATATAAAAATAAAGAGGCAGTCCTCCACTTCACTAAAGTGAACGCGCAAGGAACTGCCCCCTTATTCCCTCAAAACGTAAAGAAGTAATCTTTGAGTCTATCAAAATTAAATAAAATAATTAAAAGTACACCCCAAAATACAAGTGTAGTGATATATTGCTTTGGGTCTTTCATGTACTTCCACTCCAAAAAGGATTGGAATCCAAGAAGTAGGGATGAAAAGATAATCAGATACCATTTCAATCTGGATAGTTCAAAAAATGGAAGTGAACATAGAAAGAGTACCATGAAAAACCTTTGTCCCCAAAGATCAGCTTTTTTGCCTGGTGTTTCTGCTATTTTTTGAACGTTTACACCTAATAATTTATTCATGATAAACGTAACGAACCATAATATTCCGATAAAACCAAGGATGACAATTGAAAATCCAAAGAAATAGGATATAAGAATAATTACCACTCCAATTCGACCTTAATAGCTTGTGTAAATCTCATCGTATAAATAATAGGCTAAATTAGCAACCATTAAATTAGAGCTTAATCAATGTAAAAGAGTCATTAAACAACGCTAGCAGATTATTTTAGTAATATTTAATTAACCTATTAATAATGAATTTTGAAAAAAATGTTGATTATTTATTGTTTCTAATGTAAAATTAATCCAACCAATTACATATGATTATTATTCTTATCCAGAGAGGTGGAGGGACTGGCCCTACGAAGCCTCGGCAACAGCTTTTTTAAAAGTAATGTGCCAATTCCAGAAGCGTCATGCTTAAAGATAAGAAGAGTATTTGAACTTTGTTTCTAAACCTCTTCTTACTTAAAGAAGAGGTTATTTTGTTGGTTAAATAAACGAACAACTAGAGGAGAAAGGAAGACTTCGATGTATGCTATGGATCTTAGGGGAAAGGCTGCGATTGTAACAGGTGGAGCGAACGGCATTGGGAAAGCTATTGTCGATGCATTACTGGATTGCGGGGCACAGGTTACTGTCGTGGATATGGCTCCGGTAACGGAAGAATCAACAGAAAACATGCTATATGTACAAGCGGATGTTTCTAACTCGGAACAGGTTGAGGCCATGGTAGAAAGGACCGTCAATCATTTTGGCAGGGTTGATATTCTCGTCAATAATGCAGGTATCTCAACCATGGATTATTTTGTTGATATAAAGGAAGCGGATTGGGATAAGACAATGGACGTCAATGCTAAAGGCGTTTACCTGTGTACACAAGCAGTTGCGAAAGTATTACAAGCCCAAGGAGAAGGTGGCAAGATTATTAATCTAGCTTCTCAAGCCGGGAAAAATGGCTATCGCCTAATGGGAAGTTATGTGGCTTCCAAACACGCTGTTTTAGGGATGACAAAAGTGGCAGCCATCGAATTAGCAAAGGATCAGATCAATGTCAATGCCGTTTGCCCTGGAATCGTAGAAACGACGATGAAACATACGGAAAGGGAAATTGGCGGAAGATTACGCGGGCTTGAAGCGGAAGACATTAGGCAGGAGGATAATCATCAAATTCCATTGGGTAGAACAGCCGTGCCACAAGATATCGCCCATGTTGTTATCTTCTTGGCTTCAACCTACTCGGATTACATGACAGGTCAAGGAATCAATGTAACTGGCGGGATGACAATGAACTAATACATGGATTAATTATTTTTCGAAGGGAAGAAGTTCGTATGAATGAACAAAAAGGAAACTTGATAGCACTATTTCCACTAATTGTTTTTGTTTTACTATTTGTTGGAACAGGAATTATTACCGGAGATTTCTCCAATATGCCATTAAACGTAGCGATTATTATCGCCTCTGCAATCGCACTCGCCATGAACAGAAAGGAAAAGTTAACAAACAAAGTCGAGACTTTTGCCAAAGGTGCTGGCCATCCGAACATCATGTTACTCGTGGTGATTTTTATTCTAGCAGGAGCATTTGCTGAAACTGCAAGAGGCATGGGTGCCGTGGATGCAACCGTGAATTTGGGATTATCGTTCATTCCAAGTAATCTATTAATGGTAGGATTATTTATTGTTGGTTGCTTCATTTCCGTATCGATGGGTACGTCGATGGGGACGGTTGCGGCACTTGCACCAATCGGAATCGGTATTGCGGAACAAACTGGCATTCCGATGGCTTTAGCAATGGGAACTGTCATTGGTGGAGCGATGTTTGGTGATAACCTTTCTGTCATTTCAGATACAACGATTTCAGCCGTTCGCACCCAAGGGACAAAAATGAGTGATAAATTTAAAACCAACTTTCTCATCGTCCTACCTGGTGCAATTGTTACTGCGATCCTTCTATGGGTTATTACGAGTGGAACGAAGGTAGATACACTTGGCGATTTTTCCTATGATATCATCAAAGTAATTCCTTATATCGCTGTTTTAATCGCAGCAATAGCTGGGGTCAATGTAATGATTGTCCTTCTTGGAGGAACCATTTTTGCTGGTATTATTGGTTTAGTCGATGGGTCCTACACTTTATCTGGATTTATCCAGGCTGTTTCACAAGGCATCATCAATATGGAAGATTTAGCAGTTGTCGCCCTCTTAATTGGTGGGATGATTGGAATCATCCAACATAATGGTGGGATTCAGTGGTTGCTAAACTTTGTTACGAGTAGGATTAAAACCAAAAAAGGTGCCGAATTTGGAATTGCAGGCTTAGTCAGTGCAACCGATATTGCTACGGCAAATAATACGATATCCATTGTGGCAACCGGACCATTAGCGAAAAATATTGCCGATGAATACAATATTGATCCAAGAAAATCAGCAAGTATTCTCGATATCTTTGCAGGGTGTTTCCAAGGGCTTGTCCCTTATGGCGGACAGATGCTAGTAGTATCGGGATTAGCAGCTATTTCGCCAATCAGTATTCTGCCGTATTCCTTTTACCCGATTGCACTTGGGATCTGTGGCACGATTGCCATATTAGCTGGATTCCCACGATTTAAAGATACGAATGACAAACAATCAAAAGAAAAGATAGCTTAATCATTATTATAAAAAATGACACAGGAGTGGATAATTATGACGAAAAAAATGAATGTAGAAAGCTTTAATTTGGATCACACAAAAGTGAGTGCACCTTATGTCCGCTTAGCTGGTGTAACAAAAGGAGAAAAAGGAGACGTCATTAACAAATATGACCTCCGTTTTAAACAACCGAATCAGGCGCATATGGAAATGCCTGCCCTGCATTCTTTAGAGCATTTGATGGCTGAATTAATTCGTAATCACCATAGTAGTGTAGTGGATTTAAGTCCAATGGGTTGTCAAACTGGATACTATGTAACGGTTCTTAATGAAGAGGATGACCATGCTGTATTCGATGCCATTGAGGCGACATTAAAAGATGTACTAGAAGCGAAAGAGGTCCCAGCATGTAATGAAGTTCAGTGTGGTTGGGCAGCTAGTCATAGTTTAGAAGGTGCCAAAGAGCTTACAAGAGAAATGCTTGCCAAACGTGATGAATGGAAAGATGTTTTTGTAGTAGAGGCATAATGGGTTTCAAACTTTCAGAGATACGTTGAATAGATTTAGACCCTGATTTTGTTGTGATTTTAGCATGGTGGGGGCTATTTTTCTGGTCCATTAATAGAAGTCAGTATGAGGAATTAGTCTATGAAAATCAATTTGGTAGTTTAAAACTTCTTTCTTTTGTAGATAAATAATAATAATAATAAATATCTAGATTAGGAAGAGGTATGGCATGAAAAAAACTATTAAATTATTACTTGCGATTATAGAGGTATTTGTAGATGGAAAACGGGTAGCGAGAGAATTAAATAAAAGAGTTGGTTAAGAAGCAGGAGAAAAGGTCAGTCCTCACTTTACTAAAGGGATAGAGAAGTAGGGGACTGACATATATCAACCACTTATTTAATAACTATATAATCCCTCTCCATGGAAGCCCATGTGTCATTTATCATCAAGTGAAGACTTTCCCATTCTTCCTTTAGTTTTCCATCTACATAAGCATTTCTTAGGTTAGGTTTTTCATAGAGAGACCATTTCATTTGGGAAATAGAATATTTGGCAAAAGCCAGCCATTCCTTATAATTGATTGCTAAAGGATTTTGTGTGAAGTAAACTTTTCCACCGTTTACGGCTGAACTTATCGTATGAGAAATAAACAGCATGGTTTGGAGTTTCGGTTTTTTCCTACGAATCCCATTAATCGGAATCGATTCTTTTAGACGATGTCCTTCTTTTAATCTCTTTATACAATACGACACCCTAACAATAACCTCGATTAGCATCGTAGGAATAGACATGGAACAGAAATGTTTAAAATCATATCCTTCTGCATACATTCCCCTTGCCACTTCTGCGATAGATAGTTTTTCTTCACCAATGGATCCGAATTGTAGCATATTAAATAACGTCATCATGGGTGCAGGTAGGCCCATGGAGGTGTTCACATCAGACTTCATATGTCCAAAGACTTGGCCAATTGCCTGGAATATGGTCATGCCTTCAGGTGCATCTCCAACTAGTTGAGAAATGATTTTTCCATTCTTGTCTATTGCAGTAAATCTTCCGTTCAGAATATCGAAGACTCCAAAAATAAACCCAAGTATTGGGTCATGGCCCAATGAATGATAGCGATGAAACCAACTGCTTAAACCATCCACATATTCATTTAAGTGATAGTTGGTGGAAGCATCATAGGGGACTTTAAACTGCCTTTCCAATTGCTTTATTTTATCTGCAGGAATTGCCTCATCGAATTTTTCCCTCATGTAATTCGAAAGTGGACCTGCACTTATGCCATTTTTGGTTTTTTCAGGAAATCCAACTAAAAAAATATCTACAGCTGCAGCTAAAATCCCTGCAGCAACACAGATGGAGTAATCGACTGCATCTAATCGGTGAATATGATTAAAGTCATCTCTTAAGTGTTTTAAGTATCGTTCATTGGATACTAACTCTTCTTCTGTAAACAGTGATCGTAAATCTACATCTTCTTGAGATATACTGGCATCTTTACGTACATCTTCCCATGATGGGATTTGTATCGTTTTCTTTTGTTTTTGGATGCTTTTATCATGTCCGATCTTATGACCCAGTCCTAGACCCTTTAGAAGTGCTTCACTTGAAGCAATGCTTTCATTCATTGTTGTATGATCTGCATCAAGTGAAGGGATGCTTTTTAGAAGATCATCATGATGTTTTAAGACCTTGTTTATTTCTTTTTCAGGCTCTGAGTATTTAAATTTCCCCATCTACTCTACTCCTAAATCTGCTTTTAATTCCCTAATCGCTTGCTGTAATAAGATATTTAACCCATTCAGATGGTCCGCTCTTTCTTTCGTTGTATTTACTTCTTCCTTTAATGCTTTAATAATCGCATCATGCTTTCTTAGCGCTTCCTGATATAGCCGTTCTTTTTCTTGTTTCAGTTTTTTCTTTCTTCGTTTCGCGTTCCATGCTACGCCACCACCTGCAAGAATCGCTACCGGAGCTGCAAGTACAAATACTCCCGCTGCCATTCCGCCGCCAACGATACCACCAGCTGTGGCTAATCCTGAAGTAATTCCGACTGCACTAAGTCCAGCAGTTCCCAACCCATAAAGAGCGGCAAAAGAACCAGCACCACCTAAACCAGCGCCTAATGCTCCGGATATGACGTCCCCTAAAGGACTATTTATACTTGTTCTTGTTTTATCATGTAAAGCTACCCCTGCCTCGTTTACTACATTAACAATTGGTTGAAGCGAATCCATTGATTTAAAATTCATAGGTTGGTTCTCCTTTTTATGGATTAAAAAGTTAAAAGATTAATTGCGTAATTTTATTATAGCAGAGTGGTTCGTTAATCTTACTGAATTTTGAATTTTATATGTGAAGAATACTGAGGTGTGCCAATAAATTAAATTGGGGAAGAAGGATTAGTCCGTCACTTTTCAAGAGTAATAGAGAAGCGGGGGCTGATCCTGTTTTTTTATTCATTTTCTGCGGACTGACTGTGTAAATATTTATAAATCATTATATGACCTGACCTTAAATTACTAAAAATTAGTCAGGTCCTTTGTGAATAAAACTAATAAACTATATAATAAGGATATAGATAGGACGTAAAAAAGGAGAATGGAACCATGAAGAAAGACACAGCTTGGGAAGGCTTAAATGTTAAGGGACCATCAACAATAGTTACAAGTGAAAATTTAAATCATTCCGATAATCGTATAACGGAGAAAGAAAGTAAGTTTGAAACTACTTTACAAGTATTGCAATCGTCTTCAAAGGAATCAGTTGTAAATGCACGGTCATTTGGAGAACTTCGTAGATACATGCATGTTGAAAGAGACATCCAAAAAGAATTGGGAAAAATTTTAACCCAACTAAAAGGTAGTGGAAATCCTAGTCTGATTCTTTTATGTGGGAGTGTCGGTGATGGGAAAAGTCATTTACTTGCCTATATGAAAGACAATCATGCAGATCTCATGCAGAATGTTTTTGTCCATAATGACTCGACGGAATCCTATGATCCAGATAAAAACTCATTAGATACACTGGAGAAAGTATTAGATCCATTTGATGATGGGAATCATCCTGAACAGCATGTGGTGATTGCTATCAATCTAGGAGTCTTACATAATTTTTATAGTTCTCAACGAAAGGCAGGGAAATTTCAAGCTTTATGTGATTTTATCGATCAATCTGGAGTGTTTAAAAAAGGACAACAGGGAACTAAACAGGATCAAGCTTTTTACATGCTTAATTTTGCCGATTCTCAACCATATGTCTTAACAGAGGAAGGCCCGAAATCGCCCTTTTTCTTAAAATTAATGGATAAGGTTACGATTCAGGATACGAATAACCCTTTTTATCGTAGTTGGTTAAAAGATGATGAGAACGGGATAAAGACTACTGCTCATTATAATTATTTTTTATTACAGCAAAAAGAAGTAAAGGAATCCATTGTACAATCACTCATTGAGGTCATGATTAAGAAGAAAGTATTTATTTCTACCCGTACATTTTACAATTTTTTGTACGAAATTATTGTTCCAGTTCAAAATCCATTAGTGAAAGATGATTCTTCTATAAAAGTTAATGACATGTTACCAAATCTAATGTATGGATATCCGGATCGTTCGCCATTACTTGCTGCACTAAATGAGATTGATCCATTGAAACGTCGATTAGAATCGACAGATCAATTGGTGGGGAATTTTCTCTTAAAAACAGAACCACTTAATTATGTCATCGAGGAACTTGGTGAGCGCGTGTCTATTGGTGCTTGGAATCAAGTGAATGTCATGCACAAGCAGAAT
Source organism: Oceanobacillus halophilus (assembly GCF_003628505.1). Lineage (GTDB taxonomy): Bacteria > Bacillota > Bacilli > Bacillales > Amphibacillaceae > Oceanobacillus > Oceanobacillus halophilus. The sequence continues at coordinate 38,041 of NZ_RBZP01000024.1, read as the reverse complement.
CGACAAATGGAGTATTCCAGGTTACTAGTTCGTCAGCATGCTTTGTTATTTCGAAAAGATTATGATAAGCCCTATCGTGAGTTTGTTCAGTTCCTGTACTCCTTTTATCATGGAGATGAGGATGAGATTGGTAGACTATTTGAGTTGATTGAAACGGCAGTCTATGCTTGGAAAGGGTCTCCAAAAGATAGGTATGTATTTGTGGATTCTCCTAATAAGACCTTCCGATTAGCGGTGGAAATCAATATGGAACCACAGATAGACGAGCTGGTTTTTGGTTCGGCCGAAGGAAAAGAGGAAGTGGAACAATTTACACCATCTCTAAGAATGGGATTTAGTCAAAAGGGTCAAACCTTTTTATTTGAGTTGGATTACAAATTATATGCTCTATTGAAGCAGATTAGTGAAGGGTACAGACCAAACCGGCAAGACATTCAAGATGCACTCCAGTTTTCGGAGTTTCATGATCGAATCGTCAAATCTGCTGACAAGAAAACAAACGTACTTCTCGTTCATCGCCAAGATGGGACGATGTTAGAAGTGAAGAAGCCTCGTTTTTCTAAATCGAAGTATGAAGTTGGAAAGGTGAAGTAACATGGAATATCTATTAGATAGAGAGAAGATTGATAAGTTTATAAATAAAAATGGAAAATATACGTTTAAAAGACGTTCCATCACGTATGTTCTTCCATTGCCAACAAGGGAACCAGAACGGGCGAAATTTGAGAGAGGCTTTTCGGCGATTACTGGTGGAGTGATCCGTAAAGTAAATGAAAAAGATGTCCATGTATCAACGAGTGACGACATCATCGATGATATTATTGCAGATGGGAAATTTCAGGATGATGAAAGTAAAACACTTTTCACTCATTTCCTAAAAGACCAAGTGAAGGAGTTAACAGAAGGAAAAGTGACCACGTTAACACAGTTGGGGCGTATTCCATTAACGGATAATGTGAATGAACGAAAAGGGGAAATTGATTTAATTCGTTTCTTCTTTGATACGTTTATCCGTGACAATATCGATCGCTTACAGACAATTTTACAGAACCATGATGATTCGGATTTGATTACAGAAATCCTTGATTTATCTACAAGCGATACTGCCAATCAGAAGAACAGTATGACTTATTATCGCTGTCTCTTTCCACAACTTAGGGAACAATTCATGCGAGATTTAGAGAATTTAGCCAAAAACCCTAGTTTTCTTGCCGGGCATCTATCCTTGCTAATGGTTCATTATACGTTTGTAGCCATGTCCCAACTGATTTTACAGACGAATAAACTAACAGGATTTAATCGAGAAGAGCTTCAGCCTGTCTATTATCTTTTGGAATGGGAGAAGGCAGCCAAATGGCGTGATAGTTATCGGTATGGAAATAAAATGTTATTAGGTGAAATGGAAGGATTCTTTGCTCATGAACATGCGTTAAACATTTTAGGTATGAATACCTTTTCGACGGATCGCAATCAATTTTATCATGACTTGAAAGAAAAACTATCAGAAGCAGGACCTGAAGCCGAAAGACAATTCATTAAATCCATATATGCATGGCTTTCTGAAGTATACCACGTAAAAACCAATATCGTTGTAGAAGCATATAAAGTGGATAAAACATTGGAGATGGCATTCAGCGATTTTATTGAAGCCATAAAAAAAGGCATATCCAACGAAGTAAACTCTCGTTACCCCAAAGCCTTCGAAGCTATTATATCGAAGTTCTTCCGAAAACATGGTGGACCACTCGGTACCATTCTTTCCTTATCACAGGAACAACTATTAATGTTAGTAGCTGTTTCCATTACAGAGGATAGAATAGAATTGAAACAATTGTGGAAAGAACTAGAAAGGCGTGGAGTTTGGTTGGATCATCATTCGAAGGAAGAGGTCGTCAAGGTTTTAGATAAATTAAATTATATGGAAAAGAAAAGTGATAGTGGGGATGCTCAATATGTTAAAAACGTTTTATGAATATGTTAGTGACCAGATGATTTCCTTTTTCCAAAAAGAAGCATCTAGGAACAAAACCGATCGGTACTTTTTATACTTACCAACAGAATCAATTATTTCCAATTTATTCGAAGCATTAGAAAAGCAAGCGAATAGTGTACCATTTAATTATCGACATGATAAAGGCTTGAAATCCTATGAGACTATTGCCTTAGAATTCGGAGATACCAAATATGTGATTGCAACTACCAATAATGATACTAATATCGATTTTCTTGTAACCTTACGAAATGAGATGAGTGAACAAACAGGAATATGGCAAAAAACTTCGCTTATTTTACTTTGTAATACGTTAAATGATTCAATTCGTGGTGGTAGTCGAGACTTAACGGGGGAAGGTTTACCATTACATGTAAGCCAAATAGCAGGGAATTTAGAGGAACTATTACAAAATAGTAAGCTAAATCCGATTGAAAAAAAGATTGCTAGTCATTATTTGAAGGAAATGGAAGCCAGTCATCATTTAGAAAACTCTTCTTTCTTGGATTTTGAAGATGTCCTTTCATTGGTTAATAAAGGAAACTTAGAAAAGGAAGACTATCGATCCTTACAGTATTTTTATGACTCTGGACTGGAAGACCTTGTTAAACAACAGGAATTAGAAGCAGAGGATTCGAAACGCTGGAGGACAATTGAAAATCAAATTGATAAGCGTTTGACTGAAAATAGTAACCAATTTGAGGAAGTTGAGCGCCTACGTTCCTTAGGAAATCCGAAAGAGAAGTTAGAAGAAACCTTTGATAAGGGAAGTTCAAAACTGAATAACGATGAATGGTTTACAGTAGATTTCTCCGATATTGAGGAGTGGAAGCAAGCTGCTAAAGCAAAGCGTGCGATTGAATTTAAGTCGGAAAATATAAAAGCGAAAGTGGAAATAGATGGGGAAACAAAGACGTTAGAATTATGGAGCCGACCGAAATCGAACACTGCAGCAGGACAACGGAACTGGAGTATTCTTGTTTTTTATCCCGATTATCAAGAAGGTCAAAAACTAGAAATCACCTTTCCCTTCGATCGTAATACCAAGAAAGAGTTCTTAAATTCAACCAGTAAAAAAATTGCAAGGTCTAGTGGATATTCGATCATTGCAGAGTTAGAACTTAATAGCGAGGGATCCAGCTTTGGCCGTGTTGTCTATAATCATGAAAACACAACCAGTGGAAAGTATTCGTTTAATTTTGCGGTAATAGCATCGGAACCCTCCTTTTTTGAAGCTTACCGAAAATCCTTTAAAGTCGTGGCAACCTCTAAAAAGAAACGGTCCTTACATTTAACATTGGAGAATCAAAGTCTTGTTTTAGGAGATGGTTCGGAGGAGGTTGACTTAATAGAGCAGGGTCAATCGATTGTTACAGATACGGGAGTAACCATTCAATTTAGTCCCGGGCTATTAGATGAAAATGAAAAAAGCATTCGATTCACGATTATCAGACCGACCTTTGAAATACCGATTGAAGTAGCGGATGAGGTTTTGAAGACAATACCGATAAACAGTATGAAAATATGGGAGAAAAAACGAGCGATTCAAAGCTCCTTCCTGATTGATCAGGAAGCAAAACGTGTCGAAATTGATAACCTTCCGTATGTAACCTATGAAGAGGAACGGAAATTTCTCTTAATGGAATTTGCATGGCTGAAACAACGTGTAAGAAAGGCTTCCATTAAACTTCGTGAGTTGGTTCCAGAAGAAATCCCATTACCACCACAAGTTGCAGAGGCGTATGAAGCCTTTTTAGAAGAAATAGAGCAAACGGGAACGATTCCGTCCTTAATTTATTATTCGAATGCGCTTCGTGAAAAAGCTACAGCTTATGTAGAAGCATACATTGAGGCGATTGAGAACATTCGTGATCAGCAAATTATGACGAATGAAGAAAGAGGGTTATTTCATCTTGGTTGCGTAAGAGATGGGAAAGTTATTTATATGACACCTTTTTCGCCGTTAAATGTCGCGTATCAATTACAAATTAATGAAGAGAGCCAAGGTGAAGAAATAGATTCCAATATCCTTAATAAACTGAATGCTGTTTATACGTTGCCATACCTTGTCACTGATGCCGGGGAGTTGTTTAAACCCACAACTGATGTTGCCAATCAACTACCGGAATGGCATGCCTTTCTGCCAAGTGAAGAAGTAACCGTAGGAGAAACCAATACCTACTTAGCACAGGTAATGGAGGAAAAACTAGACCAATTTAGTGATCATTATGATTACTTGTTCGCTTTAGATCCTAAAGCTTCCATTTTATTAAATGTGATTAATATTCCAAATGATAGAGAAGTCTTACGTGGGATAGTTAACTGGTTAAAGAAACAAATAAACCAAAATAATAGTTTAACAAGATTACGGCCAATTGAAGTTATAGCCTATAGACAAGACATAGATGGTTTTAGTGCACTCGATGCCTTGAACGATGGAAGTAATGTCACAGAGATTGAGGACCAGTTAGGAATTAGCTTTGCCATGAATGATTATTTGGCAGAGGATGTATTACGTACCATTCAACAAGTATTACGCTATTCCAAACGCCATATTACCGAACCTGTTCAATACAGTCATATCACATTCTATAAGATGAAAACAGAGGAGGAAGTAGTTAAACAGTTAGTTAAGGACGCCCCAAGTAGCTTAAATTTAAAAGGAATGTTTACCACTGTTACATCATCCAAAACGGAGAATGGTGGTTATCGAGTAGGATTTGGGGTAGGCGAGAGCAACGTGAAGCGTTCTTTATTAGGTGAATTTGCTGTGAAAATGAATGAACTTGCAGCTAATATGACCGATAGAGGACAAAATCCTTATACAAAAAATGTTGCCTTTGCTGTGCATATTAGTGGGGAAGATGAAGAATACTTGTCTGAGTTGTATAGTCATTCTCATTGGTTAACCTTTATTGATCCGGTAGTGGATTTAAAATATTTTCAGGAGTCATCGGAGAACCTCGTGATTGTGCATTACAGTGACCAACATTCATCTTCCAATCACTATGATGCGATTACTGTAACAGATAAATCCAATCAGTATTTCAATGTCATTAATGACTTCTTGCAATCACAACAAGTCTTCGTATCTAACGAACATATCAACGATGTTATTCGCTTATTTAATACCTTCAATGGTGAATGGCTGTTACGTGCCGTTCAAGCTCGTTCCCATGATAAGCGAGAAAAAATGAGTGTTGTTTCTGCAATTAAACAAGCTCTCATTCATTTTGACCAACCAGATATACTATGGGTTCCGATTTCGATGGAAGAGATTGTACGAGTAGCCGGCGGAGTTAGATTAAGTAAGAAGGATGGTATTTTCTCTGGTAAAATGATAGGAAAGCGCGGAAATGTAAGTGATGATTTATTGATGATGGGCCTAGAACAAACGAATAATGGCCTACAAATTCATATGTATCCGGTAGAAGTAAAAATCGGTATAAACGGTTCAGGTGTAATTGAAAAAGGACTTAGTCAGGTAAGAGAATTAAAAAATCGGTTAAATGAGCAGTTAATACATGAGAATACCTTTGATGCTCGTTTTCTACGTAATTTCTTTACTAGATTATTCATTAATAATGCTTCAAAGATGACGGATAATCAAGTTTGGCCAGAAAAAGATTACCAGCTTTCTCCACGGGTTATTGATCAGTTACTAAATGACGAATTCGAGATTGTGGATTCCTTGAAGGCAGAGCATGGTTATGGTCTGGTGATTTCCTTTAAAAAAGGAGCACAATTGAAAGTGAAAGATCGTCGAAAAGGAGTCATCGTGATAGAATTACCCGAACAAAGTGGGTATGATTCCTTAGCAAAACCGATGCATGAGTTAGTAACCAATTATGAGGAACAACCCGAACGGATTTATGTTACCACATCTGGTACCGAAGAACATCATGAAGAAGTAGCTGCTGAACCGGCAAAAGGTTCTTTGAAAAGCAAAGGGAGAGGGGCCAAGGAAGATTCTACGAAGGTAGAGGATTCGGAAGCAGATAATGGATGGAACCAAGAAGAGGAACAAGAGTCCGAACAAAGTAGGGAAACAGAAATAATAAATTCTGAGGATACAGTCGAGTTAGAGAAAAGGGACGAGAAGCCTACACGTCCATTAATTGGATATGAAAAGGACGAACGCATTTATTGGGAATTCGACCATAGCCATTTATCTAATCGACATCTTCTAATCGGTGGAAGGTCTGGACAGGGAAAAACATATTTTATCCAATCCCTTTTAAGAGATCTCTCACGAACGAATCAATCTGCTGTTGTAGTGGATTATTCTAGTAGTTATACTCGAACCCAATTAGATTCCGAGTTTCTAGATTCAATGGGGGACAAATTGAGAGAGAGAATTGTTTATCATGAAGGCTTTCCTTTGAACCCGTTTCTCCGTCGTGCAAAAGAGGTAGCGGGTGTTGTTAGCAAAGAAAAACCAACCGAGGTCGCTCGACGAGTAGTAGATGTCTTTGGCTCTGTCTATCGATCGTTCGGTTCCCAGCAAAAAAGTGCGCTATATAAAGCAGTTAAGCAGGGAATTGAAATGTATGACGATAAAATGAAAATGGAACATCTATTAGAGATACTAGAAGAATTAGACGGATTTGCGAACTCTGTTATTAGTTCGATTACAAGTAGGATCATGCAATTTGTTGATATCGATCCATTCGACTATGAATCTAATAATCAATGGGAAGAATATTTTGCACCAGGAGGAAATATTACGGTAATCCAACTTGCTGGATATGACCAGGATGAATTAAAACGACTCATGGCAGAATTTATCTTATGGGATCTGTGGTACTTTACACAAAACGGTTCCAAAGATAAGCCAATTCCTGTTATCTTAGACGAAGCACAGAATCTCGACTTTACGGATGGATCCCCTGCTGCTAAGATATTACGAGAAGGTAGAAAATTCGGTTGGTCTGCATGGTTTGCCACACAATCCTTTAATAATTTTACCAAGGATGAGCTTTCTATTTTAGATAATGCCGGTACAAAAGTGTACTTTAATCCAGCAGAAAGTGAAGTCCGGGTATTAGCCAGCCGTATTGGAAATGCAACTCCAGATGAACTTAGAATGCTAAGGAAAGGGCAGTGTCTGGTTCTAGGTCAGTTTGCTAGAGAAGACCAATCCATGGGAAATCCTTCGTATCATATAGTGAATGTACCGCCTATGAATAATAGGTGAATGGTGGAGAGATTACCTTATATGGGATGTGTGTCTGAGTATCTATGACAAAGGGGCACCCCCAATGGTAGCGGGTACGATTATCTTTAAATACTGCGCTAGAAAGAACGGGAGATCTCCCGTTCTTTTTTATGTTGTTGCTGTACTGGAAACAACGGTTTATTTGATACATTATATACTGTGAGGTGAGAAAATGGATCAAGTACATAGAGAAATATAATTGAGATTATCCATAAGATCAGTAATAGTCATACGTAAGAGGGAAGTTTTGTATATTGCAAAAAAGGGTCAGTCTCCCACTTTACTAGAGTGATAGAAAAGGAAGGGACTGAGAATTGTTCTGTTCTTGTATCACTTTACTTCTTAACTTGATACTGTAGTTCAACAAATTGATTAAAGTTCCGCATTTTTTTTAATGAAAGATTCCATTGATAATCTCCTTCTCTAAATAGCGGAATTACCAAGTAAAGTTGGGGCAACGGTTATAATGAGTTCATCCACTAACTTTTCCTGAGTAAAGGAACGTAACAATTCTCCTCCGCCGACAATCCAAATAGTTTTCCTGTCTTGGCTTTTTAGATTGTTTACAAAGTTAGGTATATCCCCATTTACAAATTGTACGTCTTCGGTATTTTCAGTTAGAGACCTTGTAAACACATAACATTCTTTGTTTTTATATGGAAACTCCTTTAGATCTTGCTTCATTACCCAATCATATGTCCTTTTCCCCATTCGACCGTATCATAAAACTCTGAAAAAACATTATCACCTTCCCCTTCGATATGATAGAGCCACTCCAGAGATTCATCCTTTGTAGCAATATATCCTTCTAAACTCGAAGCAATAAATAATACCATTCGATTTATCCACATAATATCCTCATCTAACCAAACTATTCAATTTCGAGATACGTTGCATTGCTTATGTCGTTACATAAGCAATGCAACGTTCCGCGAACTCCAGTACCTCTTCTGAAATCGGATATAGACCTGTTTCTTCGGCTGGTAGTTTTCTAACCTCCCAGAATTTCTCCATGAGGTTGTTGTCTTCTTGAAAACTTTCATTTGATACCTCTATTAATTCAGATGCAATCTGAGCACCTTCGTCTGATTCCGGTGTGATGTTGTGTTGGATGCACCATTCCATTCGGCGTAATAAGCCAATATATTTTTGTATAGTCTTATCGTTGTTGCTGAGGTTTGGAAGGCTTTCTTGTAAGATTGCTTTTTCCTCTTCCGGAAAATAGTCCATCCATTTTTTGGCGTTTTTACGGGAATTCTGAACCATTTCAGAAACGCGTTCCCAGGATAAGGATTCTTCCAAATCAATCATATTTATTAGCGAAGCGGTATGAGAAATACTTGTTTGTAGTTTTGATAGTTCTTCTTGTAGGTAATTATAGTGGGAAGTTAGGATTTGTTTATAAGTTAGTTTATCTAAAATCATGCGAATATCTTCCAATGGTAGAGAAAGAGATTTTAGAATGATGATTTTTTCTAACTTGAATAAGTCATCCTCCGAATAAAATCGCTTCCCATGATCATCCTTAAAACTTGGTGTAAGAAGTTGGATTTGATCATAATAACGCAGGGTACGAACAGAGATATTTCGCTGCTTGGCTACTTCTCCAGTCGTCCATCTTTTCATATCATTCCCTCCTAAAAAAATGCTTGCAGGTGACGTAACGTCATCAAGTATAGTCGAATTATACCATTATATAGGAAGAGGGATGAGGATTGAAACGAGATCAAATGAACTGGAAAGTGCGAGATCATTGGGGCTGGAAAGAATTTGTTTTGTTACTGTTACTTCAATTTATAGTTGTCATAGGATGTATTAAATTCGTTGTACAACCCATGTATTCTCGCTGGCTTGATAATGAGCTCTACGCTGGAACATTAATGGGGGTAACGATAGCTATCATTCTAATGCTGGGTATCTATGTTATTGCTCTTCGTCCAAACAGTCTTTCTTGGAGTGAAGTTGGAATAAAGCCATCTACTACGAAGGATTGGAAAATCATTGTTTTATACTCGATTATCTTACTGGTTGGTGCCGTAATTATTGCCGTGCTTACGAGTTATATTGGGAATTCCTGGGAGAATAGCAAAACAGAGGCAATGCAGCAAAACGTCACTTTTTTTACGTTTCTCATTGGATTTATCTCTGCAGCAGTTATATCACCCATATACGAAGAAATTTTTTACCGAGGATTTATTTATCGCTGGCTACGTACACGTATTGGTCTGATTGGAGCCATTTTACTTAGCTCGTTACTTTTTACAATTGTTCATATTCCAACCTATAATGCGATGCCAGTGAATTTCTTTAGTGCCATTCTTTTTGCTTTAGCATATGAACGAACAAACTCGATCTGGCCATCTGTACTGATTCACGGTATAACCAATGGGATAATGGTTTTGTTAGTGACTTTGGGGTGAGGGGGAAGAAATCGCCCTGGGAGGTTATCATAAACTGATTGTACTTCATGTCTTTTTTGAGAAGGAAATTCTAAGGTGCGTACATCATTTATCGGTCAATAAGGTTGTCTTGTGGTGGAGTAAGATTCTTATGTTGGTGTTATTGAATTCCTTATCATAATTATAATAATATAATGATAACATTGTGAAGAGGTGATTAAATGCCACATAATCGACCAGTTTCAGATTTGAGAAATAACTTTGCAGATATTTCAAGAACCGTACATGAAACAAGAGAGCCTGTTTTCTTAACCAAAAATGGTTATGGTGATATGGTAGTGATGAGTTTGGAAGCCTATGAGCAGAAACAGTTCGAAAGTGAAATTTACTTTAAACTTTAAATTAAAAGAAGCAGAGTTAGAAGCAAAGTCAACTGAAAAACGGCTGTCACATGAAGAAGTATTTTCTAAGTTAAGAGATAATATTGCCAATAAAGGGAAGGGTAATGTATAAAATACACTATTTGCCAATTGCCGAAGAAGATTTGCTAGAAATTACAAATTATATTTTATATTAGTGAAGTTTTAAAAGCTCCGGAAGCTGCTATGAACCTAGTTAATGCTCTTGATGAATCTATTTCTGTATTAAAGAATCAAGGTTCACAGGGGAATTATGGCGCTTACTTTAGAATCAAGTGCATTATCAACATCATATCACATCAAGGTTAAAAGGAGGTTATAGTCTAGGTGGCACATTATTTCATTAGTTTTCGATAATCATTTATATTCGGTAAGGCAGAAAGTTTTTTTAGCAAAGAGTTGCTTTCGCGAATAACATTCTTTAAATATTTATCACTTGCATTACTTGAATGTGAGCTAGGTGTTTCAGAAATTCGAATAACTGATTTGATTTCAGGTTCAGTTACTTGTTTAATATTACTCATCTTCCAAACCTCCAATCATCTTGTATATAAAGTCATAAAAAAGTCTAGATTTTACATTAAGTATAGCAGAAAACAACTGGTTCTCATAGGCGTTCACTTTTTGTTCCGTCCATTCTCCATTTAATTGATAATGGGAGCAAATAATGTAAGAACCAGAGAAAAGGGGTCAGTCCCCATAGCCATCAAGTTAAGCATTTTCGATGACATCATTACCAAATTATGGATATACTTCTTTCGGTATAAAACTACTGAGAGGAATATTTTTTTACAACCATGCAACTAGATAAAGAATTTCAAATACTATTCAAGGAATTACAATCTAATTTTACGAGAAAACAAATAGAGGAGTGGGCCCAAGAAACAGGCTTTATGAAAAGGAAAACTAAACTTAAGCCGGAATATTTCTTTTTACTTTGTTCTTGCTTAGGGGAGTCCTTTGGGAAGAAAAGTCTGGTTGAACTCTGTGCCCAACTTTGTTCAACCTTTGACGTAGAACTAACTTCGGAAGGCCTTAACCAACGTTTTAATTCTAAAGCAGTAGAATTTTTAAAGAAAATGTTTCAATGCATATTTGCTAATCAATTTTCTTTCCCGATTGTTGAAAATCGTTTGTTTAATCGTATCCGAATTCTGGATTCATCCGGTTTTAACTTACCCGTTGATTACTTGGATTACGAAGGCGCAAGTGGTTCAGGAGTTAAATACAGCTCGAATATGAGTTATATCAGGGGAATTTCTTACATCTACTCGTACAAAAAGGGAAAGAAAGTGGTAGTAAGTACCCGAGAAGTAGGGGACTGACCACCTTTTCCGTGCTATGTGTTCGTAGATTAAGTTGGGGAGAGAGGATACTCTTCAATTTCTGGGTTCTTTGGATTATCTGTGATGGTGGATTTGCAGAATATGCTGTTGTAGATAAAAAGTATTTTTATATTATTAGTGAATATGACTCTTGAGGAAAGGCGTCTGGAGACTGATCCTCTAGCCTAACGCTTCCAGTTAACTATGATTTACTAAATACTCTATTAAATCCAATAACTCAAAAGTTTAACATATCTAGAAATAACTGTTAAAATTGGTAATGTAAGCGTTTTAAATAAATGAACAAAGGAGAATAAAAATGGCGAAATTACATAACAAAGTTGCGTTTATAACAGGTGCGGGTTCTGGAATGGGGGAAGCGCAAGCTAGACTTTTTGCAAAAGAAGGTGCAAAAGTAATAGCTGCTGATATAAATGTTGAAGGAGTAAAAAAAGTTGTAGAACAAATTAAATCGGCAGGCGGAGATGCACTTGAAGTAGAGATAGATGTGTCCAATAAATCCAGTGTAGAAGCGGCAGTTAACAAAGGATTACAACAGTATGGAAAAATTGATATTTTAAGTAATACAGCTGGAATTCTAGATGGATATGCTCCCACACTAGAAACACCCGAAGATCTTTGGGATAAAATTATTAACATCAATCTGAAAGGTGTTTACTACGTGACGAATGCTGTACTTCCCCAAATGATTGAAAAGGGACAAGGTACCGTTATAAATATTGCTTCTATTGCTGCATTTGTAGCAGGAGGCGGTGGTGCAGCGTATACTGCAGCTAAACATGGTATTGCTGGGTATACAAAACAACTTTCATTTGATTATGGTCCAAAAGGGATAAAAGCAAATGCTATTGCACCTGGAGCGGTTGAAACAGGTATGACGAAACAAATCTTTGAAGAAGGTTCGGCTGACGTGATGGAAGCGGTAAATTCTGTTCCGGCAGGCAGATATGGTCAAGCAGAGGAAATCGCTAATGTTGCATTATTCTTGGCTAGTGAAGATTCTTCGTTTATGCATGGAGCGATTGTACCTGTTGATGGTGGTTGGATAGTGAAATAAGAAGTAAATTATAGAAAAAGAGCCAGTCTTTTGAATGAGATTGGCTTTTTTTGCATGAGCATAAGACTGTATATCATTCCAGTATGGAGAGAATGTTTATTTCACGCGAATAAGTTCACATTAAATACAGCGAGGTGAAAAAAATGAACCAAGAATATATAGAAAAACTTGTATTTAAAGATCACTACCTAGACATGGCATTTCTCCGTTATCAAGAATTTAAGAAAACCAATACATATGATGAAGCATATAAAATGGAAATTTTATCAGAACTAAATCATTATCTACAACACTTAGAAATAAAGACAGAAAAGATAGTTGAGATTATCCAAAAAATCAGGGATAGTAATCCGCAAGAGGGAAGTTTTGTACATTGGAGTAATACTAGTGATTTACTAGACTACACGAATGCTCAACCAGAAGAGGTAGCTAGTTTATTAAATGAATTATATAAGGATAATGATAGCTCCATACAAGATAAAATAGAGACATTTCGAAACCATGCAAAGCAAAGTAATGCGAACATTAAGTTAGGAGCACCTCTATTCGGGTACCTTCTTGCAGCTTATGATTATAAAACATTTCCTCTTTATAAGGAAGAAGTATATAAGGATATAAAGAAAATCTTAGGGATTCAGACGAAATTGGGTTCTGTGAGTAAAAATTATCAGGATTATTATGATATCTGTCTAACTGTATCTAAGTACCTCAATCAACAAGGTCATACCGTAAACATGTTAGACGTTCAGGACTTTTTCTTTTGTTTAACTCGATACGATCAACCAAAGGTAGAAGCTGCGGTGGATTATATCTGTTCCGTTGCAAAGGAATTAGCTACATTCCAGGAAAATGATCAGGTTTTCTTAGATGCAATTAAACAACTGGACCAAGAGCATTTAGAAAAGAGAAAGGAAGCATATCGGAATTCTGAAAAAGTAAACAAAATACGATATTACATCTTAAAGCAGATTGTACAGGGAAATGACTTAGAGCTAAAAGATATTGAAAACATTAAAGAGGAAGTTAAACAAGAAAATGAAAAAAATGTCTTACGGTCCTGGAACAATTTCAGGATATTTTTCTCGATATATTATGATTACATAAAAGATAAAGTAAAACATCAGCTCGGCACGATTCATCAGGCTATACGAGATTTAGAGGCTATAACTGACCTCCATTTACAAGAAGGACGTGTATTAAACGGCTTTGATTGGAATCAGAACTTTGGTAATTCTGAAAGTTGGCTTGCAGTATATCCTGCTGATAAGGAGTCGCATAAGGAAGCCGCTCAGTTATTTCTATTAGTTGATGAGAATAATGTGAAGTATGGTTTGGTTTATGGTACGGAGCATCCCAAGAGAGGAGAAGAAAATATTGATTCCTTGCAAAATCCAAAGCAATTCACTTACCAGAAGCTGAAAGACAAAATGACTGAAGTATTGCCGCAATTTATCAAGGATAATCAAACGGGTTTTGAAAATAGTCCAATTAACGCGTTGTCAGACACATTCTCTGGGATTTTCGATACAGCGGAAGAGGCGAAATGGGCATTTGATTATATTCACCAGACATTAATAAAACTTGGTATTACGGAAGCGGGAGATCCAAGGGTTGCAGTTACCTTTCCAGCTGGAAAGAGATTTCATATTGATTTCTGCAATTGGTTAATATTGGGGTTCCGTGGAAGTGCTAGAGGTGAATCGCAAGTCCAGATATCATTACTAGAGGATAAGATAAAAAATACTTCTTATGATAGACAACTATTTACGACTAAAGAGGGGGAGTTGCCTGTTGCTCTTGTGCAGATTCCGTTTAAGGAGTTTCAATCTAGTAAACATTTACAAGATGTTTTTGAAGATACGTTGGAATTTATTAATCAAAGATTCCAAGGGTATACTAGATCCCCCTATAGAAAATTCAATATAGAAGAATTAGAAGAAGCAGTTTTTGATCCGGATAAAAGAAATAAAATATTTACGGAACCAAGAACTTACATACCAACAGAGGAAGACGATACAAATTACTTCTGGCTAACCGCCAACCCATCCATCTGGAGTGTAGATGAAATAAAAGACGGGGGAGCGGTGAATTATACAGCTTATAATGAAAAAGGGAATAAGCGGAGAATATTTGGAGCATTTGAGAATGCCAACCCAGGTGATAAGATCCTATTCTATGAATCCACCCCAAGAAAGGAAATCGTGGCTCAAGGAGAAGTAGTAGAAGGGATGCACCTAGTGGAAGAAGAGGGATTTGCGGAATTAGCAGAAGGTGTTTCTTTCCGGTACGTGGAAGATATTACACCAATCAGCTGGGAAGTTATTGCTGAAGTAGAGGAACTGCAGGACAGTTCTCCCATCAAGAATGGTGCGCAAGGCAGTTTGTTTGAATTAACGAAGATAGAGTTTGAAACAATCCTGTCTCTGGAACAGCCAGTCGCGACAGAAAATGAGGTTGATATACCAACCATTGATTTTAATCAGGAAATCGATATCGAAAGTTTATATTTTGAAGAAAAAAATTCCCTGCTTAGACAAGTAAAGACAGCCCTAGTAAATGGAAAACACATTATTCTTACGGGACCACCTGGAACAGGAAAGTCGAAGTTGGCAAAAGAAATTTGTCAGTCTTTGGATGCCGAATTTAAAATGGCTACGGCCACATCAGATTGGTCGACATATGAAACAATTGGTGGATACCGACCGAAAAGTGATGGAACTTTATCTTTTAATCCTGGTCTTTTCCTGGATTGTTTTAAGGATGCCCATACGAATAGACCGATTAATAAATGGCTGATTATCGATGAAATGAACCGGGCTGATATTGACAAAGCATTTGGTTCTTTGTTCTCTGCGTTAACAGGAGATGCCATTACCTTGAATTTTCAATCAGAAAGTGGACAATCCCTTTTACTACGCCCACAAGTTGCTGAGGAAAAAGTGATACCGAATGATTATGAGTATATCATCCCCAATGACTGGCGGCTGATTGGTACGATGAACACACTGGATAAGGCTTCGCTTTATGAAATGAGTTATGCCTTTATGAGAAGGTTTGCTTTTATACCAGTTGGTGTGCCGAGAAAAATTGATGAGACGCTGATACAAGAATTTCTCGAAAAATGGAAGATAGAAGATTATGCGTTTGCGGAGGAACTGGCTTTTATTTGGAGACAAATTAATCAATACCGTCCAATTGGTCCAGCCATTGTAGAGGATCTAGCAAAATATACAGCAGTTGACGCAGATTTTACATCCGCAATTATCTTATATGTACTCCCGCAATTTGAAGGATTAATGGATAACGAAATCCTTGAATTTATTGAGAGGGTTAGTCAATCTCCAGTCGTCGAAAAGGAACGATTACTAGTATTTGCTCAAGATTTCTTTCATTTAAAGGGGTAGCTTATGAAAAGAAGTGAAGAAGAATTATTAGAAGAAATCAGTGATTTTTTAGTCATTTATCTAAAATCTGGCAAGCTAGGTATTAATTCTTTTCTAAAAAAGACCGATCTTCCCATATCTCAAATGGAGCAACTGTTGAAAATTCACTTTCTATTAAAGGAAGAAGTGAAGCAGTTTGTTCGCGAATTGCCGAGATTAATCAGACGTTTTAAGACCTCTACCACAGTTAAACAGGAAACCTACCATGGACAAATTAAAGGACAGATTAATTGGAATAAGACAATGAACGACCGGCATCGAATGAGTGCAAGGGATAAAACGATTTTTTCTGTCAATGAACGAAACCGGGAATATGCAATCAAAGAAAACCTTGTGCTGCTAGAAGTAATACAAACCTTATATGCTATATTATTTGAAGAAATAGATAGTACGCATCTCGAAAAATATACCTGGTTTAAGGAGTGGAGCCGACTAAAAAGTATTGTTAGCAATATGCTTCATAAAAATATTTACTTGTCACGGGTACGAACAGAAAAAGGCCGCGTCACGGACCGAATGATATTGGATACGTTGAAACATCGAAACCCATTATATCGCACAGCCGCGTCTATCCTCCAACAATATCGAAAACTTCTATCCGGAGAAATCGATGAACAGGAAGTATACACGTTACTAAGAGAGACATTTGTTTATCCAAAGGAGGATGTGCTATTTGAGTTATATTGGGTAGTGAAAATAATAGAAGAAAATGCTCAGAATGCCGAGTTTCAATTAATGGATGGAAGAAATAATCTGGTTGCAAGGTGGAATGATGAGAAGTATTTATATCAGGTTTATCATGATTCTACAGGTTCCAACCAAATTAAATTTAACATTTCCACGGATGAAGTGAGAGAGAAAGAGCACCCATTTATTACCCGTCAATTAAATGCAATGGCAGAAGCGGATAGGATAGCCAAAGGGTTGTTTCACCAAAGTTTTGATACGAAGACGTATTGGAGCGGAAGACCGGATATCTTAGTAGAAGTCTACGACAAGATGACCGGTGCATTGCATAAAGTAGTAATCGGTGAAGTGAAACATACAACAAGGGTGGAATATGCGATTACTGGATTGCGTGAATTGGTGGATTATATGAAGCTTGTGAAGGATAAGAATGGGGAGTATTTGGAAGGGCAAGTGGAAGTACAGGGAATGTTGTTTACTGGCCGAGTGGATGGGGAGAGGGATGGAGTGAATGATTTAGGGATTGATGAGGGTAGGGATGGGGTTGGGTGGTGGGTTTATTGATATGCACCTCTTCTATTAACCCATTGTATGAGACGGAAAGGAATCTTTTTTCCATTCTGTATTGAGAAGCTGTACTGGTACTTGGCGATATTCTAATGGATGGAAAAGATAGATGGAAGAAGTTTATCGTTTTATTAGTCCGTTAACCTTATCAGTCAGTCTCCTTAACCGGGGAGACTGACATTGTCTTTAAATTATCACGCAAACACCTCAGCAGGTTCATAGACTTTTGAGTCCATAGATTCAAGCCAATACGTAACGAGTTGTATCCCGTTAATAAGTTCGATATTTAGGCCTTCTGCATATTTCTTGGCTGCTGGAGTAAAGTCTGCGGTAGTAATGACATAACCACCTTTGGCGCCTTGTTTAACCATGTTTGAATGAATTAAAGCAATAGGGCTAAAGTCTAAATCATGCTTTTTTGCCTTTGCTTGACCTAAATAAAGTCCATCTTCTGTTTCCTGTTCAAAATCAACTCCAAAGTCGCCTGACTTCGAAGTGGTAATAATACTTCCTCCATATTTGCTCTTTATTATTTCTGCAACAAATTCTTCGAAATCAAAAGGCATTTGTTTGAGAAAAAGGTCAGTTGAATTTTCATATACATTTTCTTGTTTCTCATTTTTGACCTTAGGAAAATTAAATCTATAAGACAATCCCATTGCCATGGTTCTCTTTAATTCTACACTAGTCTCAATTTTTCTAGCAATTAATGCTGTTTCTTGTTCATTTCGTTTCTTTATGTACCATATTAGGCCACAGATGATTAAAAGTAGCAATAAAACTAATATTTCCATATTTTTACACCTCCTAATACCAATCTGTACATCTAAAGATACCTTTATACCAGTTAAGTAAACACTTCACACCTAATTTTTTTCTGGTAAATAATTTTCTCCCCGCTCATCCCACGCTATCCATCGAACAAAAAATAATTAAAAATAATCAAAGAAAAGGGTCAATGCCCCCATTTTCAGCACCGAAATCACATTAGATATCTACTATATATTTTAAGGGGAAAGCAGAAGACTACTTTATCATTCTGGTTTTTGCGCCAAATTAAAATTTTCTAAACAATTACATTCCTTTCATTGGTATAATAATTATTAACAAGCATCATATCTCCTAAAAGGAAGTTGATACGATGGAACCTAATAAATTAAATGTAAAGGTGAATATAAAAGTAACGGAGCAAGGAGCTTTTAAACACCGCATATTAATTCAAAATGTATCTAAGAGCCAACTGAAAGTGGAAGGTGATAGATATATCTTATCCCTTAACGTAGGTAGTTCACGGCAAAAATTAGAAATCGTTCTTTCTATTTCAAAACAAGTAATTGATAAGAAAAGTAGTATGAAAAGAGATATTACCTACATTAAATTTAATGGAGATAAATTTGATCTAATAATTGAAAGAATATACTCTATCAAACAGATAAGAAAACAACGCAATTCCTACTCTATCTGCTATAAATCTACTCAATTTCAGCTAAAGGCTAATGTAGTTAATTGGTTAACTGCCGAA
Source organism: Oceanobacillus halophilus (assembly GCF_003628505.1). Classification (GTDB taxonomy): domain Bacteria; phylum Bacillota; class Bacilli; order Bacillales; family Amphibacillaceae; genus Oceanobacillus; species Oceanobacillus halophilus. Next base: position 19,393 of record NZ_RBZP01000024.1, on the reverse strand, counting down.
TATTACGAATCAACTTTCTTACCAAAGATAGAGAATGTAAAAATGCAAAAAAGCGTTAAGAGAAAAAACAATCGGGTTTTATCGAAACATAGAATGGTAGAACAAAGCCCGGAACAACTTCGAAAATTAGATTTTTATAACTCAGATTTATATGCTTATAATTATTCGCCAAACAGCGATGGAAATCGTACTAGTCGTGAAAAGTTTGGTGGGAGTGGGTCTAATATGTCTAGGAGGGGAAGAATAAGATAGAGCCAAGCTAACACATTTTCTCTTATTCCTTTCTATTTGGAGCAAAAAGAGAGCATAAATATGGTTCAAATCAAAATCTAAATCAGAAGAAATAGAGGAACAGTTTAACTGTCCACTAAAATTAAGCGGTTTGATTAATTTGGGAAGGGGTGATTGTATTACTGCAGAAACTCCAAATTATACCGGAGGGGCAGCTTCATCATTTCAATTAGCCAAATTTGTAACAATGGACCGCGAAGCTTGTCACTTCGGTTCTTTGACAGGTGTATTAGATACCTTTGTTCATTACATGAATCCTACTATTTGCCAATAATCATGGGAAACCGTAATTGTTAAAGACTTGAATTAAGTGGGATGTAATTGGATTCATTTTATTCGACAGATTTCGGGGTGTCACTGAGACTTAATTTTAGTATAACAATCTTAATATAAGATTAATAATAAGATTTAATATAGGAGAGATTGAAATGACTGAAATCTTAAAAAGAGAAATTACCAAACTGGAAAAAGAAGTTAGAGAACTAAAAATGATATTTCAGTTAAATTCAGACGAAATATTCGTAACGGATGCTAATGGAATTTGTTTGATGGTCAATCCTATTGCAGAAAAGCATTACGGTATTAAAGAAACTCAATTGATAGGAAAAAATGTTTCAGAGATGCTAAAAAATAACCTTTTTAACCCATCAGCAACTCTAAAGGTAATAGAAAAACGTACACCAGTTAATCTAATTCAGTCCACTCATGATAATAGATGGCTTCATGTAACTTCGGTTCCTGTATTTAATGAGCAAGGTAATTTGGTTCGAATAATTTCAAATTCCCGTGATATAACTGAGTTATTTATGTTACGTAGGAAAATTAAAGAAATGGAGGAAATTATAGAAAAATATAATTTGCAATTAGAAAATCTAAGGAAGGAAAAGGATGCTTCTTGGCAAGGTTTTGTCGTAAAAAGTGAAAAAATGATTAATATTTTAAATCTAGTAGATCGTGTCGCTAAAGTGGATTCAACTATTCTTTTATTAGGAGAGTCTGGGGTAGGAAAAACAAATATGGCAAAATTAATCCATAATAAAAGTACAAGAAATAACGCCCCCTTTATCGAAGTGAATTGTTCAGCAATACCCCCCTCTCTTTTTGAGTCGGAATTATTTGGCTATGAAGCTGGTGCATTTACTGGTGCATCTTCTGCAGGTCAGAAAGGCTTATTGGAGTCTGCCCACGATGGCACAATATTCTTAGATGAAATTAGTGAACTTTCTATTGAACTGCAAACTAAACTTCTTCAAGTAATACAAAATAAGTCATTTTTAAGTGTAGGTGGTAGAAGATTAAAGCATGTGGACATACGTATTATTGCAGCAACAAATCAAGATCTTGAAGAAATGGTCAAAAGAAAAGAATTTAGAGAAGATCTTTTTTATAGGTTATCTGTAGTACCAATACATATACCTCCACTAAGAGAAAGAAAAGAAGATATTTTAAATTTAACAATGAATTTTCTTGAAAAGATAAATAAAAAATATAATTTTAATAAAGTTTTGTCTCCAAAAATGTTAGAATCAATCTTGTCTTATAGCTGGCCAGGGAACGTAAGGGAATTAGAAAATACAGTAGAACGCTTAGCAGTCGTAACTGAAGATTCAGTTATAGATGCTAATTTAAAGTTTATATTCAATAAGAATTATGATGAAGATTATATTTCTTTAATAGAATCATTAGACATACAGTCGCAATTAAATACTAGAAATAATATGAGCTTAAACGAAATGATGAATATATTTGAAGAAAAAATACTTCGTCATTATATGGAAAAAATAAATTCAACTAGTAAAGTTGCGGAAATATTACAATCTAGCCAAAGTACAATAAGTAGAAAATGCATAAAATACGGAATATCTACCCAAAAACGCTGACCCATTATTGGGTGTGTTCCCTTTACATTACCCAATAATGAATAGAAAGAACTTATATAACCTTGTAAATCAAACTTTTGTTAATTGGCATGATATTTGCTATGTTAATAATGACAATATAACTATGATTAGAGGGTGGGAGAACAAATGGTGAAATACATTAAACAAATGGAAGAAATTCAAGCAAGTGAAGGGAGGAATCTAGAACAAAATGTAAGTGCTATCATAAATAATGTACGTAAAAATGGAGACAGTGCATTAAAAGAGTATACAGAGAAATTTGATGGTATTGCAATTCAGGATTTACGTGTTTCAAGTGAAGAAATCCAGAAAGCAATGAAAGGAATACCAGCTACGCTTTTAGAAGATATTAAGTTTTCTATTGAACGTATAAAAGCATTTGCAGAAGCGCAGAGAAGAACATTAACAGAATTTGAACAAGAAATGATTCCTGGCGTTTATTTGGGGCAAAAAGTCATCCCTATTGAATCAGTAGGTGCTTATGTACCTGGTGGAAGATATCCATTGTTATCTTCAGCACAGATGGCGGTTATCCCAGCGAAAGCCGCAGGAGTTTCTAATATTAGAGTAGCTACTCCGCCTACCAAGGACGGTGTAATACACCCCGCTGTTTTATGTGCTGCACATTTATCAGGTGCGGATGAAATTTATTCAGTGGGTGGTGCACAAGCAATTGCTGCATTAGCATATGGAACGGAAACAATTAAACCTGTAAATAAAATAAGTGGACCAGGAAATCGTTTTGTTACAGAAGCCAAAAGACAAGTTAATGGTACTGTAGGTATTGATTTACTGGCGGGGCCAAGTGAAGTTTTAGTTGTTGCAGATAAATCTGCAAAAGTAGATTTTATTGCAACTGATTTGCTTGCACAAGCAGAACATGATATTGAAACACATGTCGTTCTAGTAACTGATAATGAAGCTTTGGCTCATAACGTTTTAGAAGAAATAGAAAATCAATTAACAACACTTTCTACTGCTGAAGTAGCTAGAGCAGCTTGGAGTAAAAGAGGTCAAATTATATTAACGGAAAACCTTGAAGAGTCTGTTAAAGTAACAAACGATATTGCACCAGAACACTTACATGTACAAATTGAAAATGTATATGACCATAAAGATAAATTTACTAATTATGGTTCACTCTTTCTAGGTGGAAATTCACCTGTTGTATTTGCAGACAAAGTATGCGGTACAAATCATATTTTACCAACAAAAGGTGCTGCAAAATATACAGGTGGTGTATGGGTGGGCACATTCCTCAAAGTAGTCACATACCAGAAAGTTGATGAGACTGGTGTACAACAATTAGCGCCACATTGTATTAGACAATCTGATCGTGAAGGGTTGATTGGACATCGCCGCTCCGCAGAAATTAGATTAAATGGAAAAATATCTCTATAGTTAAGGTAAGTTATTATTATTAAATTATAAAACTATGAATTCGGTTAGCTATAGGATGATAAAGTATTTAATATAAAGAGGGGGATTTTTATGAAAAAAATATATTTATTAGTCATCTTGTCAATTGTTTTATTATTGGGAGCCTGTGGTAACGCAGGTGAAAATGTCAGCGGAAGTAAAGAATCATATACAGCTTCCACAGGTTATCCGAATTCAGATGGATCCGTAGAAACTTTTTCCATTCCATTATTAGAAAAAGTAATGGTGGAAACAGACGAAGTTAATTTTGACATTTTTACTGGTGGAGAACTGTTTGAAGCAGATGAGGCTTTGGAGGCACTAAACAATCAATCGATAGATATAGAAATGGTACTTTCACCTACTCTAGATCCACAACGCTTCCCTTATTCAAGTGTTGTAGGACTGCCATTATTAGAGTCAGATGCTCGTGTAGCGGCTCAAGCTATTCAAAAATTAGTTGAAAGTGATGTTGAAATTAGTGATGGAAAAACATATTATGAGCTAGAATTCTCGGATAAAGATTTGTTTGTATTGCCTATTCATCCTACTGAAACATATGTTATTTCTACGGCGGGAACGAAGCTGGATACATTAGATAATTTCAATCAATCTATACGTATAAGAGCAAGTTCAAATGTACATGAAATGTTTATAAATGAATTAGGACTTACGCCAGTAGCATTACCAGCAACAGACATCTATGATGGATTAAGTCGTGGATCGATAGATGGCGTTATGCTTAATGTCCCTGATTGGCTACCATATGGAGTGGACGAACAAACAGATTTTACAATTAGTGGTCTGAGTTTAGGACACTTTCCAGTGTTCTTCTCAATGAAAGAAGAAACGTGGAATTCGTTTCCTGATGAAGTACAGAACATATTTAAAAAGGAAGCGAGTAAGTTGATCCAAGAAGGTCCAGAAGTTTACAGAGGACAAGTGGAAGAAATCTTACCTGAGTATGAAGAAAAGGGTGGAGAGCTTATAGAAGTTGATACCTTGGATTCAGAAGTTCAAAATAAAATTAATCAAGCGATTTATAATACTTGGGAAAAGTGGATACATGATTTAGAAAGTCGTGACCATGCAGGAAAAGAAATTGCACTTCTTTGGAGAGATTTGATTGTGGAATCAGGTGGAAAGCTACCTCAAGAAATCATGGATATGGAATAATTGTAAATTAAATGGTTTTAATTGTGATAGTTTGCAGTTTATTTCATATTGATTAGATAATAAAACTATCAAATGAAAATACATTAAGTTAATTTTATATACATTTTTGTAGTACTTTTTATAGTTGATAAGTATTAATGTGTATTGAACTCGTTTTATTGATAAAAACGAGTTCAAACACATTAGAAACTACTATGACGTTCATTAAGAAAATTTATCTGGTTTAAGTAATAATGAGGGGGTAATATAGTATTGGAAAACTTAATTATTATGCTTCCTTTCCTTTTATTAATCTATTTTCTAATCGTAGGTCAATACATTAGCTCCCTATTTTTATCAATGGGAATTTTAGGTATATTTTTATTAGGAGGAGTGCAGCAGCTAAACGGTTTTTTACAGAGTGATTCTTTTGCACAAGTAGCTAGCTATTCGCTTACGACTATTCCGCTATACATATTAATGGCTCAGTTTGTTATGGGAACAAGGATAGTTCAAGATTTATATGGGTTAGCATTTAGAATATCGGGTGGAAAAAAAGGGCCATTAGGAGTAATTACGATTATCATTGGTGGACTACTCGGTTCAGTGTCTGGATCTGCTTCAGCAACCTCTGCAACGATGGCGAAGGTATCTTTACCAGAGTTACAGAAAAGGGGATATAGTAATCGGTTCGCAGGAGCAACAATAGCAGTAGCCGCTAGTCTTTCTGCAATAATCCCTCCAAGTGTGATGACTATTATTTATGCAGTTGCATCACGTGTACCAATAGGAGAAATGTTTATAGCTTCCATAATTCCTGGTATTTTAATGATTGTCATATTTTCTTTCATTCTTATCGTTTATTTAAGAAGGTATGAGCCTGAAGCACCGAAAATAGAGAATGAACCAACAGAGGTGCCGTCTAAATCTCGCTATATTATTGCTATCGTCATGGGAGCTGCAATGGCGACATCGATTTTTGGTGGGATTTTCACTGGTATATTTACACCAACAGAAGCTGGGGCAGTTGGAGCTTTCCTTGCTTTCATTATGGCAATCTTATTGGGAAAAGTAAATAAAGACTTTTTTAAAGATTCTCTAACAGAAACGACAAAAATTACTGTTATGACAATGTTTATTGTTATAGGGGCATCTTTATTTGGGCGCTTTGTTTCATTGTCACTTATTCCAAGAAAACTTATTGCTTTATTAGAACCTTTACAAAGTACACCAACTATTATTATTATTTTAATATTAGTCTTTTACTTTGTTTTATTTATGTTTATCGATAATATAGCAGTTCTTTTAATGACAATCCCTATCGTAATGCCAATATTAGAAACGATTGATACGGATCCAATATGGTTTGGTGTTATGGTAATGATTTCTTGTACAATTGGGTTGATTACACCACCAGTTGGTACAAATGTCTTTGTTGTAGGTAGTACTACGGGAGTTTCCATTGAAGGAATGTTTAAGATTACCTTTATTTTTGCAATTGCTACATCGATAATCACTATTGGGTTGTTAATATTATTTCCTCAACTTATTACGTGGCTTCCAAGTATAATGTTGAAATAAAATATTACCAATAAGTAAGTGAATTTATATTTAATAGCTATGATTTAAATTATGAGGGATGCTACACGAATAGTAAATAATACTACAATAACGATAATATTGGGGGTGGAGTTATGCAATATATAAAGAAGACAAATAAAGTCATTCAAGAAATTGGAAAAAATATAAGTGGATTAGCTATATTGTCTATGATGACTATTATTGTATTAGATGTAGTTATGAGAAATATATTTAAAACGTCTATCCCTGGTTCATACGTGATCATAGAAAACTTTTTAATGCCGATTGCCATTTTTCCTGCTTTAGGCTACGTATATATGGTTCATATTTTACCTAGATTAAGTGAGTTTATTGAAAGACGGTCGGAAAAATATCAAAGAATAAATAAGTTTATGTTATTGACCATCGATGTCATTGTCTTTGGGTTATTAACATATTATACGTTTTTGTTCTTTCTAGACGGCTTTAATAATCAAATAGCAGTACCAGTCGCAACTAACTTTGTGCCGTTATGGCCGATTTATTTTGTTATACCGGTAGGATACCTTTTAGTATTACAAGAGGTATTATTACAGCTAATACATGAAATAAGACACTCACTTGCGAAAAACAAGACATGACTTATTGGGAGAATTCATTGCCTGTGAAAAATTTGTTGTTTTTATCAACTATTCTTAAACAGAAATGAAACAAGAGGAGAGGACCATCGTCCTAGCAAATATTAACATATGACATAGTATTTAGTGGGACTGGGGACTAGTAGGGTGCATATATTGGTTTGTTCAAAGTAGATATTAAAATAAATCAAACCTGTATAAATATATTCTTCCATGTATTATTCGTTTTTTAAAAAATCAGCATGATATAATAGTCGTCTACCCCCTGGTATATATTTGAAGGCATTCCAAAAGTGACTAACCTTTTGAAATGCCTTTTTTAAATGGGATGAATATTCCTAGTTGTTAAGGAAAAGGATCAAGTCCCCATTTAAAGTGATAGAGAAGCAGGGGGGTGACCCATTTTTCATCTGTGAGATGTAAGTCAGCTACTATTTGTTAACGAACTTCTTCAGGTGTACGAGAACCATCTAGTTATTTTATGCATTTATTAATGGGACAAACCATTTCAGGAAGCTAGCATTCGATTTCTTTTGTTCTAATTCGGTAGGCGAAGGTGTTCTCCATGTTGCGAAAGTTAAAACTGGAAAACTCTGTTTTGCAAATCTTATTCCTACTTCAAATACGTTCTAAGGGTTTTGAAATATTATTATATTTGTAAATAAAATGAATAGAAGCTATTTTTTTATGGAAGGTGTCCTCTTCTTTATTACGGTAAAGTGGTAGTGAAGTAGTGGGCCATTGACCCTTTCACCCACGCGAATTGTTTAAATAAACAGCAATACTCAATTAAAGTAATAAGTTTATTTTTTGTACATCAGTATAATGATGACATTACACTATCGATAGAAGATATTAAACTTACAAAGTGGTTAGTCAAGCTGGAAAGCAACTAGGTATTGAGGTACTTGATCACTTAGTAGTAAATAGTGATAACAGTCTTTATATCTGAAAGAAAGATAAGGAAAAACAACTCCCTATTACTTCAAGGTATATTACTTCAATTACTTCAAATGAATTTAGAATAGTACTTTATGATAGAATAGAACTATATAGAAATGAAATGGATAACCGAAAGTAGTGACAATGAAAGGAGGGTACTATGTTTGAAAGAAGAAATTATTAAATCTAAGCTTCGCGTTCAAAAACATGGAGAAGTATTTACCCCTAAAAGAATAGTAAATAAAATGCTGGACATCCCGGAGATAAAAGAGGCTAGTGAAAATTTAACAGCAACGTTTTTAGAACCGGCTGCTGGGGAGGGTGCTTTTTTAGTTGCAATACTTGAGCGAAAGCTAAACATGGTATCTGAAAAATATAATAACGATTTAATTCAATATGAGAATTATTCTTTGCTCGCTCTAACAACATTGTACGGAATTGAATTATTAGAAGATAATGCCCAAACATGTGTGATGAACATGTTTCAACAATATTATGATAAGTACAAAGAACAAGTTGAACAACATAACGGAGAATTAAAGGAAAAAGTATTAGATAGTGCAAAGAAAATAATTTCATTAAATATTGGTAATGGTAATTTTTTAACGAGAAAATCTATAGATGGAAGCCCTTTAGTGTTCAGTGAATGGCAACCTATTAACATGAGGAAAACGACTAAAAATATTAAAATACAAAGAACAGAATATACATTAGATGAAATATACGGAAGTGTAAAAAAAGATAATGGTAAAGCAATTTATAATGGAATACAACAACCACTGCAACTGGATTTGTTTGATTTTTTGAATGATGAAACTGAAAACACAAATGAAGTTCAAAAAGAAATGCGATATATAGCTGTTAAAATAAGCGATATTTATAGAGAGGAGATGGAGGAAGCAGATGGATAAGACAATAATCAAGCCATTTGAAGAAATTAAGTACAAAGTATATGGCTACACCTTACCAGAAGTTCCGAACCATGATGGCTATGTGAAAATAGGTGATACGACACGTGAAGTTGTTACGAGAATTATTGAACAAGTAGGTACAGCTGGATTAAATCCTGAAATATTATTTGAGAAAGTAGCTCGGAAATCTGATGGAGAATGGTTCCGTGATAAGGAATTACATCGATTTCTTGTGTTAAATGGAATAGAGAAAAAGGATTTTAATAGTCGTGCTGATGAGTGGTTTTATTTTAATGGAACTCCGGAAAAGGCTGAAGAGCTAACGGATAAATTTATCAGTCGTGATTATGATGAAATACAAATTGATGATAAACATTCGGATTATGTATTAAGAAATGAACAACAACAAGCAGTAGAAAAAACGTATGAGTATTATCAAAGTAATCAGGATCCAAAAGAGTTCTTGTGGAATGCTAAGCCACGGTTTGGTAAAACATTAACAACTTATGATTTTATAAGAAATTTAAATGCAACAAATGTTTTAATTGTAACCAACAGACCGGCAATTGCGAACTCATGGTTTGAAGATTTCAATAAATTTATCGCATGGCAAGAGCCGCAAATGAAGTTTGTTTCAGAAACAGAAGCATTAAATGGAAAGGCTATGTCAAGAAAGCAATATCTTGAATTTATTGATACAACATCTTATGCCAACCCTTCACAAATTACCTTTATATCGTTGCAGGATTTAAAAGGAGCAAAGTTTGCAGGAGGTAATTATAAAAAGTTAGAGTGGGTAGCTGGCTTGGACTGGGATTTGTTAGTCATTGATGAAGCCCATGAAGGAATTGATACAAAAAAGACAGATATAGCATTTAGTCAAATAAAAAGGAATTATACGTTACATTTATCTGGTACACCATTTAAAGCGTTAGCAAATAACAAATTTTCTGAAGCGCAAATATTTAATTGGTCGTATATAGATGAACAAGAAGCTAAAGAAAACTGGGATCCAACAATCGGTAGCAATCCTTACGAAAGCTTACCTACTTTAAATTTATTCACGTATCAAATGAGTAAAATGATAGAAGATGAAGTATCAGCAGGATTAACCATAGAGGAAGAAAAAAACGTTGATTATGCATTTGATTTAAATGAATTTTTTAGAGTGAAAGATAATGGAAAATTTGAGTACGAAGAAAGTGTTGTTCGCTTTTTAGATAATCTATCTTCAGGGAAATTTCCATTTTCTGAAAATAAATATCGTAATGAGCTAAATCATACGTTTTGGCTTTTACCACGTGTAAATGCGGCAAAAGCACTTGAGAAATTGTTGAATTCTCATCCTACTTTTAAAGATTATACAGTCGTACTTGCAGCGGGAGATGGTATTAGCTTACATGATGGCGTAGAAGCAGAAGCACTTGATTTAAAAGAGAATACAAAAAGCTTTGATAAAGTTAGAAATGCAATTGAGCAGAATGATAAGACAATAACACTTTCTGTGGGGCAACTAACAACTGGTGTGACGGTTCCAGAATGGACAGCTGTATTTATGCTAAATAATATTGAATCACCTAGTTTATACTTTCAAGCTGCATTTCGTTCACAAAATCCGTATGAATTTGAAAAAGACGATAAGTTATATCGTAAAGAAAATGCTTATATATTTGATTTTTCTCCAGATAGAACATTGAGGCTTTATGATGATTTTGCTACAGGTTTATCTGGTAGTAATCCCAACACAACAGAAGAAAGAAAAGAGAAAATTAAAAAATTATTAAACTTCTTTCCAGTTATTGCTGAAGATCAACAAGGCACAATGCATGAAATAAATGCTACCGAAGTTCTGGAGATTCCAACACGTATTACATCAAGGGAAGTGGTAAAAAGAGGATTTATAAGCAATTTATTATTCGCTAATATATCCGGTATTTTTTCAGGAGATTCACCATTTAAAGAAATTCTAGATAAAATACCACCAGAGAAAAATAAAAGATTAGATAAACCACGTGAGGTATCTGTCACTGATCCGCATTTAAATGACGATGGAGAAGTAGAGGTACCAAAGGAAGTAGTGTTAGGTAAATCAAAAGAGGTTTTTGGAGAAAAAATTTATACCTCAATTGAAGTGGTTGATGAAGTTGTATCATCCTTTGAAGAAGCAGAGGAAAAACAAAAAGAATCCATTAGAAACCTCGCAAGAGATATAACTTCAACATTTTCAGATGGTTTTAATAATTTGAAGGATTCCTTTAAGTTAAATAAAGGACAAACTAATAAATTAAAGGATTCAGTGAATAATTCTATTGAAGATGTTATAACTGAGAAGAGTTTGACGCTAAGCAATCAAGTTAAAGAATTAGAAGAAGAATATGAAAACAAAAAGCGAGCAGTAGATAAGAGAAAAGATGAAAGAGAATTAAAAGCAGTGACTGAGCAATATGAAGAAGAAAAACAAAAGATAGAAGAGTCTTTTACAGAGGAAATTAACAAGGAAGTAGAAAAAACAATTCATACCGTAGTCGAAGAGCAAATAGAAAAAGTAGAAGAAAAGAAAAAGAAAACAACAGAAGATGATGTTCGTGATCATTTACGAGGATTCGCTCGTACAATTCCTGCATTTTTAATGGCATACGGGGATGATCAGACTAGATTAGATAACTTTGAAAAGAATATTGATAACGCTACCTTCGAAAATCTTACAAGTATCACAATAGAAGAGTTCAAGAAGCTTCGAGATGGTTTCGAATATGTGGATGATAAAGGCAATACAAAAGTCATATATGGTTTGTTCAATGAGGTTGTTTTTAATGCCGGTATTCGAGAGTTTTTAGATACCAAAAAGCGTTTAGCAAATTATTTTGATGATAGTTTGAGTGAAGATATTTTTGATTATATTCCTCCACAGAAAACAAATCAGATATTTACACCAAAAAGTGTAGTGAAATCGATGGTAGACACCTTAGAAAATGAAAATCCAGGGATTTTTTCTGATAAGACTAAGAAGTTTGCTGACTTATATGTGAAAAGTGGCCTTTACCTTACAGAAATAGTCAAGAAATTAAATGATAGATTGAAGGATCAAATTCCAAATCAACAAGAACGAATCAAGTGGATACTTGAAAATCAAGTATATGCTTGTGCGCCTAGTAACATTATTTATAACATTGTCAAAAACTTTATCTACCATGATACGGTTAATGTTTCAACAAAAAATCTTATAGAAGTTGATACAATGAAATTAGCAAGTGAAGAAAAACTAAGTAATGAAATTTATAAGATATTTGGAGATGATAAATTGAGATTCAATGTAATAATAGGGAATCCACCTTATCAGGATGAGACGATTGGAGACAACAAAACTTATGCACCACCAATTTACCATAAGTTTTTAGAGGAATCATATAAATTAGCTGATAAGGTAGAAATGATTCATCCTAGCCGTTTCTTATTTAATGCTGGTAGTACACCAAAGGCATGGAATAAGAAAATGTTATCTGATGAGCATCTGAAAGTTGTTAACTATTTCGATGATAGCTCAGAGGTTTTTCCAAATACTGATATTAAAGGCGGAATTGCTATTACCTATAGGGACAAGGAGAAAGTATTTGGGGAGATTGGAACTTTTACAGCTTATGGTGAATTAAACTCAATTCTAAGTAAAGTATCTTCCAATACTTCAAAAACATTAGATGAATTCATTTCTGGTAGGGGAGTATATAAATTATCAAAAGTTGCTCATGAGGATTATCCTGAAATTAAGGACATACAGTCGAAGGGACACAAGAATGATATTGGATCGGGTGCATTTAAGCTTCTAAAAGATATTATTTTTTACAAAGACAAGCCTAAGCACGAAGGAGAATATGTTAAGATTTTAGGTCTTGAGAATAGTCAGCGTACATATTATTGGATGGATATAAAGTATCTGAATGCTCCAATTAGTTTTGAAGAGTACAAAGTGATTATACCCCAAGCTAATGGAAATGGAACATTTGGTGAAGTGATAAGCTCGCCATTAATTTTAGAACCAAATGTTGGTGCTACAGAGACATTTCTTTCAATTGGTGGATTTTCAACAAAATACGAAGCAGAGTCAGTTCTAAAATATATTAAAAGTAAATTTGCAAGAGCCATGTTAGGTGTATTAAAAATAACCCAAGCTAATACACGAGATAAGTGGTCGAAAGTTCCTGTACAAGATTTTACCGAAAAATCAGATATCGATTGGTTGAAAACAATATCTGAAATTGATAAACAGCTATATAAAAAGTATAATTTAAGCCAGAGTGAAATTCAGTTCATTGAAGATAAAGTAAGGTCAATGGAATAAAAAAGTAAGTAAGACATCGACTATTTTTGTATTTAACTAGCATCTAAAATTTTAGTGCAAATCTGTTCAAATATTGTCAAATTAAATCTTTTTCATACATTTTTGTTCATATATCAATTCCCAATACGTTGATATAAGTGATTCCTGATAGAATTAATATACTTAAACTTATCTGTATATTTCGCAAAACGTTAACAAATCAAGTTTGTAATAGAAGGTCACAGCCCCCACTTCACTATAGTGGTAGAGAAGTGAGGGACCCTTTGACCAATGATAATAAGCGGCATTTAATTTAGGAGAGAAATGAAGTTAAATGTGAGTTCTAAACAGTAAAAACGAAATAATGTCTGGGGGAATTAACTTGAAAGAGCAATTTATAGGTTTTATTGGTTATTCTGAAGAGGAAAAGAAAGAACTTTGGGAGCAAGCACTTTTTGTTATCGATACGAATATATTAATAAACTTCTATAAGTATACATCAGAATCTTCAACCAAAATTCTTTTTGATATTTTGAAATGGTTAAAAGATGAGAAAAGGCTATGGGTACCATATCAAGTTGGACTTGAGTATTTCTTTAATTATGAGGGTAATATGACTAAACAACGAGAAGGTTATACTCTTCTTAAAGATAAGTTTGAAAAAGTTAAAGAAGACGCAGAAAAAATATTGGATTCAGTACATAGTAAACATCCATACATACTAACTGAACAATTTAAACCATATATTGAAAATGTGAAAAATATTAATGAGGATATTCAAGAACAGTTAAATCAAGAAATAGAGAAACTTCCAGACACCAATGATATTCATATTGAAATAATGAACTTATTAGATGGTGTTATTGGGGAACCTTACTCTCAGGAAGAAATTGATAAAATTGAGGAACAGGGAAGGGTTAGATTTAAATATAAGGTACCGCCTGGTTTCGAAGATAATAAGGACGAAAAGAAAAAGGAATATAGAACTTATGGAGATGTAAGGTATCAGCAGATTTATGGTGATTTAATAGTTTGGAATCAAATTATTGATAAAGCTAATGATGTGGAAGAATCGAAACCTATAATTTTTATTACAGAAGATAGAAAAGAGGATTGGTGGGAAAAGCATAAAAAATCTATCAAAAGACCACACCCCCAACTATTACAGGAGTTTTATAACAAAACTACAAAAAAGTTCTATATGTATAGAACAGCTAGATTTGTTGAAAACGCCAAGAGATACTTAAATTTTGAGGTAACTGAAGAAGTTATAAGTAATGTTTCTGCAGATATTGAAAACATCAGAGAAGAAGTAGAAGACCATGAAGAGACGGAACAATTTAAGGAAAGTCAGTTCGAAATTGATAGTAATATATTTTCTTATTTAAGTAATGAAGAGCAAATAATTTTTGACAATATGGTGGAAAGTACAAATGCAGAGGGTAATTCTAGTGTTGCTAATAACGTATATAACAATGCTATAAGGTGGGCATATAATAAAGTTATTTCCAAATTAGATAGGCAAATTCACGACTTGATTCGAGTAATGTCTAATTTCCATAATGGATATGCAGGGACAGCCTTAAATGCTTATAATAAACTGCCTAATAATCCAGATGATAGAATAAAAAATATGACAAAAATTATTAGGTTCTTAAAGGATAAAATTGCCTGGTATGAGGATCAAGGTTACTAAACAATAACTGGCAATAAATGGTCCAACTTATAATATAAGGGTTAGACCATTTATTCTTAGCCACTCTTTTTTTATTCATAATCAGGAAGTATGGAACTTACTAATCTCCAATAATCACTTGAATGATTCGGATACTTAATATGAGCCAATTCATGCACCAATACATAGTCTATAATAGACATTGGAGCCATCATAATTCTCCAATTTACTTTAAGATCCATGGTGCTTTTGATGTAGGAAAGCCTGTAGTTGCTATTTTTCCAATCCTTCTTGTTCAATTACTTTTACAACATCATTTAGGCACACAGAAAGTGATGCATGTTTTTTCTTTTCTATAATCAATTAAATAACTTATCTATGTTGGTTCCGTATTTTAGAGTTGGCATTTTATAACCCCTTTCGATCTTTACTTATTATAATCAGGATGCATTAAGAGTTCAAATTTACTTATTTCTTTCCAATTTCACAAGAATGTCGGTAATAACATGGCAGTGAATATTACAATGGTAATATATAGCATAGGGAAGGGGGGAGTTTTTTATGTTATTCTTTAAACAATAAAAAAGAGAAGAAGGTATTTATAATCCTTATGTAAAAGGACCCGATGGACTGAGGGGACATATTCACTGATTAGATTAGCCCCAGTTATAACCATGGACCGTGGTTTCTGTCCCTACGGTTCTTCTTTTTTGGAGGTACGCTATGAATGATAATGTGAATACTCAAAAAGAAAAATATAAAGCTTGGGTTACAGAAAACTTAGGTGAAAAAACAGGTTTGTGGTACACACCATATCTTGAAAAACTCGGACACCTGTTAGAAAAGTTTGAATTAGCTAGTGGCTATAAGGATAATTTCTTTGATTATCAATCATATTCAGTATATAAAAAGATTTATCAACAAATGACGGAACAAAGTGACGAGGATATTGAGAGATTAGTAACTGGTAAAAGTACGCCTCGATATCCAAAAAAGTTTGGTACAACAAGAATTCAATTTAGAAAAAAGTATGCGGAAGATGAATATAATCGCGGAGTTAGAAGTAAGCCAGATAACTTAGGTGGAATACCTGACTGGGGCGTTTTAATGCGATCATATTTAATATTTTTATATTACGATGAAAATCCTACATTAACTTATCCTAAGAAAGAGAAGACAATTGCTAATCAAGAAGATGAAATTGATAACAGCATTAATTATTGGGTAATATCACCAGGTGAATCTTCTAGATTATGGGATCAGTTCCACGCAGAAAATATGATTGCACTTGGTTGGGACTATTTAGGGGATTTAAAAAACTATGATTCAAAGGAAGCAGTTGAACGAAATATAGCTGAGCAAAGAGCGGATGGGGTGCGCCCTGTCAATGACACAAAGGCTGTGTGGGATTTCTATCATGAAATTCAAACAGGCGACGTTGTCTATGTGAAAGAAGGAATTAAGAAAATCCTCGCACGTGGAGTTGTTGCGGGAGATTACTACTTCGATAATGAAGCATCAGAGTATAAACATAGGAGAAAAGTAGATTGGCTTCAAGTTGGAAAGTGGGAATTACATCAGACTTTTGCTCAAAAGACGTTAACGTGTCTAAATGCTTATCCAAATTTAATTCAAGAAATTGATCAAGTAATGAATGAAGAATTTATTGATCCAAAAATTGCGGAAGTAAATGAATTTCGAAATTGGTTATCCAATCAAGTTACTGATACAGGAGTTAGCTTGAATGATAAAACAGTTACGCAAAAAGTAAGTGCATTAAAGAATATAGAGCACCATTTTGATGCTCCAATTTTTGGCGAAACAGATATTGAGCAACTAAGACGGTTAAAAGATGCCGTTGTTTCAGATGAATCCTACAAAAAATATAAAGGAGTATCGGGAAGTTCAATTGACTACTACATTCGTTTTATTGAATCGAAGCCTACTGTACAAGAAAATGAATCCTATACAATGGATGAATTTCTTTCGGATGTATTTATCGAGAAGAAGGAGCTTGTACGTCTAATTTCTCTACTTGAAAATAAGAAGAATCTTATTTTGAAAGGTGCACCGGGAGTAGGTAAAACGTATATTGCCAAACGTTTAGCGAATTTAATGATGGAAGAAAAAGATGAAACGCGTATCCATATGGTTCAGTTCCATCAAAGCTATAGTTATGAAGACTTCATTGAAGGGTTCCGTCCAAAAGCTGAAGGAGATGGGTTTGAGCTGAAACAAGGTCCGTTTGTGAAGTTTGCTAGAAAAGCAGCACGAGATCCAGAACGAGACTACTTCTTTATTATTGATGAAATTAATCGTGGAAATATGAGTAAAATATTTGGGGAATTAATGATGCTTATCGAAGAGGATAAGCGAGGCGAGCAAATCAATCTCCTTTATTCTAATGATAAGTTTTCTGTGCCATCGAATTTATACATCATTGGGATGATGAATACGGCAGATAGAAGCTTAGCTTTATTAGACTACGCACTTAGAAGAAGATTTTCGTTTTTTGAAATTAAACCAGCGTTCCAAAATGAGACATTTAAGTCCTATGTAAACGAATTAAATAATCCAGAAGTTCTAAATCGTATTATTAATGAAATTAAAAGCTTAAATACTCAAATTGCTGAAGAGTTAGGGACAGGGTTTCAAATTGGGCATAGCTATTTTGTAGGTGATGCTTATAAAGTAGATACTGCAAATCGTGTAGAGGAAGTAATCGAATATGAAATTATTCCACAGCTATTCGAGTATTGGTTTGATGATGAACAAAAAGCAATCGATTGGGCTGAACGACTAAGAGGTTGTTACGATGGAGAGAAATAATAAAATTCCAATTCGTAATATATACTATATGCTTTCTTATGCTTATCAAACGTTAAATCTTTCCGAGTATAAACAAATCGGAACAGAAAAGTTTGAGAACGTCAAAGAGCTTTACGCAAAAATTTTATCGATTGGTATACCTGTTTTGATTCGCGGAGGATTAAGTAAAGATTATATAAGTGTTGAAGAGACTTCCAATGTTATTAAGGGCAAAATTGATATCAATTCTACGATAAAGAAAAATGCATTGGTAAATAAGAAAGTTGCAGTGGTTTATGATGAGTTCTCTGAAAATATATTGTTGAATCAAATTATTAAAGCGACACTCGTTTACCTATCGAGCTCAAATAAAATAAGTAAAAAAACGCGTAGTTTATTTTATGGTTTTCTGCCTTATTTTACAGAGGTATCAGATGTAGAGTTAGATTTGAAGCTATGGAAAAACGTTAGATATAATCGTCAAAACATTCGTTATCAATTTATTGTAGACGTGTGTAGGTATCTTTATGAGCAGTTATTATTTGATGAAAGCTCTACATCTCAAACGATGAAAGAGGTTCAAGACGAACAAAAATTATCGTCTTTATATGAAAAGTTCATCTATGCATTTTTTAAACGTGAAACGAAATATAATGTATCGCATCCTCAAATTCAGTGGATGGTTGATGATGAATTCACAGATGCATTACCGATTATGCAAACAGATCTTGTACTTCAAAAAGATAAAAAAACATTGATTGTGGATGCGAAATTTTATTCTGAAAATATGGTAGCAAGGTTTGAAGGTGGAGCCGCAAAACAAAAATCCGCTAACCTTTATCAAATATTTACATACATAAACAATTGGAAAAAACAACCGGATGAAACCGTTGCAGGTATGTTACTTTATGCGAAAACAACCGCAATAAATCAACCTAACCATATTTATCACATTAAAGGTAATCAAATGATAGTTGTATCTCTTGATTTACAACAAGATTTTAGCGGAATAAGGGAAAACTTATTAGCATATGCCAATCAATTTTTTGCATAGTTTTATAAATTCGCTTTATCTATATACGAAAAATCCCTCGAATCACTATTTGGGAGATTTTTTCTATTATTACTCGCACGAGCCTTTGCCCTGACTTTAGCAGAGTGTGCTGTGTATCCAAAAGGACTCAATCCAAACTGAAACAACATGATGAAATGGGAGGAAGAAAGCCAGGTTCCTGTAGAAAACAAAGAGAAAAAATTAACCAAAAGTTGGAGATACTGCTGGAGGGGGGACGTGGGGACAGGTGTATTGTCCCCGCGTTACTTGATTAACTATTGTCGTCTATCTAAACAAAAAGAAATAGCCACCCTGCCTGCCAAGTAAGGTGAGCTATTTCCAAAAATTACTTTACTTAGGTCAGCCGCTATTTAGCGGCGTGTATGTTGCTGAGGATGAGTGATTGAGCACTTATCCTCTTTTAATTATTTTATTACAATTTAAATTTATTATACAATATTATTGGCTTTTTTTCAATTTTTGAATATTTTTGGATTTAGCCAAGTACTTGTGAGATTTATTTTAAATCTCTTATTTCATATAATGAAAATTATAAATTTTTCGTAATGTTAATTGTTTCTTCCCCAAAATCTTGGTAGAATATATCTGTCTATTAAAAAAACAAAAAATTCAGAAAGGGTGAGAAGCTTTGACTACTTCTACTGTTATACTAGAAGAAAAACAAGATTATACAGACCATGATCGACTTTTTAAAGAACTCATT
>NZ_RBZP01000023.1 GCF_003628505.1 Oceanobacillus halophilus | reverse complement strand
AGGAGTCTCCGTATTCTGCCTCCGCTAAGATAGATGCATGAGATATTTTTGAGATGAATGTTCTTGAAATCACGTTTAAGACCATTATTATTCTTGAAATAGCATATTTCTTGTTTATACAAGTAGAGTTGACAACATAGCGAAGGAAATACACGGAGACTCCTGCGGGAAGAAAAGCCTAGGTGAGACTACGGAGAGCGATAGCTCGGAGTAGGCTCAGCAGCGCCCGCGGAAAGCGTAGTGTATTTCCGTAGCGGATATAAAGCACTATTCTTAATTAAAAAATTATTAATGAAATAAATCAACAGTTTCTATCAACTACGATTTAAATATAACTAAAAAAATATCCCCCTCATAATTTATTGATTAATCTTGGAGTTATTTGTGACATTCCACTACTTTCCTGCATACAGATATAATGTACTTTACGAAGGAGGCACAAGATTTATATGGTTACAGTAAAACCTTTAGAAGTGGAAGGAAAGTATTTTACTGCAACAACAGTTGAACTGCCAAAAACAACATTATTAGTAATCTCGAATGATGTTGGTTATATTATGTGTGCGGCTTTGGATGTAGATTTCTTTGATGATAATCCTAAACTAAAAACACGAGAAGTAATAGCAGGTCGTGCAGAAGGAGTTCGGACGATAGATCAGTTATTGCACGCACCCTTAGCAAAAGTAACAGATGCTTCTCGAGAGAATTTTGGATGGGAAGTTGGAATGACTGGCAAAGAAGCACTACTTAAAATATCATAAATCTTTCAAATAGCAGAAGCACTTTAGTCTATTGGTGCTCCTGCTTTTTATGTTAATTACAAAAAATTAAATTAATTTATAGAAAACCTGTCGAATATCTGTTACTATTTTTGTAGACATATGTCTAATAAGGTCGAAAAAGACAAAGTTAGGAGAACCTTATGAAACTTGTAAATACCAAAACGATTAAACCAGGAGCTGTTCTTGCACAATCTATTTATAATGAAAATGGAGTTGTACTTATTTCTAGCGGGATGAGTTTGACAGATAAAGTGATAAGAAGGCTTATCAATTACGGTATTACTTACGTGTACATAGAAGATGAACGGACAAAGGATATATATGTAGAATCACTTATTCCTGATAAATTGCGGACAGAAGCGACAAGAACAATAAAAGATACATTTACGGAGATAAAAAAGCAAGGTATCATGGAAAAATCCTATATCCTAGATAAAAAAGGGAAGGAATTAATGGATGTAGTGAAGAAGTTAA
Organism: Oceanobacillus halophilus; assembly: GCF_003628505.1. Lineage (GTDB taxonomy): Bacteria > Bacillota > Bacilli > Bacillales > Amphibacillaceae > Oceanobacillus > Oceanobacillus halophilus. Next base: position 53,006 of record NZ_RBZP01000023.1, on the reverse strand, counting down.
CGGAAGAAATAAAAAATAATGATCAATCATTGTCCATGCTTACGGATATCTTCCTAACAGATAATTATATATTTCAGCATTCATTAAATGTAGCTATCTATTCTTTAGCAATTGGTGTGAATTTAAACTTTACTAATAAAAAACTAATGGATATTGGAATTGGCTCTTTACTGCATGATGTCGGTAAGATTTTTATTGAACAGGATATCTTGCAAAAACCTGATAGATTATCAGACGAGGAATTTGAGATTGTGAAAAATCATACAGTTCTAGGATATAGATTTTTAAGTAAGAATGGTGGTGTTCCTTCTGTGGTTGCGCACTGCGCGTACGAGCATCATGAGCGATTGGATGGTTCTGGTTATCCGCGTGGACTTGTTGGCAATGAATTACATACATATGCTAAAGTAATTGGAGTTGCCGATGTTTTTGATGCCGTTACAAGTAACCGTGTCTATCGTGATGCAATGCTCCCGCATGAAGGCCTGGAGATACTTTATGCTGGAGCTGTCCATTTATTTGATAAAGAGATGGTTGAAGCCTTTAAAAAAAGTATTGTTGTATTTCCAATAGGTTTGTCGGTTGAATTGAGTGATGGCAGGAAAGGTGTAGTAGCAAGACAAAATCAACACCTTTGTGATCGACCAGTGATTCGCGTTGTAAAAGAAAAGGAAACAGAAGTCGCACCATATGAAATCGATCTTAGCAAGGTGCTAAATCTTACCATAGTTTCTGTAATGAAGGACTAGTTTTGAATTCTAACCCCCCTGAAACAAGCATAAGTTGTTTTAGGGGGGGTTTTATGAGTTCACGTAAACGGTTTGGTAAGAAAAGATTTGCAGCACCCTCGGGTAAAAGTATATTTGTTATCAGTCTTTTCATTTTTGTTATCTGCATTATTATTAGTATGCAGATTATTAGTCGGGGCCTGACACCAGCGATTATTGAAATATCAGAAACAAAGACAGAGGAATTTGCAACAAGAGCTATTAATATGGCTGTAAGATTTGCAGAGGGGTATGACTTTAGTGATGTACTAAATATCACTTATGACAATGAAGGGCATGTAGCTACATACAATTGGAATCAAAATGTAGTGAGTGAAATAAATAGGGTTGCAACAGATCGTGTAGAGGAATTTTTCCTTCACATGAATAGAGGGGATCCTATTTCATATGATTATTCTTTGCATGAACCTTATAATTATAGTGATGGAGCAGAGGATCGTGCTGCTCAAGATCCTACATTAATTGAAGTACCACTCGGGGAAATTACTGGCAATGCAGTCTTAGCAAATTTAGGACCAAAAATTCCCATTAATCTTGAACTTGTAGGTGCTGTACGAACAAATATCAAAAGAGAGACAGAACCGCTTGGTATTAATGGTTCTTGGGTCTCCTTATACGTTAATGTCGAGGCAGATGTACAAATAATCATTCCATATATTACTGATGTAACAACTGTTCAGACAGAAATATATATAGATAGTGGCGCGATAATGGGAGACGTACCTGACTTTTATGGTGGGGGAGGAGACGGTCCATCTATAGCGGTACCAAAGGATGATATTAAAAATGAAGAAGGTGTTCAAGAGGACTTGTCAGATGAGTAATAATCTAGTATAGTAGTTATCGGAAATTAATAATAGACCTCAGATCGGTGAGGTAGAGGTGCAAACAAGATTAGTAACTAGCAGGAGAATGACAACGATGATTGTTAGCGAAAGGATTGTTTGCCGAAGCGTAATAAGGGTCAAACTTATTACTGCTGGTATGCTTTTGAACAAGAGGTGTACTGTCATGCAGGAAATAGGTGCATGGAGAACTACTGATCGAAATGGAGGATAACGTATTTTAACAAAGATAGGTTATTTTCTGTCTTTGTTTTTTTGTGTTTAAAACAGCATTTATTTGAAAATACGTATGCTCGTACACCAACATTTCAACATATCTCCTCACACCTATGAAAAAATAAAATCGGAGGTAAACATGATGGAGGGAACTTTTTATTCAATTATTCCGGCAATAATAATGTTAGTATTAGTTATTATAACTAGAAAAGTTTTATTATCTTTAGGTGCGGGGATTATTATTGGTGCTTTATTTATCCATGAATTTAATATATTAGGAACGATTCAAGAGATTTGGATTGTTTTTTATGAAATATTTATTTCAGATGGAGCCTTAAATACCGGAAATCTCTTACTTATTGGATTTCTATTATTATTAGGTATGATGACGGCGTTTCTTCAGGCTTCTGGGGGAAGTCGTGCATTTGGAGAATGGATGATGGACCGTGTGAAAACCCGTCGAGGTGCTCAGGCTATGTCTGGATTGTTAGGACTAATTATTTTTATTGATGATTATTTTAATGCTTTAGCAGTTGGGCAAGTAGCTCGGCCATTGACTGATAGACAGAAAATTTCACGTGCAAAATTAGCTTATATCATCGATTCGACTTCGGCACCTATTACTGTTGTGTCTCCAATATCAAGCTGGGGTGCTTATATCATTGGTATTTTAGGTGGGATGTTTGCAGCGAATGGTATAACAGAGATTCAACCTTTACAAGCATTTATACAGATGATTCCATTAAATTTTTATGCATTATCAGCCATTATTTTAGTATTTCTAGTTGCGTATTTAAAACTTGATATAGGACCGATGCGTAGGCATGAACTTCGTGCAATTCGTACTGGTGAAGTTATAGACCCAAAACAAAATAATGTACCAGGAGATTTAAGTAATACATTTAAGCCACATCCTAAAGGAAAGGTGTATCACTTACTACTTCCAATAATTGTTCTTGTAGCTGTTACAGTTACAACAATGATTATTACAGGTGCAAATGCTAGTGAGGGGAAAGTAAATATATTAACTATATTTGCTAATACCAATGTTAATTTGTCCTTATTTTTTGGTGGAATCGCTGCAGTAATTACTTCTCTAGTTTTCCATTTAGGACAAAGTACACCAAAAGCAAATATTGGGAAAATGCTTTTAGAAGGTATCAAAACAATGCTTCCAGCTATTTATATTTTACTGTTGGCTTGGATGATTGGTTCGATAATTGGTACTCTGGAAACTGGCCAATATTTAGCTCAATTATTTAGTAGTATGCAAGTTAGTGCTGCACTTTTACCACTCTTGTTCTTCATTGTTTCAGGATTTATGGCTTTGGCCACAGGTACGTCTTGGGGCACCTTTGGGATCATGCTGCCAATAGCAGCGGAAGTAGCAGCTATTACAGATATTGATATGTTGTTACCATCTCTTGCAGCTGTACTAGCAGGATCAGTATTTGGTGACCATTGTACACCAATTTCAGATACAACTATTTTGTCGTCGACCGGAGCAGGAGCAAACCATATTGACCACGTTATAACGCAAATACCATATGCTATCATAGCAGCAGTAGTTGCTATTGTTGGGTATTTAATTGTAGGATTTTCAGGACAAATATTCATTTCGATTATAATCTCAATAATTCTACTAATAATTATTAGTTTAACGATAAAAATCTTTATACGGAATAAGGAATTTTAAGCATAATGAAAACTATTCTTTCATCTATTAGTAATGGGAGGATAGTTTTTTATTTTATTAACATATTAATGTTAGATTCTAGAAAATCTTGTAAATCGTTTAAAAATTTGTATTATTCTTTTGACATAGGATAAAAGTACCTTTATAATACAAATTAATATTAGTAGAGAAATGTTTTTAAACTTCGCTATTGTGGGGTATGGGACTCAATCGATAGCAAACAAAAAAGGGGAGGCATTTATATGGAGACACGTTCACAGTGGGGGACAAGAGCAGGTTTTATCTTAGCTGCAGTTGGTTCAGCCGTGGGCTTAGGGAATATTTGGCGTTTTCCATCTGTTGCTTATGAAAATGGTGGAGGAGCATTCTTTATTCCTTATCTATTTGCTCTACTTACTGCAGGGATACCACTATTAATTATGGAGTTTACGATAGGTCATAAGTATCGTGGCTCGGCACCTTTATCTTTCAGCCGTATGAATAAGAAGGCTGAATGGTTAGGTTGGTGGGGAGCATTAGTTGCATTTGTTATTTCCACTTATTATTCAGTCATTATTGCATGGGCAATGTCTTATTCTATTTTTTCATTTAATTTATCTTGGGGATCTGACACAGAAGGATTTTTATTTAGCAATTACCTAAATCTGACGGATCCTGGTCAAACAGGAAACTTTGTGCCAGGAGTACTTGTTCCATTAATCATAGTATGGGTTTTAGTACTAGGAATATTATTCAAAGGTGTAAAAAAAGGTATAGAAATTGCCAATCGTATCTTTATTCCGCTATTAATCGTTTTATTCTTAATTATTGTTGTACGTGCACTAACTTTACCTGGAGCAATCGATGGATTAAATGCATTCTTCCAACCCGATTTTAACAGTATTATGTCTTCAGATGTTTGGGTAGCAGCATATGGCCAGATTTTCTTTAGTTTATCCATTGCATTTGCAATTATGATTGCATACTCCAGTTATTTACCAAAAAAATCTGATATTACAAACAATGCATTTATTGTTGGTTTTGGAAATTCCAGTTTTGAATTACTAGCTGGTATTGGGGTTTTTGCTATACTAGGATTCATGGCTGGCCAAGCAGGTGTTGGCATAGATGAGGTAGTTGCTGGTGGAGTAGGGTTAGCGTTTGTGGTATTCCCGCAAATAATCAATGAGCTACCTGCATTGAATGGGTTATTTGGATTTTTATTCTTCGCATCGTTAGTATTGGCTGGATTAAGTTCATTAATCTCTATTTGTGAAGCATATATATCAGCACTAGTAGATAAATTTAAAATATCAAGATCAAAAGCAGTATTATTAGGTGGTGGACTATCCGCTTTAGTATCATTACTTTATGCAACACAGGGTGGATTGAATTTCTTAGATGCAGTAGACTATTTTATTAATCAGTTTGGTGTTGCTTTTGTTGGATTAATAGAGGTTGTAATGGTTGCATGGATTTTAAGAAAGATGAAAACATTACAAGAACATGCTAATGGGATTTCCGACATTCGATTAGGTGCTTGGTGGAATATTAGTTTGGGAGTAATTACACCTATTGTGTTAGGGTATATGATGTTTGACCTCTTTAAACTAAACCTATTGAAGCAATTTGAAACAGAAACAGGAAATTATGGAGGCTATTCCGATGGATTTATCATGGCTGCCGGTTGGAGTGTAGCTGGAGCAGCATTAATTATTGGAATCCTGTTGATGTTTACTAAATGGAAATCAGCAGACTCTGCTAATGATATCGAAAAAACGAAGGAGGCAAAATAAATGACTGGTGGAGCTATCTTCGTAATGATCCTAGGTATGTTAATAATTTGGGGAGGGCTTGGACTTAGTATTTCCCATGCTATTAAGAAAGGAAAAGAAGTGAAGTAAATTAACATTTAATCAGGAGAGCCGTAACATTTTTAAGGCTCTCCTAATAATTAATCCCTCGTCATTCTTTCCCATTTTCTTAAGTAAGGATATGGGTCGAAAGAGAATTCATTTTTTCCGTTATCTTTATACATACCATAATGTAAGTGTGGAGGGAATTTACCCGATGTTCCAGGAGGTCCATATCCTGTAGAACCAACACTTCCAAGGACATCACCTGGTTTAACAACTTGACCTAATTTTAAATCATCATTGTACCCGCTCATATGTGCATAGTAATGATAAATGTTGTATATATCCCTTATTCCTATACGCCATCCTCCGTATAGGTTCCACCCCATCATTTCCACGACACCATACGTAGTAGATTTAACGGGCGTCCCATAATCTGCAAATATGTCTGTGCCTTCATGTATACGTATACCACCAAATCCTCTTCGATCTCCCCAGGTATTGTGATAGGTATAGTTATAACCGGTATCGACTGGAAAATCTCGGTTCGTTAAATTAATTTCCTTAAACTTTTGAAATACTTTTGCTGTATTTTTGATAGTCTGGACGGTTAGGTCACGTTTATAATAATTCCACAGAGCAATCTTAATATCATCTTCTGTAGGGCCGTATTCTAATATCATATTACCCATTGTATATAGAATATCTTCGGCATTGTCAGGATCAGCCTTACCGTCACCATTACCGTCTTTTCCTTTACCATCGAACAGTTTAATTATCTCGGCCTTTTGACTTTTATTGACGTTTCCTATGCCAAACCACAGTTCCAATGGTATTTCAATGGAAATGACTTTTTCAGGTTTCCTGCTGTCTTTAGTATTGCGTTCAAAATTATCAATAGCTGCAAAGTAATACCACGGTATCTGTGTTAAAGCTTCAGTCTTCTTGAAAAGAGCCATTCTTTTCTCATAAATCGCATCTTTATCATCATCTTCTGCATTTATTCCAGTTGCTGTACCAATTAAGACCATTATGCTGACTAAAAGAACAATTAGAATTCGATGCAAATTTATCACCTCCTAAATGAGCGTATTTATTGTTGTAATGGGTATTTGTGAAGTTGGTACCTTACACATTATCATCCTTACCTTGAGGGGACTTTTTCATTTCTTTAATAAGTTGCTCGATTAAATTGTCATAATTCCGATTTGTTGTGGAATTATGTAGGCTTTGTATATCCTGCATTAAAGTAGAATTTTTTGATACATATATCTCATAAAAACTTGGCATCATCGATTCTGCCGTCTTTTTAGCAATTTCTGCAGTTCTCCCCGTTTCATTTTTATCACTCTCTTCATAAGCGATTAATACTTCTTGATCGGTAACTAAAGTAGCAACTTCTTCAAATCCGTCATTTCTTAAGATAGTCCTTGTAATCATTTCAGCCATTTCGGGACGGTCAATTTTTGCTTCTTGTTCCATATTTTCGTCAAGGTCATTTTTAGAGTATTTAACATAACCTAATTGTTGATTAAGATCTTGATTATCAGTGGCTTCCCTTTCATTGTTTGGATTAAGTTCTTCAGCAACCTTATCCCTTTCTTGCATTGTATTGTCTGTATCTGTATTACAAGCACTCATGATGAAGAACGAGCTTAGAGTAATCATAGTTATGATAATAGTTTTCATATTGAATACCTCCTTTAAACGTTATTTCCTTTTTATTTTGCTGTTAATTATGGAATTAATGCACTGAAATTTCTGTTTCTGTATTTCAACATGTGGTAAAATAGATGGAGTTGTAAGTGAGGTGATTTCCAAATTGATTCAATTAAATGGAAAGCAATATGAAATCATAGAAAACGTAAAGGATGGATATCAAGAAACTGTATTTAAAGAACGTTACTCCGACATATTAGCAAAATATGATTATATTGTTGGGGATTGGGGCCACAATCAGCTTCGCCTAAAGGGGTTTTATAATGATAGAAATTCCAAGGCGTCGATTGATACGAAGATAAGTACGTTGGATGATTATCTATATGAATACTGTAATTTTGGATGTGCTTATTTTGTGTTGAAGAAAATAAGAAAATAGGAGCAGTAGTTAGATTTAACCTACTGCTCCTTTCTGTTACTCGTCGTGGATAGGGTGAGCCCCAGGTGTTTGTCTAGGAAGATCTTCATGTTGTTCTTCATCAGGATAGACAAATGCGCTCGTCCGCTTTTGCCCTTCTTCCCAAGGTGTTGTTTTGCTGGTTACTGGCTTATCTTTATTGAATGCTGAACCAAAAGCTCCTTCAGGGAATTCTTCAGGAATTAACTCGTTTTGCGTTTTGTCTACATTAGAGAAATCGGAAAATTTTTTATTACGCTCTTTAGGCATTTCTTTTCCCCCTTTCACATAGTAGTTTAAGCAAAGTTAGGGAATGTATGATAATACTTATTCGGAGTTCCAATACATAATAGTGCATAACTAAAAGTTTAATCGCTTATAACTGTGTCGGAATTGATACAAAGTGCTGATTTATTTAATTTGGAATAAATATGAAATAAGGTGCGTTGTTGATTTCCGCTCCGGGCAGTCGCGCACCTTAGGGCGGCTGATGAGCCGCTCTTCCCGCAGGAGTCGACTGCCCTCCGTTCCAATCAACTTGCTTAATAGTAGTGGCTATATCTAAGAGCCTTTATAACACGATTGGAAGTTAAAAAGCACTAAACTAGCGAAGGAAATACACGGAGACTCCTTGAAAAAAGAAAACCACTTTTTTCTGCGTGCGATGAAACCCTGCCGAAGCGTACCTTGTCCTGCGGGAAGAAGAGCATCGGTGAGACTGCGTAGTGAGGGAACTACTTGAATATTCTTGTTCCCTTGCGCCGAGAAAGCCCGCTTCGAAGCATTACTGGAAGACGCAGGCGCACAAGCTTTTCAGCACGAAGGAGGCTCACCAGCTCCCCTAAGGTGCGCGTAGTGTATTTCCGTAGCGGATATATAGCAGTATTCTTAATTAAAGTAATCAACAGTCTATACAAAATGCGACATAAACGGTAAAAAGCTACAAATCATTTTCTGCAGGGCGAGTATTGAAGTTTCAATCTTTCAGTAATCAACCTAAATGAAAAAAGGAGTTGAAGCGGTTGCTTGTTTCAACCATTTTAAAATGGATCAGTGGTGGTCTGGAAGCTTTTTGGGGGATTCCTCTTGTTGGCGGTGCCATTATCCTTGCCTATGCATGGCTGCCCTTAGTATTTATGCTAGTATTGCATATTGTTACACTTGTTTTTTCGGTAAGAGACCAGAAGAAGATTCATGGAAGTGTCTTAGGAATTGTAACTTCCTGTGTTGGGTGGATACCCATATTAGGAATGATCATGCATATTATTACTGCGATATTCTTGCTTATAGATGCTTATAAAAATAGATCAGATGAATCAGAAAAAGTTATATAAAAGGAATTTTTTCTTGTTCAAATTCACTCTAATGTGAGAAAACAGTAACCCAACAAATTCTTTAACGGAATTTGTTGGGTATTTGTTTAGTCATATTTCTTGCACCGTACGTATCCACGAAATCTTTTTTCCAATAACTTCCCTAATCGAAAAATAGCATCCTCATTTCCTATGGAACCAATAATCTGAATGCCTATTGGTAGATTATTTTCATCTGAATCTACAGGAATTGTTAGTGATGGCAGTCCCCAAACATTTGCATACGCTACATATGGCATATAGTTTAAAAAGGTTTTACGAATAGAGAAGATTTCATGATACACCTGCCCGTGTTTGGGTGCACTGTTATGGTATACAGGAAAAATGAGCAGACGATTATTCAAATAATCATTTAATCTACTGTCCCCTTGTTTTAAAGTGTTCTTCACTTGTAATAGTCGTTTTCCTGATGGTTTAAATACTTTTGAACCGATAATCCCTAAAGATAGGAAGGGATGTATTTTTTTTCGCTGTGTTAATTTTTCTCTTATAAAAGCATGTACTATACCAGAACGATCATTACTGAAGGATTCATGCTCTAATAATTGACTATCATTACTTGATAAGATATCTTGCCATAGTCTTGCACTTTCTTCAAAAAATGGGGGAACTGTTCTTTTAATCGAAAAGAATTTCCCTAAGTATCCTTCTATATTATTTAGCACTTCTTTTGTTATATCGGATAGAGGATACTCAATCGTTCCTGGAAGAACTTCAATTTTGAAACTTTGCAAATGTCTTGTTGCTACAGACTTTCCAGAAATGATTTGGTACATTAACCTCATGTCCTGCACTGATTTTCCCATCGGACCTATAGCGAACATTCTCTCTTGTAATACCGAACTGACTGATGGAAAATATCCTTCTGCAAGGACTTGATTCATACCAGGTTTAAATCCAATGACGCCATTAAAATGTGCTGGAATTCGAATAGAGCCACCTATATCGGAACCAATCCCAACACCTGATCCACCTGCAGCCAGTAATGCTCCTTCGCCACCGCTAGAACCACCAGCTGTTTTCATAATATCCCAAGGGTTGTTTGTTCTTCCGTATAATTTGTTTTCAGTCTCTTGACTAAAGCACAAGGTGGGGGTATTGGTTTTTCCTAAAATTATTGCCCCAGCATCTTTTAATTTGGTAATAACATCTGCATCGTGTCGGGATATTAGGTCTTGGCGATGTTCGAGCCCACCTGTGGTTTTCATATTGGTGACATTGAATGCCTCTTTGACACTAATTGGCACACCATAAAGAGGGCCTTTAGCATGGTTGGGTACGGATTGCTTATCAATTAACTCAGCTTCAACCAGTGCTTGCTCAAACCTATTTTCAACCATAGCATTAATTTTTGGATTGAATTTATTTATTTGTTCTATGTAGCTTTTAACTGCTTCTGAACTTGATATCTCACCTTTTTTTATGGATCCGGCAAGGGATGTGGCATCCATATCTATTATTGATGTAATCGTCATCCTATTTCCCTCATTATTTGTGATATTTTTAAAACGATTTCCTTTGTGATGCTCTTATTTTATATGTAATATGATATGATAATTTTATATAAATTAACAGTCTAACAGGGGGAGAGCACACATGTATTTTGTTGATCGAAAAAAAATTGAAGAAATCCTTTTATATATGGAAAAAGTATTAGCTGAACTAGAAGGGAAATCGTTTGAAACGGCACTCGAAAAATTTAGTCAAGAAAGAATGGCTCATGTATTGATTGAAGCAATTCTAGATGTTGGAAACATGATGATTGATGGATTTATTATGCGTGATCCAGGAAGCTATGATGATATTATTGACATATTAATTGATGAAAAAGTGCTTCCTGCTGAAGAAGAAGCAGATTACAAGGAATTTATTAGTCTTCGCAAAATGCTTGTCAATAATTACATGAATGTAGATTATGCTCATTTAGAAAAAGTAATTAAAGATAAAAAGAAAACGCTAGAACATTTTAGTTCTCATATTAATACCTATTTAACTAATGAATTGGGAGTTGCAAATGCATTTTCAAATAGGTAATGGAGGTGATGTGAATGAATAAACAAACACCACCAAAGCGAAAACTACTGAATATATTAAAAAAGAATCATGCGATGACAATAGGGAACATAATGGAACATTTTACTATATCTGAAGTTGCAGTACGTAAACATCTTCATGAATTAGAAAAACAAGGATTGCTAAAGAAAATTTCTCATAAACAAAATATTGGAAGACCTTACCTTACGTATGAACTAACGGAAAAAGGACATTCAACTTTTCCAAACCAATATCAATCGCTACCGGTAGAATTGTTAAAAGATTTAGAAGAGCTTCAGGGAGAACAGGCTGTCTATGATTTATTAGAAAAACGAATGCAAAGAGAAAAAGCTTATTTTGAATCGAATTTTGAATCGAGTGGCTTAGAAGAAAAAATTAATCAGGTTGCCCAAATCCAGAATGAAAATGGATATATGGTGGAGATTGAGAAAACAGAACAAGGCGATTACGAAATTAGAAATTACAATTGTCCGATTTCAAATATTGCATCCACCTACCATCAAGTTTGTATAAATGAAAAGAAAATGTTTGAGCACCTATTTTCTGGTAAAGAGGTCTCTGCTCGATCCTGTATAACGAAGGGCGACCATCTATGTAAATGGACAATAAAAAATCCATATCCAACAACAGATTGAAATGAGGAAATAAATTGAAGCAATATAAGGGTTATTTAATTGATCTAGACGGAACCATGTATTTGGGAGAAGAACCGATAGAGGCAGCTGCAGAATTTGTAAATAAATTAGTAGAAAAAGAAATTCCTTATCTTTTCGTAACAAATAATTCTACGAAAACAGGTGAAGATGTATCCAATAAATTAAATAAAATGGGAATTAAATCTAAACCTGAACAAATCGTAACAACTAGTTTAGCAACGGCAAATTTTATTAAACATCAAAAAGATAATGCTACTTGTTATGTGATTGGGGAGGAAGGAATTCGTCATGCTATAGAGAAGAGTGGTTTAACTGTGGTTGACGGGGAACATGCCGATTACGTTATTGTTGGCCTTGATCGACAAGTAAATTATGAAAAATTTGCAAAAGCCTGTTTAGCCGTTCGAAATGGTGCAACTTTTATCTCTACTAATGATGATGTGGCGATACCGACAGAAAGAGGCCTGCTTCCTGGTAATGGTTCAATTACTTCCGTGGTCACGGTAAGCACCGGAGTTGCTCCAACGTTTATCGGTAAACCTGAAGCGATTATTATGGAAGAAGCGCTGAATATTATTGGATTATCAAAAGAAGAAACATTGATGGTTGGAGATAATTATGACACAGATATTAAAGCAGGGATAAATGCTGGGATGGATACACTAATGGTATTCACTGGCGTCACCCCGTATTCGGAATTTGAAAAGTTTGAAACAAAACCAACCCATTATGTTCATAGTTTACGTGAATGGATGGACAAAATATAATTTATCTAAGACTCGGGGATTAAGTGTCCCCGGGTCTTATTTACTCTTCGTAGTGATAAGGAAGTGGTTTTCTTCCGAGGGAGGCTGAGGCCATTCCCACGAACCGCAAGTATTCTGCCGCAGCGAGTCCAAACACTTTACAATTACTTATGTTGAAAAAGCCACAATCTTTTAGAAAACAGCCTTCTTTAAAAACAACGTGTAAGTAATATATTTACTCATCATCTTCTGCAAGTTCTTCGTACGTATGAGCTAATCGGCTGGAGGCGGCTGCTGCTATTGCACCGACGATGTCATCTAAAAAGGTATGGCATTCACCAGAGGATTTATCATTTAGTTTCTTCAGGATACCTGGTTTCTGTTTATCAATATACCCATAGTTCGTAAAACCGATGGAACCATAAACATTTATAATGGAAAAAGCAACAATTTCATCAACGCCATATAGTCCTTCATCTTTCTCAATTATTTCTTGAAGTGGTTCGTCTAGTTGTTTTTTCTCGGCTAAGATATCTAATTGGATCCCAGTAATAATTGCGTTTTGTACCTCACGTTTTGTTAATACCTTCTCCACATTTTCTCTGCAAAGGTCCATTGTGAGTTCATCGTGATAAGCTGATTGCAGATAGTATACTAATTCAGCAATATTATCAATGGATACTCCTCTTTCTGATAAAAGTTCTCTTGCCTTCTTTTCTAATTCACTTGTTTTAGCCAAATTTATCACCTTTTTCTTTTTATTGTTAAAGATATGTCTTTCCTATACATACACTTTATTAGGAGGTTTAAAACAATTTAATTATCCTTCCCTTTAAATATTTATAAATAAATATAGAAAGGAGAGATTCCTTGCCTTTTAGTGGATTTCTTTCTACTTACTATGGTATCCAAGTTGAAGAAAAAATATGGTTGGATGGTAAAGAAGGATACAGAAATGGTAATAATTACTATTTTACCACTTCTATCGATAACAAGGAAATGGTTTATTTGGAACAGGCAAGTCTTGCATATTATCTAATTGATAATCATCTGGAGCACACCTCCGTACCTATTCCAAATCTTCAGGGGGAGTGGTTTACTCCATATCATGATCATAATTATATGGTCATTAAAGTACAAGAAATGAAGCATGATGATCGAAATCCAGACGGTATTGTTTTAGCGAACTTTCATCAAATTGGTGCAAGATATCAATACCAACCAAGAGAGATTTCCAGCTATGGTGCTTGGAAATCGTTATGGATTGATAAACTTACTGTTTTTGAAGCAAAAATGGAGGAAGAGGCAAATCAAAATCCGTGTGCTTATTATCGTTTATTGATGGATGTCTTTCCTTATGTTATTGGTATAAGTGAAAATGCCATCCAATATATGAACGAAAGTGAAGCGGAAACAAGATTTCATGAATCTGATCAGGGTACGATTACTTTCAATCGTTATAAGAATCAATTAAGAAATCCCATACTATGGACGGATAATTTAATGTATGATCACCCTGCAAGGGATATAGCAGAATATATTCGTTATTCTTTAGTGCGTCGGGATAATCAGAATAATATAATTACATTTTTGAATGATTACCAATCCGTTCGCCCATTATCCATCTTTAGTTTGCGATTAATATACGGACGATTGCTTTATCCGGTCCATTTTTATGACTTGATCAATCGTGGCTTCTTAGGAGAAAATGTTGACAGCTTATATGTAGAATTAAAAGAACTACTAGGTAAGCAAAATCAATATGAAGAAGCAGTCAGACAATTTTTTGAAAGGCTAGGTATAGACCCTGAAGCATCTAATATACCTGTGTTACACTGGTTGTAAGTGATAGAGAAGGGGTGTATTAGAATGAAGAAACCGATTATTTATATTTCACGTCAAATACCAGCTGAACTTCTGCATCCATATAAAGACCGATATCAATTTCGTATGTGGGATAAAGAGGCAGTTCCTGTCCCTAGGGATGTATTGTTAAAGGAAGTCCAAGATGCAGATGGTTTAATATGTTTGTTAAGTGAAAAGGTTGATGAAAGTCTATTGAAGGTTGCGCCAAATTTGAGGGTTATTGCAAACTTAGCTGTAGGTTACGATAATATCAATCTGGAAGCTACTAAAAAAGAAGGGGTGGTTGTGACTAATACTCCAGATGTATTGACTGAAACGACAGCTGATTTAGGATTTGCTTTACTAATGGCTTCAGCAAGACGCATCATAGAAGCAAATCATTACATAAAAACAAATCAGTGGGAAAATTGGGCACCATTTTTGCTCGCTGGATCAGATATTCATCACAAAACCATTGGTATCGTTGGGATGGGAAGAATAGGAGAAGCGATAGCAAGGAGAGCAACAGGGTTTGGAATGAAAATCCTATATCATAATCGTAGTAGAAAAGTAAATGCTGAGGAAGTTCTAGGGGCAAAATATGTTAGTATAGATGAACTCCTGCGTCAATCAGATTTTGTTGTTTCAGTTGTTCCGCTTAATGAAGAGACAGAGCAATTATTTAATGAGGAAGCTTTTCAAAAGATGAAGAACTCAAGTATATTTATAAATATTTCTAGAGGTGGAGTAGTTGATGAGTCTGCATTAATTAAGGCATTAAAGGCAAATCAAATTTCTGGGGCGGGGTTGGACGTTTTTGCAGAAGAGCCAATTGATCGGGAACATCCACTAATGAAGCTAAGTAATGTTGTGTGCCTGCCGCACATTGGTTCAGCCAGTATGGAAACACGGAGAAAAATGATTGAACTTTGTTTAGAAAATGCAGACGGGGTACTCCAAGGGACAGGGCCGATAACTCCCATTTAAGAGCAAAAGCGCAAGCACCCGGTTAGCGACGTATAGACTCCCCCTAGCCATTCATGCTTGTTATGCACATCTATTATATTTTTATAAGTTCCTACACCATGAAAAAAGGCAGGTACGAAGAATTCGTTACCTGCCTTTGAGATTATTATTATTTAGAATACCTGCTCAATTTCTTTTACTCCAGGAACTTCTGAAGTAAGTGCGCGTTCAATACCAGCTTTCAAGGTGATGGTAGAACTTGGGCAGTTGCCGCATGCACCCATTAGACGAAGTAAAACAATGCCATCCTCATCTACATCAACTAATTCAACATCTCCACCGTCACGTAATAAGAATGGACGTAATTTATTCAGTACCTCTTGTACTTGTTCATACATAATCCATCTCTCCTTTCCCTAGTTATTATTATAGAGTGAATCAGAAAAAAAATCTATTCAATTTTAAGCCTTAGAGCACTTTTATATTGTTTATCAAATGGTAAGATACTTTTATTTTATCTTTATATGAACATTTTGTAAAATAAAAGTATCTGGAAATGGGAGGGATTCATTTGGTTAAAGAAAAAGTAAAGATTACGATATATGGAGCAGAACAGATTTGTGCAAGCTGTGTTGGGGCACCAAGTTCTAAGGACACTTATGAATGGTTGCAAGCAGCAATAGGCAGAAAGTATATCGATGACGAAATTTCTTATGAGTACGTAGATATAAATGAACCACCTAATGAAAAAAAACATCTTCAATTTGTTAGTAGAATAGAAGAGGAAGATTTGTTTTGGCCAATTGTAATGATTAATGATGAACTTGTGGCAGAAGGAATCCCAAGATTAAAACCTATTTATAAATTATTAGATCGATATGGATTAAAATTACAATAGGGTGAGTATAATTGTAGTGGAAATACCTTCCTTAATAAAAATTAGTTGAAGTCGATTGGAATAGTTTGTATACTTAAGAATAATGATGTGAATAGAGGAGGTCCGTGACTAATGGTTATAAATTTAACTGATCAAGCAAGTGCTCGTATTCAAGTTATGATGAAAGAAGAAAGTGAGAATGTACGTCTTCGTTTCGGTGTTAAAGGTGGCGGATGCAGCGGATTGTCTTATTCCATTGGATTTGATGAAGAAATTAATCCAGAATTAGATCATCAAGAAGAAGTGAAAGGAATCCCAGTTGTTATTAATTCACAGGATATCCCGATTGTCGAAGGAACAACCATTGATTATAAAGAAAATATGATGGGTGGCGGCTTTACTATTGATAATCCAAAAGCTGTATACTCTTGTGGCTGCGGTTCTTCGTTTAGAACGAAAGAAGCTGCTGGTACACCAGGAGATTGTTAATTCATATAAAGCTAGAATGCTCTGTTAATGATGCGTTCTAGTTTTTTTGTTTTGTAAAGGCCATTTTGTATAGTTTGTTACTTTTTGAAGTTTATCAGTTGATAGAAACAAACTCCTGATAATATGAATTCAGAGTAATGTGCTTAACTCTCGCTACGGAAATACACTGCGCTTTCCGTAGGCGGCTGCTGAGCCTCCTCGAGCTGACGCTCTGCGGGGTCTCACCTAGGCCTTTCCTCCCGCAGGAGTCTCCGTGTATTTCCTTCGCTAGTTTGGTTCTTTTGGCTCCTTTGCACATTATTATCTATGTAAATATAGCCTACTACTATTAAGCTGGTTGATTGGAGCGGAGGGCAGTTGACTCCTGAGGGAAAAGCACGTGTCTGAAGACCCCGCAGGACAAGGAAAGCTTCGTACAAAATTACTCGGTGCACCTCTTCATACCTTCCATACGTTATAATGCTTCTAAAGGAGGACTTTAATGAGTAAGTCTTGTAATCATGATGTTAGTATGAATCAATTATGTGTTTCCAAGGTACCATTTTTTAATCATTTGACCTATGAAGAAATGTTAAAGATTGTAGAGATGAGTAGGCGTTTAAATTACAAAAAAGGAGAAGTTATTTTCCGGGATGGGGAACCGCTGGAATATTTGTATATCGTTCATCAAGGTCGAGTTAAAAATTATCAGTTATTCGAATCCGGAAAAGAGCAACTCTTAAGAATAATTGAATCTGGTGAGTTTATGGGAGAACTTGCATTATTCACTGAAAAAACGCTCGACAGTCATGCCGAGGCGATGGAAAAAACAGAAATTTGTGCAATACATCGTGATGATATGCAACTGTTAATGCAGCAGCACCCAACCATTGCAGTCAAAATATTACAGGAATTTAGTACTCGATTGGACGAGACAGAAAAATTAGTTGGAAATCTGAGCTCTAAAGATGTAGAAACTAGAACGGCAGATTATTTGGTGGAATTGGCAAAGAAATCAAATTCTAATGAAATAAACCTGCCAATGAGCAAAAAGGATCTTGCTTCTTACTTAGGAACTACTTCCGAAACAATAAGCAGGAGACTTTCTAACTTCCAAACAAATGGCTGGATTGAGCAGAAGGGTCAACGTCGCATTCGTATTTTAGATAAACAGGCACTCGAGAATATTAGTATAGAAAACTAAAAAAGCTATGATGCAGAAAAATTTCCCTGCGTCATAGCTTTTGTTCTTAAAACAAATCCATATCTGATGAGTGCTTTGGTTGAACTCGTGCTTTTGGATCGATGTATCGTTTGGCGTTATTGATTGCAGTTGGACCTTCGCCAAATCCAGTTGCAATGAGGTTTACTTTTCCATCATACGTGCAAATATCTCCAGCAGCATAAATTCCTGGGATGTTCGTTTCCATTTTAGAGTTAACTACGATACTGTTTTTTTCTATATTCAAACCCCAGTCTTTTATAGGGCCTAATTTAGAAATAAATCCATAGTTACAAATGATGGAGTCTGGTTCCAACTCTACTTTTTTGTCCCCTTTTACTTCTTGTAAAATTAATCGATCTATTTGATTTGAGGTTGAAATATCTGCCGCAACATATGGTGTTAATATCTCAACTGAAGATGCTTGAAGTTGCTCTACACTTCGTTCATGGGCTCTGAACTGATCTCGACGGTGTACTAATGTTACTTTTTTTGCAATAGGTTCTAGCATTAGCGCCCAATCGACCGCGGAATCCCCACCACCTAAAAGAACTACATGCTGACCTTCGAATTGATTCATGTCTCTTACGTAATAATGCAGATTAACTCCTTCAAATTCTTCGCTTTCTCCGATATTTAATCGACGAGGTTGAAAAGCACCATTACCAGCCGTAATAATCATTGTTTTGGTAAGATGGATTTCTCCAGTGTTGGAAGTTAATTTAAGTGTTTCATCTGCAAGACGTTCCACTGTTTCAACAGCTTGTCCTAAAACGATTGTAGGGTCAAAAACTCGAGCCTGTTTTTCTAAATTAGCTACTAATTCCTTTGCGCGAATTTTTGGAAAACCTGCTACATCATATATATATTTTTCTGGATATAGGGCCTCTAACTGCCCACCAGTATGTGGTAGACTTTCGAGAATTTTCACACTTGCTTGTCGCATACCTCCGTAAAAGGCAGTGAATAAACCGACAGGGCCTGCTCCAATTATTGTTACATCAAATACTTTATCAGACATGGAAAATACCCTCTTTTCTTTCTATTAATTATATTTATATAAATTCCAGTTTACATGCAATTATAATAGTATCATAAACAACGGATGAGTGGTATTAATACAATTTTTAACGATGGAAAATGTAGAAATAGTCTCTTATGTATTCAAGTTGACGATGTTTTAGTCAAATCCTGTTTCTTTGCTTTTTGCTTATTTTCATATAAAATGAAAATGATGTCGATACATATAGAATGAAGGGAGTTACTTCATGGTACAACTGATTGTTTCTATCATATTATATTTCGTTATGTTTTTTGGTATCGCTTTTATTGTAAATATGCTTATTCGTAAAACATGGTTAATGGCATTTCTCTATCCACTTATTATTTTGCTAATGATAGATACGCTATCTACTTGGGAATATTTTACAAATCCAGGTCAATCATTTACAACACTCGGAACCAAGCTAGCGAGTTTGACAGCATTTGATATTATTCTTTTTATCTTTGGTTTTTTGGGAACGATTGTTGCGGGTTATGTAATGAAACTACTTCGTAAGAGTGGTTATAGAATGTTTTAATCTTCTAGTATCAAAAATTAGTGCTTAAACATATTGTTTAAGTACTTTTTTTGTGGGAGGAACTTTCAATTTGTACAAACTTATCAGAATAATATAACAGATAAATGTATAAATTCAGACTTATTGGAAACGCTGAACTGGTATAAAGAAAAAAATTGGAGCTAAGCTATTGGTGGTATATAGGTGTATAAATTTATGCTAATGTATCAAAAATATCACATCCGGTAAATAATAATCATTAATAAGCGGAAAATTAATCTACCGGAAATAGCAAAACTTCAAAGGTATATTACCAGAGAGGTGTTTTTGTATTTATGAGATTAAAAAATGTAATGAGAAGAACGTCATTATCACTACTATTTATCATTGCCTTATATGTTACTGTATCATCTATATCGAATGTGACGATTTCTGATTTTAAAGTATGGGCAGAAAACGTATTTATGGAAAAAGAAACAACAGAGTATAGGAAAATCGAGCTAAAAGAGAAAGGATTAAATCATTTTCAATCAACGGAGAAATTGTTATCAAGTGATGAGATTGAAGGGCCAAGTACTTTAGAGGAAGCAGTAGATGTTGATCAATATCCTTCACAGACAGTAGTCGCTACTGGTTATACAGCAGGAATTGAATCGACGGGTAAGACAAGCTCGCATCCGCAGTATGGAATTACGTACTCTGGAGTAAAAGTAAAAAGAGATTTATATTCTACTATAGCTGCTGATACAAGTGTGTTTTCAATTGGTACTATTTTGTTTATTCCAGGCTATGGTTATGGTGTTGTTGCTGATACTGGTAGTGCGATTAAAGGAAACAAAATTGATTTGTACTATCACACAGTGGAAGATGTCTACGATGAGTGGGGTAAACAAGAAGTAGAAGTATACGTAATCGAACAAGGCAATGGTGAATTGACAGATGAAGAGTTAACTAAGTTGAATGAAGACGAGACATTGCAAGTATTCAGACAGCAGATTGTAAAAGAATAGTGCAAACAATCGTATCAGTGGAAAACGATATTTCTGAGGATATACTCAGGGAAGATAAATTGGAATCAATTTAGGTATTTAAATCAATAAAAAATTCGCTTATGAAATCTAGTACATAAGCGAATTTTTTGATTTTATGTTTTCTACATGGAAGTTCTTCTTGGATTTTTAGTTGTCTTTTTTAAAGGCTCTTTTCTAAAAGATTGTTGTTTTTTACATTTTATATAGACTCCTGATTAACTTAATTAAAGATAAATGTGTAATGTAGTGCGTTGTTGATTCCCGCTCCGGGCAGGTATTTCCGTAGCGGGTAATAGCACTATTGTTAATTATATATATCAGCAATTTCTATCAACTGTAAAGTTTCAAAAAGCAACAAACTATACGAAAAGAGCCTTTTTAAAAGAATAATGGGTAGACCAGAAAAGCAACAATTATACCTGTAACTGATCCGAAAAATACTTCACTAGGTTCATGTCCTAAAAGTTCTTTCAATTGTTTTCGCTTTTCATATTCTTCTTTCCTGTTCCAGTCTTTTGCGTGATCAAAAAATAATTGGAAGTCATCAATGAGACGATTTAAGGCTACCGCATGCCTTCCAGCATGACGGCGGACTCCAGAGGCATCATACATAGTAATCACACTAAATATTGCTGACAAGGCAAATATGGAGGATGATACACCTTCAACTATTCCAATAGCTGTAGTTAAGGCAGTTACTGCAGCAGAATGACTACTTGGCATACCTCCAGTACTAAAAGCAATATTAGGTGTGAATTCCTTTGTTACTAGAAATTTTATTGGGATTTTAATGAACTGGGCAAAAACGATTGCAGACAATGCAGCCCAAATAGGGAAATTAAGAAATAATTCCATAATATGCATGAACACCTTTCTGCTTCTAGACTTTGAGTTTATATTAGTTTGAAGGGGTTTTCTTATATTATGTAGATGCTATTATTTTACCATACCGTTAAGTGCAGGTAAACGAAATGGGGGAGTGACATGATTGAATATCCGCCTAATACAAGACCTTTTCCAATTGTAGGATGTAAGATTCAGCATAAAAAAGAACCTTTCCAATAAAAGGTTCTGAAATAGATCATTTTTTATGCAGCCCGCTGCCATTTTGCAGGAAGTCTTTTAGAAACATTTACCATAAACACAGCTCCAAGAATGGATAAAGCAGTGTCTTTTATTAGAAATGGAATCATACCTGCCCATGCTAGCTTATAAGCTATTTCCAGTTCAAGCCATGTATTCATTGCTATATACATGTAAGTTACCCCTATTACATAATTGACAAGTAATCCAACAATCGCTGCCACGGTGTAAACAGAAATAGTAGGACTCTTTGCTAACTCTGTAATCGATCCTGCGAAAAAGGCGACAAAGATGAAAGATAAAATAAATCCGCCTGTTGGGCTAATTAAGGCAAATGGTCCCCCCTGTAGCCCAGCAAAGACGGGTACACCTGCTGTCCCGATAAATGTATAGGTTATCATAGCGATAGGACCTATCTTCTTCCCCAACATCATTCCAGCTAAAATAGCAAAGAAAGTTTGTAACGATAACGGAACGCTTGTACCTCCAATTGGTATGGCTAGTATTGGAAACCAAACGGTTATGTTTGCTCCAACCGTCATTAAACAAACAAATACAGCCCCGTAAGTTATATCTATTGGTCGTAAACTTCTCATAAAAAAACTCCCCCCTTTACTAAAAGGATAAAGGGGGGAGAGTATAATGTCAACTTGTTTTATTAACGGTTAACGATTAAAGGTTTTGTACATTACGACATTACTACTTAATGATTGCATCTAATGCAATTTCCATCATTTCATTAAATGATGTTTGACGTTCTTCAGAGGTTGTTTCTTCCCCTGTTAATATATGATCAGAAACCGTTAAAATAGACAATGCCTGTCTTCCGTATTTTGCTGCTAGCGTATAAAGTGCAGTGGATTCCATCTCAATTGCAAGTACTTGGTAACTAGCCAACAATTCATTAATTTCCTTGGCATTCTCACGATAAAAAGAGTCACTGGTAAAGATGTTTCCTACTCGAAGTTTTGAGCCTCTTTCTGTCCCTACATCATATGCATGTTTCAACAGTTCAAAGTCAGCTAATGGAGCAAAATCAATGCCATTAAAGACCATACGATTGACTCCGGAATCTGTAGTTGCTCCTTGTGCTAAAATAACATCTCTTACTTTTACATCTTTCTGAAGAGCTCCACATGTACCAACACGAACCAATTTTTGAACATCGTATTCCTGAATCAATTCGTTTACATATATGGAAATGGAAGGAACTCCCATTCCGGTTCCTTGTACAGAAACACGTTCACCTTTATATGTTCCTGTGTATCCAAGCATTCCACGTACTTCATTATATTGCGTAACATCTTCTAAGAATGTTTCGGCAATAAATTTCGCTCTTAATGGATCACCTGGTAACAAAATTTTATCTGCAATTTCACCTTTTTTAGCACCTATATGTACACTCATCGGTAAATCCTCCTCAAGTCATGTTTTTCAAAATAACGTTATCATAATGTAAAAATAAAGACAAATTTTAGAAGGAAATGTTGAAAAAATGTTCTTTTTGGTTTCTTAAATGACTGTTATTGTATATAATAAATATAGTCATTTCGTACATAATATAAAAAACGTACGATCTAGAATTTTAATAGTACTGGAAGGATGAATATAATGAAGGCACAAACATTTACAATTACTGCAGAAACAGGAGTCCATGCTCGTCCGGCTACTTTACTCGTTAATAAAGCTGGTCAGTTTCAATCTGATATTAACGTAAATTATAAAGGGAAAAGTGTAAACTTAAAATCCATTATGGGCGTTATGTCATTAGGAATCCCTAATGGTGCAGAGATTGAAATTACTGCTGATGGCAGTGACGAAGAAGAAGCAGTTCAAGCTCTTGGTGAAGTAATTAAAGAACATTTAGGTGAATAAGGTAAAACTAAAAGCTAGAGGGAAGTTACTTCCCCTAGCTTTTTATGTTATAGTAGCTTTTTTTATAATAATTTTCTTCTAAATCGTTTAATTTTGAGATAGCAGCCCGGCTATAATCTGAATCTTCCTGTTCCAGTTTTTCTTTATAGGTAATAACAGCCTTCTTTAGTGATTCGCCATATGATGGAATGTTTTCTTCGTATAAATGTACAGCTGGTTTTTTTACGTTCATTTTCTCTTTGTAAAAAAGTGCCTTGCGTTCATGGAATACAACATCTATCTTACCGTAGTTATGCAAATCACCTTGCAATGGATGTTTGTGAACAGCGTGGACTTCTATTAGGTAGTTCTGCCCTCTATCTTCTATTACTTTTCCAATGTATGTTCCTGAGTTATAGTGGGCTTTTACAATATCTCCAATGTTTACTTCCGCCAAAATGAACACCTCCACTTAGTATATTGCCAAAAACAGAAGGAATAAGCGAATAATAAGATTCGATTGATTGGGTAACAATTTATATTTTGGTATAATGAAAAAAGAAGGAAGTGATTCGATGTATCTATTCATGCCATTTTTATATTTTCCTGAGGATAAAGCAGAATATATCCCTGCTGTCATATCATTTGTTATTTTTATGACTTTAGCTGGTATAGCCATGTACTTGTTCTACCGAAAATCGAAAAAAGATGAACAGGAATTCAATAAAAAATATGAAAAACGACTAAAGGAATCAGCTAAAGCTAAAAGTGAAAGGTAAGTAAAAAAAGTGTTTCTTTCAATAATGAAAGAAACACTTTTTTTCGACAAAATCCGGGAAGTGCCAGGCACTCCTTGAATAAATTTGGTAGGATGGTGAATAATATTGGAAAATGCGCTTTAAAAGGGGTTAGTTTCATGCGTGTGATGTTTTTAATTTTAATGATTTTTGTTTTGTCTGCTTGTAACGGTGGAGCTGATGAGACAACACGAACTGTTGAAATGTATAATGCTGCGGGGGATATGGTAGGGAATGCTACATTGAATGAGATGCCAGATGGAGTTCAAATTAAGTTAAAGTTAGAGGGACTGTCGCCAGGATTTCATGGGATACATGTTCATGAATTTTCGTCCTGTGAGGGGCCAGATTTTCAAAGTGCAGGAAATCATCTTGATCCAGAAGGAAATGAACATGGATTAATGCACCCAAAAGGATCTCATCTTGGGGATTTACCAAATATTGAAGCAGACGCTGGAGGATTAGTGGATGCTGAATTGATGCTTGCTGGAGCAACTTTAACAGATGGGAAACAATCGATTTTAAGAGGAGATGGAACATCATTAGTTGTTCATGAATCCCAAGATGATGGAGTGAGTCAGCCCGCAGGTGATTCAGGAGTACGTATTATTTGTGGAGAAATAAAGGCTGATCCTAACGCTGATAGCAAATCTTCCGCAGAAGAAACTCCTTCTGATCCAACAGAAACAAATGAGAACCAGGATGAATAAGAAAAAGAGGCCGGGACAAAAGTATTTTCTCAAAGGAAAACCCGAACATGATTGGTGGATTGGTGCATAAATACCGCTCCGGAAATATACTACGCGCACCTTAGGGGAGCTGGTGAGCCTCCTTCGTGCTGAAAAGCGTGTGAGCCTGCGTCTTCCAGTAATGCTTCGAAGCGGGCTTTCTCGGCGCAAGGGAACAAGGAAGAATATTCAAGTAGTTCCCTCACTACGCAGTCTCAGCGATGCTCTTCTTCCCGCAGGACAAGGAACGCTTCGGCAGGGTTACATCGCACGCAGAAAAAATGGTTTTCTTTTTTCAAGGAGTCTACGTATATTTCCTCCGCAATGTAGCACATTGTTCGTTTTCTGAGTTAAACACTTTAGTTATGTCCCGCCTCTTTTACATTTATCTATTGTTTACTGCTTCAATGATTCTATTTACTCCTTCTTCTATCGTTGCACGTGGGCAGGCGATGTTCATACGCATAAACTGTGCAGCTTCCTCACCATAATCGATTCCAGTATTTAATCCGACTTTTGCTTGATGAATCATAAACTGTTTTAATTCTTCGGCATTTAAATTTAATGCACTACAGTCAATCCAGAGAAGATATGTCCCTTCTGAACGAGTAACTTTTAAATCTGTTCGGTTTTCTAATTGTTCGGTTACATAATTTTTATGACCTTCCAAAACAGAATTTAACTCATTAAGCCAAGGTGCACCGTATTTGTATGCGGCTTCTAATGCCGTATTCGCCATGGTATTTAGTCCATTTCCATGTCCCTGCTTATTAAATTCATCAATTAGCTTCTCGCGTTTTTCTTTATCTGTTGTAATGGCATATGATGCTTCTAAACCAGCTAAGTTAAATGTTTTAGAGGGTGCCATGCATGTAATCGTATTAGCTGCAATTTCGTCAGAAAGAGAAGCGATAGGGATATGCTTTTCTCCATTAAATACTAAATCAGCATGTATTTCATCAGAAAGAATAACTACATCATGCTTCAGACATAGTCTGGCCATTTCTTCTAGTTCTTCCTTCTTCCAAACTCGGCCCACAGGATTATGTGGAGAACATAGAATAAATGCTTTAACTCCTGATTTCAACTTTTCCTCAAAGTCTTTAAAATCAATTTTATAATAATTGTCTTCTTTAAAGAGTGGATTTTTCACAATCTTTCTGTCGTGTGCTTCAATTACCTTATAAAATGGAGTATAGACAGGTGTTTGAATTAGAACTTTATCATTTACTTCGGTAAAAGCACGTATGGCCATGTGTAAGGTAGTGACCACACCTTTACTGAATGATAGCCATTCCCGGTTAATGCCCCAGTTATGTCTTGTTTTTACCCAGTTCACTATGGAATCTTTTACTTCATTATCAACAGCTGTGTATCCATAAATGCCGTGTTCAGCACGCTTGATCAAGGCCTCATTTACTTCCTTTGGTGCTTTGAAATCCATGTCTGCCACCCACATAGGTAATACATCCTCGGATTCAAAAACTAAATGGCGCATATCCCACTTCATGGAACGTGTATTTAAACGATCATGTACTTCATCAAAAATACTCATATGTAAGTGTAAACCTCCTAAACGTTAATTATTGCTTATTATAACAGAAAAAGTAGATAGATATTGGGAAAAAGTCCAAAAAAAAAAGCAAAGCGTCTAAACGCCTTGCATACAGGGGGAATACGAGAAAGTCTTACGTTATTAGTTATACCCGAGTGTGAA
This sequence comes from Oceanobacillus halophilus, assembly GCF_003628505.1. Taxonomy (GTDB): domain Bacteria; phylum Bacillota; class Bacilli; order Bacillales; family Amphibacillaceae; genus Oceanobacillus; species Oceanobacillus halophilus. Next base: position 26,533 of record NZ_RBZP01000023.1, on the reverse strand, counting down.
AAATATAAACCTGTTTTCTAAAAAAAATTTGTGATCGAAAATATAATTATATTTTTAGGTTCTTTCATAAGTTTTGTTGCTTATTATGTCGGAATTGATACGAATTCGTATACTCTGAATTCATAGGAATGTGCTTAACATCTGTTGCGGAAATACTCCGCTAGTTTGGTGCTCTACATGTATAAACAAGAAATATGCTATTTTTAGGAAAGCTAACTGATATAAACGTGATTTCATGAGCTATACCCCCAAAATATCTTGAATTTCTATGAAAGCGGATGCTGAGTCCGTTCCCGCGAGCGCTAGACTATTCTGAAGTGAAGATATCCACATTCTATAAAAAATGCAACATAAACGGTAAAAAGAATCTCTTCGGTGGGCGGGGTAACCTTAGTACTTATCTATTAGAAAATAGCTTCTATCTATAATGAAGGTAGATTAGTGTAAGTATGTTTAAGAAAAGAAAAGCACCCCAATGTTGAGGTGCTTTTACATTATATATTATAATCTTTTTTCTAGCTTTTCTTTTTCACTTTCAAAACCTGGTTTTCCTAATAAAGCAAACATATTTTTCTTATAAGCTTCTACACCTGGTTGATCAAATGGATTTACCCCTAATAAGTATCCACTCATGCCACACGCTTTTTCAAAGAAGTAAACAAGATATCCGAATGTATAAGCATCAAGTTCTGGTACTTCAACAATTAAGTTTGGAACTTCTCCATCCGTATGTGCAAGCATCGTACCTTGGAATGCTTTGTCATTGATTTCATGGATAGTTTTTCCAGCTAAGTAGTTTAGTCCATCTGAATTATTTTCTTCTGCTTCAAGTGTAAGGTCTTTTTTCGACTTGTTTACATGCAGAACTGTTTCGAAAATATTGCGACGACCTTCTTGAATGTATTGACCTAGTGAATGCAAATCTGTCGTAAAGTTGGCAGAAGAAGGGTAGATTCCTTTTTGGTCTTTTCCTTCACTTTCTCCAAATAATTGTTTCCACCATTCAGAAAAATATTGTAGACTTGGCTCATAGTTAATAAGCAGTTCTGTTACTTTGCCTTTGCTGTATAAAATATTTCTTACAGCAGCATATTGATAGGCAGCATTTTTCTCTAGAGATGGTTCAGAGAAATCATTCATAGCATCTTTTGCACCTTGCATCATGTCGTCGGTAGAAACGCCGCTAACAGCGATTGGAAGGAGCCCTACTGCTGTTAATACGGAATATCTTCCTCCAACATCATCAGGAATGACAAAAGTTTCATATCCCGCTTCATCAGCAGAAGTTTTTAATGCACCTTTTTCTTTATCAGTAGTAGCATAGATGCGTTTTTGGGCTTCATCCTTACCGTATTTTTCTTCTAATAGCTTTTTGAAAATACGGAAGGCAACAGCTGGTTCTGTCGTTGTTCCACTCTTAGAAATAACATTGATGGAAAAATCTTTGTCCTTTAAAACATCAAATAACTCGCTCATATAAGTAGAACTTAAATGGTGTCCAACAAAAATAATTTGTGGTGCATTTCTTTCTTCTTTTGAAAGTAGGTTCTGGAATGAGTGGTTAAGCATTTCCAATGCAGCGCGTGCTCCTAAGTAGGAACCACCAATACCGATAACTAGAAGTACATCAGAGTCTTTTCTGATTTTCTCAGCAGATGCTTTGATGCGTGCATATTCTTCTTTATCGTAGTTTTCCGGTAAGTCAACCCAACCTAAAAAGTCACTGCCTGCACCTGTTTTATTATGTAACATGTTATGTGCAGCGCCGACAAAGTCATTAAGATTATCTATTTCACTTTGATTAAAGAATGATAATGCTTTATCGTATTTAAATGAAACGTGTGTCATGGTAATCCTCCTCTTAAATCCTAATACTGTGTTAGTTTGTACATAAATACTTTATCGAATTCACTATATTAAATCAAGACAGAGATTGTAAAATATTGAACAAAACTTGATATGTGTAGTAACGACAAAAAGCAAAAATAAAAACACGTGCAAGATTACACGTGTTTTTAAAGAAAAAATTAATTAATTTTTGAATGTTCCTTCACGTTCTTCAGATTGTTCAATCCATTCTTGAAGTTTGTCTTTTAACGTATTGAATCCAGCTGTCTCTGTGTCTTGCTGTTTGGGTGCAGCTTGTACTTTTTTGACTCTAGCAGGTTTTTTTGGTGCTTCTTCCGTTGCACGAATGGATAGAGATACTTTACTCTTTTCTTCATCCACATTCAATACTTTAACTTTTACTTCATCTCCAACTGTTAAATGATCGTTAATATCTTTAACAAATCCATGAGTAATTTCAGAAATATGAACTAGTCCTTGTGTTTCGTCATCTAATGCAACAAACGCTCCGTATGGCTGAATACCTGTAACTTTACCGTCTAATACTTGACCAGCCTCAAATTTATTTGTCATGCTGAACAACTCCTATTCGATTCTTTTCACACAATAAACTATTTTAACATACATTAGTCATTCTCGCAAAGGGAATTTCACCTATTATAATAACGATAGATAAAAAAATTACCTTGCAATAATGGATTGATTTTTACCAATCTAGTAGTGACAACAAAATATCTCCTTCTTTTAAAACAAAACCAGTAGGAGGATGTATTTTACATTCTTTCTCACGGATGATACCGAGTAGGAGATGTCCTTGTTTTAATAATATACTAGATGCTTCTAAAAAGGTAAGATCGACTAATTCTTTCGGGCATTTTGTGTGAGAAAATTGTTTTTGATTTAAGATTTGAATGATATCTTCAAATGGAGCAGCTGTTTTTTTATGGGACAATTCATGGAAAAATAAAATACTCATAAAATCGTTAGAGCTTATAATGGTTGTAGCACCTGCTCTTAAAGCATTCTCCACCTGAACTTTTGATAAAACTTCGGCTACAATTGGAATATCTTTGTTATTGCCACGCACAGCTAAAACGGAAAGGATAGTCCAATTATCGGCTTGTCTTTCGTTTTTTGAATCGTCTGCAGTTATTAGGACTCTAGAAGCTTGATGAATATTGGCCATGTCTAGAATGGAATCTTCCGTTGCATCTCCATGAATAAAATGAACAGGAAATTCCTGATAATAAATTCTTCGCTCTGTACGATCGATCAAGACAATTTGAACTTCTGGAAATATATCTGTAACTGTTTTGATTAATTGCCTTGTTCGTTCGTTCCAGCCAATAAAGACCAAATGATTGTTACCTTTAAATCGTAACTTTCCATGCTGTAAGTCATGTTCCTTTTTTATAGTCTCAGAAGAAATGGAGGAAATATAAAAAGCAATAATGCCGCCTCCGGTTAGTATTAGAGATATAGCAACAATCCGTCCAGAAGATGTCAATGGAACATAATCACCATAACCAACTGTTGCTGCCGTTACAAACGCCCACCAAACCCCGTCAAATATTGTTGGAAATTGCCTTGGCTCTACAAAATGGATAATAATTCCAAAGAGGGTCATAATAAAAACGACAGATATTAGAAGTTTAATTATGTTTGGTAAGCGGAAATATAGGTGTTTGAAAAATTTTGCCGTCATCATGTCACCCTATTAAAGAGAGATTTTTTAACAGTATTGACATATAAAATTGGATGATATACTTGAAAAAGTATTTTTAAGCAAATAGACAATAGAAAAAGCTGTTTCGTAAGCAATTAGAAAACAGCTATAATAAAAAATGGTATTGATTTAGAATCAATACCATTCTTTCCGTTCAGACCTATAATACACTTTTGATACTTTGATAGACTTCATTCCAAAAATCTTCATGTTCTTGAAAAGTTCGCTGCATAGTCGAAAAAAGTTCCTTTGTTTTCATCTGATACTCAACATCATCTTGGGGTGGAAGTTTACTTCGGGATTCATCAACAAACTGTTGCACTTTCCCTGCGCGCGGTCCCCATTTAGCCACTTCATTTCCTTGTTCATCCATAAAAATAAAAATAGGAATGGATCTTGACTTTCCGTTCGTCAGATATTGATCCATTAATTCTAGGTTCTGATCACGTAAAAGCATACGAACTTCTATATCCGTTTTATCAGACAGCTTTAATAAAATTGGTATATTTAACATGGCGTCTCCGCACCAGTCTTCGGTTAATACGAGAGCTCGGAGTTTCTTTTCTTTGATTTTGTTAAAAAAGTCTTGTTCATCTGGAAGCTGGAAGTTTTGGTAAATATGCTTTAAACCATCTTTATTTTTCTCCATTGATTCAATATAACTAGTTGCAGACATTCCTTTTTCAAACCATTGATTTAAATCCATTTACTAACCTCATTTCTCTTTTCTATCATTTTATCGATAATAAATGTATGCGTAAACAAAAGTGCTCTAAATATAAATGTTTGCTATCATGGGAATAGATGCTTAATTTAGGAGGAAAGATGATGACAAATTTCAATAAGGAATTTCTATTAGACCTATTAAAAACTCCTTCTCCATCTAGTATGGAAATGGAGATTCAAAAAAAGTGGATCCATTACGTAAAAGAGTTTGCTGATGAAATTATCACGGACAACGCAGGAAATGCGATAGGAGTACTCAATCCTGATGCTGATTTTAAAGTGCTACTTGCAGGTCATTCTGATGAAATCGCACTTGTTGTAAATCGAATTGACGAAAGTGGATTTCTTCATTTTGATAAAATGGGTGGAATTAATCCGAAAGCTGCCGTTGGAATGCGTGTAACAGTTTTAGGTTATAAAGGCAACACAACAGGGGTAATTGGTGTAAACGCACAGCATCATGGTGGTTTAAAAAATGATTTTGATTTAAGTGATTTATTTATCGATTGTGGTTATCAATCTAAAGAAGAGGCAGAAATGTATGTCCAAATTGGTGATCTTTGTGTATATAAGACAGAACCAGAAGTTTTAATGGACCGGTATATTTCAGGCCGAGGTTTAGACAATCGTACGGGATCGTTTATTGTTGCAGAAGTACTAAAACGTTTATCTGAAAAGGGAGTTAACGTCGGAGTATATGCTGCAAGTACCGTAAACGAAGAAACAAACATGGGAGGAGCGTATTTTGCTGCTGCAGGTATCAATCCGACTATGGCAATTGCTTGCGATGTTACATTTGCTACTGATTATCCTGGTGTTAATAAAAATAAGCACGGGGATGTACGTTTGGAAAAAGGACCTGTATTAGCCAAAGGGGCCCCTATTAACATTAAGATGAACAAATTATTGGAGGATACTGCAAAAAATCTTAATATGGAAGTTCAATACGAATTAACTCCTCGCATGACAGGTACAGATGCTGATAAAATGCGACTGACTGGAAAAGGTGTTCCTGTCTCCTTGGTATCTTTACCACTGAGATACATGCACTCTCCAGTAGAAACAGCTAGTTTAAAAGATATGGAAGAAGAAATTGAACTACTTGTAACCATGATTTCTGATCTTAGCGGGAATGAAAGTTTAAATCCATTAGAAGACTAAATAAGAATGAAAAAATAACAGACAACTACTTTATTAGTTGTCTGTTATTTTTTTTGCTTACAAAAGTTATCGTTATTCACTAAAGAGAGATTTTTGTTCAAGACCTTTTAATCAAATCGATCTACAATTTCTATTATTTTTAAAGTGAAAATTATAAACGTTTCAAATATTATATTATTTATCTTCAGGTTATTAGAACTATGCTTGTCTGGGTAATACAGATTAGTTAATGCATAGTACCTATAAATTGTAAATTCAGGTAGTGTAAATATCCTGTATTTCTTTATTAGGAAAAATCTGATGCAATCTACAGAATATAGATGGGTCCTATTAATCATTTTTTATAAGGAGACCTAAATACAAGTGGACTATTTTGTAATTTTAGACCTACATGAGTGATTAAAGGTTTTTAATTAGGATTTTAGCCCATGAACCAAATGATGAAAATGTGTATCAAATCTATCAATTTTGAATATTCAGATTAAAATCGACATTATCTGACAATAACTCCCCTTGTTATCTACTATACTTGAATCAACAACTGAGATTGTACTTTTATATCATTAAATACATCTAGAAGGAGGGTAGTATGTAAATTTGCAGCGGTTTTTTGGAGGACACACCCCATATAACAGATGGATATTACTTGGTGTGAAACTACTAAGCTGCATAACCAAACATTTGAAGTGTTAAAATTCGAGGGGAGGAAACAAATTGAGAAAGAAACGAAAAAAACAGACGAAACTGTTTAGTATTGCGGCTTCCGTGTTAATGACATTTTCATTAGTTGCACCAAGTGTGTCGTTAGCTGAATCTAGTAAAGTTTCAGAGTCACTAAATGATTCTACTAAACTAGCAGAAACGAAAGTTAGTGATCGATTATTAACACAATTTAAAGATGATGATGAAGTAACTTTCCTGGTTAAGTTTAGTGAAAGAGCTGATTCAATGAAAGTAGCGGCAGAAGCTAGAAAGAATGCACAAAAAGCGAACTTGTCAGCGAATGGACAAGAACATGCGCAACGCTCTGCTGTTATTTCCGAATTAAAAGCAACTGCTTTAACATCACAAGCTAATGTAAAGGAGTTCTTAGAAAAACAAAAGGAAAAAGGTGCTGTTAAAGACTACCATTCTTATCATATTGTTAACGGGATGGCAGTAACAGCTACAAAATCAATTGCAGAAAAGATAGCAAACTTTGCCGAGGTTGAAAAGATTTTGCCTAACGAACAAAGACAATTATTTGATTCAGTAAAAGAAGAAACACCTGATTCGGAAACACAAAGTATCGAATGGAATATCGATCGTGTAGGCGCTCCTGATGTTTGGGGTATGGGTATTGACGGAGCTGGTGTAGTTGTAGCTAATATTGATACTGGAGTGGAATGGGATCACCCAGCATTAATGGATAAATACGCTGGCTATGATGCAGCAACTGGTGACGTGGATCATACGTATAGTTTCTTTGACCCTGTAAATGGAGAAACAGAACCATATGATACGGATGGTCATGGAACACATACAATGGGGACAATGGTAGGTAGTGAAACAAATGGAAATAATCAAGTAGGTGTAGCTCCAGGGGCGGAATGGATTGCCGTTCAGGCGTTTACCGATGATGGAGCATATGACACGGATTTATTAGCAGCTGCTGAATGGTTGTTGGCTCCTGGTGGAGATGCTTCGAAAGCTCCAGATGTTGTGAATAACTCTTGGGGTGGCGGTTCTGGTCTAGATGAATGGTACCGTGATACAGTCATTGCTTGGAGAGCAGCAGATATCTTTCCTGCATTTGCAGCAGGAAACACCACTTTATTTAATCCGGGTGGTCCTGGATCTGTAGCAGTGCCATCTAACTATCCAGAATCTTTTGCGGTTGGAGCAACAGATAATGGCGATAATCTAGCGGAATTTTCATTACGTGGTCCATCCCCATATGATGAAATCAAACCGGATATTTCTGCACCTGGTGTAGCAGTTCGTTCTTCTATACCTGGCGGTGGCTATGCTAGTTACAATGGTACTTCCATGGCAACTCCTGCTATAGCTGGTGTTGTTGCGTTGTTAGAATCTGCAAACTCTAGTTTGACAGTTGATGAAATTGAAGAAATATTAATAGAAACAGCTGTACCAATGACAGATAGTGAATATCCAGAAGCGCCAAATAATGGATATGGTCATGGATTAGTAGATGCTTTTGCGGCAGTTGGTACAGTAGCTTCCGGACTTGGAACGATTGAAGGTCAAGTTACGGTTGACGGAGAAGATGCAGAAGAACCTGTCTTTGAACATTCTGCACCTGCTGAAACTTATGAAGGAATGGATTTAGATTTAACAGTTGAAGTAAGTGATAACATTAGTGTGACATCTGTGGAGTTAATCGTTGATGGAGAATCTGTGGAAGCTAGTCGAATCTCAGGTGATTATAAATCTGGTGAATATGAAGCAACAATCCCTGGAGAAATAATTAATGGAGAAACACTTGCGTATCAATGGGTTATCAACGACTTCGGTGATAATGAAGTAACGAGTGATGAATATTCTATTACCATTCTTCCTGGTGTTTCTGTAGGTTACTCCACAAACTTTGAAGAGAGTCCTGCAGGCTGGTCCATCTTTGGTGAAAATAGTACATGGGAGCGCGGAGTACCAACAAGTGGTCCTGAGAGTGCTGCCTCCGGGGAATATGTTTATGCGACAAACCCTGAAGGAACTTATTCAAACAATGAAAATTCAACTTTAGTAATGCCACCAGTAGATTTACCAGAGGGAGAATCCTATCTTCAATTCGAACAATGGTACAATATTGAAAATAATTGGGATTATGGACATGTGTTTATTTCATCCGATATGGATGATTGGGCACCACTTGCACAATTTACGAACACAACGAATGGTTGGGAATCATTTGAAGTGGACCTTTCTGAATATGCTGGAGAACGTGTCTATCTTGGATTTAATTTAGATACAGACGGTAGTGTACAAAGAGATGGTTGGTTTATCGATGATGTTACATTGTCAGATACTTCATTAGAATTAGATGAACCAACTGCATCCCTTGGTATTATCGGAAATTCAGATACTAAGAAGGGGGAAAAGAACGATACGAAGAAAGGGGAAAAAGTAGACCCAAGTAAGATTAAACCTAGTATAGAAAAAGACGATGTAGCTGTAACTGATTCTCTTAATGCGGTTCACCCAAGCTTACTTCCTTTAGGAGCACAAGTAAATGTGCTAGAAAGTGACCGTTCTGTTGCAACGAATCCAGCTGATGGATCGTATTCTTTTATGCATCCAGCAGGAGACTTTACATTGGTAGCGGAAGCTTATGGTTATCATTCTGAGGAACAGTCCGTTTCTCTTGCAGATGATGAAACAGTAACTGCTAATTTCACCTTAGAAGAGTTACCACAAGCTACAGTTAATGGTACGGTAACGAGTGCTAATTCTGGCGATCCTGTCGAAGGTGCAAGTCTTCTATTAGTGGAAGATGCAAATGTTGAACCTGTTGAAACAGATGAAGATGGTAATTATGAATTAACAGCATATGAAGGAACTTACACATTGAAAGTAATTGCTCGAGATTTCCATAGCAAGGAAATGGAAGTAAACTTTGATGAAGACCAAGAACTTAATATTGAATTAGAACCATTATTCACCTATCCTGGTGGAGAAATTGGATATGACGATGGTACAGCAGAAAATGCGCGTGCATACTATGATGCAGGTAATAAATGGGCTGTGAAGATGTCCTTACCAGAAGGACAGGATTCTGCAATCGTAACGGATGGGGTATTCCAATTCCATGGTACTGATTGGCCTACTCCTGGTGACACACCATTTGCAGTTGAAGTTTGGGATGCAACCGGTGAAGATGGTTTGCCGGGTGAAAAATTAGCTGGTCCAATTGATGCTGAAGCTATTCGAAGCTTGGATGAATGGACGGTTGTTGACCTCAGGGATCAGAATATCCAAGTAGAAGGCGATTTCTACATGGTGTATGTTCAAACAGGAGCTAATCCTAATGTTCCTGGCTTGGCAACAGATGAGAGCAGTGAAAATGCTGGAAGAAGTTATCAAAGTGTAAGTGGAGCATGGTCACCATCGCCAGCTGCTGAAGGTAACTACATGATTCGAGCTCGAATTGCTCACACCATAGAAAAAGCTGAAATTACTTCACCATCTGAAGGTGTCATTACCAATGAATCTGAATTAACAGTTGAAGGTACAGCATCTCCTACTACTACTATTTCCTTATTAAATAATGGGGAAGAAGTAGATACAGTAGATATTGACGAAAATGGCACTTTTGAACTCCCTGCTGAACTTACAGAAGGTGAAAATGTATTGACTGTAGTTACGTATTCTAATGGCGAAGAAGTGAATATTTCAGAACCAGTTACCGTTACTCTAGATACAGAGGCACCTGAATTAACGATTGATAATCCAGTAGATGGAGATAAGACAAATCGTGAGACTGTAAGTGTAGAGGGAACTATTGCAGATGAAAATCTTGAAAATGTCGAAGTAAACGGTGCGGAAGCTTCTGTAACAGATGGAAGCTATTCGAAACGAATTATCCTTGAAGAAGGGGAAAATGAAATTGAAGTAGTTGCTACGGATGCGGCTGGTAATCAGGCTGCTGAAACGATTACAATCGAAGCTGACTATACTGCTCCAGTAATTGAAAATGTAACACCAACAGAAGACCAAGAGGTTAAAGCAGGTGAAACGGTTGTGATTGAATTTGACAGTGAAGCAGATTTAACTGCAACCTTCTCTATGCTAATGCCTTTAACGAATATTAACGTACAGAATGCAACGGAACTTCCTATGATGGAAACATCAGAGGGACATTATGTTGGTTACTGGACAGCTCCGGGAGATTTAGTTGCTGAAGGTGCTGTAATCCAAGTGAAAGTGATTGATGACTTCGGTAATGAAACAATGGAAGAAGCTGAAGGTAAAGTAAGCATTGTTGAGGATAATGGGAATGGTAAAGGAAAAGGAAAAGGTAATGGCAAGGATAACCCAAATAAAGGAAAGGGCAATAACAGCGGGAAAGGAAAAGGAAGCAACAAATAGTCCTTTCTTTTAGAGAGAATGTTTTAAAAAGGTGTAGAGGCTATTAGCTTCTGATACTTTTTAATAGAAATTAGTGAAAAACTCTTTTCAAAAGCATATTATAGTAGTATAATAATGTTGTAAAATTAAATAATCGATTCTAATCTTCGGGGCAGGGTGAAATTCCCGACCGGCGGTAAATAGCTTTAAGCTTGAAGTCCGCGACCCGCAATAATTACTATTGTGGTGGACCTGGTGAAAATCCAGGACCGACAGTTACAGTCTGGATGAGAGAAGATGTCGAGCCTGATTATGGTATGTTTGTGTACCGTAATTGCTATTAAATTTGTATGACTATACCCTAAAGCCCCATTAGGCTTTAGGGTTTTTATGGTTTAATAGCGGTTCTTTATCAGACCAAGGCTTCTCCTTCACGACAAGAGAGGAATCGATAAATTGAAGGAGGAAATGATGATGAAAAAAAATCCACAATCATCCAAATTACTTAAACTTATTATTCTAGCTTTACTTGGGACTATTTCACTCGTATTATTTTTTGTGAATTTCCCGCTCCCGTTTTTACCACCGTATCTAAAAATCGATTTTAGTGATGTTCCGGCACTGATGGCGTCCCTTATTTTTTCTCCAATGGCTGGAGTTATCGTAGTAGCAGTGAAAAATCTACTTTATCTAGCTGTTTCTGGTGCTGGGGATCCAATAGGTGTGGTAGCGAACTTTTTGGCAGGTTTAATGTTCGTTGTTCCTGTATCTGTGTTTTATCACAAATTTAGAAAAGATGTTAAGAGTGTAGTGTCTGGTCTAGTAACAGGAACAGTTATCATGGCAGTCGGAATGAGTGTATTGAACTATTTCTTTATATTACCAGCATATGGTTGGTTTATGGGATGGGAAATGACACCACAAGTTATTTGGGCTTCTGTTATTGCCGGTGTACTCCCGTTTAATGCAATTAAAGGGATAGTAGTAGGACTTCTATTCGTTCCTTTATTTATTAAAATGAAAACTTGGATTGAAAAACAACAAGCAAGATTAGCATAGATTAAAAGAGCTAACCATATGATGGTTGGCTCTTTTTGATTTGTGGAGGAATTTTTATAGCTGGAAAAATGGGTCATGGTTTGTAGTAAAGTGGTCAGGAGACTCTATGAAATTGGTATGAAAACGAAAATCAACGAACCTGAGCCATATCGTAAATTTTGTTGCTTTTTTATTGTCGTATTTGATAGAAACTCCTGATATATTTAATTAAGAATAAATAACTAATGGAGCGATTCGTTAACACCGCTACGGAAATACACTCCGCTTTCCGCGGGGAGCTGATGAGCCTCCTTCGTGCTGAAAAGCGTGTGCGCCTGCGTCTTCCAGTAGTGCTTCGAAGCGGGCTTTCTCGGCGCAAGGGAACGAGGAAGATGATTCAAGTAGTTCCCTCACTACGTAGTCTCACCGATGCTCTTCATCGGAACGCTTGGCAGGGTTACATCGCACGCAGAAAAAAGTGGTCTCCTTTTTTTCAAGGAGTCTCCGTGTATTTCCTTCGCTTAGTTCCTGCTCTGCTTAATTTTATCTAGGAAATTACTCTCTTTACGGGAAAACTCCCCCGAACGTGACATTATAGACTATAGTTTTGTAAATTTTTAGCGCATGTAAGATAGCGGAGGCAGAATGCGGAGACTCCTCGAAAATAAAGGGCAATTTTCTTCGTGCGATGTAATGCTGACGAAGACTTCCTTGTCCTGCGGGAAAAGCACGTGTCCGAAGACCCCGCAGCGATGGTTTTTCCGCGAGGAGGCTGAGGCCGTGCCCGCGGAAAGCGAAGTATTCTGCCGGAGCGAATGATCGCACAAATCAAACATAAGTGTAAGCGAGAACTACACTATTCTGAATTAAAGATAATAGAACTCTATATAAAATATGAACCAAAGTCATATTACAAAAAACAACAATCTTTTATAAAAGAGCCTATTTTAAAGAAAAGCTATCCATCCAATAGGATAAAAATAGCTCGGTTGAATTTTAAATTCCTCCGAGCACAAAACTTTGTTACAAGCTATTTTATTTTTTCTTTGGTACAACACCAACAGTACATCTTGATATACATATTAGCTGTTCTTCTTCGTCTGTTATGTTAATTTCCCAGACCATGGTTGTTTTTCCGAGGTGTACGGGTTTGGCTTTTGCGGTAACAATGCCTTCTCTTTTACTTTTAATATGGTTGGCATTTATTTCAATACCAAATACATTGTTTTTTTTCAAATCGACATTTAGTGATGCCCCTACACTAGCTGCTGTTTCGGCTAATGCAACGGAAGCACCGCCGTGTAAGAAGCCCATTGGCTGGTGTGTGCGGTGGTCTACTGGCATGGTCAAAACTACTAAACTGCTATCTAGTGACACAGTCTCGATACCTAGTGATTCCATTAATGTATTTTGCATGCGATCCATAAAAACTTCACCTCTTCTCTTCATTTATATATTTAAAATGATGTCATTTAGATAAAATGACTAATCAACAATGAAAGCCCTAATAGAATCCCGTAAATAGTATTTGTTTTTCCTGTTGCTTTCATAGCAGGCATCATCTCAAGAGGTTTGGTTTTTCCACGGAAATTTTTTATAACATCTTTTGCGACTACTACACTAATAAACGTAAGGATAGACCATAATGGTAGTAAGCCTAAAATTATATAAACAGCAGTTAAAACATACGTGATAACAAATAAAATGGCCATAAGTGTTATTGCTTTTTCTCTTCCTAATAAAACAGGGATGGTTTTTCGTCCGCCTTTTGCATCTCCGTCACGGTCGCGAATATTGTTTGCCATATTAATACTCCCTATAAGAATCATAATAGGAAGAGAAATCCATATTACTTCACCGGTTATCATATTGGTTTGGATAAAATAGCTAATTCCGATGATGACTGATCCCATGACTAAGCCAGAAGCCAATTCCCCAAATGGAGTAGATGAAATAGGCAAAGGTCCACCTGTGTAGTAATATCCCACAGCCATGCATGCTAGTCCAATTACCATAATCCACCAGTTGGACTCCATACAAATATATACACCTAGAAGCATCGCAAGAATATAAAGGGCTATGCCAAGATTCTTAATCGTTTTTGGCTTTATCCCATCACGAACGATTGATCCGCCAATACCAACAGATTCCTCTGTATCCAATCCGCGTTTAAAATCATAGTACTCATTAAATAAGTTCGTTGCAGTTTGTATGAATAAGGATGCGATTAGCATTCCGAGGAATAATAGCCAATCAACAGAACCTTCAGTAAATGCAAGCATCGTACCTACAAATACTGGTATAAAAGAGGCAGTTAATGTGTGTGGACGCATCATGCGCCACCATACGTGAAAACCGTCCCTTTCATTTAAAGCTTTCTTTATATTATTGTTATTTGTTGATTGCATGTAAGTTTTCCCCCTGAATTTATTGCTTACGCACATATATCATTCTAATTTTAGGAGAATAATAGGTCCGTGTCAATGTTTATACCTATATAGAACAGGAAAAATAAAAAAAGATAAGTGCTTTTCTTGAGAAACATGTAAAAAGAGCATAAAATGTATATGGATGTTTTTGTCATATCTATCGGAGGTCAACAGAATGATTGAAATAAAACATAGGCAAGTAGAAGAGTTAATAGAAAAAGCTATACAAAAAATCTCAAAAGATGAAGAATATCGACTTGTCAGTATAACAAATAAAATAGAAAATTTTGATGCACTTCAGTTCTTTGAAGGAGCAAAGCATATAGAGAAAAGCCGTACATTTTGGACGAATTCTGATAAGGATTTTTATCTAGTAGGAATTGGACAGGTGTATGAAATCCTTGCTGAAGAATCGCGTTTTACAGGAACGAAGAAGGCATGGCGAGATATTTTGTCCAAGGCCCTAATTTACAATCCATATGAAAGCCCTGGAACTGGCATTGTAGCATTAGGCGGAATGGCTTTTGATCCGAAGAAAGAGCCATCAGCTATTTGGTCGAATTATAAACAAAGTCATTTTACCATTCCTGAATTTTTACTATCAGTAAATAAGGATGACTGTTACTTCACGGTGAACATTCAAGTGAGAAAAGATGATCTTCCAACACAATTAGCGAATGAGATAGAACGAGTGGAACGAATTCTTTTTGCTCATTCTGAATTGGAGATTCAGGACTTAACGATTCAGTTTAAAAATGAAATAGCCCCATTTGAATGGAAAAATACAGTTAAGAAAGCAACAGAGGAAATTTGTCAGGGCAAAGCTGAAAAGATTGTATTGGCAAGAGAGATTCGATTGAAATTTAATGAAAGAGCCAGTATTACATCCGTTTTACGAAAGTTATTGGAAACACAGCCAAATAGCTATATTTTTGCTTTTGAAAAAGGAAATGACTGTTTTATTGGTGCGACACCTGAGAGACTTGTGAAGAGGGAAAAGGAACACCTGTTATCTACCTGCTTAGCAGGAACTGCGCCAAGAGGGAAGACAGCAGAGGAAGATAAACAAATAGGTAAAGAACTTTTACATGATCCTAAAAATAGAAAAGAGCATGACTTTGTAGTACAAATGATTAAGCAAGCGATGGAAGATTATTGCACAGATTTAGAAGTTCCTAATAATCCTGTTATCTATCCATTAAGAAACCTTCAGCATCTTTATACACCAGTAACAGCTACGCTGAAACAAGGTTATAGTATCTTTGATATTATTGAGAATCTACACCCGACACCTGCGTTAGGTGGAACACCCACAGAGGAATCTCTCGCTTTCATACGAGAACATGAGCACATGGATAGAGGTTGGTACGGTGCTCCAATTGGCTGGTTAGACAGTAATCAAAATGGGGAATTCGCTGTTGCTATTCGATCTGCACTTGTACAGGGAGAGGAAGCTTCATTATTTGCTGGATGTGGAGTAGTGAAAGATTCAGATCCAGAGGCAGAATATGAAGAAACAAATATTAAGTTTTTACCAATGTTATCCGTATTAGGAGGACAATAAATAATGGAGCATACAGAATGTTTAACTAGATATACAGCAAATTTTGTCGATGAATTAATTAAAAATGGAGTAACAGATGTGGTCATTTCTCCAGGCTCTCGTTCAACTCCTCTTGCATTAACTTTTACAGAGCATCCTGCAATTAAAGAATGGATTATAATTGATGAACGTTCGGCTGCATTCTTTGCTTTGGGAATGGCAAAGCAGTCGGAGAATGCAGTAGCGCTCGTTTGTACATCCGGAACTGCAACAGCTAATTACTTTCCGGCGATTATTGAGGCCCATTACAGCCGAGTTCCTCTCATTGTTCTGACAGCAGATCGGCCACACGAATTGAGACATATCGGTGCACCTCAAGCAATTGAACAAATAAAAATGTATGGAGACTATGTGAAATGGTTTCAGGAAATGGCGGTTCCAGAAGCTACTCCAGAAATGTTACATTATGTACGTAATAATGCAGCTCGTTCGGTATACATGGCAAAAGAAGGGAATGCAGGGCCAGTTCATTTAAACTTTCCATATCGGGAACCACTTACCCCAGACTTTTCGCTAGGGAATATTTGGGAACCTCTAGGTATAGAAACAGAAGAAAAAATAAATGGTTTTACCCATGATGGATTAAAACAATTGACCGCCTATCAATTACAATTACTTGTAAAGAAAATAGAAAGTAAGCAAAAAGGCTTGATTGTCTGTGGTCCGCAAATGGATGAACATTTTGCAGAAGCGGTTACAGAACTCGCGAATGAATGGGGATTACCTATTCTTGCTGACCCTTTATCACAGGTGCGTGCTGGAAGTCACCGTTTAGATAATATTATTGAGGGTTACGATGCGATTCTTCGGAATAAACAAATCCGTGATCAATTGAAACCAGATTTTATTATACGATTTGGTGCGATGCCAGTATCTAAACCTTATCTGTTTTATATGAAGGAAAATAAAGATGTCTTACAATTTGTTGTAGAAAATTATTCTGGTTATCGTGATCCATCCGGTAATGTTACCGAGTTTATATTTGCTGATTCTGTATGCCTTTGCGAGGATCTACTAAGTGTTGCTGATTTCGAAAACACGTTTGATGCTACATGGTTAAAAACATGGAAGGATATGAACAATGTTGCGAAAAAACATTTATTAACGGGTCAAGAAGAAGAAATTACTGAAGGGGAAGCAGTACGCAGTCTTTTTGAAGTAACTCCTGAAGATAGTTACGTATATGCAGCAAACAGTATGCCGATTCGTGATGTGGACACTTTTTTCATGACAACGGACAAAAAAGTTACTCTTTTAGCCAATCGGGGAGCTAATGGAATAGATGGTCTTCTATCGAGTGGTATAGGCGCAGCCACATCTGGTAAACAAGTAACAATTGTTGCAGGTGATTTGTCTTTTTATCATGATATGAACGGGTTATTAGCTGCCAAACAGCACAACTTAGATGTTACGATATTGTTAGTTAATAATAATGGTGGTGGGATTTTTTCCTTTTTACCACAATCCAATGATAAGAAACATTTTGAAGCATTATTTGGTACCCCGATTGATATTGACTTTAGATATGCAGCTTTCATGTATGGTGGTAAATATGGAAATGCAAACACAGAAGATGAATTGAAGAAATTACTGGAAACAAGCTATAAACAAGAAGGTTTGCATGTTATTGAAATTAAAACAGATCGAACGGAAAATGTAGAATGGCACCGTAAGAAATGGGAAGCAATCGAAAAGGAAATTTTAGAGCGTTGGGGTGAATAAAATGTACGCTTCCATTGGTGATGCAACATATTATTATGAGATTCATGGAGAAGGGGAACCTGTGGTGCTTCTTCATGGATTTACTGGAAGTACATCAACTTGGCAACAATACATTAAATCAGAAAGTACTAGGTTTAAAATAATCGTCATTGATTTGCCAGGACATGGCCATACAAAAATGAAAACACCTCGAACGATGGAGCAATGCTGTAAAGACGTAAATCAACTCTTACAAGAAATGAGAATAAATTCTTTCCATCTTGTGGGTTACTCAATGGGTGGGAGAACGGCCCTATCGTTTGCCATGCTCTATCCAGAAAAACTAAGGACACTCATTTTAGAAAGTGCTTCTCCTGGCTTATATACAACAGAGGAACGCAAGGTACGAATGGAAAAAGATGAAAAAATAGCAAGAAAAATAGAAACTGATGGGATTCTCAGCTTTGTTGATTTTTGGGAAAACCTTCCTTTGTTTGAAACTCAGAAGGAATTGCCAAAAGAAATCCAAGTACAAATTCGAGAAGAACGATTAGCTCAGGTTGAAGAAGGATTAGCAATGTCTCTTCGTTATATGGGAACAGGTAGACAGCCTTCCTGGTGGGGGGATCTACATCAGTTAGACATGCCAATTTTACTAATCGTTGGTGAAAAAGATGAAAAGTTTATTCGAATTAATAAAAAGATGCAAAAACTTTTTGTTTCGTGTAAGCTAAAAATATGTGGAGACGCAGGGCATGCGATACACGTGGAAAAACCAGAGATGTTTGATAAACTAGTAACAGAATTTATTTCTGTTAACTAGGTTACCTGCATGCATCTATATGTGGTAATGTGGTGGAAGAAAATTAGATTCATACATTGCATACGTTAGAAAATACATAAGCAATGAAAATAAAGGAGGATTATCATGACTGTTCAATGGGAAAAAGCAAAACAATATGAAGAAATCATCTATGAAAAATACAATGGGGTTGCAAAAGTAACAATTAATCGTCCTGAAAAAAGAAATGCGTTTACTCCACTAACTGTGAATGAAATGATTGATGCATTTGCTGATGCTCGTGATGATTCTGAAATTGGTGTCATCATTCTAGCCGGTGCAGGAGATAAAGCATTTTGCTCTGGTGGGGACCAAAGTGTTCGGGGGCATGGTGGATATGTTGGAAGTGACCAAGTTCCACGTTTAAATGTTTTAGATTTACAAAGACTTATCCGAACCATACCGAAACCAGTAATTGCCATGGTTTCAGGATATGCTATTGGTGGTGGCCATGTATTACATGTTGTCTGTGACTTAACAATAGCAGCTGATAATGCCATTTTTGGACAAACTGGCCCTAAAGTTGGTAGCTTTGATGCCGGATATGGTGCAGGATACCTTGCAAGAATGGTAGGACATAAACGTGCTCGTGAAATCTGGTATCTGTGTCGTCAGTATAATGCAGAAGAAGCATATGAAATGGGAATGGTAAACTCTGTAGTACCACTTGAAAAATTAGAAGGAGAAACGCTTCAATGGTGCGAGGAAATTCTCGAAAAATCACCAACAGCACTTCGTTTCTTAAAAGCATCCTTCAATGCGGATACAGATGGTTTAGCTGGGCTTCAGCAAATGGGTGGAGACGCAACATTGCTTTATTATACAACGGATGAGGCTAAAGAAGGTCGAGATGCGTTTAAAGAGAAAAGAAAACCAGACTTCAAGAAGTTCCCTCGTTTTCCTTGATTGTTTGTTTCAAAAGAACGACTGATGATTTCTGATGCCGGACTTTTAGAAACATAAAGGAAAATCTTCTAACAAAAACCTTTGCTTATCTAGCAAGGGTTTTTGTTTGCAAAAGAAAGGAGAAATATTATGTCGGAGACTATTCCACATTGGCTAACCAAACAGGCAGACCTTGTACCGAATAAAAAAGCAATTGAGCTTTATAATGGAAAAGCTTATACTTTTCATGAATTGAAGGCAGCTAGTCAATCTTTTGCTAGAAAATTATCGCAACTAGGTGTTAAAAAAGGAACTCATGTAGGAATATTATCGAACAATGGTATTGCAATGATAACAGCCATTCATGCATTAAGTTACCTAGGAGCAGTGGGAGTTTTACTTAATACACGTTTAACTACTAATGAGATAAATTACCAGGTGACGGATGCTGAGGTGAGCATATTATTAACTGCAGATGAATGTAAGCAAACGGCAGACCCCTTAAACGTAGAACAGGTCTATTCTTTTTCTGATGTAGAACGATTTACCGAGAAAGAAATAATACTTGCATCCGAACTTTGTTTGGATGACACTTTTACAATAATTTACACCTCAGGAACTACTGGGTTTCCTAAGGGGGTCATTCATACATATGGAAACCATTGGTGGAGTGCAATAGGGTCAGCACTTAATTTAGGCCTAAATAAAGATGACAAGTGGCTCATTACTTTGCCAATCTTCCATGTTAGTGGACTATCCGCTTTGATTAAAAATGTCATTTATGGAATGCCGATTTATGTGTTAGAAAAATTCGACGTAGATATTGTTCATTATATTTTAATGAATAAGGGCATTACGATTATGTCTGTTGTAACCATGATGGTACAAAATTTATTAAACAAACTGGGGGAAGATTTATATCCTAAAAGCTTAAGGTGCCTGCTTTTAGGTGGGGGACCAGCGCCGAAGCCAATGCTTGAGAAAGCGAAGTCGAAAGATGTTCCAGTCTTTCAATCATATGGGATGACAGAAACCTCCTCACAGATTGTTACGTTAAGTCCACAGGATGCGCTTGAGAAAATTGGTTCAGCAGGAAAACCTTTATTCCCTGCACAACTGAAAGTTAACCAGTCAGATATATATACAATTGGTGAGATTATGGTGAAGGGACCAATGGTAACAAAAGGTTATTATAAAAATGAACAAGCTAATGTGAACTCCTTTGAAGAGGGGTGGTTGGCAACAGGGGATATGGGATACTTGGATCATGATGGTTATTTATATGTAGTCGATCGTCGAAAAGACCTGATTATATCCGGAGGTGAAAATATATATCCATCGGAGGTTGAGAGTGTACTTTCTGGAATGGAACAAGTTGAAGAAGTTGGTGTAACTGGAAAAGATGACGATGTTTGGGGGCAAGTTCCAGTTGCTTTTATTGTTAAGTATGAGGACGTTAGTATAGATGAAATAGTAGCATTTGCGGGTGAAAGACTGGCAAAGTATAAAATACCAAAAGAGATTTATTTTGTAGAGGAACTTCCCAGGAATGCGTCGAATAAATTAGTACGGAGTAAATTGCTTGATTTAAGAATGGAATAATGGCGTGTTTACATCCTTCAAACAAAAATATGGATTTGATGTTCAACATATACCAAAACAACGTCTGATAAAGAATAGATTCTATACAGAAAGCCAAATTAGTACTAGGAGGTGCTCTGTATGGATAAAAGTAAGTACTTTATAAATGTAGGTAACGGTGAAATTTCGCAAGCAAAACATGATAACAATGATTATCTGACAATATATGCATCAGATAGTGAAATTGGGTACTTGCGAAGAAAATTTGAGAATATGCACAAGGCAAGTTTTGGGTCATTTATTCGATCGCATATTCCATTAGTTGAATACCATAATGATACTGCAAATGATCAATATGATGAAAATATGCTGGAAGTATATCGGATGTTGCATGAACTTGGGGATGAGACAACGAAGAGTCATATTGAAAGCATGGAAATCTTGTAGATAACAAGATGTAATTGAATACAAATTATGGTATCCTACAAATAAGAACTATAAAACATGATATTCCTTACTTTTGAGATGTTTAACCCCTTAGATAAAAAGGAATAGTATAATAGCAGAACTAAGGGGGATAAACATGAAGAATTTAGCTGCAATTCTGGGTGTTGCAACGATAAGTTTAATAATGGTTGTTCTATTTCTTACAGATGGAACTACGATGCCTGTGTCGGCTAAAAATCATTCACTTATTTCCGCTTCTTTAGAGAAGGACGAAGCGTTTCCATTAAAAAACGAAAAAAAAGAACTAACGCATGATAATATTGTACAACTAACAAACCGTTTTATGGATATATTAGTACAAGATTCTGAAGAAAATTATAAGGTTAAACAATTTAATACGAAGGAAGATTTATTAACAGAGTTTGAGAAGGTATCTACCCGAGAGACTGCAAAGTCGTATGTTGACTTTTATTACGAGGAAAAAGCAGACGGAATGTATATATTACCGACAGAAACTCCACCTTGGTTTATTCAGGATAATGACTATGATATAGAGCAGGTTAGTAACAATACGGTAAAGATTATTCAGAATAATACTACTGATTTAGATGGTAATTATACCATTGAAATGGAATTCACATATCATAAAACTTGGAAAATAACCAATATCACTCATCGATAGTATCGTACCAAAAGGCAGTTGAAAGTATTGAAGACATTTAGAGATTATTACAATAATGAAGTGACACTTTCCTTTGAGGATCATCCTTTTTCAAAGAACCCTAAGCACGTGTGGGTGATTTGTAAGTATCGGGATAAATGGTTATTAACCAAGCATAAGGAAAGAGGTTTAGAATTTCCTGGTGGAAAAGTTGAAGCAGGAGAAACGGCATTACAAGCAGCTATTCGTGAAATAAAAGAAGAAACAGGCGGAACGGTTAAAAACATCTCTTATATTGGTCAATATTATGTTGATGGTAAAAGTGACTATGTTATAAAGAATGTTTATTATGCTGTGATTCATACATTAGAAGAGCAGGAATCTTACTTTGAAACTGCTGGCCCTGTATTACTAGATGAAATTCCAGCAAATGTAAAAAACAATAAGTTGTATAGTTTCATTATGAAAGATAATGTGCTTGATTACAGTATGGAGCATATTAAATGCAAACTTTAAGATCAATCCTATAAATGGGATGGTCTTTTTTTCTTGAGTTTTATCCCTAAATTTGTTGGAAGGACATGTGTGCTTATATCGAGAAAGGGTATTTTTATATCGTTATTTGTTAGAAACTCCTGATATATTTAATTAAGAATAAATAACTAATGAAGCGATTCGTTAACACCGCTACGGAAATACACTCCGCTTTCCGCGGGGAGCTGGTGAGCCTCCTTCGTGCTGAAGCACTACGTAGTCTCACCGATGCTCTTCTTCCCGCAGGAGTCTCCGTGTATTTCCTCCGCTATGCGTCTGCTCTATTTGTATAAAAAAGAAATATGCTGTTTAAAGGATTTTAACGGTTTTCAAACGTAATTTCTAGAGCTATAAGCCCAAAGTAATCTTGAGCGCCTATTTTAGCGGAGGAAGAATACGGAGACTCCTGCGGGAATAGCACGTGTCCGAAGACCCCACAGCGAGGGTACTACTTGACTAAGCTTCTTTGACCCTTGCGCCGAGGAAGCCTACTTCGAAGCGTTACTAGTGGACGCAGGCGCAGGTATGTTTTTCCGCGAGGAGGCTGAGGCCGTGCCCGCGGAAAGCGAAGTATTCTGCCGGAGCGAATGATCGCACAAAACAAACATAAATGTAAGCGAGAGCTACACTATTCTGAATTATAGATATTAACAATCTATATAAAAATATAAATAAAGATTTGTTGAAAAAGCGACAAGAAGTATCGACTTCTTGTCGCTTTATATCCGTTGTTTTATACCGTGTGTTTAATCAGCCAGCTTTCTAACTTTTCCACTAATTTATACATGATGGCCGCAAGTATTGCAATCATGACCAGACTCGACATAACGAGAGTAAAATCGAAGACCTGGAATCCATAGATAATCAAGTAACCTAATCCTTGTTTGGAAACGAGATATTCTCCGACTATTACACCTACCCAAGATAAACCAACATTGACTTTTAATGTGGAAATCATAGTTGGCATTGTTGCTGGAAAGACAGCCTCTTTGAAACATTGCCATCTTGTAGCACCAAAGCTCTTTAGTACTTTCGAATAATTGGGGTCGACTTCATTGAACGCCGAATAAACAGTAAGTGTCGTAATAATGACTGAAACAAGAAATCCCATCATAATAATCGCCATATAACCGGGACCAAGAGCAACGATAATAATTGGACCAAGAGCAACTTTAGGCATGGCGTTTAGCACTACTAAATAAGGATCCATGACTTTGGAGAATCGGGTGAAGGACCAGAGTAAAGTTGCTAATACCACACCACCTATAGTTCCAATAATAAACCCTAAAATTGTTTCAAATAGTGTTACAGATAAATGGGTAAACATAGAACCGTTTGAAAATCTCTCCACCACCGATATAGATACTTTTGTGGGTGAACTAAACAGAAGTGGGTCAATCCAATAAAAGCGACTTGCTACTTCCCATAACACAAAGAATACAGCTAGAATAATTACTTGCCATGTCAAAACGATTTTTCTTTCCTTTTTTAACTTCTTGAGATAATTATCATATAATTGTTTATCGCTTTTCATCGAATGTCACCACCTTCTCGTTTGTCTAGTTCTTCCCAAATTTTATCAAAAAGTACTTGGTATTTAGGATGTTTACGTACAGTTAAAGGCAGTGATTGTCGTAATTCAATCGGCACTTCAAATGTTTTGGCAATACTTCCTGGATTTGCATTCATTACTAATATACGATCACTCATAGCAATTGCTTCCCCAATATCATGGGTAACAAGAATCGCTGTTTTATGATAGTTTTTTAAAAGTTTGCCAACTAAATCTTCTAATTTTAATTTTGTTTGATAATCAAGTGCAGAAAATGGTTCATCAAGCAACAATACTTTAGGATCATTAATCAATGTTCTGACAAGTGCTACCCGCTGTCGCATTCCACCAGAAAGGGAAGATGGATAGCTGTCTTGAACATTAGATAAACCTACTTCTTGTAACATTTTAATTGCATTGTTTCTCAATTCATCGGTTGACTTGTTATTAATCTTGGGACCTAATAATACATTGTCAATAATCGTCTTCCAAGGAAATAAATAATCCTGTTGTAACATATAACCTATTGCAAGCTCGGATTCATCAATTGGCTTTTTTTCAAGCAATACATTTCCTACTGTTTGCTTCATGATTCCTGCAATAATGGACAGGATTGTGGACTTACCGCAACCGCTTGGTCCAAGTAATGCAACAAATTCACCTTCTTTTAAGGAAAAGGATATATCGTCTAAAGCTTTAGTATAATCAGTTTTTGAGAAGTAATGGTGTGATACATGTTCTAAGGTTAGAAATGACAACGTATTTCCCTCCTTAGTTATTAATGACTTCTTCAGCAAATTTCGTATTCACCAATTCTTCGTATGGCACATCTTCAGGTAATTCTCCTGCTTCACCCATAATGGCTTTTAATTGTTTCCATTCTTCCTCGTCAAGAATTGGATCTGTAGCAAAGGAGTCTTGACTCTTATATCGCTCAATAGAAGATGCTAATAATTCTACATCTGTATCTTCAAAGAATGGAGCTACTACTTCTGCAATTTTATCGGCATCATTTTCTTGAACCCATTTCTGTGCTTTATATATTGCCTTTGTAAAATTTGTGACAGCTTCTTCATTTTCATCCATGAAACTTTGCTTTGCTAAAAATCCTGTATAAGGAACCTTACCTGATTCTTCACCAAATGATGCAACAATATGTCCTGTACCTTCTCGTTCAAACACACTAGCAGTTGGTTCGAATAATTGTACATATTCATAATCACCGGAAGCAAAAGCTCCTGGAATATTGGCAAAATCAACACTTTGATCGAGATTAACATCTGATTGTGGATCAATATCATGCTTCTTCAAGACATATTCTCCAACCATTTGTGGCATTCCTCCAACACGCTGACCTAGAAAGTTACTACCTTCTAAATCTTCCCATTCAAAGTCAGGTTTCGGTTCCTTAGCCACTAGGAAAGTACCGTCTGTTTGGGTTAATTGGGCGAAATTAATAGCATAGTCCCTAGAGTCCTGTGCATAAACATAAATCGATGTCTCTGCTCCTACTAGTGCAATGTCTGCTCCACCTGATAATAGTGTGGTCATTGTTGTATCACCACCCCAGGTCGTTTGCAAATCAATTTCCAATCCTTCCTCCTCAAAAAAACCTTCCTCTATGGCAACGTACATTGGTGTATAAAATACGGATCTTGTAACCTCTGCTAAGCTAATTTTTGTTGTACCAGTAGAACCGCAAGCCGAAAGAAAGATAAGCAAACCGATAGAAGTTAATGCAAGATATCTAATCTTTCTCATACATTTGACCCTCTTTCCTAAATTTTCTGATTGTCAAAACATTTTATGCTTTGGTGAAAAATGTGTGAATGCCTATATAGAAAACTTTTTGCTTGGATGGGTGAGGGGAGGTGGATTACGTATTTTATCGGGTTGTAAATCTAAACAAAAGGCCCTTTTGTATCGTTTGTTTTTTTGGAAGTTTACAGTTGATAGAAATTCCTGATTTATTTAGTTCAGAATAATGTAGCTCTCACTTACACTTATGAATGTTTTGTGCTGGGTTTCGCTCCAGTAGAATACTTCGCTTTCCGCGGGCACGGCCTCAGCTTCCTCGGAAGAAACCCACTTCCTGCGGGGGCTTCGGACACGTACTTTTCCCGCAGGACAAGGAAGGCTATGTCAGCATTGCATCGCACGAAGAAAATTGCCTTTTATTTTCGAAGAGTCTCCGCATTCTGCCTCCGCTATGTTGAAACTCTAAATAATTTTAAGATTTACTCCATATTGTCACGTTTAAGGTAGTTGTTCCTCGTAAATACAGAATTTTTCTAGTTAAAATCAGGTAGAGTAGGAAACTTAGCGCAGGAAATACACGGAGACTCCTTGAAAAAAGAAAACCACTTTTTTCTGCGTGCGATGTAACCCTGCCGAAGCGTTCCTTGTCCTGCGGGATGAAAAGCCTAGATGAGACTACGGAGAGCAATAGCTCGGAGTAGGCTCAGTAGCGCCCGCGGAAAGCGTAGTGTATTTCCGTAGCGGGTATAAAGCAGTATTCTGAATTAAAGATATTAGAAATCTATACAAAATGTAAAGTATGTTAAAAATCAACAAACTTTCAGAAATGAACCAAAAAAAATAAATATCTGAGAAAACGTGCGATTAAGTTATCTAAATAACCGAGTAGGCGTCGCCATTACTGACCACGCCTCTCACAGAGCTCACACGTGCGGACCTTCGCATGTGGCTCTTCCCATATATCCCTTTTAGAGATAA
>NZ_RBZP01000022.1 GCF_003628505.1 Oceanobacillus halophilus | reverse complement strand
ACTTCGCAGTCAACGCACTATTTGTCAGCTAATGCTTACCGGCTGCACGGCGCATTCGGGACTCTCACCCTAAAGATGTATGTGCTGCCACTCGCAAAAAAAACCGACTTCCTTAAAGAAGTCGGCTGCTAGAATAGTACTAACAAAGTTATTTACTTTTAAGATTGAAATCCTTTTGGGATGAGGAAATAAATATATAGTTTACCCTTTGTATACAGGGCCTGCTTGCTTAATTTCATCAGAAGCTTGCTTGAATTTCTTGAAGTTCTCATGAAATTTAAGAGCTAAATCTTGTGCTGTACGATTGTACGCAACCTTATCTTCCCATGTTTGCTTAGGAATTAATACCTCATCTGGTACACCTGGAATATGCATAGGAATGTCAAGACCAAATATTTCATCTTTTACTGTCTCCACGTTATTTAATTCACCTTCTAACGCTGAATGAACCATTGCGCGAGTATAGGAAAGTTTCATTCGTTTTCCTACACCATAAGAACCACCAGTCCAGCCAGTATTTACAAGGAATACTGTAGCATTATATTGATCAATTTTTTCCCCAAGCATTTCTGCATATTTAGATGGTGCTAAAGGCAGGAAAGGTGAGCCAAAGCAAGCTGAGAATGTAGCCTGTGGTTCTGTTACACCACGTTCTGTTCCAGCTAATTTACTTGTATAACCACTTAGAAAGTGGTACATTGCTTGTTCTTTTGATAGTTTACTAATTGGTGGTAATGTGCCAGATGCATCAGCTGTTAAAAATATAATTGCATTTGGATGGCCTGCAACGCTTGGTGTAATAATATTATCGATATTTTCTAACGGGTATGCAGCCCTAGTGTTCTCGGTTAAAGAAGTATCATCGTAATCCGGTAGTCTCGTTTCTTCATCCAAAATAACATTCTCTAAAACAGATCCAAAACGAATAGCATTGTAAATTTGTGGTTCTTTTTCTTCAGAAAGATTGATACACTTCGCGTAGCATCCGCCTTCAATATTAAAAACACCATTTGGTCCCCAACCGTGCTCATCATCTCCGATTAAGCGGCGGTAAGGATCAGCGGAAAGTGTTGTTTTTCCAGTACCTGAAAGGCCGAAGAAAAGTGCTACGTCTCCTTCTTGCCCCACATTTGCTGAGCAGTGCATAGATAAAACGTCTTGGTTGGGCAAGAGGTAGTTCATAATAGAAAAAATTGACTTCTTAATCTCACCAGCATACTCTGTACCACCAATTAGGATAACTCGTTTTTTAAATGAAATGATAATAAATGTTTCAGAATTGGTTCCATCAACAATTGGGTCTGCTTTGAAATCTGGTGCAGAGATGATGGTGAATTCAGATTGATGACTTTCTAATTCTTCATCTGTTGGTGTAATGAATAATTGTCGAGAAAACAAATTATGCCAAGCATACTCATTAATAACTTGAATTGGTAATCGGTATTTTTTATCTGCTCCTGCAAAGCCTTTGAAAGAATATAGCTCATCTTTTTCTTTCAGATAATCTACAACTTTTTGATAAAGACTATCAAAATATTTTTCTTCAATTGGCTGGTTTACAGAACCCCAATCAACAAAATCCTTACATACTTCATCCTTCACAATAAATTTATCTTTCGGCGACCTGCCTGTATACGTCCCTGTCGTCGCACGAACAGCTCCAGTTTCAGATAATACAGCTTCCTTGCGTTCTAGAATTATTTCTACTAATCGTGGCACTGATAAATTCTCTTTGATGTTCTTATGAGTATAAAGATCTTTTAGCAATGTTCTTTCCACCATTTTCATTTATTTCTCCTGCCTTTTTTTGATGGTTTACTTAAAGAATTCAATCCACCATAAATTTTCTTATTATGTGTAATAGTATAACACATTTAAAATAATAGTCCATACTAATTACAGGTAAATTTTTCTTATTTTTATTTACAATAATTTATGTCTAAACATTCATGTTGTTTATGAAGATGTGTACTATTTTACTTTTATAAATATAAAATACGCTTTCCCCAGGAGGCTCGAAGCCGTGCCCACGGAAAGCGTAGTATTCTGCAGGAGCGAATGTAAGTACACTAAATCATTAGAACAATCAAGAGGCAATAACAAGGAAGATATTCATAATTTCAGCCTCTTCTACATTAAGTTAAGTTAGATAAGGATGCGATGTCATCTTTAGAAAGAGGGTTGTTGTTAATTAACAACCTGTCAAGTAAAACTTTTCCATCAATTAAGTTTTTTTCTAATATGATGCAGGGGATATCATAGTTAATTATTTTCCCTTCATTGTCATAAAAAAGATGACCTTCTTTTTCATCAAAGATAAAAGAATTGATTTTCATATTAGGGGTGATAAATAATGTTATTTTTTCATTGTCATTCCACATTACTTTAATGAGAGTTTTTTTCTTTAATTTACTTTCCACTAACGATTTAAGAGCGCTTAAGGAAACTGTTTTCTGCATGATAATACACCAACCTTCTGTAATAATGAACAATGCATTACTTTTGTGTTTTATTATTTGCAAATTGTAACATTAATATAGTAACTAATAAATTGATATTAATATTGTTATCTTAATGTAATACTTACTCCTACTTAGTTACCTACAACTAAATTGTTGACAATATAAGGCTGTTTCGTTACCATAAACAACGAACGGATACTCTCTTATTCAGAGTCGGTGGAGGGACAGACCCGATGAAGCCCAGCAACCATCACTACGGTGAAAAGGTGCTTACCTGAAGCAAGGAACATTCCTTGGACAATAAGAGTGAAAGGACCGGTACCCCCTTTCCTCATTGCAGGAAGGGATTTTTTACTTTTGTAGAGAGATTTTTCACTCCTCGGTATAAAAATCTTTGGCTTCTCCAATGCTTTATTATAGATAAGAATAACAGGAAAGGCCTTAGGTGTACTTTGAATAGTAGATAGTTTTTGAGTGTGTGTTCTAAAAGATAATGTACTGGATTTTTTGAACTGCCTCTTTGATTTAATAGAGTTCCGTAACATTACATAAAGGAGAGAATGAGCCTAATGGCTGAAAAACGTCGTTTATTTACATCCGAATCTGTAACAGAAGGTCATCCAGATAAAATGTCAGATCAAATTTCTGATGCCATTCTTGATGAAATTTTAACAAATGATCCAAATGCCCGTGTAGCATGTGAAACTACTGTAACTACAGGATTGGTACTAGTAGCTGGGGAAATTTCGACAAGTACATATGTGGATATTCCAGCAATTGTACGAAGAACGGTGAAAGAAATTGGGTATACAAGAGCGAAATTTGGTTTTGATGCAGAAACTTGTGCCGTATTAACTGCAATAGATGAACAATCCCCTGATATTGCGATGGGTGTTGATCAGGCACTTGAAGCACGCGAAGGAAAAATGAGTGATGAAGCTATCTCAGCAATTGGAGCTGGGGATCAGGGGTTAATGTTTGGCTTTGCTTGTGACGAAACAGAAGAATTAATGCCACTGCCAATTTCATTAGCTCATAAGTTGTCCAAGCGTCTGTCCGATGTACGGAAGGAAAATGTAGTGGATTATTTACGCCCAGATGGGAAAACTCAAGTGACTATTGAATACGATGAAAATGACAAACCTGTTCGCGTGGATACTGTTGTCATCTCTACACAGCATCATCCGGAAGCAACACAGGAACAGATTGAAAAAGATATGAAGGAGCAAGTTATTGAACCAGTTGTTCCTGTTGAGTTATTGGATGAAGGGACGAAATATTTCATTAATCCAACAGGTCGATTTGTTGTTGGGGGACCACAAGGAGATGTTGGATTAACAGGGCGTAAAATTATTGTTGACACATATGGTGGTTACGCTCGTCACGGTGGTGGTGCATTTAGTGGAAAAGATTCTACAAAAGTAGACCGTTCTGCAGCTTATGCCGCACGTTACGTGGCTAAAAATATCGTGGCCGCTGACTTAGCTAAATCTTGTGAGGTGCAATTAGCTTATGCTATTGGTGTTGCAGAACCGGTTTCTATTTCCATAAATACATTTGGAAGTGGAAAGGTTTCTGAAACGGACTTAGTAAATGCTGTGCGTGAATTATTTGATCTGCGTCCAGCAGGAATTACCAGTATGCTTGATTTAAGAAAGCCTATCTTTAAAGATACTGCAGCTTACGGTCATTTTGGCAGAACGGATATCCAATTCCCTTGGGAGAGAACAGATAAAGTAGAAGAATTAAAAGCATTAGTAAAATAACTTGTAAGAGCCACTTAACTAGGATTAGTTGAGTGGTTTTTCTTTTTTGGCTATTTTCAAAAGAATATTTCTTAGACAAAACTTTGTTCTGAATTTTATATAGAATGTGAAAATCTTTAAAGCAAAAAAGATGACAAATGGTACTTTTTTTCGTATGATTCAAATGACATCATACCTATATAGGTATATTAAGTTTATATTATGATTATGGGGGAAACTAAATGAATCAAGAACGGGGAATACGTTATTTTCCAATTGGGTTATTTGCTAGTGTTATGGGGTTAGCAGGTGTAACCATGTCCCTGAAGCTTTGGGAAAATTTATATGAAATCCAATCAATAATTTCGACTATCTTTCTTATTATAACTTCCATACTTTTTGTTATAAATGCAGGGATATTGCTTTATCGACTTTTTCGGTATGGTTCTGATGTAAAAGTGGATTTTGACCATCCATTAAAAGTTAACTTTTTTGCAGCTATTTCAATTAGTTTATTATTGTTAGCTGCATTGTATTACGAGATTCATGTAACATTATCGTTTGTTGTATGGGGAATGGGTACTATTTTGCAACTCCTTTTAACACTTATTGTTTTGAAGAGGTTGTTGGGTAATACAACTTTTGAGCTTTCACAGTTTAATCCTGCCTGGTTTATTCCTATTGTTGGAAATATTGTAGTGCCATTAGCTGGTGTAAATCATGTTAGTCAAGATATTAATTTGATTTTTTTCAGTATAGGTATATTATTCAGTATTATTTACATGGTATTATTTGTTTTTCGTATGTACTTCCAGAAACCATTACCATTAAAATTAATTCCAACTATCTTCATTATCTTAGCACCACCAGGTATAGGTTTTGTTTCTTATATAAAAATTACTGATCAGATGGATGTATTTGCATATATATTATTTGGAATAGCGTTTTATTTAGGGCTGCTTCTCGTTATTCAAATCAAGCAATTTATAACGATTCCATTTTTTATTACTTGGTGGGCATATCTCTTCCCATCAGCGGCGGTAACAAACGCAACTTTTTATATGTATTTAGAAACAGAAAAAATCTATTATTATTGGTTTTTTCATATCCAAATTGCTGGGTTAATCATATTGACAATCTATTTATTGTGGAAGACAATAGCGCTTGCTCGTACGCGTAAATTATGTTTAAAAGATTAAAAGCCCCAATAATACACACGTTATTTTCCATTTAAAATAAACGTGTGTATCATTTTTGGGCATTTAAGTACTAGGGCTAATATAAGAAACTGTCGATTGTTGGAATCAGTTACTTTCCAAAATTTGTTTTTTCATTATAATATTGACCTTTTTCTACATAGGATTTTCTAACTCGTTCCATTTCCGCATAATCCTCTGCAGTTAATTTGCGAACTACCTTTGCTGGTCGCCCCATTACAAGTGTATGAGGAGGTATTTTCTTTCCAGGTGGGACAAGACTTCCAGCTCCAACGAAAGCACTTTCTCCAATCTCAGCGCCATCTAAAATAAGAGCCCCCATTCCAACTAACGCATTTTTTCGAACGATAGCAGAATGTAATGTTACTTGGTGGCCAACTGTGACATCATCTTCGACTATTAACGGGTTGTTTGGACTTTGGTGCAGCATAGATAAATCTTGGATGCTGACTCGTTTACCGATATGGGTTGGTGCAACATCTCCACGTATTACAGTTTTAAACCAGATACTTGATTGTTCCCCAATAGTCACATCCCCTACGACTACAGCGTCTTTTGCAACGAATGCAGAATCATGAATTTTCGGTGAAACTCCTTTATATTCTCCTATCATTCTTGAATCCCTCCAATATGTATTTTCTACAGGGTAATCTGATATAATTAAGTATAGCAAATAATGAAGAATGATTGGAAATAATGATCGGAGGAAAAATCTTGTCTCACGTACCAACTACCTCAGTAACATTAATGACTGCTGTTTATCGTAAAATTTTCCCCGCAGTAAAAACTGAACTTCAGAAATGGGAATCCCGTGCCAAACAAATACCTAATAATGAATTGCGTACTCAAGCTCTCGCAAGTATTGCATCCAAGCGATTTCACTGTCAGGGGGGAGCAGTATTTGCATTGCTAGCAGGAGAAAGGTGGAAAGAGGCGGTTCGCTTTATTGTTGCCTATCAAACAATAAGTGATTATCTTGACAATCTCTGTGATAGAAGTACTTCTCTTGATCCGAATGATTTTAGACTTTTGCATCAGTCGATGGAAGATGCTCTATCTCCTGGGAATTCCGTAAAAGATTATTATCAACTCCGAGAGGATCAGGAAGATGGTAATTACTTAATAGACTTAGTTGAGACATGTCAGGATGTTATAAGAAATACAGAAAATAAAGAACACATGAGAATACACCTAATAAACCTAGAAGACATGTACGCTAACTTACAAATACATAAACATGTAATACTAGAAGAACGAATACCAAGGCTTACCAAATGGTACGAAAGGAATAAAGTAAAAGTACCAACTCTTACATGGTATGAATTTGCTGCAGCAGCAGGTTCTACTTTAGGTATATTTTGCCTGCTTTCTTACGCGCTATCAGGTCGATTGGATAAAAAATTAGCAGAAGCTATATATGATAGCTATTTTCCTTATATGCAAGGTCTGCATATATTATTAGATTATTTCATTGATCAGCAGGAAGATAAAGAAGAAGGAGATTTAAACTTCTGTGATTATTATCCGAGCAAAGAAAAAATGAAAGAACGATTTACTTTTTTTATCAATCAGACGGATAATCGAGTAAGAAAGTTGCCAGATGCTAAGTTTCATAAAATGGTTCATCATGGTTTGGTTGGTTTATATCTAGGTGATATGAAAGTAAAAACATTGGATAGTGGACATGAAATAGCAAAAGATTTATTAAAAATTAGTGGAAATAGGGCAAGATTTTTCAACATGAACACAAAGATTTATTATAAACTTAGCAAAAACAAAAATGCTGTATGAAAGAAAAGTTTATTCTAAAAGATGGTTGAATCTCTTTAATTCAGTAATAGTATTACTCTCGTTCACACTATGCTTGTATCAACTGTGACAGTTAAAAGGCAACAAGAGGCAAGTAAAAGAGGGGAGGGGATCTGTCCAAGGGAATAATGAGGCTGGGACATAACTAAAGTGTTTAACTCAGAAAACGAACAATGTGCTACATAGCGGAGGAAATATACGTAGACTCCTTGAAAAAGAAGATGTTTCGCTGCCGTAGCATTCCTTGTCCTGCGGGAAGAAGAGCATCGGTGAGACTGCGTAGTGAGGGAACTACTTGAATACTCTTCCCTGCTCCCTTGCGCCGAGGAAGCCCGCTTCAAAGCATCACTGGAAGACGCAGGCGCACACGCTTTTCAGCACGAAGGAGGCTCACCAGCTCCCCTAAGGTGTGCGAAGTATATTTCCGGAGCGGTATTTATGCACCAATCCACAATCATGTTCGGATTTTCCTTTGAGAAAATACTTTTGTCCCAGCCTCATTAACTGCAGGATTTCTCTTCAGCTTATATTAAAAAAGCTTGTTGTTGTATGAGTATAAATAATCGTATCAGGCAGTAATAAATAACGAACAGGAATACATGTATAAGTAATTATTCTTTATCCTCTACATTATTGTTAAATGCCTCTGGAATCATGGTAAATCCTTCAATCACTGTATCTTCTTCCACTTCAATCATAAGGTATCTTTTTCCACTGAAATTCACTTGTCTAACGTATCTTAAATCTTGTGGACTAATAGCTATCTTAGCTAACTTTGTTTCGATTTTAATTGATTTTGAATTGTACTTAGGTATGATGCTACTTGCTTTTAGTTCATAGTTTCCATCATCAATTACTTTTTGAAAAGCTGATTCTACTTTTTTTGTGTCTACATCTTCAATTCCACTCATTGCTAAAACACGTTCAACGTCTTTGTAATCTAATTTTGGTACTTCTTCTTCCTCTTCTTCGTTTTCTTCAATCACACGGTGAATTTCTTCATATACATTGGCGAGAGTAGAAGTGTTCAATCGGTCTCCTGTTACATCTTTAACAATTTCTTCAAAAACGATTTTATCATCTTCAGCCGTCATCATGTCTTCACCATTTAATACTTCCTCTATGAAGTAATAATCAGGCTCGTATGCTTTTGGTGCTGAATATAAAATATGGTTGACATCTGCTGCGTTATTCGTGAAGCTGGGAAATAAAAAACCTCCTACAGGGGCTTTCAGGTTGATGATAGGATCAACGACAATATTATATTTGAACTCCTTTTCGACATAATCAAAAAGCAATTCCTTTTTTGGCTCTTGCGTTTTGTTAATACTGCAAAGGATGAAGGAATGGGAATAAACGGTATCACGATTACTTTCTTCGGTTTCTTCGGACTGCCGTTTGGTTGGCTTTAAATATTCGCCACGAATAAATGTAACAACGATATCCATCTCATATTGTCGATCTTTAAGCATCTTTTCTACAATGTGTAACATTTGCTCTTTCCAGCTATCTACATCACTGCTTAGTAATCCTTGATGCAAAATAAGCTGGCTATTATTCTCAGCTTCACGCTGAAACTTTAATTCAAAAAGTTTTTGATCCAATTGACCTGTCAGAACTTTTTTGAAGTTATTCATAAATAACTCTTGCTGATCTTGATCCAATAGTTCGAAAGCTTGACTTTGATGATGATAAATTTCACTTGATTCTTTCATAATATATACATTAAAGATATCGTTAATTTTAAGTAAATCATTCCCAACTTTAAATTGCTTCCGAATATTTGCTATGTCCTTTTTATTCATATATAGTTTCTCTCCTAAGTTGATTGTTCGCTTAAATGCTCAAAAATAGAGAAGCTAATTGCTTCTCTAGAAATATCTTAACCTTTATTTCTTCTGTATGGCAATAATAAACGGTGGATTATTTTTTTGATTAATAAACCCGTATCGAAGTACACTGTAATCCTTTTGATTAAGCTTAAGTACATGTTTTAAGATAGCTTCTTTTTCTTCTTGACCGCCTTCATGTCCGTGATAAACAACAAGGACTATAAGCCCGTTCTGTTTTAAAGCATCTAAAATGATAGTTAATGCGGTAATGGTAGATTCAGGTTTAGTAACCACTTCTTTATTACTTTTTGGCAAATAACCAAGGTTAAAAATAGCACCACCTACTGTTTTCTTTTTATCCTTTGGCAAGTAGTCTGAAAGGTTTGCATGACTATCATGAATAAGGGATACATTTGATTTACCATGTTTTATTAACACATTTCTAGTTACCGCAATAGCTTGCTCCTGAATATCGAACGCAAGTACATGTCCATTCTCCCCAACAAGTTCACTTAAAAATAACGTATCATTTCCATTTCCGCATGTAGCATCGATTACTGTTTCTCCTTCATGGACGGATTCTTCTAATAAGTAATGAGCGTAATTTAGAATTCCTTTTAACATAGCTATCGCCTCACTATCCTGTACAATTTCGTACATATTCGTAACATATTTCTTTATTTCATCATATAATATATTTTAACATAAATAGATACAACGAATGTATAGAAATGGGAAGTATTGACAAAGATGATACTATTCTTTATAATTTCGATATAATATGACAACGACTCTGATTAAGGATTATTAGTAAATGTCTCAAGGCATAGAGAGGCAGTGGGTGGTGTGAACTGTTGCTTGAACATTTATGAACTCACCTTAATCGTTGCAGGTTCGAATGATTAGTAGTTCTTGCCGTTTAATCTGCGTTAAAGATTTTAAGTGAACGTTTCAAAACGTTAATTTGGGTGGTACCGCGGGAGTTAAAGCTTCTCGTCCCTATTTAGGGATGAGTGGCTTTTTTTATTTACTTTACGTTGTTGTTGACAGAAAAGGGAGGAAACAGAATTGAGTTTTGATCATAGGAAAATTGAGAAGAAATGGCAATCGTATTGGCAAGAAAATAAAACATTTAAGACAGATACTTACACAGATAAAGAGAAATTTTATGCTTTGGATATGTTTCCGTATCCTTCAGGATCAGGACTGCATGTAGGACACCCGGAAGGATATACAGCTACTGATATTCTATCACGTATGAAACGGATGCAAGGATATGAGGTGCTTCATCCGATGGGTTGGGATGCATTTGGACTTCCTGCTGAACAGTATGCAATTGATACTGGGAATAGTCCTGCTGAGTTTACAGAGGAAAATATAGCAACGTTTAAACGGCAAATCCAAGAACTAGGGTTTAGTTATGATTGGGATCGTGAAATAAATACAACAGACCCTGATTATTATAAATGGACCCAATGGATCTTCGTGAAACTATATGAGAAAGGCCTTGCCTATATTGATGAAGTTCCAGTTAACTGGTGCCCTGCTTTGGGGACAGTCTTGGCGAATGAAGAAGTAATAGACGGAAAAAGTGAACGTGGTGGACATCCAGTTATCCGTAAACCTATGAAACAATGGATGCTTCGTATCACCGCATATGCCGATCGTCTTTTAGAGGATTTAGATGAACTGGATTGGCCAGACAGTTTGAAAGAAATGCAACGAAATTGGATTGGTAAATCAGAAGGTGCGGAAGTCAATTTTTCCATTGACGGACATGATAAAGAGTTTGTCGTATTCACTACAAGACCAGACACGCTATTTGGAGCGACCTATGCTGTTCTAGCACCAGAACATCCTTATGTAGAGGAAATTACTACTGGAGATCAAAAAGCACAAGTAAAAGCTTATCTTGATAAAGTACAGAGTAAATCAGAATTGGAACGTACAGAGCTAGCCAAAGATAAAACAGGGGTATTTACGGGAGCGTATGCCATTAACCCTATTAATAACAAGAAAGTTCCAATCTGGGTTGCTGATTATGTATTAATGTCTTATGGAACAGGTGCCATTATGGCCGTTCCAGCACATGATGAACGGGACTATGAATTTGCACAAAAATTTGAACTTCCTATAGTAGAAGTAGTTGCTGGTGGTGACGTTTCGAAGGAAGCCTATACGGGTGACGGAGAGCATGTAAATTCAGATTTCCTAAATGGACTAGGAAAAGAAGAGGCTATCTCTAAAGCCATTGATTGGTTGGAAGAAAACGGCAAAGGTGAAAAGAAAATCACGTATCGCCTTCGTGACTGGTTATTTGCCAGACAACGTTATTGGGGAGAACCAATTCCAATCATTCACTGGGAAGATGGAACAATGTCAGCTATTCCTGAG
This sequence comes from Oceanobacillus halophilus, assembly GCF_003628505.1. Taxonomy (GTDB): domain Bacteria; phylum Bacillota; class Bacilli; order Bacillales; family Amphibacillaceae; genus Oceanobacillus; species Oceanobacillus halophilus. The sequence continues at coordinate 48,213 of NZ_RBZP01000022.1, read as the reverse complement.
GAAGAACTTCCGCTTGAGTTGCCTAAGATGTCAGAGATTAAACCATCTGGAACAGGAGAATCACCACTTGCTAATAATAGTGAATGGGTAAATGTTGTTGATCCGGAAACAGGGAAAAAAGGGCGTCGAGAAACAAACACAATGCCTCAATGGGCAGGAAGCTCCTGGTATTTCTTGCGTTATATTGATCCAGAGAATGCTGAAAAAATCGGTGATCCAGAAGCGTTGGAAAAGTGGTTGCCAGTAGATGTATATATTGGTGGTGCAGAACATGCGGTGCTTCACTTGCTATATGCACGTTTCTGGCATAAATTCCTTTATGATATCGGAGTTGTGCCAACGAAAGAGCCATTCCAAAAACTATTTAACCAAGGGATGATTCTTGGTGAAGGTAATGAAAAAATGAGTAAGTCCAAAGGGAATGTCGTAAATCCTGATGATATCGTATCTTCACACGGTGCGGACACGTTACGACTATATGAAATGTTTATGGGACCACTTGATGCATCCGTTGCATGGTCCACGAATGGTCTGGATGGAGCAAGACGTTTCCTTGATCGCGTCTGGCGTTTGTTTGTAAATGAAGATGGTTCACTAACTGAAAAAATTACTGATGGGGAGAATTCAGATTTAGATAAGGTTTATCATGAGACGGTAAAAAAAGTAACCGAAGACTTTGAAAATCTTCACTTCAATACTGGTATTTCCCAAATGATGGTATTTGTAAACGAAGGATACAAAGCAGAGAAACTTCCAAAAGCTTTTGTAGAAGGATTTGTGAAACTGCTATCTCCTGTTGCACCACATATTACAGAAGAAATCTGGGAGAAACTAGGATATAAGGAGTCCATTGCATATGCACAGTGGCCAACTTTTGATGAATCCAAATTAGTAGAAGATGAAGTGGAAGTCGTTCTACAAGTAATGGGGAAAGTTCGTTCCAAAATAAATGTTGCCAAAGATATTTCCAAAGATGATTTAGAAAAACAAGCATTAGAAGACGAAACACTGAAAAAATGGCTGGAAGGGAAAACCATCCGTAAAGTTATCGTTGTTCCCGGAAAACTTGTTAACGTGGTAGCTAATTAATGAAAAACACTCTTCTCGTATAAGCGGGAAGAGTGTTTTATTAGTTAGATTATTTTCTAAAAATTGTTGCTCTTTATATAACCTATTTCCAGATTTTGTATAGCCTGTTGATATCTTTAATTCAGAATACTGCTTAACACGCGCTACGGAAATATACTACGCTTTCCGCGGGCGCTGCTGAGCGCCGAGGAAGCCCGCTGCAAAGCATCACTGGAAGACGCAGGCGCACACGCTTTTCAGCACGAAGGAGGCTCACCAGCTCCCCTAAGGTGCGCGTAGTGTATTTCCATAGCGAATATAAAGCACTATTCTTAATTAAATAAATCCTAATTAAATATATCAACAATTTCTATCAACTATGACATTTAAAAAGCAACAAAACTTACGAAATGAGCCTTTAGTTATTTTTTCACCCACAGAAATTAATGTAAAATTAAACATGATACGTGGAAAAGGATGCTCTTAATACATTATTCTTTCTTCCATTCAGATTGCAAGACAATCCATTCACCATCTCTATAATACCAAAGTGCTTCAATGGTACCGAGCTGGTCAGCGTGATAGGCCCCACTTACCTGTTTAAAGCTTTTTAACCCATAGCCTTTTTTATCCGTTAATTTAACTGGTTCAAAAAAAGCAATAGGATCAATCATAAGTGAGGTGGATTTCTTTAGCTTTCCATCCTTATTGTATATACCTAGCCGAATGTATTCCTTGGAACGATTACTTATATCGATTTCTATAGGTTTTTCATTCGGCGAGATTTTAACCTCAGCTAAAAAATGGTCCGTAAATTCTCCAGAAACATATTCATGTTTAGGGAGTGGAATTTCTAATAATTGATTATTGGCAATGGTATGTAAGTCATAATGATACAAACCGCCACTTCCACCAGTAGGACTTTGATAAAGCATATCTTGAATCTTATCATGATTTATATCAACAAATTGTATTTCTGGCTCATATCCATCCCCATAATTTATTCTCCAGCGCCCATCATCCGTACTTTTGCTTTTTACCTCAGCCCAAATGTTATGGAAGTATTCTGCACCATCTGAGAAAGGGACACCTTTTAAATTTATTTCATCTAAAACGCCATCACCTGTTACGTCTTTTTGATATGTATTAATTAACACAGCCTCTTCTTCGTTTGTAACGCCATTCAGAGACATGGGGGAGATAAGTAAAAATAAAACAACAAATAGTATTTGTTTCGCATTCATTGGTCATTCTCCTATAAATTATTTAACACACAGTTATATTGTGTCTTATTACCTAATGCTATACATGTATACAATATAGAGGTAACTAATGGATGAAGAAACAGAGCTGACGAGATGAGATTGAAAATACAAAAGATCAATTATTCGTTTTTAAAAAGCGCACCACCATGTGGCACGCCTTTTAGCTAATTTTAGCCTATTTTAAGGGAGAAAAGTATCTAATGGACTCCTTGATTGTTCCCACCACTCATACCTGTTACGAACGGTAGTACCTTCTGAACGGTTTGACCGAGACTCTGGTTGTTCTTAGTCATTGTATAGTAAGTTGCAGCACCTACTCCTACAGAAGCAATGATTGGTAACCAATTTTGATTCCTCATACCCATCTTTTAACACCCTTTCCAGGCTAAGGTTGTATAAATGTCTACAGAAAAACTCGCTTCCGCTCCTTTGTCTGTCTCCAGACATTAATAGGTTGGCTAAAGGACTATATAAAATGCGAGGTATCATCTTCCAGTAACAGATACAGCATCAAGCGCTGCGTTCATCCCTGCGAGTCTCCCTGTTACAAGAGCGGATGTAATGTTGTATCCACCAGTATAACCATGGATATCCAAAATTTCACCACAAAAGTATAAACCATGCATTCTTTTGGACTGCATCGTGTTTGGTACGACTTCTTTAATGGATACACCACCACCAGTAACAAATGCTTTTTCTAGAGGCAGGGATCCATTTACATAAAAAGTAAATTTTTTTAAGCCATGTACGATAGACCGTATGGTTTCTTTAGATACATTAGCACATTTTTGCTCATCACTTACCTTATTTTGCTCCAGTATGTATGTTAAAAAACGTTCAGGTGCAACTCCTTTTATCACATTTTTAAATGCTTTCTTTGGATTTTCCGCAGCGGATTTCATGATGCTTTGAAATAGCTGTTCTTCATTTTCACTAGGTAAAGCATCTAACACCATAGGGACTATTTCTCTTCCTCGCATTAGTTCTTTTACAACAAACTGCGAACAGCGGAGTACAGCTGGACCCGAGACACCAAAATGGGTAAAAATCATGTCCATTTGATGGGTGATAATAGGCTTATTCCGTTTATTTAATACAGATAGAGCGACGTCTCTTAGCGATAATCCTTGAAGACTCTTGTTTTTAATAAACTCCTCATCGGATTTTAGTGCAACTTCAGTAGGATAAAGCTCTGTTATTGTGTGGCCGGCTTTTTTGGCCCAAGCATATCCGTCACCAGTTGATCCTGTGTGCGGAACCGCTTTTCCTCCTGCTGCAATGACTATCGATTTTGTCGTGATCTTTTTCCCGTCTTTTAATATAACTGTATGTTCCAATTCATCATAATGGACAGCTTCAACGGGAGTGTTCAATTTCACCTCTATGCCTAGCTCTTCCATTTTATTGACTAATGCATCAACAACTGATTTTGCAGAATTAGACTTTGGAAACATCCTGCCATGATCTTCTTCTTTCAGACCTACACCCATGTTTTCAAAAAAGTCTACGATGTCATAGTTGTTAAAAACGGAAAATGCACTATATAAAAATTTTCCATTACCTGGTATATGTTTAATTACTTCTTCTTGTGGCAATTTGTTAGTCACATTACATCTTCCACCGCCAGAAATAGCGAGCTTCTTCCCTAACTTTTTACCTTTTTCCAAAAGTAGAGTTTTGCCTCCATGTTCTGCCGCAGCAATTGCTGCCATCAATCCTGATGGACCACCACCAATGACTATAACATCATAATTCAATACGCTTCATTCCTTTCGTTAGTATATTACCACTAACTAACGTCTTTACTCAATTTTTAAACAGCAGGTGAAGAGTGAATGTACGGCAAATTTGACCATGAAAATTTTTTATGTAACGGCGAGCTCTATCATGTATGCCTCATTTTAAATCAACTTCAATGATTAAGATGCATCAAAGATTACAAAAAATCTAAGGGTCGGCAGAAAAAAATTCCTCAAAACGAGTGAAGTTAGGTTATCTGTCTATGCCTTAGGTATGATAAAATAACAGGAGTGTATAAAAAACTCCATTTAGTTTAGAAATCTAAGTTTATTAGAAATATAGGTGAAAATATGTCTTCGAATATTGTAAAAGGTGCTTTTATATTAACGTTAGCATCTTTCTTATCCAAATTCTTAGGAATGATATACGTTATTCCATTTAATGCGTTAGTTGGTGAGACAGGTGGAACATTATTTAGCTTTGCCTATACACCATACAGTATATTCATTAGCCTATCGACTGTAGGAATACCTGTAGCTGTTTCTAAATTTGTTTCTAGGTATAATTCATTAGGTGATTATGAATCAGGAATGCGAATGTTCAGAGTTGCTAGTATGATAATGGCAATAACAGGAATAGTTGCATTTCTTGTCATGTTTTTCAGTGCAGAATGGCTAGCGAAATGGATGATTACAAGTGAAGATCCAGTAGGAATTTCTGTAGAAGATGTTACATATGTGACGAGAATGGTGAGTGTTGCCTTATTAATTATCCCTGTTATGAGTATTGTTCGCGGCTTTTTCCAGGGGCATGAGACGATGAAACCCACTGCGGTTTCACAAGTTTTGGAACAAATTGTACGTATTGCCTTTATTTTAATTGGCTCTTTCCTTATTTTAAAAGTTTTTAACGGAACGATTGTTCAAGCAGTTGGTTTATCCACTTTTGCTGCATTTATAGGCGCATTGGCGTCATTAGCCATTTTGCTTATCTTTTGGAAAGTACGCAAACCTTATTATAATCAACAACTACAGTCACAAACACATACGTATGATATTTCAACAAAAGAACTTATAAGGGAATTGTTTAGCTATGCTGGGCCATTTATTTTGGTTGGATTAGCAATTCCATTATATCAATTAGTTGACCAATTTACGTTTGAACGAGCGATGGTAGATTCTGGTTTGGAAAGTATTTGGGAAAATGCCTATGCTGTTATTAATTATTACGGGCACAAAATAGTTATTATCCCAATGACGATTGCAACAGGATTATCCTTATCGCTGTTACCAACTTTAACCAAATCTTTTACTCAAAATAATCGGAAGCTGTTAAATGAGCAAATTAATCAGTCATTACAAATTGTCCTAGTATTAGTTGTTCCAGCTTTTGTAGGGATTGCCGTACTGTCTGAAGAAGTATATGGAGCATTATATGGACTAACTATTATTGATATGGCTGGACCGCTTTTAGGCTGGTATGCCCCAGTTGTTTTATTATTCGGTCTATTTAGTGTGACAGCTGCCATATTACAAGGAATTAATGAACAGCGATATGCCGTGTTTAGTTTGGTAGCTGGTCTTTTGGTTAAAATATTATTGAATATACAACTTATACATTGGTTTGGTGCGAAGGGTGCAATTTTTGGCACAGCTTTAGCATCAGGTATTGCCGTTCTTTTAAATTTATGGCGAATAAAAAAAGCCATTGACTTTAGCTTCAAACAAACGATAAAACGGACCATATTAATAGGAATCTTTGTCATGATAATGGCGCTAGTTATTTGGGGAGTAAAGGCAGTTTTTGATCTGTTCATTCCTACAGAAACACGTTGGGGTACAATAATTATGCTTGGTCTATGTGTAAGTATTGGTGGAGGAGTCTATTTGTATCTTGCCAATATCTCTACTTTACTCGAACGGGTTCTAGGGAAGCGAATTTCAATCGATTTATTAAGAAGAAAACGTAGCAGATAGTTTGGAGGAACAGATTCCATGCGATTAGATAAACTTTTAGCAAATATGGGGTATGGAAGTAGAAAAGATGTTAAATCACTCTTAAAGAAAAAGAAGGTCACCGTGAACGATGAGGTTGTGAAGGATGGTAGTACTCATGTCGAACCTAATAAAGATATCATAAAATGCAACGGAAACCTGGTGACCTATAAAAAATACATCTATCTAATGATGAATAAGCCACCAGGAGTTATTTCGGCTACAACAGATCAACGGGAGAAAACGGTTATAGATATATTATCTGAAGAGGAACGAATATTTGAACCATTTCCAGTTGGAAGACTTGATAAAGATACAGAAGGCTTACTTTTGTTAACAAATGATGGTGACCTTGGACATCAGTTGACATCCCCTAATAAAGATATTGGCAAAACTTATTTTGCCAAAATTCAAGGGAGGGTGACAGCTTCTGATAAAGAGGAATTTAAAAAGGGTGTTGTCCTAAATGATGGGTATCAATCTAAGCCAGCTGACCTTGATATCATAGACTCTGACGATGTATCTGAGATTACTGTAACCATTACCGAGGGGAAGTTTCATCAGGTAAAAAGAATGTTTGAAGCAGTTGGTAAAAAGGTTATTTATTTAAAACGACTCCAGATGGGTAAATTAGAACTGGATAAAAGGTTACAATTAGGCGAGTATCGTGAACTTACTGAAGAAGAATTAACGTATTGCCAATCATTGAAATAGGAGGAACTCTAATGAGCGGTGCACCTCATTATTTTATTGGTATACATCTACCAGAAGAACTACAGAATTATTTTTCGAAATGGCAAGAAGCATTAACTAATAAATTGCCATATAAACAATGGTATAATAAAAAAGATTTGCATATAACTCTGAAATTTCTAGGTGCTATGGAAGAAGAAAAGTTGGATATGCTTAGTGAGTCATTATTATCAGCAAAAAATTTCTCTTCCTTTGATATTCAATTAGGAGGTATCGGTACTTTTGGAAATCCTACAAAGCCTCGAGTGCTTTGGGCTGGTGTTCAAAAAAATGATCGCTTAGAAGAGTTGCATCATTTGGTAGAACAAAGAGCAGCACAGTTAGGATTCCCCAAAGAAAATCGTATCTATCGCCCTCATATTACATTGGCAAAAAGGTGGAAGGCTCACCCACAGGAGGACTATACAGACTCACTCACAAATATACAAAAACAATACACAGAGACGAAAATAATGCATGTAGGTGAAGTGATCGTATTTCAAATTCATCCGGGAAGAAAGCAAAAGTATGAACCAGTTAAAACATATGTATTAAGAAAAGTGAGTAATAGTTGAGGAGTGTAAGGAGGTGTAGAAAGTAGCACAGTTAATAAAACTTAAAGACTACATTTCCCGTTATGAGTGGGATACATTTCGTTATCCAACCCAATTTATACGAGTGAAAAAACAAAACTGGGATAAATTGTACAGAACTTGGTCTAATCCTGAACTAACCAGTTTGTATGATGAGGAACATAATCAGGAAACAACATCTGTAACATCTAAATTTTCAAAGTTAAAAACTTTTATACAGCGTAATCAGAAGGTAGAAGTAGAGCAGGAAAACCAAAAGGAATTAACAGATGAACTTCCGAATACAGAGGAAGAGTTAAAGCATTATTTTTTAGACAAAATACTGCCATTTCAATTAAAATGGGCAACATCCACCGTAAACCGTATTTCTTATGTTCATAAAAAATATTATACAGATCCGTTGCTAAAGTATTTTCTGCAACGATTTCCAGATACATACCTGCTGATGTACTTTCCGGTTTTTACTGTTAAAAATGCACCAATAGATGGTGAAATATTGCTTATATCACCACTTGGGATTGAGATACTCTATGTTATCGAGGAAGATTCACAGGCAATCGTAATGGCTGGGAACGAGAGGTCTTGGACGGTTGAACAGCAAAATGATTTTACAAAAATGATTAATCCAACGATTGCTTTAAAGCGTACAGAACACATCATAAAAAGTATTTTACAAAAATATGAAGTAGATTTTCCTATTTATAAAACAGTTATTTCCCGAACGAATTCCATTTTGTATACTACCGAACCTTACCAAACAAGATTAATAGGAAAAGATGAGTATAAAGAGTGGTTTGAAAAGCGAAGGAAATTAAGAACTACTTTAAAGAATAGGCAATTAAAAGCTGCAGAGGTATTACTGCACCATTGTCAGTCTACTTCTGTCCAACGTCCTGAGTGGGAAGAAGATATCAGTTTACGGACAATTGGAGAAATGGGGGAGTGAAGAATGTACGTATTTATTGTAAATCCCCAAGCAGGTAGTGGTCGGGGGATGAGAATCTTCTCGAAATTAAAGAAGAGTACGTTATTTCAGACCTTAGAAAAGATGGTATATTTCACAGAATACCCTGGTCATGCCAAAAAGATAGCAGGCCAAATAAATCAATTACATGATATTACCACTATTATTGTCATTGGTGGGGATGGGACTTTGCATGAAGTGATCAATGGTCTCTATCATAGGAGAATTCCTATAGGATTTATTCCAGGTGGATCAGGAAATGATTTTGCAAGAGGATTAGCTATTCATAATAAACCAAATAAACTGCTTAAACAGATAGTAAATAGTAACGAAGATTTACTGTATTGGGTTGGTTCTATAATAATAAATCAAAACGAACATAAGAGATTTGTTAATTCTGTAGGGTTTGGATTTGATGCACAAATAACTAGAATGGCTAATGAAGCGAGTTATAAATCATTGTTTAATAGATTAGGCTTGGGGAAGTTAACATATATAGTTGCACTTATTCAGGTATTAATGAAATTTAAACCAATGACTATTGAATTAGAAATAAACGATGAGAAAAAGACTCTCCGAGATTGTTGGATGTTGACAACTTGTAATCATCCCTACTATGGAGGGGGAATGAAAATTATCCCTACTGCTAAAATTCAAGATGAGGTGCTACCTCTGTTAATTCTACATAAAATATCAAAATGGAAAGTGTTATCTTTGTTTTTAACTGTTTTTACCGGATTGCACGTAAAATATAAAGAAGTGGAAATAATAGAAACGACAGGATTTAAAATAATCTCGAAAGATAACGTTTGTGCACAGATAGATGGCCAAACTTTTCAATGTCGCATGGGAACTTTAACAAAAAGACAAGAATTCATCAATATTCGCGGAAGAAAATATACACAAACTGTATAAAAAGCTATTATATGGTTGTAATTTGTCTTTTATACCTATAAAATATGTAAAAGGAATGCTATTTTTGAAAGATGTGAATACTATATGTTGGAATGGCTCGAACAAGCATTAGGGGATGGCTGGAAACTAACACCAGCTGGTGGATTAACAGGGGAAGCGTTTATAGCTGTCAAAGATAACAAACGGCTATTTTTAAAACGAAATTCTTCTCCTTTTTTAGCTGTGCTATCAGCAGAAGGAATTGTCCCGAAGCTTGTATGGACAAAGCGTATGGAAAATGGTGATGTCATAACTGCACAAGAATGGGTAGAAGGGCGCGAACTAAAGCCAGATGATATGCAAGATAGTCGTGTCGCGGATCTCCTGCACAAAATTCACCATTCCACTGAATTACTTGATATGTTAATGCGAATTGGAATAATGCCCTTAACTTCTGATGATATTTTCCATTCCATTAAAACAAAATTATTGGAACTAAATTTAATTAATAAATATGAAGATGTTCGACAGGCTTTAGAATATTTGGAGCGATTACTGCCAAAAACTAGAAACCAAAAATTAGTCGTTTGTCATAATGACTTGAATCATAATAATTTATTAATGTCCAAAGATGGGAGCCTATATCTAATTGACTGGGATAACGCGACGATAGCAGATCCAGCATCTGATTATGGCTTAGTATTAAAATGGTACCTTCCGAGAGAGAAATGGAGAAACTGGTTATGTAAGTATGGAGTTGAAAAAGATGATTGTATTCTTGAGAGAATGTACTGGTATTTGTTGCATGATTCACTCCACTATTTAATATGGCATTTAAAACGAAAAGAACCCGCAAAAGTAATGGAAAGATTGCGGGATTTACAGGAATTAAACGAACAAGTCGCAGAATTTATTGAAGGTTAGCATCTATAGCACTCATCCATGTTTCTAAATTATTTTTATTTGCAGTAATGTGTTCTTCGACGTTCTGTGCATTTTCGCCTTGTCTTCCGTAATTATAGATTTCCGGAAGTAACTGCAAAAGTTGTTCGTCTGTAATTTGATTATTGGCCGTCATATTTTTGACTAGACGTTTGATTTGCTGATATTCTGATACTTGACCACAACAGCCAACACACTGTTCATCAAGAATATCGTGCAGCAATGTTAATAAATTATTTGTTTTTAGTGTCATCAGAATCACCTCATGACACTATTTTTTGTCATATCGTGTTTTCTATACTTGTTAAAAAACAACAAAGAGAGGTATATATAATGCGTCAACGTAATAAACCATGGGCTGATGAGTTTTTGAAAGAACATAATCAGTTAATTATTCCAAATCCCTCAGAGCATAAAGGGAAATGGAAAGAGCTTTTTGGGAACGACCATCCAATTCATATAGAAGTTGGAACAGGTAAAGGGCAATTTATTGTCGGAATGGCAAAGCAATATCCAGAGATTAATTTTATTGGAATTGAACTGGCAAAAAGTATAATTGTTTCTGCAGCTCAAAAAGTATTGGAAACGGAGTCAGACCAATCTAATATTTTATTGCTAAATGAAAATGCCAGTGACTTAAGAGAGATGTTTGATATAAATGAAATCTCTGGTATTTACTTGAATTTCTCAGACCCGTGGCCGAAGAACCGCCATGAAAAACGCAGATTGACTTATAAGACTTTTTTGGAACAATATAATGACATCTTAATACCTGATGGTTCAGTGATTTTTAAAACTGATAATCGCGGCTTGTTTGAATATTCTCTTGTAAGCTTAAATGATTATGGAATGAAACTAGAGGAAGTAAATTTAGATTTGCATGATATTGATGATCCAACTAATATCATGACGGAATATGAAGAAAAGTTTTCGGCTAAAGGACAGCCGATTTATCGATTGAAAGCAAGGTTTTAATTGATTTCACTCTGGTCCTGGCATAATTATTATTGGCTGTGAGATAGTTGCCATAAAATTAGATGTGAAATATTAAGTATAAACAATTACGTAGAAATGATGATATATAGAATATAGTTAGATCAAAAAACCTGTATCCAAAATGAGTAATCATTCTAGATACAGGTTTTTTTTGGGTCTTGATTAATTAGTTATTACGGTTGTTACGGTTACGATTACGATTGTTGTTATTGTTGTTATTATTGTTGTTATCGAAATCGTTGAACTCGTTTTCGTTCGCAAACTCAACATTGTTTACATCGTTGTTGTTGTTATTATTGTTGTTGTTGTTGTTGTTGTTGCGATTACGATTGTTATTCTTCGCCATTAATCGACCCTCCTGTTGTTAAGTATTTGATGTAATTACGGTTTAGAAAAGGCTTTCTTTTCTATAAAGTAATTTCACCGACAAGACATATTCTAACCAATTTCATAAAATTAAACCGCTAAATTCTATTGATTAATTTTTACTAAAATTTGCAATACTATTGAAAGATATAGGAAAAAGGACTGGGGTATTTTGTAACATAATAAAAACTCTTGTCCAATTTTTAAAATTAGACAAGAGTCCGTTGTCATGTGAGTGCATCCTTGATAGGTGTCGTTCATTACCTTTACTTTTTGTCTTCCGGACTAAATTCCTCGCTATATTCGGTCTGCATATGATGTGTTTGCATGAAGTCTTTTTCGAGCCCTGCAAAAACTTGATTTTTCATGTAGCGGTGATAGAATATCTCACCAACACCAACAAATAAAGCGGAAATAAACGCAGCGGTTACTACTGGTATCTCAAACGCAAACAAAGAATTTCCAAGTCCCCATATTACAAGAAAGGAAAGTGCAAAGTCACCAATTACTGCAAGAACATTTCCGATTCTTGGTAACAGGAATACGTCACCAACGAACGAAACGACGGATAACAAGATGCTTATGGTAAAGATATCACCGAGGTTAATACCATAAAATATGCCAAGAACAATCCATAGTATCGCAGTTAACATCACAAATTTTACGATAAGGGCAAATAAATATCTCATTTTTTTCTCCTTTCTGTTTTCGCTTATTTTGTCCACTTTTATCGATAACATGTATGATTCCATAAATTCAAAACTTCGACAAAATCCGGGAGGTGACAGGCACCGATTTGGGATAAGGCTGTTTTTGCTGGTTAACCTAATGGAAGGAGGAGATTTTATGAAGAATTTAATACCGGTAAATCAATTCGACAAGATTCGGGAGGTGACAGGCACCAATGTATAAGTTGTTGTCACATAATGATTTGGATGGGGTGGGGTGTGGGATTATTGCGAAGCTTGCCTTTGGTGATAAGGTAAGGGTGCGTTATAATTCGATTGGCAGTCTTAATAAAGAAGTGCAATGGTTTTAGAAAACGAAAAGGACTCTTTTTTATTTATCACTGATTTATCCGTCAATGAAGAAAACGAGATGCGATTGGATAAATATTATAAAGCTGGTGGGCAGCTCCAATTAATTGACCATCATCAAACCGCATTGCCCTACAATGATTATGACTGGGGACATGTGGTTGTAAAAGACGAAGAAGGAAAATTAACATCTGCGACTTCTTTATTATATGAATATTTAATAGAGCATAAATTCATTGAACCCAAGGATGCGATAAATGAGTTTGTGGAGCTTATTAGACAGTATGACACTTGGGAATGGGAAAAAAATATGAATAACAAAGCTCAACGACTTAATGCGCTATTTTTCTTGCTTTCAATTGATGAATTTGAAGAAATAATGATCCAGCGACTACAAAAAAGTGATCGTTTTAACTTTAACGACTTTGAAGAAAAGATTCTAGATATGGAAGATGACAAGATTGACCGGTATATGCGAAGGAAACGTCGTGAACTAGTTCAGAAAAAAATAGGTGAATTGTATGCAGGTGTTGTTTATGCAGAATCATACCATTCTGAATTAGGAAATCAATTGGGGAAAGATTATCCTCACTTAGATTATATTGCAATCTTAAATATTGGTGGAAGGAGAATGGGCTTTCGTACCATACATGACCATATCGATGTATCTGAAGTTGCTACACGATTTGACGGTGGCGGTCATGCTAAAGCAGCTGGTTGTTCAATGAATGATATTGCTTTTAAGTTATTTGTCGAAGAGACGTTTCATTTAGATCCACTACGAGAAGACGCTAGACGAAATCGATTCAATTTGAAAGGTGAATCATTTGGAGCATTATATCAAAACCGTTCCGATGATATTTTCTTCATTTATTCAGAGGATGAGGAAAATTGGATGATACAAAAAAATGAGGAACCATTGGAACAGAAATTTTCCAATTTCGAGAATGCAGAGATATTCCTAAAACGAAATTATCAAGCATGGTTAGCCAGAGATGAAGTGTTTGTCAAATATCTTATTAATAAGGTGAAAGAGCAAAAATAGGTGAAAGTGAGTATCATCTTGCCTATTTTAATAGTTAATTAGAGATTATTCCCCAATTGTTAAAAAATTCTAATAATGTTATAATGATACTATCTCGCATTGGGGGGAATACGATGTTTTGGTTATATATTTTTATTCCAATTGCTGTTATCGGTGGTATTGCTGTTTATTTTGAGAAAAAAACAGGTATGAAGAGACCAGATGAGGATAAACAAAAAGATAAACTAATTGAAGTACTGAACCAAAATAACAAGAATCAAAGAGGACCTGGAAGTTTTTAAATTGATTTATATAAATTGAAGAAAACACCGTGCTATTTATGGAATAGCACGGTGTTTTTTCTTACTAACCTTATTCAGGCCGTTTCTTTTTCTTTCTAATATAATCTATATCCTCTTCCTCAGAAAACTCCGCCTGTAAACGGGATTTTGTAAATGTGAGGTCATCACGTCTGTCATCTTCTTTTTCGAATACTTTTTCATTCATATAAATATGAAATAACGCTTCACTAATTGCAAGGAAAAATGCAGAAAATGCTGAAACTGTAACAATTGGACTAGCTGCGTAAATAAAGAATGAGGAAAATAGCCAAATTGCAGCAAATGCCAGTCCGAAATCTGCTATCGTAGCTACTAAGTTACTAAATCTCCTTAAAATTACTAAATCTCCAATTAAATAAGCTATCCCCGTTACTAATAAGCTAATCAATAAAATTTCCGTTAAAGAAGCTGCTTCGAAAATGGTGAGTAACGAATAGAGAACCACTGCTGTAAAAATAAATTTAATTGCTAAAGCTTTCATATGCCTCATCTTCATGTCCCTTTCATAAATGTTCTCACTTTAGTATTTGGAATTCTATAAAAGAATATACGATTTTCCAATCAATAATGTACATAGTAACTAGGACATTTGCTTGTTAACACTAATCTGGTGACAAGCACCCGTTCGAAATCATTCGTGTCTCATAGAATGCTTAAGAAGGAGGTGGAAAAGATGCAGGAAAGTATCTTTCCTTTTATAAAGAACACATTAGCAGAATTAAATATGTATCCAGTTATCGAATGTATGAACAATAAAGCGAGTAAACAAGAAATCATAAAGGAATTCGAAAAAAATTTGCTTTATCAAAATCCCCAATACCGAACTATGCTAAAAACCCAATTAAAAAGTCAAATAAATCCTAAGCAATGGGAGCAACTGGTTCGCATGTACAAAAAACAAGAATTGACTCAACACCCAAAAATGAATCTTATTTATCAATTTCTCCAATCATTGGAAAATAATAGATCTACTACAGATTCAACCACTTCCGTACAGAAAACCAATAATTAAAAAGGAGGTAATAATTTATGTCAGATAAAGGAAAGAAAGAAAAGAAGAAATATCAAGTCGTTAATAACCTGATTGATCAGCATAATGTAAGTATTTTTCAGAGTCAAAATAGTAATGGTATTAATCAAATGGTGTATGAAAATGTAACGAATAGTAACAATCGCGCACAGATTACTGCTTTTAATTACACTCCTGCTCCAAATACGATGATATTGATAATTGAAGCAAAAAATCAGCCTTTAATAGAACGGGTTGTTCCTGATAATGTAGTGTCTGGTCAGTCATCCTATGTCATTGAAGTAGAAAACTTGAAGCATCTATCGGTTCGTTGCCAAGGAAACCCTTCAGGTAATGGGACCTACCAAATTAATATTGACACTACATTCTACATGAATAATTCTGATTCCTAGATAATCTTTTCTTAGCTACAAGTCACCTCCAAAGTATTATTGTATAACAAAAAAGGTATCGCTTCCGTTGCGATACCTTTTTGCGTGCATTTGGTTTGAAAAAGTAAAACGTTTAATCAACGGTTTGATTTTACCATTAAAACAGAGGTATGCCAGGTTTTTTCTTCCTTGCGTACCTCTTAATTGTTTATATAACACTTCTAGTTGAGCTATTCATTATGATAGAACTTTTTATACCAATCGATGAAATGGGCTAGACCTTCCTCAATAGATGTGGTAGGTGCGAACCCAACATCTTTTTGCAAATCTCTAATATCAGCATAGGTTTCTTTTACATCACCTGATTGCATGGGTAAGAAATCAATTATTGCTTTTTTTCCACATATTTTTTCTAAGGTCTGAATGAAATTCATTAGATGAACTGGTTTATTGTTACCGATATTGTAGATTTTGTATGGTGCATGACTAGAACTGGGAATGGGGGTTAATTTATTATAAGCTGGATTCTCTTTAGGAGGATCGTGCAATAGCCGAGTGATTCCCTCAATAATGTCATCGATATAAGTGAAATCTCTCTTCATTTCCCCATAGTTGTAAACCTGTATTTTCTTGCCTTCCATAATATTTTTAGTAAAAGAAAAATAAGCCATATCAGGGCGTCCCCATGGGCCATAAACGGTGAAAAAGCGAAGACCAGTGGTAGGGATTTGATATAAATGACTATAGGTGTGAGCCATTAGCTCATTAGCTTTTTTGGTTGCAGCATATAAACTGACGGGATGATCAACCGAATCATTGGTTGAGAATGGAAGTTTTTCATTTGCCCCATACACGGAACTGGATGATGCGTAGATAAGGTGTTCTACCTGAAACTGTCTGCATGCTTCTAATATATTCATAAACCCAATTAAGTTGGAATCTGCATAAGCATAAGGATTTTCAATACTGTAACGGACGCCTGCTTGAGCAGCAAGGTTAATGACAATAGGAATATTCCACTTTTTAAATAGCCCAAATAATTTATTACGATTGGTTATGTCCATTTTATAAAATGTAAAATGATCATGCGCTTTTAACTGTTCTAAGCGTGCGTGTTTTACTTTTACATCGTAATAATTATTTAAGTTATCTATACCGATTACATGAAATCCTAAATTTAATAGACGGTTGGAAAGATGGTATCCAATAAATCCTGCTGCACCTGTGATTAGAATGGTCTGCTTCGTCATTATTTTTTCCTCCTTTCAGGTGTATTTGTCTCTATTACTATTAATTCATATATTGATTAGTTGGTAACGGTTAGTACCCATAAAGAAGGCTTTTAGGCAGTGAATGGCGGTTTAATAGACAGGTGTCCCTATCACTTCTCTATTTAGGCATAATACACTTCCTATTCGTCCATGCCTTTCATCAATAACTTGCATAGAATAATGGGAAAAGTTGAAAAGCTTATTTTGTAGAAAGGGGAAGATACTTTGCGAACAGTTATGCACTTGAATTTAAGAGTGGATCCCACACAATATGTTCCGCAAATCCGTAAAGTACCTGATTATGACTATATTCATCTCGTGCGGCAACCTAAATATATGATAGATATGTCTCTTCTTAATGAAAAAGTTCATTATCTAAATGAGATATATTCGCCTAAGAAATTTGTTGGAAAACATGATGTTGGCATTCTGCATGCACATCACGCCCAGCTGGGAATGCTGCTTCTTCCTTTTAAAAAGAAGACTGAACTTCCATTAGTAACCAGCATACGCGGTAGAGATGCTACACTTGCAGATCAGCCTGTTGGATATATGGATGGTGCGAAGAAATTATTTGAAGAGGGGGACCTATTTCTTCCTGTTTGTGAATATCTAGCTGAACGGATTATCGATTGGGGGTGTCCACCTGAAAAAATTAAAGTGCTATACGGTGGAGTAGATTTGGAACAGTTTAAATTTAGACCGCCAGATGTCATTGGTAATTCTCAAAACATTTTGTCAATGGGCAGGTTGGTAGAAAAGAAAGGCCACCACATTCTGATGAAGGCATTTGATAAAGTTAGAGAAAATTTTCCTAAGGCTACACTTACTATCATTGGTGGTGGAGTGATGGAAGAAGAACTAAGGAATTTAGCCAAGGAGTTAAATCTAGGAGACTCCTTTCAACTATTAAATAAGATCCCTAAAGCTCTTGTACAGGAGAAGATGCAAAATGCCGATTTATTTGTTGCAGCGAGCATGGTTGCTTCGAACGGTGATGTTGAAGGGATACCAAATACAGTGAAAGAAGCAATGGCTACTGGGCTTCCTGTGGTTTCTACCACTCATGCTGGGATACCAGAGCTAGTCACTAATAACAAAGATGGATTACTAGTAGAAGAAAATAATGTTGATGAACTTGCAGAAGCATTAGAGTTCATGCTATTAAATCGACCTTTATGGGAAAGTTATGCACTCAATGCTCGTGATAAAGTTGAAAGGTTATTCGATCAACAAAAACAACTAGCTGAGCAGGCAAGAATCTATGATGAATTGTTAGGAGGGGAGTTAATTGAGCAAAAAGAAGAAAAAAAATAACAAGAAAAAAAGTTTTAAGGGTTTTAAAGATATAAAAAAGATTACTGTAACAAAAGGTGAGAAGACTCTTCTTATAGATAATCCAACTGATTATCAACTAATTGGAATGGGTGCTCAAGGAGCTGTATTTAAACTGTCAGAAGATAAATGTGTCAAAATTTATCCCGATCCCTTAAAAGCGAAAATGGAGCAAGATGCGTTAAAAGCAGGAAAGGACTTGGACTTCTTCCCAGAGGTGTATGAAACTGGAGAGAATTATATCATTATGGAGTATTTCAATGCACCGAATTTAAAGGAGTACTTGAAAAATAGTACGTATCTTCCAGAAACTATTACCAGAAAATTACTGGATATTCTAAGTGCATTAAAGAAAGCAAATTTTACGATGATTGATGCTCCCCTTCGCCACATATTCGTTCTGGAAAATGAAGAACTCAAAGTCATTGACCACGTTAATTCCTTTAAACGTCAACACCCTGTTCCCTTAAAATTATTACGAGATTTAAATATTATCCTGTTAAAAGAAGCATTCTTGGATCAGGTAAAAGAAATGGAACCAAAGATGTATAAAGAATGGGATAACTACTATAACAAAAATAAAATGGACTATAAAAATATTGACGTATCTTCTGGTGGTTCTGGAAGTGCGGTGAAAGTAGACAGTGCTATATCTCAGACACTTGTTGGAAAAGGACATCAGGGAGCCGTTTATCGAATTTCAGAAGATAAATGTGTAAAGATATATCCAAAGAAAGACCATGCCAAAAAAGAGCAGGATGTGCTTCTAGGTAATCAGAATTTGTCTTTTATCCCAGAAGTCATGGAAACTGGTGATAATTATGTAGTAATGGAATATTTGCTTGGTCCAGATTTAAATTCTTTTTTAAAGAAACAATCAGAGTTGACTGAGGACGTTACACGAAGATTACTAGATATTCTTATTGCCCAAAAAGAATCTGGATTTAAGTTAATCGATGCTCCATTACGTCATGTCTTTGTTACTTCTAAAGGATTTAAAATGGTGGACCATGTTTATTCTTATACGCGAGATCAATATCGTCCAATAGAGTTATTCCAGAACCTTCATGAGAGGAACTTTTTGGAGGCATTTTTAGAGCAGACAAAAGAAATGGAACCGAAGTTGTATAAGGAATGGACAAAAGAACCAATACCTCTTGAAGAGGAGGAAGAAACAAAAGTAGAGGACAATAAAAAGAAAAAAGGGAAAAAATCGAAGAAAAAAGAAAATATCAAAACTTCCAAGAAAACGAAGGGAAAAGGGAAAAATAAAAATAAACGAAAAAAATCTATTAACAAAGTCAAAAAAGATAAGAAGTTTAAAGATAAATATTTCTCCTATGAGCTCAATGAATGACTGAATGTAAAAAGGAGGGCTAATTCTAGAGGTGGGCTTAGATTAAACGATGAGTTCCCACCTCATTATAGTCAAGAGCCAATTCTAGTAAATGATAGGCTGTCAATGATACTTCCGTTCAATCATTCACATATATAAGTAAGTAGTGCTAGAAGGGAGGCACATTATATGAGGATTAGAAAGGCTATCATTCCAGCCGCTGGACTTGGTACACGTTTTTTACCTGCTTCCAAAGCACAAGCCAAGGAAATGTTACCTATAGTGGATAAACCAACCATTCAATATATCGTCGAAGAAGCAGTCGCATCAGGAATAGAAGAAATTGTAATGGTGATAGGTAGGGGAAAGCATATGATTGAAGACCACTTTGATAAATCCTATGAATTAGAGGATGCATTGCAAAAGAAAAACAAAACAGATCTATTAGAGGAGATTCAATCGATATCGAAATTAGCAAAAATTTATTATGTTAGACAACAAGAACCATTGGGATTAGGTGATGCCATACTTTGTGCCAAGAGTTTCATAGGGAATGAACCATTTGCTGTATTATTGGGTGATGACATTGTGATGTCCGAGAAACCTTGTTTAAAACAATTATTGGATGTGTTTAATTATTACCAGAGTTCGGTGATTGCAGTACAACATGTACCCGATCAAGAAGTTCATAAATACGGAATTATTAAACCAAAGGAGGGTAAGATTGATTCAAGACTACTATATGTTGATGCACTGGTAGAAAAACCAGAAATAAAATATGCACCATCTAACTACGCAATTATGGGAAGATATGTACTAAAACCTGAAATATTTAATGTTCTTTCAAGGATTCCATTTGGTGCTGGTGATGAACTTCAGCTTACAGATGCAATAAATGAGCTTAATGCAGAACAGGCAGTCTTGGCATATAACTTTGAAGGAAGACGGTTTGATATTGGAGATAAAATTGGTTTTATTAAAGCAACAATAGAACTTGCATTGCAAAGACAGGATACAAGGGAAGAAGTAGTTAGCTATTTAAAACAGGTTATAGAGAGAGAACACCTTCATGTTCCGGTGGAAGGGGTTGATTGAATGATGAAAATTGCAGTATTAGGAACAGGCTATGTGGGATTATCAACAGGTGTGTGCTTGTCAGATTCTGGACATGAAGTTGTTTGTATGGATGTTGATGAGGAAAAGATAGAACAATTAAGCAAAGGGATACCGCCAATTTATGAGCCAGGTTTGAAAGAGCTTCTCAAAAGAAATATAGGAAACGGCCGATTGAAATTCACTACTTCGCATAAGGAAGGTTTGCATAATAAAGAGGTTATTATTATTGCAGTCGGAACTCCTCAAAGCAATAATGGATCTGCAGATTTAAGCTTTTTGGAACAAGCGGCGAAAGACATTGCTGAAAATCTTAATCAAAATGCAATTATCACAATAAAAAGCACGGTGCCAGTAGGAACTAATGATGTAATTAAGAATATATTGAAAGAAAATTTACCACATGATATCTCTGTTGATATGGCTGCCAACCCTGAGTTCTTGAGGCAAGGTTCTGCGATTAGCGATACATTGAAAGCTGATCGTATTGTGATTGGTACAGAAAACAAACAGGCAGCCTCCAAATTAGAAAAAATGTACAGTATACTTCATATACCTATCCTTCATACAAGTATTCGCAGTGCAGAAATGATTAAGTATGCATCTAATGCATTTTTAGCCATGAAGATTAGTTTTATTAATGAAATAGCAAATCTTTGTGAAGCAACGGGAGCAAATGTGGAGGATGTTTCTATAGGGATGGGGTTGGATAAGCGCATTGGTGAAGCTTTCCTGAAACCAGGCATCGGGTACGGCGGATCATGTTTTCCAAAAGACGTAAAAGCACTCTACCACACGGCTAGTGAGCACGATATGAACTTCGGATTATTGGAAGAAACAATGACCATCAATAACCAGCAGCGTGAGCTCTTAGTGTGGAAGGCACTTTCCAGATTTGGTGATTTAAATGGAAAGAAGATAGCTATGCTTGGGCTTTCGTTTAAGCCTGAAACAGACGACCTAAGAGAGGCACCTTCCATTGTTATCTCAAATGAGTTAATCAATCAAGGTGCGAGAGTTTCAGCATATGATCCAGTTGCAATGAATAATGCTAAAAAGGTACTAAATACCCAGGTAGAATATGCAAAATCACCAGAGGAAGCGGTGCTGGATGCAGATGCAGTCTTTATCGTCACAGAATGGAAATCCTTCGTGGAATCAAATTGGAAACAATTAGTAAAAGAAATGAAATCACCTATCATTTTCGATGGCAGGAATTGTTTGAAAGAAGAGGAAATCATAAAATGTGAGCAGGTGGAATATTACCCAATCGGAAAGCCGAAAATTATAAAAGCATAAACCCGCAAAAGCCGCCTATCAATACATTGGTATGCGGCTAAATCATTCGACAAAAAACGGGAGGTGACAGGCACTATAGGATGGATGATAGCAGTTTGAAGGATTCAAAAAAATCCGGGGAGTGCCTGTCACCCTTTAAGTCTGGGCTATTTGTTTTATGATTTGTGGGATTTCTTTTGTATCTAGATGTTGATGGAATTTTTTGAGTTGATCTGTTTGCTGGAGGTTTGTATTATTTAGAGTACGGAGAATGGTTTTCTCTATATTTCCAGTTGTTTTCCAGCCCTTTAACGGAAAAATTAAATCCTTCTCTATTAAATAATTTAAATTATATTCTTCTTGTCCAGGCAATGCTTCATATACAAAAATGGGCAATTTCTTCCATAGACATTCGCTAATGGTAACGCCACCAGGTTTGGTAATAATGGCATCCACCTCTTCATACCATTGATTCATTTCTACTTTTGACTTCAGGTAGGAAAGTGTCAAGATGGATGGGTGGTTTAATTGTTTTATTTTATCGTACAATGCTTTATTTTTGCCGCAAAGAACGTAATACAGAATGTCGCCGGACGGGTCTAGATTACGAATTAATTTCTCTATCGAACCTGCCCCCATATTTCCACCACTAATCAGCACTTTGAATGGTTCTTTCTTTTCCTTTTTTTTCTGTTGGTTTTTGAAAATTGGATGAACAGGGATTCCTGTCACTAGGATACGACTTTCCTTAATACCTCCTTGAATTAATTCCTGCTTTATTTCTGAACATGGTACAAAATGATAGTCAACAAACTCCTTGCCCCATAAATCATTGATAAAGTAGTCGGTATAAACGTTAATTATAGTACCAGAGAAATGATTGTGTTGTTTCATATCATCAAGAAGGAAAGAGGGAAGGGCGTGTGTACAGATAATAATATTCGGATTCTTTTCTTTCAAAATCTTCATTATTTTCCTAGTGAATAAACTTTTATAAAGGGAATAATGTTTCTTTTTTTCTCCTTTTACGGCTGCAGTTCTGTAGATTTGACTATAGATATTAGGTAATTTATGAATAGCAAAGAGGTAGAGGCTGGAGACAAATGACTCTAGTTTACCGAAACAAAAGGATAAAATCTCTAACTTTTCGCAATGAATTTCTGTCGAGAATTCTTCTGTTTTCTCCAGCTGTTCTATTATACTATCTGCTACATGATGATGACCTGATGGAATATTAAGTAATGGCATAAACAAAATTCGAATCATATGATACTCCTCCTACAAACAACTTTCCATTCTTAGTTTGTGAAGCATTCATTGTTTCATACTTTAACTTTTTCTTATTTTTTCAGTAATAGGATTTATAAACTAAAGCAAAATAAGATTGTAATTATAATTGGTAAGGGGTAGCAATCATGAGCATCAAAGAAAATTTCCTTCATATATGGGACTTGATTGATCCTGTTTATTATCACTTTTCAAGACTAGAGTATATTGAAAATAAACGTGGAGAACGAACAATTATGCGTGTAAGGTTAACGAAGTATAAAGGGAGGGACTTGAGGTTAAAAGATGGTACAGAAATTCATAAAAATGATTTACTCATAAAAATTCATTTGCACAATGTGAAACTGCTCAAGCAAATTCATGCGTATGATAATGAACTTAGAAGGGCCCTGGTAACATACAAATCAGTGCAAGACTCCATGCCGTCCATTGTAAACTACATACAATTAATGGGTTACACCAATAAAATAAAAGGTTTAATAGGGATTACCACCTTGCATAAAGGATGTCAAAAGTTAGGATTTGAAGTATACCCTATTCGAAATAAATATTACAAGTGGTTTAAACAAATAGCGCTTCTACCTATTTATTTTCTTTCATGTAAAAAATTTAACAAGGAAGTTCCCGTTCCCATGTATCTCCTTATGTCCAAAGATACACTGTACAAAAACTACAATGAATAAAAAGTGGTTTGTGAAAAAGAATGATTGTTGATGAAAAAATCCAAACTTAAGAGAGAGTTTGGATTTTTTGGGGTGAATTGCCGTTATATCACCTTAACTCTCTCCTATTATTATCTAATTGGAAACAATAGGGAGATTTGTTAAGGAAGTATTCATTAACCATAAATTACTACTGAAAATAAGTGCGATGGTACTTTATAATGAAAGAAGAGGAGGCGAATAAATGACACAAGCTATCATTGCTATTGTCTTAATTCTATTAATCTATTTTTTTTATAAAGGATATAAGAACACGCACTCCGTAACAATAAATACCATTGAAATGAAGAATATAAATGACGGTAAACAATCCGATGTACCGTTTCGTATACTGCATATATCTGATATGCACATAGAAAATATCTCTATCACACCTGAACGATTATATCATGATTTGAAAGGTCAACCGATTGATTTCATTGCTTTAACAGGTGATTTTCTTGATAGAAAAAGAAGTATTCCACGGCTTCAGCCATATCTAGATACTTTTGCAAAACTGAATCCTAAGTATGGAACATATGCTGTTTTCGGGAATCATGATTATGTACTAAGAGAAAAGAACTTTAATAATCTAAAGAAACTATTAAATACGTATCATATAAAAACGTTACAAAATGAAAATGATACGATAGAGATAGATGGAAGATCAGTAAATATTATTGGAATAGATGATTATAGTACAAGTCACAGTGATATTGGAAAATCATTTGGAGGTTTAGAAGAAGGGTATAATTTGGTCTTGACTCATGACCCTAATATTGTACTGCAAATGAAGGATTATCACTTTGATTATTTACTTTCTGGTCACTTCCATGGTGGACAAATCTATTGGCCCAAACCATATCACTTAGTGAAGATGGGGAAATTAGTTCGTTTAAATATGGTTAAAGGTCTACATTATTATGATGGAAAAGCCTTTTATATTAGTGAAGGTCTTGGTCAAACCGGTGTAAATATACGCATAGGTAGTCGTCCGGAAATAACATTTCACGAGTTGGGAATTTCTCATGTTAAACAAGGTGTTAAATCAACAATAGCCGGATAACTTTATCCGGCTATTTTTTTACACTTAAAACAATCCCATGTTAATCCAAACTTGAGCTTCCAACATGTTGCTGAATTTGATTGTCGCTAGGGATATCGATAGAAGAGTTTGTTTGATTTGTTTGATTTTGATTACTCATCATGTTTTGAATCGGTTCTGCTATTTGTTGAACGGTTTGGTTATTCATTGAATTTTGTACTGCATTTGAAACTTGTTGAGGGAGTTTCTGAAACGTACCATTTTGAACTCCTTTTGTTATACCATATATTGCTGCACCAGCTGCACCGATAGTTAGCAGGGAAGTCATCATACCGCGGTTATTCATGGAATCATCCTTTGTCATTTTATTGGCCTTAGCTTCTAATAAAGAAGCAGTATTAGTTTTATTAAAAACGGTGAACAATATACGCTTCAGTCTTTTCCAATTTCGTTCATCATTTTACTATTCTTCGGCATGATGGTTATGAAGCGGAGGGGGTACTAACCAGCCTTTTTCCTTATTGAGACGAAGAATTTTAGCTCCTAATGTTGCCTTTTGTGTGTGAAATTGACCAAACATGGTCGCAATATCTTCTCTGATGGCCTGACCAATCATCGTACTGCAGGATATTAACCCAGCAGCAGTATCGGCAGACATGGTTGCAGCAATTTCTTGGTCCATTGCTCGTGCACCAGTTGGAATGTCATCTAAGTTTGCTTTAGGACGTTCAGGTGGTGTTGGCGGAAGACCAACTCCGTTTTCTTTTAAAAGGGTTTCCACTTCCTTTATTTGTTGCTGGCTTAATTTAATGACTTCATCAATCAGTTGAATTAAATCACGGTCACCTGCGTGATTTCGAAAGACTTGATAGCCAGCAATCATTCCTTTTCCACCGTTAATAAATGACCAAGTACCATGAACTTCACCATAATGCATGGGCTCTTCTTTTGGATTTCCACTTAAAATACCCATCGCAAACCTCCTCATTATATTCATAAAATAAATCACCTTTCTCCACCGTCTTCATTATAATTTGCTTGGTACAGCCTTTTTATACTAGGAGGTAAGAGGATTAATGGAGGATTAAATTAAAAATCTTCTCAATGTATCGTATAGTTTTGTTCCATTAAAGCTGTAGCTATTTGTTCATCTGTAATAAGGCGATCATTAAATTCTATTCTAATTTCTCCGTCATCTGTATCGATTAATACTCTTTCCATGCCGTCATATTCATTTAACAGATATTCGATATTTTGAATATCCCTTCTACTTGTTGCTTCCTGTACGAAAAATGTTATCTCAGCCATCTTTTTTCTCCTTTTTATGAATAAAACTCATTTGGGAATAATATTTTTAGTATCCCAATTTAATTTAAAAACATGTTTATTATAAAGAAAATATGATAAAATAAGAACAAACGTTCCGTTTTGGTAGGAGGTTACGTATGAATAAGTTGTTGCTTCAATCCATTAATCAGCAAAAGAGACTTTATATTATATACCTTTCAAATACCAATCAAATTACCAAAAGAATGATTCGGGTAATTCGAATAAACGAAGACCGTGTGCTGGCTTATTGTTATTTCAAACAGAAATTTAGAATCTTTAAATTAGAAAATATCTTAGCTGTAGAACCTGTTCGAGAGCATTTTGGTGCATAATTATTTTATTAGTGTTTTACAATAGTAATACGAAGAAGAACACTGTATTGCATTTAGAAATATACTGGGGATTTAGTGGTTAAAAAATATGAGTTATAAAGCTAGTACAAAACGTATATTTAGTCGATTATTGTAAAATGATGCTTGACTTTATCTCTATTTGTCTGTAATAATGTATATAAATACTAAAAACCTTTAAATCAGTCCTGTGAGGCTGGCAAGGTTGTGCGGAATACAGTTGTACTCTCATAGCAATATAGGAAGACTAGGAATCTACCTTCTGTTTTGCTGTGTGCAATTTTGTGTGCACCTTGCCAGGACGCCAGGCAAGGTGCTTTTTTTATGATTTTATAACATATTTATAAAAGGGAGAGAAGAAGTTATGTCACAACGTGAAATCCAAGTAGATGAACGTTTACCATTGTTACAAAGTTTACCTTTAAGTTTCCAGCACTTATTTGCCATGTTTGGTTCAACCGTCCTGGTTCCTATTTTATTTGGAGTAGATCCTGCAACAATCCTTTTAATGAATGGGATTGGAACGATCCTTTATATCTTTATAACGAAAGGGAAAATACCTGCTTATCTAGGTTCTAGCTTTGCCTTTATTTCACCTGTAACAGCAGTTTTAACAACTGGTGGAGGGTATGGAGCAGCATTAGGTGGTTTTTTCGTTGTTGGGCTTGTTCTTGTTCTAGTAGGATTACTTGTCAAAGTAGTTGGAACATCATGGATTGACGTTATTTTTCCTCCAGCAGCAATGGGAGCGATAGTAGCGGTTATCGGATTGGAACTTGTACCAACTGCAGCAGATATGGCAGGCTTATTGCGACCTGCTGATGCTGCTATTGATACAACTGCAATTACTGTTTCTTTATTAACACTTGGTTCTACGATTATTTACTGGGTAACCATGAGAGGCTTTTTTAAGATTATCCCAATTCTATTAGGAATTATAACAGGCTATATCATAGCAACTTTTTTCGGAATCGTGGATTATACCGCTGTTCGTGAAGCGGCTTGGATTCAAATGCCAACTTTCTACCAAATTGAATTTAACTCGTCTGATATCTTAATTATCTTACCGGCAGCATTAGTATTAATACCAGAGCATATTGGTCACTTAGTAGTAACAGGTGATATTGTGAAAAAAGACTTGGTAAAAGAACCAGGACTTGATCGTTCCTTGTTTGGTAATGGTATTTCAACGATGATTTCAAGTTTCTTAGGTTCAACACCAAATACAACCTATGGAGAAAATATTGGTGTACTAGCAATTACTAGAGTTTATTCTACATGGATTATCGGTGGTGCAGCTGTCATAGCAGTGCTTCTATCCTTCTGTGGGAAATTGGCTGCATTAATTCAATCTATACCAACACCAGTAATGGGCGGGATTTCTCTGTTATTATTCGGAATCATCGCAGTAAGTGGTTTACGTATGTTAGTTGAAAGAAAAGTAGACTATAATAATTCACAAAACCTAATTCTTACTTGTGTTGTATTAGGAATTGGTGTTAGTGGGGCTTCCTTAAATATTGGAGAAGTTGCCCTATCAGGAATGGGACTAGCAACCATCGTAGCAATCGTCCTAAGCCTATTCTTTAAACTCTTAGACATCCTTAAACTCTCTAACGAATAAATGGGTGCCTGTCACCTCCCGGAATTTGTCGAATGACTCCGCAGCTATTAAGAGCTGTGGAGTTTTTTCTAATGTCGTATCTTTATAAAGAATCCGATATGATTTTAGTGAGGAGTGATGATTTGAGACGTGACTATTGCCATTATTGGCAGATTGAATACGGATATGGTGGTTGAAACGGAAAACTCGCCGTTAGTAGGTGAAACAATCCTAAGTAAAAAAGTAAGTTTCATTCCTGGGAGGGAAAGGAGCAAAACAACCTGTTGCAGCAGCTCGATTGGATGCAAAAACTTCAATAATTGGTGCCATTGATAAAGGTGATTCGGGTCAACTATTGGATAATTTGCATACTAATGGGGTTTTAGGAGTAGCTATAACAAGTGGAAAAACATAGAGTGCGATTTTTGGTGCCTGGCACTTCCCGGAATTTGTCGAATGGATATTTGGTTTAAGGCCTTGTATCAATTTGTGATATTCACCCCTTACATAAATTGATTGGGATTCATAAGATGCCATATGATGACATAATTTGGAGGTGAAAAGATGTCAAGGTATTATTATGATTTGTGTAATCGTCATCGAGGAAAGGCGGTAGAAATTACAACACGAGATGGTAGAAAGCATAGGGGAATAATTCGCAATGTTGATCAACGCCGGGTATTTATCCAGCCTCTTGGGGGCGGTAGACGCATCGGTGGATTCGGATATGGATTTTACGGATATGGCCCGTATGGGTATAGACCTGGATTTGGGTATGGAGTTGCACTAGGAGCTATAGCTACTCTTGCATTGCTTCCATGGTTCTGGATTTAATAAGCACTGTGTTGGTAGATTTTTTATAGTATAATATTAATCCTTGAAGGAGGGAGGAATAAGATGTTTCCGGAAAGACAACAAAAACCTGCTAGCCCCCCTCGTAGAATACCACCTCATTCTCAGCGAGATCCATTTCTCTTCGGACCACCATCTAGACAAAGACAACAGCCATCAAATATTCAAGCGCTAATAAGAATGTTCCAAACGCCTGATGGAGAGATGGACATTGATAAAATAATGGGGACAGCTCAACAAATAAATGGCTTATATCAACAAGTTAGTCCGATGATTTCAAAGTTTATTAAACGATAAAAATATTAGTCTAACTAAAACAAACTCTCTCATAAATAACGAGGAAACAAGATGATTTGGCTTCATAGAATAATATACCAACTATTAATGAAGGGGGAGAATATTGCAGCCAACTTATATGAATTGTATAGCGGAACTAGGTGTCGGTGGTGCTCATCCGGGTGGACTAAAGTTGACAAAGGAAGTATTAAAAAAAGAGAAAATCGTCGCATCTACAAAATTATTGGATGCTGGTTGCGGCACTGGCCAAACTGCTGCTTACATTGCTAATAAATATGGATGTCAAGTTACGGCATTAGATTATAATACAGTTGTACTGGAAAAAGCGAAAGCGCGTTTTCGCTCCATGAAATTACCGGTACACGTACACGCGAAACGAGGAAACATCGAAGACTTAGACTTTGCGGATAATAGTTTTCATATTGTTTTATCAGAATCGGTTCTCGGTTTTACCGATGCGGATAAAAGTATCAGCGAATGCAGCAGAATATTAAAGGAACCAGGAACATTGCTTGCGATTGAAATGGTATTAGAAGATTCTATTTCAGATGTTGATAATTTAAGCGAAATTACACATTTCTACGGTATTCCCCACCTTAAAACCACCGAAGAATGGATAAACATGTATAGAAATGCTGGGTTTAAACATATACAAGTAGATAAATACAAACCTAATCTAGAATCGCATAATTTAGAGAATTCACCTGACTTTTCTTTATCGGATGAAATAGATGATCAATTATTTGACGTATTAAGAAAACATCATTACTATATGAAAAAATATGATAATATACTAGGGTTTCGGATCTTTTATTGTAATAAATGAACCCCTTATTCATATAGAGCTCTGCCATTTCAAATGCAGGGCTTACTTTGTTTTTTGCAAGTATAAGAATAGAATATTAAAGCGATTATATATTAAGATGTTTCAGAAAGCAAAGTGAAATTCACAAAAAACGTGAGATACTCCATGCTGGACTATCTCACGTACAAATTATTGTGCATATTTATTTACCTCAAATAGATCTATTAAGTCAATGCTTGGATTGTTTTCCTTAAACCAATTTAATGCAAATTCGTTTTGGAAAAGGACAAGATAGTTATCATTACGATCTCTACATAACATTCTTCGCTCATCAAATAATGACTCATCGACTTGCTGTTCTGGGTTTAACCAACGGGGAATTCGATCACCAATTGTATCAAACATCACTTCCACATTATATTCATTTTCCATACGATATTTGAACACATCGTATTGAAGTTCACCAACTGCACCAAGAATATAGGACTCAGTACGTTTGTCTCTAAACAGTTGAATAGCCCCTTCTTGAACAAGTTGCTCAATTCCTTTTTTAAATTGCTTCGATTTCATCACATTTTTTGCGGTCACTTTCTTAAATACTTCTGGTGGAAACTGTGGTAATTCATCGTATTCAAACTGATGTTTTCCCTCTATTAAAGTATCCCCGATTTGGTAGGCATTCGGATCATAAATTCCGATAATATCTCCAGCAAAAGCTGCTTCGACCGTTTCTCTTGTTGATGCGATAATCTGCTGGGATTGCGCAAGCTTAAGTGTTTTTCCTGTTCTGGCAAGTTTTACACTCATTCCCCTGTCAAACTTTCCAGAACATACTCGTAAGAAAGCAACACGATCTCTATGTGCAGGATTCATATTTGCTTGAATCTTGAAAATAAATCCTGAGAAATCTGGATTATTCGGCTGCATAACTCCCTCAGTTGTTTTTCGAGGTTTAGGTGTAGGTGCCATTGATATAAATGTGTCAAAAAAGATATTCACCCCAAAAGGCGCTAAAGCACTTCCGAAAAACACTGGAGTTTGCTCTCCTTGTAGAACAGCTTCTAAAGAGAAGTCATTTCCAGCTTCATCTAGTAACGCCACTTCATCTTTAGTGGCATCAAACGTTGCGTTTGTGGTTAGGTTTTCATGCATTCCTTTTTCTAAATCTTCATATGGAATATATGTTTCTTCTTCATTGCCGTTATACTTTACAAACTGTTTTCCGTGGCGATCGAATATCCCAAGAAACCGTTTGCCCATACCAACTGGCCAATTCATTGGATAGGTTTCTATTTGGAGCACATCTTCAATTTCTTCTAATAAATCTAATGGTTCTCTTCCTTCACGATCGAGTTTATTAATAAATGTAAAGATTGGAATTCCACGCATACGGCAAACTTTAAAAAGCTTGAGTGTTTGTGCTTCTATCCCTTTAGTAGCATCAATAATCATGACCACACTGTCTACAGCTGTTAAGGTTCGATACGTATCTTCACTAAAATCTTCGTGACCAGGTGTATCTAATATATTAACCTGAAAATCATGATACTCAAAGTTCATTACACTGGATGTAACGGAAATTCCACGTTGTTTCTCAATTTCCATCCAGTCAGAAGTTGCAAATTTTCCTGATTTCTTACCTTTTACTGTACCAGCAGTTCGAATTAGGTTTCCAACTAATAGTAATCGTTCGGTTAAAGTTGTTTTCCCAGCATCTGGGTGGGATATAATCGCAAATGTTTTTCGCTTGTTTACTTCATTCGTTATCGTACTCATAAAAAATCCCTTTCATTTTATATTTTAGCTTTATAAGGTGTTTGGGGATTTTTATATTACATTGGTAAACGCTCCTTTTTACAGTTTCAACCTTTTCATTATACCCTTTTTTACTAAACAATAATAGAACATATTTTTGTGATATTGGATGAATGATAGAAAGAATTTGTGCATAAAGATTACTAATAGTTTTCTTAACTATAGAAAAATATAAAAATAACTATGCTATTTTATAAAATTATTGTTATAATAGATATTTGTAAAGCCATTGTAAATTCTGGACGCTAGAGCTATTAATTTGAGGAGGGACTAGCACGCATGAAAATAGAGATTAATGGAAACTCTCTAGAACTGATGATAGGGGATATAACAAAACAATCGACAGAAGCCATTGTTAACGCAGCAAATGGTACGCTTATGGGCGGTGGCGGTGTTGATGGTGCGATTCATCAGGCTGCTGGTAGTGATTTAGTAGAAGAATGCAAGAAAATTCGCGAAGAAGATTTGGACGGTAATTATCTACGTACAGGAAAAGCAGTAATCACAAAAGGTTATAATCTTCCTGCAAAATTTGTCATCCATACGGTTGGGCCTGTTTGGGATGGAAATAAACAATCAGCAAAAGAACGCTTAGTCCATGCATATAATAACTCACTTAAGCTAGCAATGGAGAATAGAATTACTAGTGTTTCATTTCCTTCTATATCTACTGGTGTATACAGATATCCAGTCCAGCTAGCATCTGTTGTTGCCATTAATGCTATTATAGATTTCCTTCAAAATAATACATTTGGTAAAGTTGTACTGACATTGTTTTCTGAGAAAGATTATCAGGCATATGAAGATGCTTTAAAAAAGAAGTTATCTAATTTAGATTATGCCGTATAGATAAAAAGTCCCTTGAAACCAAGGGATCTTTTTAATTTTCCTTCGATAGTAATATTCCTGCTTTTTCCAAATCTTTACAAGCAGCTTCTAACTTTTCTTTGGAATCTGCTTCTATAGTATGTAGATGAATTCCATCTGTTAGTGTAGATAAATAAGCTGCACTGGTATTTTCAATTCTTTCCACAAATTGATCTACTTCTTTTCGGTTGTTAACGCGAATAGATGCTGTTAAATCTCCATACACTTGATGTTCAACAATTACATCTTTTATGGTCACCCCATGATCAACAATGAGATAAAGTTCTTCTTTTGTATCTTCTGGTTTATGTCGACACACAATTACTATCTGATGTAAATCTTCATTTGTATCCTGAGTTAGATAGATGTAACCTTGACTGGTAGCAACTATAGGCTCACCCTTTGCCTTTAATAAGGAGACATCTTGGACAATGACCTGTCGACTCACATTCGTTTTTTTAGCAAATTCACTCCCTGTTATTGGGGAATTTGTTGCTTTTAGCTGTTTAATAATTAAATATTGACGCTCGCTTGAAGAAATTTTCGCTTTATCGGGCATTGTTTATTACATTCCTCCTTAGATTTCTGCTCTTTTGCATTTTCAGTAATCTCTCTCTTCCGTACACTTCCCTAAATATTTCATCGTATTATATCGTTTATATCATATCAAAAAAATTTAATAAGGGCTGTTTTTTGTTTTATTGTCGCACTTTTTTCTTTTTACAAAAGTTAAAAAGCAGCAGACGTTGCGAAAAAAAGCTTAAATAGTGATATTTTTCTCTTGATATTATGTTAATCTTATGTAAATATAGGTGTCAAGACACATGTATATATTGATTGTTTTATAGGGGGAATCATAGGGGAATACATATAATTTTTTTATGTTAATGTGATATTTTTCACAATGACAGAGATTTCTTTGAAAAATATATAAAATAAGTAACGATATAAAAATAGTGTAGGGAGTAGAAACGATGAATCAATTAAAATTGCGTAGAACATTGCAATCTTTATTATTGGAAGATATTGGGGATAACGACATAACCAGTCAAACAATCTTTCCGCTTGATAAATATGGGAAGGGTATCTTTATTGCAAAGGAAGATGGTATTCTATCTGGATTGGAAGTTATTGCAGAGGCTTATCAATTGTTAGATTCAAAGATGGAAGTTGTTTATTATTTTAAAGATGGAGATCGAGTATCAGCAGGTCAAAAAATAGCGGATGTGTCCGGACCTATTGCTCACTTACTCACAGGTGAAAGAGTGATTTTAAACTTAATACAAAGAATGAGCGGGATAGCAACAGTTACCAGAGAAAGTATACAGGAATTGAATGATAAAGCGATTCAAATATGTGATACAAGAAAAACTGCACCTGGACTACGAATGTTTGATAAGTATGCAGTTGTTTGTGGAGGTGGTAAAAATCATCGCCAAGGTTTATATGACGGTGTAATGATAAAAGATAACCATATTTCATTTTGTGGATCAATTACCAAGGCGGTAAAGGAAGTACGGAAACATGTTGGCCATATGGTGAAGATTGAAGTAGAAACAGAGTCAAAGGAAGAGGTGTTGGAAGCTGTAGAAGCTGGTGCAGACGTTATTATGTTTGATAACCGGACACCAGAAGAAGTGAGAGAATTTGCTTCCCTTGTTCCGGAAACAATTGTGACTGAGGCATCTGGAGGAATAACATTAGAAAATCTAGTAACCTACCGTAACTGTGGAGTTCACTATATTTCTTTGGGATTTCTAACTCATTCCGTGAAAGCATTAGATATAAGTTTACAAGTTAAAGAGGGGAGTAAAAAAGGCGTTGCAGTGGGGGAGAAGATATGTTTAAACGATTAATCATCATTCTCCTATTTGGACTAGTATTCTTAACTGGATGTGGAAAAGAAGAATCAACCGTTTCTA
Source organism: Oceanobacillus halophilus (assembly GCF_003628505.1). GTDB lineage: Bacteria > Bacillota > Bacilli > Bacillales > Amphibacillaceae > Oceanobacillus > Oceanobacillus halophilus. The sequence goes on along the minus strand of NZ_RBZP01000022.1, from coordinate 13,650 downwards.
ATACAAGTCAGTCAAAGTCCGAATCCAATGAGGTAATTCAAACCACTATTATGGGAGGGCGCACTGGTGGAGCGTGGTCTGTTTTCACTGAGGGGGTGGCAGAATCTATTAGACGGGAAAATAATGAAGCGATTATTACTGTAGAACCCGGTGGCATTGTTGAAAACCCGCTAACAGTAGGGACAAACAAAGCACCATATGGATTGTCCTATTCGATGACTGCATATGCTGCATATAGTGGGGAAGAACCGTATAATCAGTCATTTGAGGACATACGAGCAATAAGTGTAGTTATTCCAGCAAATTACTATCAATTTATCGTTAGAGCAGATTTCAAGTATGATTCATTAGAATCTATGTTTGAAAGTAAAGCTCCTCTCCGTTTGTCAGTAGATCAAAAAGGGTCAGCAGGTGAAATTATTACTAGAAATATTTTTCAGGAATACGGTGTGACATATGATGATATTGTGGATTGGGGTGGTTCAGTAGACCACTTAGGAGGATCCAAAACATTTGAACTAATGGCAGATAAAAGAATTGATGCTACAGGTGATGCTGTATCCGTTCCTTCCAGCGACATTATTGAAGCATCAACAACAAATGAGTTGAAATTATTTAGTTTGACCCCTGAAATTGTTCAACGTGTTTCTGATAACTTAGGTATGGATGCAGGTACAATAGAGGCGGGGAGCTACGATTTTTTAGAAACTGATATAAATACCGTTAATACACCAGCTATTCTAATTGTAAATAAAGAAGTGCCGAAGAAAGAAGTATATCAAGTGACAAAGTCTATTTATGATAACTTGGATTACTTAGGTACTGTACATGAAGAATTTAAAAATTTGACATCTGAAAACATGATCGACGTCGGGAGTGTGCCTCTTCATCCAGGTGCAGAAGAATTCTTCAAGGAAATAGGAGTACTGGATTAGTTGAAAGAGGTAAATAAAAACATTTCCTTGAGAGAGGAGTTCTTTTTCTATGGATGTTGGAAAGATATTAAAAGGATGGTTCTATGAAGGATATAGACGTCAATTAACTGGTTTTCATGTAAATGTTGTGGCAATTGTCGCTTTTTCTCTAGCAGTTTTTCAAATATGGTCGATGGTTTGGGGGAAAATGGATCCAATTAACCAAATGTCGATACATCTATCTTTCATATTAGCGTTGAGCTTTTTAGTCTATGGTTTCTCAAAAAAAAATAAACCAAGCACTAAGCCCACAATCATAGATTATTTCTCAGCACTAATTGTTTTGGCGGCAGGTATTTATTTCACCATACATGCTGAACGTATTGCTGTTCGTATTCCAATTATGGATCCTTTATCTGGTTTTGACATTCTCTTTGGTCTTGTTTTCGTTATATTGACGATTGAGGCAGCTCGTAGAACGATAGGATTACCAATAATAGCTATTGTTTTTTTATTTTTTGCTTATGCATTATGGGGGCATCATTTACCAGGTATTTGGGGGCACCGTCAGTTTAGTGCAGTGGAATTCTTAGATGAATTGGCTTTTAGCTTTAATGGATTATGGGGTTCGCCAATTTCTGTTGCAGCTTCTATTGTATTTATGTATATGTTGTTTGGAGCATTTTTGAAAAAGGCTGGTGCAGGAGAATTCTTTTTCAAATTATCGTCGGCAATTGCTGGAAGATCGAAGGGAGGAGCGGCTAAGGTAGCTGTCCTTGCAAGTGCATTTTTTGGCTCGATATCTGGAAGTCCAACAGCAAATGTTGTGACAACTGGCAGTTTCACTATTCCTGTTAGCAAAAAAACCGGATATAAATCCTCCTTTTCTGCAGCAATTGAAGCAGCTGCTTCGACAGGTGGTAGTATCTTGCCGCCAATCATGGGGTCTTCTGCCTTCTTAATGGCAGCAGTTACTCAGTTATCTTATGGAACGATTGTCATGGCAGCTTTAATACCAGGTATTTTATATTATATTTCACTAATTACGATGGTTCATTTTGAAGCAATGCGATTAGATCTACCAAGAACGGATGACAAGGACATACCTAAGATTTACACGTGTTTAAAAGAAGGTTGGTATTATTTTATTCCATTGATTGTATTAGTCATTTTCCTTTTCCAGGGCTATAGCGCATCTAGAACAGGTTTTTATGGAATCTTAGCAATCATTGCAGTTAGCTGGTTTGGAGGAAACTCAAAGATGGGTCTAAAGGAAATAGTGACTGCAATGGTAGAGGGGGCGAAATCAGCTATACCTGTAACAACAGCTTGTGCGGCAGCAGGTTTAGTTATTGCAGGAATCATGTCTACGGGACTTGGAGGGAAGTTAACTAGTATTGTCCTCGGATTAACAGAAGGTATGTTGATTCCAACATTAATTTTGATTATGTTTATTTGTATCATTCTAGGTATGGGAATGCCCGTTGCTGCTGCTTATATTCTAACTGCAATGTTAGCTGCACCTGCGTTAATTGAGTTAGGTGTTTCCGTCCTTTCTGCTCATTTATTTATTGTGTATTTTTCTATTTTTTCTGCGATTACACCACCAGTTGCTGTTGCAGCGTTTGCAGCAGCAGGTATTGCTAATGCTAATCCGAACCGAGTTGGTCTTGAAGCGGTTCGATTAGGATTGGTTGGATTTATTGTGCCATATATGTTTGTACTAGAACCTTCTTTACTGATGGATGGAAGTATATGGCAGGTAAGTATAGCATTTGTTACAGCGTGTATTGGTGTTATTGCTTTGGCTACAGGAACGATAGGCTGGTTAGTAACTAATACAAGTCTGCTGGAGAGAATAACATTGCTTTTTGGTGGTTTGATGACCATGTTCCCAGGAGTGTTTTCAGATGGGGTAGGATTAACGGCGATTGTCCTTATTTATTTCCTTCAAAAACGCAGAATCGCACAAATGGAGCAAGTACAGTCAAGTAATGAAATAAGAGAAAATACACAAATGGATAACAGTAAATCAATTAGTGTAGGAAGTTAATAGCGAATAAAAGCAGTGAGCGAATAACTACGATTCGCTCACTATTTTTTTCGACAAATTCCGGGGAGTGACAGGCACCAATCTTTTAACATAGGACTTGCTGAATAAGTATATAGATTATACATAAATGAAATTAGATTGGAGGGGTTGTATGGTAAGAGATAATTGGAAAGTGACAGGGGATGGATTGTGGATAGCTAAGACTATGAAAGGATGTAGGATTGGTTTTACTCCAAAAGTAGTTGCAAAAATGGGGAATATTAGGTTTATGGAGCTGCTGACAATAGGTGAAATTGAAGAAGGAGAACCTCTTTTAATTGTGGAAACATTAAAAGCTGTTCATGAGATATCGGTTCCTATTTCAGGAGAAATCGTTTCAATAAACAAAAAAGTTTTTGAATCTCCTGAGTTACTTACAGACCAGGCGTGGATTATTCAAATGACAAATGTAAAGGACATGGAATATCAAAAGTTACCTGATTATAAGCAGGTAGAATGGCAAATCGGGTAAAGTATGGATTCCGTGATCGAACGTCGACAAATAACGACAAAATCCGGGAAGTGCCAGGCACCTCCCGTTATATCGTTTTTAATAGTAATTTTTTTATTAATGGTGCGAAGTGTTCTGGTAATTCGGAAACGCTTGGTACCATTAGGCGCTCTTTGCCATAAATGTTCTTCATGGTTAGATCTTCACTCTCATCTATCTCGCCATCAGATAAGAACATTCCAATAACTTCTAAGCCTTTTTTTCGTGCCTCTGAAACAGCAAGATGGGTATCAACAATCCCGTTTTGATCATATCCAGAAGCAGCTGGTTCGCCATCAGAAAAGACTAATAAAAATTTATTTTTCTCACGGCGAGCTTCTAGTTCCTTTGTTATTACGCGAATACTATAACCATCTCGATTATCTTCCTCAGGTTCCAGCTGCATGATTTTTGCTCCGTTATTCTGATAAAAGGAATCATTATAGGAATGAATAACATGGAAATAGTTCGGTTGATAATTTTCTGTCACTTCCATCGCATCTTCCCAAAAACCGACAATGGAGTGGGGGATTTTAAATTGTTTTAATACTTCATGAAAAAGTACAATCCCACGTTTGGTTTCTTCCATTTTTCCTTGCATGGAAGCAGAGCAATCCACTAATAAGGTGAAAGCGGCATCGAATTCTTTGGATTCTTGATTTTTCTTATAAAAGACACGAGGGCTTTCGTCTAGTACAACAGGTAGTAATTTCTTAGATAAACGTCCAATAATTAAATCTCTTCGTGGGGCATTCTTTTTGTGTTCAATGGTTTTTTTAATAGTGTTAGCAAGTTTTCGCTTATATGGATCAATATCCAAAACATATTCTTTATAAGTTTGTATCTCTTCTGTTGTCGGGGGATTTGCTTCCTTAATATGTTTTACAGCATCTTTATTTTCCTCACCAAATTCAAATTCGCCATTTTTCCCTTTAGTTGCCTCCTGTTTGTCCAATGATTCAAGCTCGGAATAGTCTTTGTTCTTACTTTGACCTGAAGCACCTTGAATAGTGCCCATCGCTTGATCGGCGTCCTCTGTTTCCCTAGCGCCGCCACCCATTATATTTGTTTTTGTTCCAACTTCTAATTCAAACTGCAAGAATGTTTGCTTTCTATCACTGTTTTGATTTTCCCGGTGCCAACTAGAAAACTGCTCCTCCATAACCTCATTCTTATCTTCATCGACTTCTTCTTTATCATCATTTTTTAACTCATCCGTTCGAGTCAGCTCATCAAATAAAGTATTTTTCTCCATGTCCTGAACATGGCCAATGGGAAAGATAAAGTATTCATAGATTGTATCTTGATAATAGCCGTCCAATCTGAAAACAATCTGTTCACTAATTCTTGTAATATCATCTGTTGTTCTTGCTTCAAACACAGAATAAAGGAGGGGTTTCATTTTTTCCAATTGCTCAAGTTGTGCTTCGGTATATCGTGGAAAACTTGGTTCCGGGCTATCCGACTGTAACAATAAATAGATCAAGCATAAAAGCTCATCTAAAGCCAAGCCTCTCGTAACGTGAGAGTTAAGTTCGTTTTCAAATTTATGCTTTAAGTAGCACTTACGGATGGTAAAAACTTTTTTTGTGCCTGGTCGCTCTTTTTTTATTTCTTCTTCAAGGCGAATATCTTCTAGCAGCGCAAATAACTGGGAAGCAAATTTAGTTAAACTTGCTTCCCTCACGTTTTCTAAATAGCTTTTCATGGAAGGGATATGAGAATATTTTAAGGAACCAATCGTTCGTAAATAGACATCCGATTTAAATCCAGCCTCTTTGTATTCTTCTTTCGCTGTGTCCCACATTCTGCTGGCTGTTACCTTATCATCGATAATATCGATAAACGATCCGAAACTATATTCGAACGCAAAATTAGGTTTACCAGACAGGACAGTTGTTAAGTCCTGCAGTTGCATGAAAAGATTTGTATCCACCTTGCGATCATGAAAACGGTACATTACGATTACTCCTATCTAAAATAGTGTTTCAGTTAAATTCATGACAAATTCACGTTCTCTATCTTCGTCCAGTTTATCAACAATGGAACGCTGAATAGCACGTTTAGGTGGAATTAATACACTTAAATCACAAGCATCTAAAAGGGCACGAATAGATGCTGCATCTTCTGATAATTTTCCTTGATAAACGGCTTGTATTAAGTCAGCAGACAGTTTAACAAATAAATCGATTGTCGTCTCATCTTCTAATTGTGTGTTGGTGTTGATTAAGTTCTTTAACTGCTCACCTTCAATGTATGGCACTTCAATAACTACGAAGCGGTTCTTCAAGGCTTCATTTAGTGGTACAGTACCAATGTAGCCTTCGTTTATCGCTGCGATTACTCCAAAACCTTGTTTTGCTGAAACAATTTCGTTCGTAAACGGATTGGTAATCGTTCTGCGGTAGTCAAGAACTCCATTAATTAGTGGAAGTGTCTCCGGTTTTGCCATGTTGATTTCATCAATATATAGAAAAGTTCCATGTGTCATCGAATTGATGACCGGACCTGGAATGAATTCAATTACTTGTTTCTCACCTTCGTATGCTAATGTCTTAAACCCAAGCAAACTTTCAGCATCCAAGTCCACGGAACAGTTAACACTGAACATTGGCTGACGGAATAAATGAGATAGCGTTTCAGCAAACTTGGTTTTCCCAGCACCAGTAGGTCCTTTTAACAATACATTCTTCCCCATACTTAAAGCAGATATGGCATCCACAAGTAAATCCATATTCGGAGGCATATAACCACCATCACGGATTAACTCCATAAAAGTAGACTCTGATTTTTTATTTAGATCCAGAATGTTAGAAATAGATTCTGGTAATTGATAATCTGTGTTCATTTAAATAAACTCCTTTCCCAAACATTGTAAAGTTTTTTTCGGTGCCTGTCACCTCCCGAGTTTTGTCGGTATTTGTCGGCTGGACGAGTGGGGTTTTGATTGGGGGTAATAATTGTTTACCTTATAAAAATATAAGTTGACAATTAACAGGTGTTAAAATACAATCGAAATAATAAGAAAATTTTATAAAAGGGAAAGGAGTTGTAGTTGCATATGGATAACAAAAATACAAAGCTTCGGATGCTGATAAATTGTTCTATATTTGCAGCAATAACAGCAATTTTAGCTCAAGTGGAAATTCCACTCCCACTTATTCCGATAAGTGGACAAACTTTGGCAGTTGGGATTGCTGCCACCATTTTAGGAAGCCGTCAAGGTGCTATAGCAATGGTATGTTATGCGGCCATTGGAGGTGTAGGTCTACCAGTTTTTGCTGGTTTTAGCGGAGGTCCACAAGTACTCGTTGGTCCTTCTGGCGGCTATATTTTTGGATTTATTGCTGCTGCTTATGTAACGGGTCTAATACTCGAAAAAACGAAATTCACTATTCCTATGGCACTGTTTGCGAATATAGTGGGAATGGTTGTTACATTGATTTTCGGTACCTTACAGTTAAAGCTCGTACTAGATTTGGAATGGGGGGCAGCAATGGCTGCTGGAGTTTATCCATTTATAGTTGTAGGGTTAATTAAAGCATTTCTCGCTAGCTGGATTGGTATAACAGTGAGACAAAGACTGCTTCAAGCAAATCTTATTGTTGGTAACCAAAAGGAGACAGCTTAATACCTATCAAACAGTCCAGAAATCCTTAATTTGGATTTACTGGACTTTTATGTTGTTTGGAACTTATTGGAACATTTATAAACTAGTAATACGTCCAGTAGAGGAGGATTTATCCTGTTTACTTTTTGTTAAATATCGTTAACAATAGAGATAGATTGTAAGTTGAGTGAAGGAGTATTTATATGAAGCAATTTCTTACCTTTGAAGAAGTTCAGGATAAATGTAATCAGTTGATGGAGAGATATGAGATAGATGAAGAGAAGTTTTATAAGATTATTGAAAAATGGGCAGAGGAAGACGCAACTGCAGAAGAGAAAATAGTAGCTAGTTTCCAAGAGTTATTGCAAACAGTCAGTGATGAGATGGATAGTATGGAAGCAAATGTAAAAATGGAGGCAACATGCCGGTTAGGTTGTGCTTTTTGCTGTTATTTTCCAATTATCATTAATGAAATGGAAGCGAAAATGATGAAGAAAGCTATCGAGAGATTCCCACAAGAGAGAAAACAAAAAATTCATTTGCACCTATTGGATTATTATGAGAAGTATGGTTCGAAAATTGACCAAATTACGACCTTGAATTATGAGGAAGACGATGATTTTAAAAGAAAATATCGAAAAAGCTTTGTTCCTTGCCCTTTACTTGATACGGAAACGAATCAGTGTATGGCATATGAAGTTCGGCCCATTCCATGTCGTACCTATGTAAATTATACAGATCCAGCCTTCTGCGAAGAAAATCTCATGCCAAAGGAAACAGTTAGTTTTGAATTTCTATATGAACAGTATATGGGAGCTTTAAACGAATTTATGCAATTCCTCTATGAAGAGGGAAACACTGCTTTTATTAATTATCCAGATGATGTATATACGCATGATTATTTAGCAAACTGGCTTCGTACTATGAATTAATTACTTAAGAATCTGTCACCTCCTATGAGGAAGGAGGTGGCAGTATTTTATGTTTTCAATCAATATATATATATTTATATCTCACCTCCATAAATTTTGAGATTTCTAAGAGCTTGTTTATCCATCTTTGCCTATATAACAACTCCAATGGAAAATGATCCAGGTGTTAGTAAATTGTCAAGTTTATAAGGCATGTGACACTTATATTCTTTTACACTAAAAGTAGGGAGTTGTCTTTATTAAAGGAGAGGAGGAGCTGAGGTGCGGATATTATTCGTTCTCATTGTTGTACTGCATGGATTGATTCATATGATGGGATTTATGAAGGCATTTAATCTTATGAAATTAAACGACTTTAAAATGGAAATTTCAAAATCACTGGGAATTATTTGGTTGTTAACGGCATTCCTTTTCTTAATTGTCGCCATCTTATATTTATGGAACATAGACTGGTGGTGGATACTTGGGGGAGCTGCAGTTATCATTTCGCAGCTATTGATTATTCTATCGTGGCAGGATGCAAAAGTCGGTACTATCGCAAATGTAATTATTCTTGTTGTTCTAATCATCGGATCTGCAGCTTGGAATATGAATAATCAAGTAAAGAGTGAAATACAAGAAATGTACCAGCAGCAAAAATCCACGGAAAGAGAAGTTGTTTCAGAAGCTATGTTGAAGGACCTTCCAATACCAGTACAAACATGGCTGCAGCAAATTGGGGTAGTAGGAACGGAAAAAATCCAGACCGTTTCATTTAAACAGAAAGGGCAGATGAAGCTAAAACCTGATCAAGAAAAATGGTCCAGTGCGGAAGCCGAACAATATATAACAGTGAACGATCCGGGCTTTGTATGGAAAGTTAACATGAAAATGATGCCCATTATTCCTGTGTCAGGTATAGATGTTTTTAAGAATGGGACAGGAGAGATGACCATGAAAATAGCTTCTGTCATCCCTGTTGTAAAAGTAGCTGAGAATGAAAAAGTGAATCAATCCTCCTTACAAAGATATTTACTTGAGTTGCCCTGGTATCCCACTGCAGCTCTTCACCCGTCTATAACCTGGGAATCCATTGATGAGACAACAGCAAAGGCTACGATGGAATATGGTGGAACTACGGGCACTGCTACTTATTTTTTTGATATAACCGGGGATTTGCTTAAGGTATCCGCAATGAGATATAAAGACCATGATGAAACTGCCCAACTTATAGAATGTATTGGTGAAGTAAAAAATTATGGAAGAGTTAATGGAATTAAAATACCGATAGAAATGGATGTCTCTTGGGTATTGGATGAAGGAGTGTTCACTTGGTATAAGCTGGAGATATACGATGTTACCTTTAATTAAATTTTTGAAACGTTACGGTAGCAAGAACTCTCTAGCACTACTATGCTCATTAACATGTCTCTAACTCAAAGGTAGAGGCATTTTTTTGGTTTAACCACCGACAAAATTTGACAAAAAACGAGGAGTGACAGGCACCGTATGTATGTTTTTTTATAAATGTTTCAAACTAATGGTGTAATGTAGTAATTTTTGGGAGGTGATGGCATGAGGTTTTTGAATAGCTTAACTTTAACATTAATTATAATTGGTGCGCTTAACTGGGGATTAATTGCATTTTTTCAATTTGATCTAGTCGCTGCGATATTTGGTGGACAGAACGAATTTCTATCAAGAGTGGTTTATGGCCTGGTTGGATTAAGTGGATTGTATTATTTAACAAGACTTCTTTATCCAATTGGGGAAGATCCAGTAAATCGCCCAACAAGAACATCTGGTCAAGTAAATTATGGGACAGAGTTCGCTGAAGAATTAGATGTTGATGATCCAACTCCACACTCATTGCAGACTTATGAAGAATTTAGACGACCAACTGGAAGAGAAGAGGATTAAGCATACGAGATTTAAAGCCAGGCGTATCTGCGCGTGGCTTTAAATCACCCTTACATAATTTGTAATAAAAGGTGATGCTATGAATGAAAATAAGAAATTAAAGCATTATTTGGAGGCGGATAATCGCTTTTATAATAAACTGCTTAATTCACATACTGATACGATTTATATATTAGACACCACGGGGAAAATTATATATTGTAATGAAGGTTTCTCAGATACTACTGGGTACAAAAGAGAAGAATTAATAAATGAAAAGATTTTTCGTATTTTACACCCGGAAGATAAAAGTAAAGTTAAGGATTTTTTACATGATACCTTGAATGAGAAGATAACTAGGAGAGAATTTAAAATAGTACATAGCACCGGGAAGATAAAAAATATTTTTGCTGATGCTGTACCTATATCTGTTGATGATGAAAACCTTGGCATTTTTGTTATCGGTAAGGATATAACTCAATACATGCAATGGTTTGAACAAAAAGAGAATCAAGATAAAAAATTTCGATATCTGATAAAGAAATCTAGTGATATTATTAGTATTATCAACAGTTCTGGTAACATTGTTTATTTTAGTTCATCACTTGAAACGGTATTAGGATATCAATCCCATGAAATGTCAGGTGATCTATATCAACTTATTCACCCAGATGATAAGGAATTAATAAGCAAGGAATTTCAATATCTTCTTACTAAGGGCACAAATGACTCACTAATAGTTGAATTTCGTTTAAAGCATAAAAATGGTGAATGGCGTTATTTTCAGGCGGTCGCTACAAACCTCATTACCGATCCAATCATAAACGGAGTTGTGGTAAATTATCGTGATATAACAGAATTGAAATTAGTACAGGAAGAAGCAGAATACCTCGCGTATCATGATTTTCTGACAGGTTTACCAAATCGTAGGTTTTTTGAAGAAAAATTGCAAAAACAATTAGAAACATGCAAAGAAAATAAGAAGAGGCTAGCAGTTTTATTTGTGGATTTAGATAACTTCAAATCTATTAACGATACATTAGGCCATGAGAGTGGAGATAGACTATTAATAAAAGTTGCGCATGTATTAAAAAGGTCAGTACCTAAAAATGGAATGATTAGTAGATGGGGTGGGGATGAATTTATTATCATGCTACCAAATATTAAACATGATGAAGAAATATATAATACAGCAACATCTATAAAAAGCAGTTTAAAAGAAACGATTTCCATTAATCAGTATGAACTAAACATCACTGGTAGTATTGGAATCAGCAGTTTTCCTGAATCAGGGGAAGATATAGACTCTTTACTTCGAACAGCTGATTTAGCGATGTATTTAACTAAGGAACGTGGTAAAGGCGACTTTTATATATTCACACCGGATATGTTAGAGAAGGCATCCAAATCACTTCGACTGCAACACGATTTATATCAGGCTCTTTCAAATAATGAGTTCGAACTGTTTTACCAACCTAAGGTGAATGCAAAAAGTGAAAAAATCTGCGGAGCAGAAGCGTTAATCCGTTGGAACCATCCAACGCTAGGCATGCTTTATCCAGATGACTTTATTTATCTAGCTGAAGAATCAGGATTGATTGTTCGAATTGGAGAATGGGTTTATCAGGAAGCATGCAAACAAGTAAAAAAATGGAAAGAAGCGGGAAAGGAAATATTTAAAGTATCCATTAATTTCTCTACACTTCAATTTTTGCAAAAAGACTTGGTAGGAAGGATTGCAAGCTTCTTAGATGAAAGTGGAATAGAGGGCAAGTGGTTAGAAGTGGAAATAACGGAAAGTATACTCATTCAAAATGATCAGGAATTAGTAGATAAGATAGAAGGTCTAAAAAAATTAGGAGTTCAAATTGCCTTGGATGATTTTGGCAAAGGATATTCATCATTGGATTATCTAAGGAAGTTTAATTTTAGTACCTTAAAACTTGATAAGGATTTCATCAAGGATATTCACACAAACAGAGAAAGCGAAGATATTACTAGTTTTATTATTGCGCTAGGAAAGAGATTAAATATTAACATAGTTGCAGAAGGCGTTGAATGCGAGGAACAGGCTCAAAAATTAAAAAAACTTGAATGTAATGAACTTCAAGGATTTCTATTCAGTAAACCTGTATCAGTTAGCGAATTTGAGAAATTACTCTGAATATGTAATCAAACAATATTTGTAAGAAGTATAGAGTACATGGAAAACTCAGCTTTCTATTATGTAAGTTGAGTTTTATTTTGTGAGCAGAGCGTAATAGAGGTGAAATATAATTGTAATACCATGATAATAATTATGTCACTTGTACATGATATACTAACTATTAGACTAGTAAAATTTTATAACTAGGATATAGACTCGTAATGAAGGAAGCAGGGGAAAAAGTTGAAAAAGAAATTAACTGTAATTACTCTAGCTACTGCAATGGTAATAGGAAATCCATTTCACAATAGTTATAGCCACGCAGAATCGACAGATGATTTAAAAGATATTCAAGAACAGCGAGAAGATATTCAGAAAAATTTATCTTCTGCTGAAGGAAAAATTGCAGGAATACTGGAAGAAATGGAAGATTTAAATACAGAAATTGAACGAGTTAACCAAGTATTAACAGAAAAACAAACGCAAATTGAAGAAACGGAAAAAGATATAGATAGAACAGTAAGTGATATTAAATTCTTACAAGAAGAAATTAAAGAATTAGAGACAAGTATTGAGAGACGACATGAAATTTTGAAAAACAGAATGGCTTCCTATCAGGAAACAGGAGGCTCCATAAGTTATTTGGAGGTAATCTTCGGCTCTAGCAGTTTCGGTGACTTTATTAGTAGAGTAAATTCCGTAAATAAAATCGTCGAATCAGATGCTTCTTTAATGAAACAACTTGAAAACGATATAAAGAAAGTAGAAGAAAATAAAGAAAAAGCTCTACAAAAATTGGCCGAGTTAAATACGATGAAGGTAGAACAAGAAGAGACATTAGCTTCAATAACTGAAGAAAAGCAAAACATAGAACGGAATAAAGCTGCATTAGAAAGCAAGCAACACGAGTTAGCTTCACTGGTAGAAGAACTGGAAACGAAGGACAGTAATCTTGCTTCTGTAGAAAAAGAAGTAAAAGAACAGATTGCTGCAGCGCAGAGGGAAGCTGAGAAAAAAGCAAAAGAAGAAGCGAAAGCGCAAAGAGCCTCGACTGATAAAACGACAAAATCTGAGAAGAAAGAAAATAGTAATTTAGAGCATAAAAGTGAAGTGAAAGAAAGCTCCAAATCATCTGAATCCCCAGAGGAAAAGCAGGAGGAAGATGCGAAAGTAATTACTGTAACAGCAACTGCTTATACGGTTGACTGTGCTGGATGTACTGGGATTACTTCAACGGGAATTAACTTAAAGAAAAATCCTAATTCAAAAGTTATTGCAGTAGATCCTAGTGTTATTCCTTTAGGGACGTTAGTTCATGTCGAAGGTTACGGTTATGCTATTGCGGGTGATGTTGGTAGTGCAATAAAAGGAAATAAAATTGATGTATATGTGCCGACACGCCAACGCGCGTTAAGCTGGGGAGTTCGTAAGGTGAAAGTTACTATTCAATAATAATCCAGAAAGTATCTGATATTTATCGGATGCTTTCTTTTGCGAGTGGCAGCACATACATCTTTAGGGTGAGAGTCCCGAATGCGCCGTGCAGCCGGTAAGCATTAGCTGACAAATAGTGCGTTGACTGCGAAGT
>NZ_RBZP01000021.1 GCF_003628505.1 Oceanobacillus halophilus | reverse complement strand
AATCACCCACTACTTTCATCATTATTACTTTGATTATAAAACAGAACAGCTAACAAATCATTTTTGTTGGCTGTTCTGAGGGACTTTTTCAGTGGCCTTGGACAGGTTCCGTGTCCCCCTATTTTTTTACAAGTCGAAGTATCCAAATAACAGATTTTAATAGTCATCTTAAAAGATGAAAAAAATACACACGTTATCTCTATAAGAAATAACGTGTGTATACTATGTTTTTATCTCAATATCAGTAATATCTCGTTTAATATTACGCTAAAACCAATTCCTTCACTGTATCAGCATCTAATTTTTTAACAACTTCCACAATCAATTTAACTGCATTTTCAAAGTCATCACGATGTAAGATACCAGCATGAGAATGGATATAGCGCGTTGCTATTGTAATAGATAGAGATGGCACACCATTCGCAGTTAAGTGGATAGAACCAGAATCTGTTCCGCCACCAGCAATAGAAGCAAACTGATAAGGAACATCTTTCTCATCCGCTGTTTCTACCACTAAATCACGTAATCCTTTATGGGATACCATAGATGCATCATAAAGAATAATTTGTGGACCATGACCTAATTTGCTATCTGCTTCATGCGGTTTGATCCCTGGTGTATCTCCTGCAATACCGACATCTACAGCAAATCCAATATCTGGCTGAATCTTGTTAGCAGCAGTTTTCGCACCACGCAGACCTACTTCTTCTTGTACATCACCAACGCCATAGACAACATTAGGATGATCGACATCTTTAAGTTGTTTCAATACTTCAATAGCTATAGCAAGGCCAATACGGTTATCCCATGCTTTTGCTAAGAGCATTTTTTCATTTTTTAGTGGTGTAAACTCAAAGTAAGGAACAATAGAGTCTCCCGGTTTTACACCAAATTCTTCTGCTTCTTTTTTGTTGGTTGCACCGATATCAATAAACATATCTTTAATTTCATACGGTTTCTTGCGCGCCTCAGCAGGAAGTACATGAGGTGGTTTGGAACCAATTACACCTGTCACGTCACCTTCTGAACCCAAAATGGTCACTCGTTGTGCAAGCATTACCTGGCTCCACCATCCACCTACCGTTTGAAAATAGATATACCCTTTATCATCAATTCTAGTCACCATGAACCCAACTTCATCCAAGTGACCAGCAATCATAATTTTGGGCCCATTTTCGTCTCCTACTTTTTTGGCAATCGAACTGCCTAAATTGTCTGTTGTAACCTCATCTGCGTATGGAGAAATATATTTTTCATAAACATCACGTACTTCTTTCTCATTACCTGGAATTCCTCTTGCATCTGTAAGATCTTTTAGCATGGTTAATGTTTCATCTAATTTCATATGTATTGCCTCCTTTTCCTTTTCCAATTATAACTCTTATCAAAAGATAGTTCAAAAGTTCGGTAAAGTGATATAATCCTTTACATATGATTCGAAATCATTTCTCTGGAACAGACACTGCCTTATCTTTGGCATCCGGATCCCCTATACTTACATATTAATAACCCTTATCTTGTCTCTCGTAATTGATTTCATTCTTTTTATAATAGGCATTTTGGATATCTAATTCCGAGAAGCCCAATAATTGTCCTAGCTGCAAATAGGTACTGAATAAAGACTCATAATTTTCTTTAGATGCTGATTTTTTAAATGTGGTACAAGCATCAAATACTTCATTAAACTGTTCGGTTTCTGTTTTTGTTGTTTCATCCAATTTTTTACTTTTAAAACGATATCCTTTTTCTAGTCCTAATGATAAAATAAAGTGGATACCATCGACATACTCTTCTAATATGATATTACTTTCATTGCGAGGTTTATTACTCCAGAATTTAAAGCACCTCGTTTCATTAGCTAGTTCGCCAAGCTCAACTAGTAATGCAAGATATTTATGTTCAAATAAATTTGTATTGGATAGATCATGATTTTCTTCTATGTACTTATCCAATTGGCGTTGCATCGTAAATAGTTCGTCCCAATCCATTAATAGTACCTCTTTTCTCTTTATTAACGATTGTACCATGAAATAATTAATTTAGTGAAACCATCGAGCCCTCTATATCGTATGATAGATAATAACCAATAGGGAGACGATTGCAATGATTGTCATTTTATTCCGACTACTTATATTAGTTGCATTAATTCTACTGGTATATACTTGGATTCAATACGTTAGAAATCCTGAAAGGCAGCTCAGGCTTGCCAAACAATCACAAGATTTCTACTTAGTGGATGAACCTTATAACAGTAAAAAAAACCTGCAATTTGTTTATAAAGGATGTCTTTTTGATGGGGAAAAATATTTAGGTGCAACTGAATCTTCATTTGAAGTGATTGATATTCATATCAGTGTACGCGAACCAATGGAATTAAGAGGGCTAACAAGAGAAGATTTATACTTTCTTGAAAATGAAATTTTAATAAAATATCCTCATGCCAAAATTAAATGGAAACACCCCATTGATGAACTGCTTATTACAAATATGGAGTGAACTTTGAGAAAAGAGCCTAAAAAAACCACTCAAAATTACTTAGTTGAGTGGTTTTTGTGTGTGCGTTCATTTAAGTACTTAGCTGGAAAAACTCACGCCATTTAATAATAATTTCCTTGCTTCTCAGAAGATAAATCAGCGGTAATAAACCGATTAAAAAAATGAAGATATGAATGGGAGATAAGTTCGATATCCATCCTCCAATGGACGTATAAATGAGGGCTAAAGGAACATTAGATATGAACGATGTTTTGGTATAGTCTTTAAATCCTGCAGAAATCTCAATCAAACATAATGACAATAAATGAAAATGGATAAAAGGTACAAGTCTAAGAACGGAAATTTGCAGCGTGTTTAATTCTGCATGTTTTCCAAGCAATTTTTGTTTTAATTGGACTAATCGTTCTAATTTTTTTGGCATTCGATTGACAAGCGAATAAAATATGACACTAGATAGTGTTATACCGATGATAGAATAAATAGTTCCTGCCACTGGTCCATACAAAATGCCGCCAGAAATACATATAAATATTACCGGGAGAAAGAATAATGGCCGAATTAAGTGAAAGCAAATAAACAATAATGGGGACAACAGTCCCCCCATCTCGATGAATGCCATTATATAATTCCCGACATACTCCATACCTTCCCTCCTTTTCACGCACACTCATGTTGTTATGACTATAGAGAAAGCATAAGTAGTTTGCGGTTGAAACCGCATTTTATGTCTCTTGTACATCTATATGACAGAAGACGAGCCTTTATGACAGTAAATAAATATATAAACCTATATTAAGCAAAATAACAATTGGCATACCTACAATAAAGGAAGTATGTTTTGTTTTATGACGAAAACTTTTCATCCCTGCATATGTTCCAGCAGCTCCTCCAAAAAGAGCAATTAGCCAGAACGTCCTTTCAGGAATGCGATATTTCTGCTTAATAGCCTTTTGTTTGTCTACACGCATAAGGAAAAAACCAATAATATTAACACCGATGATATAAAATAAAACCATGTTCAATGTATTCATTCTCGTACTCCTTTTATGTTAAAGGTTCTATTCGTATATTTTGTTGCTTTATAGTTTAACAGGTAATCGCAATTATTGATAATCTAAATTCATAGTAATGTGCTTAACCCCTCTGCGGAAATACGCTACGTTGCCTGCACTACTTGTATAAATAATTGTAAGCGAGAGCAATTGAAGATAACTACAGTATATAAACTGGGAAGTAGTGTCCCAATAAAAAGCAACAAAACTCACACGAAAAAATCGACGTAAAAAACCGAATCCATCTGAAATAGATTCGGTCTTATGTTAAACAATTTATTTAGTTGCTTCTTTAGCTTTTTCTACTAATTGTGCAAAAGCTTTCTCATCGTTAAGAGCAAGTTCTGACAACATTTTACGGTTGATGTCGATACCAGCTACTTTAAGTCCATGCATCAATTTGCTGTATGAGATATCGTTTAAACGAGCTGCAGCATTGATACGTGCGATCCATAATTTACGGAAATCACGTTTTCTTTGTCTGCGGTCACGATAAGCATATTGACCTGATTTAATTACTTGTTGTTTTGCTGTTTTAAATAAAGCTCTTTTAGAGCCATAATAACCTTTAGCTAATTTTAATACGCGTTTACGACGTCTACGCGTAACTGTTCCACCTTTTACTCGTGGCATAATAATTCCCTCCTAATACATATACGAATCTATTTTTACAACGATCATTATTTATTTTGGTAACATTGATTTAATACGTTTGAAGTCTCCAGATGATACAACGGCACTTTTACGTAGTTTGCGTTTTTGTTTTTGAGATTTATTTGCAAATAAGTGACTTGTATATGCATGAGATCTTTTTAGTTTTCCAGAACCAGTTCTTTTGAAACGTTTTGCTGAACCTCTATGAGTTTTCATTTTAGGCATAATTCATATCCTCCTCGTAATGTTGCATCTAATTATTTCTTTTCGTTAACCGGAGCGAGCATCATAAACATATTACGACCTTCCATTTTCGGTCTGGATTCAACCGTCGCAATATCTTTAAGTTCTTCAGCTAAGCGGTTTAACACCTCTTGGCCAAGTTCTTTGTGAGTGATAGCACGTCCACGGAAACGAACTGATGCTTTCAGTTTATCGCCTTTTTCAAGGAACTTTCTTGCATTTTTAAGTTTCGTTTCGAAATCATGATCGCCAATACCTGGTGTGAAACGCACTTCTTTCACGTTAATTACTTTTTGTTTTTTACGAGCTTCTTTCTCTTTCTTCTGTTGCTCGTAACGGTATTTACCATAATCCATAATACGACAAACAGGTGGTTTTGCATTTGGTGCCACCAATACTAAGTCTAGATTTCTAGTTTGAGCAATCTCCAATGCTTCTTGACGTGATTTCACACCAAGTTGATCCCCGTTTGAATCGATAAGTCGTACCTCTCTAGCACGAATCTTTTCATTGACGTTCATATCTTTGCTAATAGTCAGCCACCTCCAGAGTTTTTTGTTACTGATCTATTGGACAAGCATTCATTTCATCTCATTAAAAAAGTGTCGGTACACACACTGCACCCACACGTTTCCAATCAAAAGTAAGTTTGGAACCAGTCAACTACCTACAATGGCGTCAATCAGGTGAGAAGCGGGTGCTTCTACTTGTCTCCCCAGATCATTAATTTTTTCAACTTATAAAGTATATCAATTAAAAGGAAAAATGTCAAATCACTTTCCTTTCTTGATATTCCTTTGTAAGACTTTTGCAAGTATATCACAGACTAGATAAAAGTTGCAAGATTTCTTTTAAGAATATAATACTTTATTTTTTTGCATTGTAAATACTTTATGTATTCTAACACCCCTTTCCCACCTCCTACACAAAAACGTCTGGATTAATAAATTAACCCAAACGTTTTTTTAGCAGGTGTACCTTGCCTTGTTACTTACGCAAAGTACGCTCAGATATTTCTTTATTAATTAACGCTTCAAAATCACTGTAAGATAGAGTTTTCGATTTTTGTTCTCCATATCTACGAACATTTACTGCATTATCTTCTATTTCTTTATCGCCAAGTACAAGCATGAATGGAACTTTTTGTGTTTGTGCTTCTCGAATCTTGTACCCGATTTTCTCATCGCGTTCGTCCACTTCAATACGAACACCTTGCAACCTTAGTTTATCTGCAACTTCTTTGGCATAATCTAAATGAACCTGTGGGGAAACAGGGATTACTTTTACTTGTACAGGTGCCAACCAAGTTGGGAATGCCCCTTTGTATTCTTCAATTAAGAAAGCAACAAAACGTTCCATTGTAGAAACTACTCCACGGTGAATAACAACTGGTCGATGTTCTTTGCCATCTTCGCCAATGTAAGATAAATCAAATTGGTTTGGCAGATGGAAGTCCAATTGAACCGTTGATAAAGTTTCATCTTTACCTAAAGCAGTTTTCACCTGAACATCCAGCTTAGGACCATAGAAAGCTGCTTCACCTTCTGCTTCCACATAATCCAAGTTCATATCATCCATCGTTTCCTTCAATGTCTGTTGTGCTTTTTCCCACATTTCGTCATTATCTACATATTTCTCTGTATCTTCCGGATCACGATAAGATAATCGGAAGTAGTAATCATTAATACCAAAGTCTTTGTACACTTTTTGCACAAGTTCTACTACCCGGATAAATTCTTCTTTTAACTGATCAGGGCGGGCAAAAATATGAGCATCATTTAGCGTCATCGCACGCACACGCTGAAGTCCAGCTAATGCCCCACTCATTTCATAGCGATGCATCGTACCAAGTTCAGCAATACGTACAGGCATCTGACGGTAACTCCATAATTGATTTTTAAATACCATCATATGGTGCGGGCAGTTCATTGGACGCAATATCAAGGTTTCATTATCCATTTCCATTGGTGGGAAAATATCATCCTGATAATGATCCCAGTGACCACTAGTTTGGTATAATTCTTTGCTTCCTAATATTGGGGTATACACATGATCATAGCCTAATCGTTCTTCTAAATCTACTATATAACGCTCAATTGTACGGCGGATAGTAGCCCCTTTTGGTAACCAAAGCGGTAATCCTTGACCAACTTTTTGAGACACAGTAAAGATATCTAACTCTTTTCCTAATTTACGATGATCGCGTTCTTTGCGTTCCTCCAAGATTCGTAAGTGCTCTTCCAACTGGCCTTGTTTTTCAAAAGCTGTACCATAGATACGTTGGAGCTGTTTGTTATTACTGTCCCCACGCCAATAAGCACCAGAAATGCTTAATAGTTTAAAAGCTTTGATCTTGCTTGTTGATGGAACATGAATCCCACGGCAAAGGTCAAAATATTCTCCTTGCTCATAAATTGTTACTTGTTCCCCTTCTGGAATATCACTAATAAGCTCTACTTTTAAGTCATCCTTAATTTCTTCAAAACGCGCTATTGCCTCTTCACGGGAAACTTCCACACGTTTAATTTCAAGATTTTCATCAATGATACGTTTCATTTCCTTCTCGATTTTTGGTAAATCTTCTGGGGTGATTTTATATTCCATATCTAAATCATAATAAAATCCTTCTTCGATAACTGGACCTACACCAAATTTCACATCCTTGTACAAACGTTTGATTGCTTGAGCCATAAGATGCGCAGTAGAGTGACGCATGATATCGATGGCTTCATCGTTTTTATAGGTTAAAATTTCAATTTTTCCACCATGATGAAGTTCACGTCTTAGGTCCACCTGTTCTCCATCTAGTTTTATTGCAACTGCTTGTTTTCTTAAACCAGGGGAAATCGATGCAGCAATCTCTTCTCCTGTAGTACCTGCTGGAAAACCTTTTTCATTTCCATCTGGGAATATAATCTTAATTTCTGCCATGTATATTGCTCCTTTCTACATACTTGCTTTAGAAAACTTGGTATTTGCCAAGCTTCTGGGTAAAAGACTGGCAAATGAAAAAACGCCCATCCCTCTTGCATGATCTGCAAAAGGGACGAGCGTCATATAGACAAACGTGGTTCCACCCTAGTTCCCGCATAAGTTGTTGCGGCTTCATTTCGTCTTTAACGCAAGACACACGCTGTTCCCTACTGCTGTTTCGAGACCAGAGTTCCAAGGTGGTAATTATTCGGCTGTATAGAGGAAGCTTTCAGCCAGTGACTTCCATCTCTTTCCTATACAATTTCCAAACAATTTTGTCCTTATCAACACTTTTAGTTATTTTTATGAAAATATTATAATACGTATTATAGCTTCATAAAATTATAATTGCAACCTCTTTAGGTTCCTTTTTTAAAATCACGACCAAAAGGAAATTTCCGAATGGATTCAAATTCAACTTTTTCCTGAAACACGTTAATAACTGTCATCGTTTTCGGCTCTGAAGGGTCATCCCCATAAATGATAATCTTTTCAGGAGCCATTGCGATTAACGGTGCTAAGTTCATCTCTTCTCCATCTAATCCAAAAAGATAAAGTGGTTCTTTCTGCATGATTGTTCGTAATTCCATGTTTGAAATTACTTTCCCAGTTTCTTTATAAAATACAAACGTACTACCTTGCAACACATGGATGATCGGCATTCCCGGATCTTTTTTCGTAATATATTCTCTAAGCATATTAACGAATTCCTGATGTTCTTCCTCACGCTTGTATTCATCTATCGCAAGACCAACGTATTGTACCAACTGATCTTTAAATTTCTTTAAACCAAATTTCACAATAGAGTCGTAATGAATATTTTCTGTATCTTTTATGTTTGCAATAAAAAGAGAGACTAACAACTGATTTGGATCTCCCCCTTTATTTTTTCTAACTACCAAACTATCTCCATCATTACCAGCAATAATCCAATTCGTTATTTCATGGATTCGATCAATCTCATCCGAATTAGAATAATAATAATACTTTTTTATGATGGATTTAATTAAGTTCCCTAAACGATGCGCTATGAAAACATTAGTCATTGACTTTGCAATAACTTCTATAAGATTTTCATGCGGTAAGCTTTTTTCAATCTGTATATGATTCCCCCATTCTTCGTGAATTTTCCAATGTAATTGAATTTGATTAGACTTAAGGAATAAATGCTCACAAAATTTCAGCACTTCTTTATCAGATTCAAAATATGCATCAAGCAATAACCATCACCCTCACCCACAACCGAACTGTTACATTATATGGACAAACGTGGCAAAAAATGATTAAACCGCCTAATCTAGTAACGTTCTATTTTGAAAAAGGGGAACTATTTCTTTATAAATTACAATGGTAGGGTGATGAATAATGGAAGTGTTCATGAATAACAGTACTCCTGAGCTTTTTAGTACATTTAATTTCTCATACATAAAAAAACTAACATGAATGTCATGCTAGTTACCTTCTATCTTCTTCTATTTTCTCCAAAAATCTCAACTGGTTTACTAACTTGTTTAATACGTTCAATAATTCTTCCTGCTTTAACAGACTCTACTCCATCTCTTGTAGTAGCTAGGAGTCCTTCTAATTGTTCCAGGCTGTAATTGGAGGTAAAAAAAACAGGGAGCTGTTCCATCATGCGATATTGTAAGATAGAACCTAAGATTTCATCTCGGAACCACGCCGATTGCATTTCTGCACCAATATCATCAAGCATAAGAACATCTGCTTTTTTGAAATAATCGATTTTTTCATTCGTTGTATCATTTTTGAATGAACCTTTTATCTCTCGAACAAATTCTGGCATATAAATGAGCATGGAGGAAATGTTCATTTTTTTCAACTCATTGGCAACCGCACCTAAAAAGTAAGTTTTTCCGACTCCAAATGGGCCATAAAAATATAACCCCTTTTTCGGCAGTTCAGTACTTGCTTCCCTAATAAATTGAAAAACTTCTAAAACCGCATTATTTCTATCTCCGTCATCATGAATATCTTTTATGGAAGCCTGGAGTATTTCCTTAGGTACATGAACACTTTGAACCAGTTTTTGCTGTGCTTGTTCCTTTTCATACATAATGCGGCTATGGCATTTTTCATAAGATAAATGAATCTCCCCATTCTCCACATGTAAGACTGGTGAATATCCGGGAATCATATTTTTACAATCAGGATAGGACGAGCACTGCTGACATTGTTTCGACTGTGTTTTATATTCATAAAGTTTAATAAGTCCTCTGTTAATAGACTGCTTCGATAAGTCTGGATGAAGCGATATAAACTCACGGATTTCAGGATCGTTAAGTACTTCTTTTCTAATTCTTACATAATTCTCCTGAAAGTTTTTGTTCTCTTTCATCCATTTAGTTAATGACTTTTGTATTGGTTCCATTCAAATCATCCTTGGAATCGGTTATTGTTTTTCTGATTTAATAATGCTTCTAATTCTGCTTTTTCTTTTTCTAAATTGATAACTGGTTGCTTAGGTTCAGCTGTAGATGGTTTGTTGGTTTGTTTTTTTCTTTCTTTAAACCAATCAGGGACAATCTCTTTAGAATCTTTTCTCTTATACGTTGGAGCTGATTGCCTTTTAGCAGAGGCTTGCTGGAATCTTTCTTTTTCTTTTTTAGCAAATTCCATAGCTTCTTTCGCTGTTTTGATTTTAACACGAGACCAGTGACTAGCAATTTTTTCTAGATATGCTTTTGATAACTTCATGTTCGATTGCAGCAAAACATAGTGTATGAGCACGTTCATAACTGGGGCTGGCAATCCTTGGGACGTCATTACCTCACGTATTACTTTCATGTCCTGCTCCGATGCCTGTTTTCCACCAGATAAATCCTCTAGCAATTGCTTAGGAGAAATTGTCTCTAATTCCTGAATGAGCATCTCTTCTTTAGTCTGTGGTTCTTTTTTATTTTCTATCTCATCTGTTTCTACCTTTTCTACTAATTTCACACTGGAGTTATTGTGTTTGGATTTAAATAAATCATGGCAAGCCGTTTTGAATTCTTCTTTATCCAAAGAATTTTCTTCATTTAAAGCCCAGAGAACAGATTTTTCGATTTCGTAGCTATCCAAATCGTACAAAAGCATCATCTGTGAAATAAGCTTACGATTATCGCTGGTTAATACTTTTCCAACTGGAATCATTCGCTGCTTCAACATTTGTTCAATCCATGTTAAGTCAACATTTATCACTTCTGATGGTTCTTCATTTACAACAGGTTGAACAACTTCTAAAGAAGGAGTAAATGTTTGAAAGATTTCATTGAAAGAGACCGTTATATTCTCTCCTCGATCTCTATATGTCCATTTCGTATAATGGTTTTTAAGATGTTCAAATTTTTGGTACCCAATTTGATGGTATAACAGTTGAGAAAGCATAGCATCGTCAAAAAAATCATTCGGCGAGAATGGACTCTGTAATTCATACGTATAAACAGTAAAGTGATCTTCACTCTTTTTAAAAGACTTTAATAACCCAATGCCTTCTAATTTTAACCTTGCTTTATATATCTCATCTAGTGGAATATTTAAGTAATTCATCAATGTATGATGGGTTTGAGGAGACTCCTGCTGAAAACTTAATTCATGCAGCAAAGTCTGATAGAGCATAACAGCCTGTATTCCAATGAGTGGCTGATACAGATGAGTCAATGATGTTGTATAATCATTTGGCAAATGACCTTTTAATAAACAAAAATACCCGTCAACAGGTAATACTTGTCCAAGAAATCTCAATATATATCACCCTTAATTCACATTATTGCCCTAGTCTTCTTTCCTGTCCACATTAATTAAATCTTTTAACTCATCTAAGAATACACTAATATCTTTAAATTGTCTGTATACGGAAGCAAACCGAACATAGGCAACTTCATCCACTTCTGCAAGCAAATCCATTACCCTTTCGCCAATTTCTTTGCTGTCCACTTCTGATGAACCAGCATTCCGAAGATCTCTTTCTACCTCTTGTGCTATAGATTCAATCTGATCCAGTGAAACTGGTCGTTTTTCACATGCTCGAATAAGTCCTCGAACTAATTTTTCTCTGGAGAACTCTTGTCTAACACCATCTTTTTTGACCACAATTAACGGCGGTTCTTCCATTCGCTCGAAAGTTGTGAACCGATAATTACATTTTTCACATTCTCTGCGCCTGCGGATTGATTTTCCTTCATCCGTTGGGCGTGAATCAAACACTTTTGTATTTTTGTATTGGCAGTTGGGACATCTCATTATTTCAACCCCATTCGTCTAATCGCAAGACTCTATTCATAAGGTACTTTTCGTATTTTGTTGCTTTTTAAAGTTTTGCAGTTGATAGAAACTGTTGATAATCTAAATCTTAATAATATGCTTAACCCCGCTACGGAAATACGCTACGCACACCTTAGGGCAAATGACCGCACAAACAAATCATAAGTGTGAGCGATAGCTACACTATTTTGAATGAAAGTAATCCCAGTCTATAACAAAATGTAAAATAAAGTCACGTTAAAAAGCAACAATTTAGAAAAGAGCCTTTCATAAACTTTTATTGCTAATAATCGCAATTGTAATAAGCATACTTTCTGCTAGTTAGCATCATACCCAATCAGGTATAAAACCGAGCACATATTTTTCTACTCTAAAACGGAAAATGTACCTCTTCTAGTAACACGAAATTCGTAGTGATTACCGGAACAGGTATTGACACAGCAACATTACAAGTTATATATATCAGAATAAACTTTAGATAACAAACACTGACAAAGATTAATTTCTTTGGTCTAGTAGAATTAATTCTTTATTTAAATCTTCATATAACCGATTAATTAGCTTAGAACTATAACCAAAATCCATTGGTATCACAGATTCTGTCGTTACAGAAAAATCAACGGCTGTACGATTAGGGCTAACCATGATTACTGTGACCACAATAAATGCTTTTTTTCCCTTTTTCACAGAAACACTCATCTCTCCGCGCTCTTCAGAGGTAGAATTTATCTGAAATTCTTGTTTCGTTGTAAAGAGGTTCTCTAATGTTTGAAATACCTTATCTTTCATAGCTTTATAATAATGTGTTTGTAACGGTTTATCCCAATGGTTTTCACTGGTTTCTGCATGATTCGAAAAGTATTTTGTAATTTTATTCCCTATAGACATTATTTCTACTCCTTAAACACTACTTCACGTTACATTGTAACATGTTTCGTGTATTTCCTCTATAAATTCATATATTCAACTTATAAGTTTTCTAGATGGCGTTTGCTATTTCAGAAATGAATAAAGGGCTGACGTGTTAGTCAACCCTTTTATATATCGAAAATTTTTTTAATCCGCTTTTTGAAAATCCATAGCTTTTATGGGGCCCATTCCTCTTGGTAATTCTACACGTTCATAGGACTTACTTTCTAATTCCAACGCGATATATTCTGCTGCAACATTAGGGTCTATAATATCCCCACAAGTATACACATCTATACTCGCATAACCGTGTTCTGGAAAGCTGTGTATGGTTAAATGGGATTCTGATATAATCACTACTCCACTAACTCCATATGGTGCAAACTTATGGAAGGCAACTTCACGAATTTCTGCACCAGCTTTTAAGGCTGCATCAACAAAAATACGTTCAATTAACCCCATATCATTCAGTTTTTCAACGTTACATTCCCATAGTTCTGCAATGACATGTCTTCCCATCGTATCCATTTCAATTCCCCCTCAGGCTATAGTATTGGTAGCTTCTATTTGATTTATTTTCTGCCACGGGGGAAAGTTAGTACGTGTGAGGTCCTAACCCTTAAGCAGAAAAATACTTCTTCCGTATCACCAGAAGTATATCCTGTTTTTTAACGCTTTGCAATATGGAACCAGTAAAAAACATTGGTCTCTAAGGAATACATTTAGCAGTTGCAATAAATATTGGTGCTTCTATGTAAAAATAAATACCACCACCCATCAATAACAGATAGGTGGTGGTGTATTTCTTTATATTTCTACTCGTTCTCTTAGGTTACTCCCAACCAATTTGGCTAAATCCAATACTCGATTGGAGTAGCCCCATTCATTATCATACCACGCTAATACTTTTATCTTATTTCCCTCCATGACCATGGTAGATAAACCATCAATGATGGATGAATAGTCGGTTGTTGTATAATCTATGGATACAAGAGGTTCTTCACTATAATCAATAATTCCTTTTAATTCCCGTTGTGCCGCTCTTTTAAATGCGTCATTTACTTCTTCAATAGAAACATCTTTTTTTACATCCACAACTAAATCAACTAAGGAAACATTAGGTGTTGGAACTCTTAGTGCCATTCCATGTAACTTCCCATTTAAGTGTGGCATAACTTCCCCTAGCGCCTTAGCTGCACCTGTGGATGTTGGAATAATTGATTGAGTGCAACTTCTTGCA
This sequence comes from Oceanobacillus halophilus, assembly GCF_003628505.1. GTDB lineage: Bacteria > Bacillota > Bacilli > Bacillales > Amphibacillaceae > Oceanobacillus > Oceanobacillus halophilus. The sequence continues at coordinate 46,126 of NZ_RBZP01000021.1, read as the reverse complement.
CGACGTAAATCTTTATGTGGATTATCTAAATTTTTTTGGTCATTTGTAAAAGAATGAACAGTTGTCATTAATCCGTTTACAATCGAAAAGTTTTCGTCTAACACTTTAACTACTGGAGCTAAGCAATTCGTTGTACAGGATGCATTAGAGATCACATCATCTTGTTCTGGCTGATACGTATCTTCATTTACCCCCATTACAATGGTTCTATCAACCTGTTTTCCTGGTGCTGTGATTACCACTTTCTTCGCTCCTGCTTGGATATGTAATCCAGCACTTTCTTTTGTTTTAAATTTTCCTGTTGCTTCAATCACAACATCTATATTGAGTCTGTTCCATGGTAATTTTTCTGGCTCACGCGAATGAACAACTTCCACAAGTTTACCATTCACTTGAATGCCATCATGAAGCGCTTGCACTTCCCCTTTAAATTGGCCATGTACGCTGTCGTATTTTATTAAATGTGCAAGGGTCTCTGAAGGATAGCTTGCATTAATTGCAACAACTTCAATCCGATCATCAACAATTGCCTGACGAAAGACCATTCGTCCAATTCTCCCAAATCCATTTATAGCAATACGCGTTTTAACCATTTATCTCCCATCCTCCTATTTATGTTACACTTTAAATCCCCTTTATATTAATTAGTATAACACATTTAAATAAAAATGTGATTTATTTTTATTTAAATTTATGCACATTTTTACTTTTAATCGAGATGAATAATCTGAAATTTTTGGCTAGAAGTAAGTACAACACAACATATCCTCTATGAACAAATAATAAAAACACAAAGAGGAATATCTCCCCTTTGTGTTTTCTAGAGATTATATTAATTAACGTTAAAATACTTTCCATTCTTTTAAGATTTTTTCAAGTTGTTCAAATGAGCTTCCTTTTGTACCATTGTTATTGATTACGGCATCAGCTAGGCTGGCTTTCTTCTTTACTGGCATCTGAGACTTAATCCGCTGTAATGCTTCTTCTTCTGTAAAACCGTCTCTTTTCATTAAACGCTCGAGTTGAACGTCCTCATCAACATAAACAACGATTGTTTTATCAACAAAGTCATTTAATTTACTTTCAAATAGTAACGGAATATCCAAAACCACACAAGAGGCTCCATCACGAACTAATCCATCTCTTTTTTCAAGCATACTCTTTCTGACTGCTGGATGAACAATGCTATTTAATTGCTTACGTTTTTCTTCATTCGCAAAAACAATAGACCCCAGCTCTTGTCGATTAATGGTTCGGTCTTCCCTAAGTATTTGTTCACCAAATGATTTAACAATCTTATTATAGGCTTCTTCTCCAGGATAGACCACTTCTCGAGCAATCTTATCCGCATCGACAACTGGAATGTCAAGGTCATCAAACATGAGACTGACGGTACTTTTTCCACTGGCTATGCTTCCAGTCAAACCAATTATTAGTGCCATTCTCTTCACCTCTTTAGTTTCTGACAAGACGGACAAACATGTGTGCCGCGTCCTGCTACTTTTATCTTTGTGATTGGTGTGCCACAATGCTTACATAACTTATTTTCTTGCCCATATACAAATAGTTCTTGCTGAAACATCCCCATTTCTCCTTGCCCATTGACATAGGATCGAATAGTTGTCCCACCTTGTTTCACAGCATCCTGAAGAGTCTGTATTGCCTGAAGCCTTATCCGTTCCACTTGTTTTTTTGTTAGTTTATTAGCTTTATTAATAGGATGTACACCTGCATGATATAAGGCTTCATCTACATAGATATTTCCAAGCCCGGTGACAATTGTTTGATCTAATAAGGTTGCTTTAATTGATCGTTCGGTTTTTTTTAACTTCTGATACAGATAGTCAAAGGTAAATGCTTCATCAAATGGTTCAGGCCCAAGCTGATTTAACGGTTTATTCTGGAATTCTTCGCCTTTGGGATATAAATGCATCGTCCCGAATTTTCGTACATCATTGTAGCGAAGTTCTTCCCCATTCGTAAAAGAAAAAATGACATGGGTGTGTTTATTTACTGGTTCACTTGCTTCCTCCACACGATATTTCCCTTCCATTCTTAAATGAGAAACAAGTACATACTCATCCAGATAAAACAACAGAAACTTACCCCTTCTTCCCATTTCTCGAATGGTTTGTCCTTTTAGCATAAGTTTAAAACGCTCTGTATCATCAGGTACTTTAATCATTTTTGGCCAAAAGACCTGCACTTCCTCAATCACTTTATTTGTAACCAAAGGAATCAGTGTCTTTCTAATCGTTTCTACTTCTGGCAACTCTGGCATGCTTTTACTCCTTGCTCGCTTTTAGTTTATTTATTTCGCATCAAACCAGCTTTCCCCATAGGAATAATCCACTTTTAGCGGAACACTTAATTCTATGGTATTTTCCATCATATCTGGTACAACTTCTTTTAATTTCTCTATTTCATCTCTTGGCGCTTCAAGTATCAATTCATCATGCACTTGAAGTAGCATACGGGCTTCCATGTTTTCTTCCTGTAATTTACCATGCAAATCAATCATCGCTTTTTTGATAATATCTGCAGCACTTCCTTGAATTGGTGAGTTCATGGCAGTTCTTTCAGCAAAGCTTCTGATATTAAAATTTCGGCTTGTTATTTCCGGCAAGTATCTTCTTCGATTCATAATAGTTGTCACATAACCATTTTGCTTTGCTTCTTGAACGATTTCTTCCATATAATTTTTGACACCTGTATAAATGTCAAAATAACGGTCAATAAATTGTTTGGCTTCTTTTCTGGTTATACCAAGATTTTGTGACAATCCATAATCACTAATCCCATAAACAATACCAAAGTTTACCGCTTTCGCCTGTCTACGCATATTTGCAGTAACTTCCTCTTTTTCTACATGGAAAACATCCATTGCCGTTTGCGTATGAATATCTAAGCCATCTTTAAATGCTTGTACTAATTTTTCATCATTTGAGATGTGCGCTAATACACGAAGTTCAATTTGTGAATAATCCGCAGCAAACATGATCCAATCTTTTTCAGAAGGTACGAAAGCTCGGCGGATTTTCCTTCCCTCTTCTATACGGATTGGAATATTTTGCAGATTCGGGTCAACCGAACTTAATCTTCCAGTTTGCGTTAAGGCTTGATTAAAGCGGGTATGCACTTTGTTAGAATCATGATGAACAACCTTTATCAAGCCTTCAATGTATGTGGATTGTAATTTCCCTAATTGACGATACAACAATAGCTTTGGAATAATCTCATGTTCTTCTTTCAACTGTTCCAGCACATCAGCTGCTGTAGAGTATCCTGTTTTTGTTTTCTTAATAACTGGCAACTCTAGTTTTTCAAAAAGAATTGGGCCTAATTGCTTCGGAGAATTTAAATTGAATTCCTCTCCAGCTAGTTCATATACTTCCTTTTCCAGGGTTTGAAGACGCTGTTTTAAGTCTTCTCCCATCTCTTTAATACGTTTCAGGTCAACTTGCACGCCTTGATGTTCCATTTCTCCTAATATAATAGCAAGTGGCATTTCTAATTCTTTTAATAAACTATATTGCTCATTTTCTTTTAACTCTTCTATCATTTGATCATGTAGACCATATAACATTTTAGCTTTTCGTACCACATGTTCCGCCAATTTATTCTGTTCTGGAACTTTTTGCTTAGCACCTTTACCATAGACTTCTTCATCAAACAACACATCTGTTTTACCCATTCGATTAGCTATAGCAGGAATATCATGGTTATTTTCTGATGGATTTAGTAAATAGGAAGCAAGCAGCATATCAAAGGTTATCCCTTTCATATGAATACCATACCTCAGCAAAGATACTAAGGTTTTCTTAGCATCGAATACGTTTTTTTCTTTCGATGCATCTTTTGCCCATTCTTTAAAGACTGTAGATTCTAATGCTACATTAGTAGGGATGAAATAAGCATGATCCTCATTCACGACCCCAAAACCTAATATTTCTTCCAAATGGTAATTATCTCCAAGCATTTCCACTACGAAGGAATCATGATTAGTCAACATTTCAGGTTTCACATCATCGACTATAACAAAGCTAATTTCACTCAATTCTGCTGCTTCCCCATCATCTGTAGCTTCATCAGATACTTTATTCAGCAAAGATAAAAATCCTAAATCCTTAAACATGGCACTTACATTTGCTTGCTGGTATCCTTCATAGGCTACATCATCGATAGTTACTTCGACTGGGGAGTTACGGTTAATTGTAACGAGTTCTTTACTCATGAATGCATCGTCTTTGTGGTTAATTAACTTTTCTTTCAGTTTCTTTCCACTAACTTCTTCAACATGTTCATACAGTTCTTCCAAGGTTTTATGTTGTTTTAAAAGTTTAACAGCTGTTTTTTCACCAACTCCAGGAACTCCTGGTATGTTGTCAGATTTATCACCCATTAACGCTTTTAAATCAACTATTTGATCTGGTGTTACTTCCATTTTCTCTAATAAGTGACCAGGAGTATATTTCTCCACATCACTGATTCCTTTTTTCGTAACGCTGACTGTTACCTTATCAGATACAAGCTGAAGCATGTCCTTATCACCTGAGATAACCGTTACGTCATAGCCATCCTCTTTGCCTTTTAACGAAAGAGTTCCAATAATATCATCTGCTTCATATTGTTCCAATTGATAATGTTTAATTTGGAATGCATCAAGCAATTCCTTTAACACTGGAAATTGTTCAGATAATTCAGGGGGAGTTTTCTGCCGGCCACCCTTATACTCTTTATATGTATCATGTCGGAACGTTGTTTTCCCAGCATCAAATGCCACTAAAAGATGGGTTGGTTTTTCATTTTGTAAAATTTTTAAAAGCATGGTTGTAAATCCATATACCGCATTTGTATAAACGCCTTTATCATTATTTAGCAAAGGCAAAGCAAAAAACGCTCGATATATAATACTATTTCCATCAATTAATACCAATTTCTTATTAGCCATATACCAAAATCCTCCAATTTTATATACACTTATGTTTATTTTAGCATTGTATGACAGGAATTAAAAACATGAAAGATTCATTCTCACCTTCCCTCAGGTATTTCCGTCTTTTAAACACACCACATGCCCTATTTTACTTGATTTCTATTTTCATCATAAAAAAAGCTCTTTTCTGCAAGAGTGTTGCTTTATAATAAACCTTTGCTTTACATTTTATATAGACTGTTGATCACTTTAATCAACTGTAGAAGTTCGAACAGCAACAAAACATACGAAAAGAGATTAAAAAAATAACACCCATTATGGATGTTATTTCTTCGGTAAGTATACATGTACATTTGTACCTTTATTTACTTCACTGTCGATTTCTATTTTACCATCGTGTACGTCAACAATATGTTTCACAATCGCTAGTCCTAAACCTGTTCCTCCGGTATGTCTGCTTCGTGCTTTATCTACTCGGTAAAAGCGTTCGAAAATTCGTGGTAAAGCCTTTTGTTCGATGCCAATTCCAGTATCCGATACTTTTATATGGATATACTCTTCTGTTGACGTCACCGCTAAATTGACTTCACCTAATTCGGATGTGTAATTCATGGCATTATCCAATAAATTGATAATAATTTGTTTAAACATATCTTTATCAGCCTTGAACTGTAGATTGTTTTCAATTGAAGAAGAAAAAGTCAACTTTCTTTCCTGTGCCTTCATGCGAAATGTAGGAATTATCTGTTCTATCAGTTCACCCGCATCAATTTTATGTAAGACAAGCTGAAAGTTTTCCTGTTCCATTCGGGACAAAGTAAGTAATTCTTCAATTAGAACCTGCATCCGATCGCTTTCATTATAAATAATTTTAATAAATTCATTAGCGGCATCCTTATCTTTTAGTCCGTTATCCATTAGTGTCTCTGCAAAACCACGAATGGAGGTAATTGGTGTTCGAAGTTCATGTGAAACATTCGCAACGAAGTCCTTACGCATTAGCTCCAATTTCTTCAGTTCTGTAATGTCATGAATAACAAGAACAGCACCCTTTAATCGTTTTTTCTCATTAAATATAGGCACCCCAACTATTTCAAAATAATATTTATCAATACCTATATAATGAGAAAACTCATTTTTGACATTTTTCTCATATAAAAAGGCATTCTGAATAGTATTATGAAAAACTTCATGATCCAAAACATCATAATACAGATAACCAGTATAATCCTTTGGCGTACTTCCATACATAGATAAGAATTTATTATTTACCAAATGAATATAACCCTTTTCATCAATCAATACAATCCCATTATCCGTATTATCAATGATAGTCGCTAACTGATCTCTTTGAGTCTTTTCATGAATGGAATACTCACTTAGACTACGAGCTAAAGCATTAATTTTATAACTTAATTCCCCAACGATATTATTGGAGGAATGATGAAATCTCGCACGATAATTTCCTTTATTAATTTTACTTAACGTCTTAGTAGCTTTGCTCAGTGGTTTTATATAATTGGTATAAATATACTGAAAAAATACTAATAGAATAATATAATTGATGAGTAAAATAGCAATCAGGATACTTAATTGCTCGATAAATGGAACTAATATCAATCCCGTCAATACAGTAATGACGAAGAATAAAAGAACATAGGTAATTAAAGGTTTCTTAAAAAGGTCTTTCATCATGTTGGCTCCTCCAGTTTGTAACCTAACCCGCGAATCGTCTTAATATAAATAGGTTTTTTCGAGTTGGGTTCGATTTTTTCTCTAAGATGACTAATGTGCACATCTACAATACGTGTATCTCCCACAAAGTCATAATCCCAAACTCCACTTAGCAGTTGATCTCTTGAGATGACTTTGCCTTTATTATTGGCTAGATAATACAATAATTCAAATTCTTTTCTTGTAAAGGTAATTAAATTGGAATTCATTTCTGCTTCATATCTTTCAGGATAAATGATTAAATCACCAATTTCAACTGTACTAAAATTGGAATTATTTGCTTTCTTCATCCTCCGTAAAATGGCTTTAATCCTTGCTATTACTTCTTTAGGACTGAAGGGTTTTGTCAAATAATCATCTGCTCCTAATTCCAAGCCTAGTACTTTATCAAATTCATCATCTTTTGCAGTTAGCATAAGTATTGGTGTATCTATTTTATTATTTCTTAAATGTTTACAAACTTCCATACCATCCAAACCAGGGAGCATTAAATCCAACACTACTAAATCATATTCATTATTTTCTACCTTTCGAATTGCTTCTACTCCATCATAAGCAACATCTGTCACGAATCCAGCGTCTTCAATATTATAATTTAATAGAGTTACAATCGATTTTTCGTCATCTACTATCAGAATCTTTTGTTCCATTACAATACCCCCATCAATAAGTAAAAAATACGTTCTACTCATTATCTTACCATTGAAATTCACGTCTGCGAACCTAAATTAAGTAATGTTAAGAAATCTTTACACAACAGAAAAACAGAAGCACACGTTGCACCCCTAAAATTAACAATCTTTTCACGAGATTAGTGGTTATTTAGAATGATGTAGCTCTCGCTTACACTTAAGAAGGTTTTGTGCTGGGATTCGCTCCGGCAGAATACTTGCGGTTCGCGGGCACGGCCGTATAGGCGCTTCTTTCGATTTATGGGCGCTCCTCTCCGTTTATAGGCGCTCCTCTCCGTTTATAGGCGCTCCTCTCCATTTATAGGCGCTCCTCTCCGTTTATAGGCGCTCCTCTCCGTTTATAGGCGCTCCTCTCCGTTTATAGGCGCTCCTCTCCGTTTATAGGCGCTCCTCTCCGTTTATAGGCGCTCCTCTAGTAATCCACAGTTTATACAAAATACAGACTAAATCATCCCCAAATTAAATAAAGCTTCTACCCAAAAGTAGAAGCTTCGAAGAAATTAAGACAATACCTTAAGTACATTTTTAACTGATGCGGCTGATTTATCTAGGGCTTCTTTTTCCTCTTTGGTTAAATCCAATTCGATAATTTCTTCAATACCATTTCCACCTAGAATAGTTGGTACTCCTAAGTAAATGTTATTGTATCCATACTCGCCCTCCAGATAAGCAATTGCAGGTAATACTCGGCGCTGGTCTTTAAGAATAGCTTCTGCCATTACGGTTAAGGAAGCAGCTGGGGCATAATATGCACTTCCATTCCCTAATAAATGAACAATTTCACCGCCACCAGTTCGAGTACGTTGTACGATTTCATCTAAACGATCTTTTGATATAAGCTTTTCTAAAGGAATTCCTCCAGCGTAGGAGTACCGAATTAGTGGAACCATATCATCCCCATGACCACCTAGTACGAACCCAGTAACATCTTTAACAGACAAATTTAGTTCTTCGGCAATAAAGGTGCGGAAACGAGCAGTATCTAATACACCAGACTGCCCAATGACACGTTCTTTTGGAAAACCTGACTCTTTAAATACAGTGTACGTCATCGCATCTACTGGATTTGTCAGTACAATAATAGTCGTATCAGGCGAATATTTTACCACATCTTGCGTAACTGCTTTCATTATTTTTGCATTTGTATTCACAAGATCATCACGACTCATTCCAGGTTTACGAGCGATACCTGCTGTGATAATGACAAGATCAGAATCTTTGGTCTCTTCATAGTTAGCCGTGCCAGTAATCTTTGCATCAAATCCTTGAACTGGTGCTGCCTCTGCCATATCAAGTGCTTTTCCTTTGGTAGGTTTTTCCATGTTTGGAATGTCTACTAGAACCACATCACCAAGTTCTTTTTGAGCAATCATTAAAGCGGTGGTTGCTCCAGTAAATCCAGAACCAATAACCGATATTTTTTTACGTTTTAATCCCATTATGTTCATCCCCCTTTATTAAATAGTAAAACTTCTTTACACACAAGAATAACAAGAAATCGGAGTGACACCGATTTCTTGTTATCTATCAAAATCTCTGTGATTAACCTAAGTTTTTAATTAGTTCGTCAGCAAACTCAGAGCACTTCACTTCCGTTGCATTATCCATTAAACGGGCAAAGTCATAAGTTACTACTTTAGAACCAATCGTTTGATCCATTGATTTCGTAATTAAATCAGCAGCTTCTCTCCATCCAAGATGTTCAAGCATAAGTACTGCTGAAAGAATGACGGATGATGGATTCACTTTATCAAGCCCAGCATACTTAGGTGCTGTTCCGTGTGTAGCTTCAAAAATAGCATGTCCAGTATCATAGTTAATATTGGCACCTGGCGCAATACCAATTCCACCCACTTGTGCAGCTAATGCATCTGAAATGTAATCTCCATTAAGGTTCATTGTTGCAACTACATCAAACTCTTTTGGACGAGTTAGAATTTGTTGTAAGAAGATATCAGCAATTGCATCTTTCACAAGTATTTTTCCTTCTGCTAATGCTGCATCCTGTGCTTTATTCGCTGCATCTTTTCCTTCTTTTTCAACAATGCGGTCATATTCAGCCCAAGTAAATACTTTGTCAGCGAACTCTTCTTCCGCTACTTCATAGCCCCATTGTTTAAATGCACCTTCTGTAAATTTCATGATGTTACCTTTATGTACTAAAGTAACACTGTTACGACCTTCATCTAAAGCGTATTGAATTGCAGAACGCACCAAACGTTTTGTCCCCTCTTCTGACACAGGTTTCACACCAATTCCAGAAGTTTCAGGGAAACGTATATTTTTGACATCCATTTCATTTTTTAGAAATTCAATTACTTTTTTCACTTCGTCAGAACCTTTTTGCCACTCAATACCAGCATAGATATCTTCCGTATTTTCACGGAAAATCACCATATCGACGTCTTCTGGTCGTTTTACCGGTGAAGGCACCCCATCAAAATAGCGAACAGGACGAAGACACGTAAATAAATCTAGTTCTTGTCGCAAGGCAACGTTAAGAGAACGAATTCCACCACCAATTGGAGTCGTTAAAGGACCTTTGATCGCAATTTTATATTCATTAATCTTATCAAGCGTATCTTTTGGTAACCATTCGCCTGTCTTGTTATATGCCTTTTCGCCCGCATAAACTTCCAACCATTCAATTGATTTTTTACCATCATAAGCTTTCTCTACCGATGCCTCGATAACCCTTTTCGCAGCTGCCCAAATATCTGGACCAGTTCCATCCCCTTCAATAAACGGAATAACTGGTTTGTCTGGTACAGTCATTTTTCCATTTTCTACGATGATTTTTTCTCCTTGTGTCATAAACAAATACCTCCTAATGTTGTACAGCATGATGAATAGCTGGAAAAAATACCAGCTATTCTACAAACTATTTTAATAGATTCATAAAGTTATATAAAGTGATAAGATTTGGATAAAAATATAATCACTTATCCGCGTTGAGATACTGGTACATATTTTTGATTTTTCGGCCCTATATATTCTGCACGAGGGCGAATCAAACGATTATCTGCATATTGTTCCAGAATATGTGCTAACCAGCCTGAAGTACGGCTAACAGCAAATATTGGGGTGAATAAATCATAATCGATACCTAAGCTGTGATACACAGATGCACTATAGAAATCGACATTAGCTGGAAGTCCTTTATTTGCTTTAATATAATCTTCAATCTTAACCGACATGTTATACCATTTTTCTTGTCCAGTTAATTTCGTTAATTGTTTAGACATTTCTTTTAGGTGCTTCGCACGTGGATCACCATTTTGATAGACACGGTGTCCCATTCCCATTACTTTTTCTTTATTATCTAATTTTTTCTTAATGTAAGGGATCGCATTTTCTTCTTCCCCAATTTCAAGTAGCATCTTCATTACATTTTCATTGGCACCGCCGTGGAGAGGCCCCTTTAAAGCACCAATAGCAGAAGTAATACCAGAATAGATATCTGAGAGTGTCGCAACACAAACTCTAGCTGTAAATGTGGAAGCATTCAATTCATGATCTGCATGTAATACTAGCGCTTTATTTATTGCTTCTATTTCAATTTCGTTTGCTTCTTTTCCATTTAACATGTATAGGAAATTTTCAGCATAACCTAATTCTTTTTTCGGTTTTACAGGTTCCTCACCATTACGAATTCTCGCAAAAGCAGCTACAACATTTGCAATTCTTGCTTGGATACGGATAGCTTTCTTTTCATTTGCATCCGTTTCCATTACATCTGCTTCTTCATCATATAAACCTAGGAGTGATACTGCAGTTCTTAACGCAGCCATTGGATGGACTTTTGTTAAGTCATAAGATTTCAAATGATCATAAATTGCCTCAGGAACTTCCATATTATCGGCAAGGTCCTTTTTAAAGGCATCTAATTCAGATTGGTTTGGCAGTCTCTTATTCCATAATAAGAAAACTACTTCCTCAAAACTAGCATTCTCCGCTAACTCGTCGATGGAATAACCAACATATGTAAGTTGGTCATCAATTATTGAACTAATTTGTGACCTTGATGCTACTACCCCTTCTAGCCCTTTAGTAGTTGTCGTCATAAGAAACCTCTCCTTTTCTATATATTGTTGCTTAATAGAAGGTGATTCAAAAAGAGAGTGCCCCCCTTTTCGAAAACTAACTAATAAACAACTTTCTGACAATATTTATAATTAAAGTATAACATTTATTTCGTATATAACGAAATATCTTAATTATTCAATTCTAGTAATCTATAAAAAAATCCTACTATAAATATTGTCTTCCCCAAAAACAATTATAAAGTATTATGAATGTAATGTGAATTGAAACCGTTTAATTTTTTAAAATTAAAATAAGAAGTAGGTATAAAAGTGCGTTTCAACTATAATGTCAGAATATTCAATACTTATTTATGTGAAGAATCATGACTATTTTTCTTAATTAAATCATATGTAATAGAAAAAGGAGAAAAAGTAAGCGTTGTAGTTAATGGGGGATAAAAAAATGTTTACAAATATTTGGATGGCATTATTTCGTTTAATCATTGTAATAGGAATGTTAATAGGCAGTTATCTGGTTATGACACTCATATTCCCATATACATATCCATTAATGTTAGCTATTTTATTAGCCTTCTTCATCAATCCTTTTGTTGATTTTCTTCAGGACAAGCTTCATTTCCCACGTGTGTTAGCTGCAATTACTATTATTAGCAGTATATTATTGCTGCTTATCGGGATGTTAGTAGTTATTATTATGGAGATTTATCAAGGGACCATGTTTTTAGCTGAAAAAATCCCAATCTATTTCAAGGATTTCATTCTTTATTTGGAGGCGTTATTTAATACAAAAATAATTCCTTTACAAGAAAAGATCTTATCGATTTTTCTAACACTTGATTCATCACAACAGGATACGTTAAAAAACACCCTAAGCAATACGCTTGATCAGATTGCTACAACCGGATCATCACTTCTACAGAATTCATTTACAAATATTCCAAATATGCTATCCCTGTTCCCAAGTTCTATGGCTATTTTTATTTTTGTGGTCTTAGGAACATTTCTCATATCCAACGATTGGTACAATTTGAAAAGCCACCTAAAAAAACTAATACCTGAGAATGTAAATACTTCCACCGGAAAGGTGCTCATCCATTTTAAAAAAGCGTTTGGTGGATTTGTAAAAGCTCAGGTGATTTTAGTTAGCTTATCAGGGATCCTGATTTTAATGGGACTCCTTTTATTAGGTATTGATCACGCCTTAACTATTGCTGCTCTCAGCGCATTAGTAGATTTAATACCCTTTGTTGGTACAGGAATTATTTTCTTACCTTGGATTTTTTATTTATTTTTAAATGGGAACTATTCTTTAACAATTGGTTTAACCATTTTATATATCGTTGTTATTCTGTCCCGTCAAATACTTGAACCCAAAATATTATCGTCAAATATTGGAGTTCATCCACTATTAGCGCTTGTTGTCTATTTTATTGGACTTCAGGTATGGGGACTATTAGGGTTACTGGTCGCACCAGCGATTCTTATATTGATAAATGCCTTGCATCAATCAGGAGCTATTAAATGGGTTTGGTTGTTTATTAAAGGCTAGCTTTACCATTTTCGATATATAATTGTACCATTATCCATTTTTCTTTTAATTACGTTAAAAATGAACCGTTTTAAGGGTCTTCTTGTTATTGGCAGAACAAAGACAAATCCAACAGTATCGGTAATAAACCCTGGTGAAAATAAAAACACCGCTCCAATAAAAATGCAAACACCATCAATAATTTGTTCCGTTGGGGCCTGTCCTTGATTCATTATCATTCGAGCCCTATTCCAAGTCTCCATCCCTTGTATTCTAGCAATGGTTACCCCTACTGCTCCGGTAAATAAAATAAGTAGAACAACCCACCACGGTCCAATTATTCCACCAACCCATAAAAATACGCCAATTTCAGATGCAGGAAGAATTAATAACAATAGAAATAGCCAACGTAACATTTTTACACCCCCTATAAATTATACTAAGATTCCGATAATTAATCAGAAAATAGAAATCGGTATTATCCTACCGATTTCTATTCTCTCTGTTATATTATTATAGTACGCGAGCATGCCCTCTGTAAATATCACCTTTAGTACCATCAATTGTAATATCTTCGCCTTCTTCCAATACATCAAAGATATTTTCAGTACCTACAATGGCAGGGATTCCAAGGTTTAATCCTACAACAGCAGCGTGAGATGTTAATCCACCTTCTACGGTAATAATTCCACTTGCTTTCTCTAAAGCCGGCATCATGTCTCTATCGGTTCCATAAGCCACTATGATGTCGCCATATTGAACTTTTGAATTAGCTTCATCTGCATTTTTAGCAAATACCGCTTTACCATACGCACTGCGCTTTCCAATGCCTTGTCCTTTAGCAACAACATCTCCGATAACGTGAATTTTTAATAAGTTTGTTGTCCCACTCTCACCAACTGGAACACCAGCAGTGATGATGACACGACTGCCTCTATGACAGATGCCAGCATCTAATGCACTGTCAACAGCAATGTCCATCATTTCATCTGTAGAGCTTGCTACTTTGCCCATAACAGCATGTACACCCCATACCAAGGAAAGCTGACGATTTACCTTTTCGTTAAAAGTAACAGCCAATATAGATGCCTTTGGACGATATTTTGAAATCATTCTTGCAGTGTGACCACTCTCTGTCGGTGCAATAATGGTATCAATACTCAAGTTCATAGCTGTATGAGATACAGACTGAGTCATTGCTTCTGTAATAGTCATATCTACATTTTTCGAACGTAACTCTAAAATTGCTTTATGATCTAAAGCAGATTCAGCTTTTATAGCAATGTTGTTCATTGTTTGAACCGATTCAACCGGATAACTACCAGCTGCAGTTTCCCCTGATAGCATAATCGCATCTGTTCCATCGAAAATGGCATTAGCCACGTCAGATGCTTCGGCTCTTGTTGGACGAGGATTGCGCTGCATGGAATCAAGCATTTGTGTTGCAGTAATAACTGGCTTACCAGCATTGTTACATTGCTTAATTAACTCCTTTTGTACCAATGGAACATCTTCAGCAGGGATTTCAACACCTAAATCTCCTCTTGCAACCATTAAACCATCACTTACTTCTAAGATACGCTCAATATTATCTACACCCTCTTGATTTTCAATCTTAGGGATGATTTTAATATGACCTGCATTATGCTTTTCTAATACTTCTCTGATTTCTAAGACATCAGAGGCACGGCGTACAAAAGATGCAGCAATAAAGTCAACATCTTGCTCAATACCAAATATAATGTCAGCTGTGTCTTTTTCCGTAATACCAGGAAGATTTACCGATACATTCGGTACATTGACACCTTTTTTATTTTTAATGGTTCCACTATTTAATGCTATTGTTTTTATTTCGCCAGCTTTTTTATCAATAGCAACTACTTCTAATTCAATAAGACCATCGTCAAGTAAGATTTTGGAGCCTTCATGTACATCATTAATGAGACCTTCATATGTAACAGAGAAACGCTCTGCAGTACCTTCTACTTCATTCATAGAAACATATACCGTATTACCAGCGATAATATCATCTTCGCCATTTACGAAGTTCCCTGTACGGATTTCAGGTCCTTTAGTATCCAACAGAATGGCAACTGTTTTGTTTTTATTCGCCGCTGCTTTACGAATATTTTCAATACGTGCTCCATGTTCAGCAAAATCTCCATGAGAAAAGTTTAAACGAGTAACATTAAGTCCTGCATCAATTAACTTTTCTAATGTTTCAACAGATTCTGAAGCTGGGCCAATCGTACCTACAATTTTAGTGTTTCTCATTTTTGTATCTCCTCCTTGATGACAATTAAATCGATAATTCCTTCGATAAATTATACATCTCTTTATTAATAAAGTGTTTTTCAGATAAGATGGTATCTATCTCATGATCAACAAGATCATTGTTTTTAATTCCAACCATACGGTTTGCTTTTCCATCTAGTAAAAGTTCCACCGCCCTTGCACCTAAACGACTTGCTAATACTCTGTCTTGTGCAGTTGGGGTGCCCCCTCGCTGGATATAACCTAAAACAGTAACTCTTGTTTCTAGATTGGTTTCTTCTTTAATACGCTCTCCGTATTCAAAACCATTTCCAACGCCTTCAGCTAAAACGATGATACTGTGCTTTTTACCTCGTTCACGACCACGTTCTAATCGATTGCAAATATCACTAAATTCTTCGGTCGTCTCCGGAATTATGATGCTTTCTGCACCACCAGCAAGGCCTGCCCATAATGCCAAGTCTCCTGCATCTCTTCCCATTGTTTCGATAATATATGTACGTTCATGCGAAGTCGCAGTATCACGAACTTTATCTATCGCTTCTAGAACCGTATTTAGTGAGGTATCAAAACCAATGGTAAAATCGGTCCCAGGAATATCATTATCAATCGTACCAGGGACACCGATACAAGGAAATCCTTTGGCAGATAATTTTTGAGCACCACGGAAGCTACCATCTCCACCTATAACAACAAGACCTTCAATGCCTAATTTCTTCATTTGTTCGATAGCCTGATGCTGACCATCATCCGTTTTAAATTCATCACTTCTAGCAGTAGCAAGAATCGTTCCACCGCGTTGAATGATATCCCCAACAGATCCCAGATCCATTTTTTCAATATTACCTTCCATAAGACCTTGATAGCCATATTTCACACCATAAACTTCTACATCGTGATAAATAGCCTTCCTAACAACGGCACGAATCGCAGCATTCATACCAGGAGCGTCTCCACCACTAGTTAATACACCAATTTTTTTCACCATTATGCTCACCTCTATACATTCAATTTTGCATTAAGCAAACTGTATTAACTTTTTTAAATAAACTGTACTATAGCTAAATAAAAATTTCAGATACATGTTAAAGATATAGTATAATCCTTTAAATATCAACAAATATCCTTAGAAATTCACAAAAAATAAATTTTTGAAATTAAGCAACAATTAAAGGTTGATATAAATTATATCAACCTTTAATTTTAAAAAATTACAACAGTTTGTAATCACCTATTCTTTTATACTTTACCCATCTTTTCTCAAGTAATTCCTCCGAAGAATATTCACATAATTCTATCAATGACTGTTCTAATACGTAATCGATTGATTGAGACTGTTTTTCGATATTTTGATGTGCTCCACCCTTTGGTTCAGGTATCACTTGATCAACCACATGTAATCCTTTTAGGTCATACGCTGTTATTTTCATAGATTCGGCTGCTTTCTTAGCTAATCCGGCATCTTTCCAAAGGATAGATGCTGCACCTTCTGGGGAAATAACGGAGTAAGTGGAGTTCTCCAGCATATGGATATGATCACCCACTCCCAACGCAAGCGCACCACCACTTCCGCCTTCCCCAATCACAATACATACGATTGGAACTTTATAGCCAGCCATCTCTACCAGATTTCTGGCGATAGCTTCACTTTGACCTCGTTCCTCTGCTGCTTTTCCTGGATAAGCACCTTTTGTATCAATAAAAGTAATAATAGGTCGTTTAAATTTTTCTGCCTGTTCCATATGGCGAAGTGCTTTTCGATAGCCTTCCGGATGTGGCATACCAAAGTTTCTTTGAATATTTTCTTTGGTATCCTTTCCGCGTTGATGACCAATTACGGTTACTGGTTTTCCTTTGTAATAGGCCACACCAGAAACAATCGCTTTGTCGTCTCCAAAACGGCGATCTCCATGGAACTCAATAAAGTCAGTGAACAATCGCTCAATATAATCCAAGGTTGTTGGTCGTACAGAATGCCTTGCCATCTGCACGCGATCCCAAGGCTTTAGATTGCCATAAATATCATTTTCCAATACTTCTAGTCTAGTTTCAAGCGTCATAATTTCATCTGTTAAATCAATGTCACTATCTTGGGTAAACTTTTTTAATTCAGCTATTTTTTCTTTCAAGTTTACAATGGGCTTTTCAAATTCTAAGATTTGCTTTACCATGATTCAGCCTCCTTTTGATGCATCTCCAATAATGTGGTTAGAAGGCCTTTCATCTCGTGACGATGAATAATCTTATCTAGTTGCCCATGTTCTAATAAAAACTCTGCCGTTTGAAAATCATTTGGCAATTTTTCTCGTATGGTTTGTTCAATAATCCGTCTGCCAGCAAAACCAATCAATGCACCAGGTTCAGCGAAGTTATAGTCACCAACAGAGGCAAAACTAGCAGAAACACCACCTGTTGTTGGATGGGTCATAACAGAAATCATCAACCCGCCTTCTTCATTAAAACGTTTGATTGCAACAGATGTTTTGGCCATTTGCATCAAGCTTAAAACACCTTCCTGCATTCTTGCACCGCCAGAGGCTGTAAATATGATAAAAGGCAATGATTGTTCACGGGCATTCTCAACAGCCCTTGCAATTTTTTCGCCTATCGCAGAGCCCATGCTGCCCATTCGAAAGAAAGAATCCATTACAGCAAATGCAGTGGCCTGTCCATTTATTAAACCTCGTCCAGTTACAACCCCCTCATTTAACCCTGTCTTCTCCTGATCTTTCTTTATTTTGTCTTCATAGTCGGGAAATCCTAATGGGTTGGATGAAGTAAGGTTAGCATCCCACTCCTCGAAGGTACCTTCGTCAAACAAACATTCTATACGTTCCCAAGCCGATAAGGGATGATGATATCCACAATTCGGACAAACACTTAAAGAATTGTTCATTTCTTTGCGATAGTATATTTTATTACACCCATCACATTTTTGCATTAAGCCCTGTGGAACATCTATTTTACTTTGTTCATTAGGAATGGTTGCATATTTTCTGCGCTTTTTAAAAATGCTTTTAAGCTGCAAACTGACTCCTCCTTTTCTTGCACATTAAATCTAACTACTCTAAGGGCCACTAGTTGGATGGAACCAATCAACTTATTGAAAATGAATTCCATTATTTATCCGTAAATAACGTTTCTATTGCTGGATAGTCTTTTTCTGAATAGAGCTTAATAAGTTCACAATAAAAATCATTTTCATAGGTTTGTTTATCAAATGTCTGTGAAAATTCAACAATTAATTGCCAAATCACAAGAAGTAATTCATTTTTCGCGTTGATAAAAAGATTGGAAAAAAATTCCTTATGTTTCTTATTTGGTTCCTTCTCAAAATCCCGAATAGATTCTTGAAGCTTTGCGATATCCGCTTCTTTCATATAATGAAAAGCCAGTTTCGCTGCCTCTTTTTCTAGAAGTTTCTTTGTTACTAATATACTTTCCTTCGTGTTTTTCTCTCTCAAAATAAAGGAAGCCAATATTTCTACTGTCTGAAATGGACGGTAAGAACTTAGAAAAGTCCCTTCGCCATGTCTTGTTTCAATAATCCCAAGGAGCTCCAATGCCCGAAATGCTTCACGAATAGAGGACCTACTAGCATTTAATGTTTCTGAAAGCTCTCGTTCGGACGGGAGTTTATCACCGGGGCTTAAGTTGTTGTCTTCAATAAATATGCGAATCTTTTCCAATACTCCATGATAAACTTTCTGATTAGGCAACATGGTCACAGCCTACGTCCACTCCTTTAGAGCCATATTCTTGGATGTTTTATATAACTACATTTAAAACGTTAACTTCCTATTTATCTTCAATCTTTGTTAGTTTTCTAGTTTTCTCAGCTATTTCTTCAGGATCAATAGTAATTCTAGCTACTCCAGTATCCATAGCTGCTTTTGCAACACTGGCAGCAACTATTGGTGCTACACGTGCATCAAAAGGAGCTGGAATTACATAATCATCATTTAACTCTTCTTCAGTAATTAGCGACGCTATTGCTTCCGCTGCAGCAATTTTCATCTGTTCATTAATTCGGGTCGCCCGAACATCTAGTGCTCCACGGAAAATCCCAGGAAAAGCTAGAACATTATTCACTTGATTTGGAAAATCAGAACGACCGGTTCCAATCACTCTTGCCCCTGCCATTTTAGCTTCTTCCGGCATAATTTCCGGGTCAGGGTTTGCCATTGCAAAAATAACTGGATTATCATTCATTCTTGCTACCATTTCCGCAGAAAGTGCACCACCTACAGAAACACCAATAAAGACATCTGCACCCTCTAACACTTCTTCCAGACTACCTTCTATTTTCAGTCTATTAGTGAATTTGGCTACTTCATCTTTCACACTATTCATTCCATAGGTTCTGCCTTCAAAAATAGCCCCTTTGGAGTCACACATCACCATCTCGTGCACACCTACACTGCGTAGTAATTTAATGATAGCTACCCCAGCAGCTCCTGCACCATTAATGACAACACGAATATTAGAGAATGACTTCCCTACAAGCTTCAATGCATTCATCAACCCAGCAACCGTTACAATTGCCGTTCCATGCTGATCATCATGAAAAATAGGAATATTTGTTTCGCTTTTCAGACGTTCTTCAATAATGAAACAATTTGGTGCGGCAATGTCCTCTAAGTTAACACCACCAAAAGTTGGTTCCATTAATTTAACGGTTTCTACAATTTTGTCTACATCATGCGTGTCTAAACAGATTGGGAAGGAGTCCACACCTGCAAATGTTTTGAATAATACAGATTTTCCTTCCATTACAGGTAGCGAGGCTTCTGGTCCAATATTTCCAAGCCCTAGTACGGCAGATCCATCACTTACAACTGCTACCATATTACCCTTCATCGTATAATCATATACCATATCTTTACGATCATAAATTTCCTTACAAGGTTCTGCAACACCTGGTGAATAAGCTAAACTTAAATCTTGCGCATTTCTCACTGGTACTTTTGACTGTATAGATAACTTACCTTTATTAATTTTGTGCATGTGTAGTGCTTCGTCTTTAAAGCTTGCCATTTCTAATAATCGCCCCTTTGGAATATATAATAAAATAACAACAATAAATAATAGCTTCACCATTTCACAAAGTGGTCAGACCACCTATAATCCTACATTATAACAGATGGATTGTATCTGTAAAGTTTACAATGTATTAATTTATGACAAAAACTAATTTTATATACAGAAAAACAGGAAGGAGTTTTAACTGAAAACTCCTAAATCCAACCCCTTCACTTTCTACTTCGTATCTATATTCTGTAAAACAACATTTTCTTTCCCAAAAAACTCTCGAAATGCCTGTAAGCAATCATAGGTTGCATGAATGGAGTATTCATTAGCCAATCGATAGGTTTGTTTTGTTTCTTCGTGATAAATAATAACAGATGTACTTCCTGGGTATCGTTCCGCCACTTTTCTCATCCACTTTAACGATTGGTTTTGTTTATCCTCACTTATTTTTACAAATAATCGCTGATTCGAGGACGTTTCTAGCTTATTTTCATCAAATGGCTGAATAGATTCTAAGACCCATTGAAGCTTATTGTTTCGAGATTCTATTTTCCCTGTTATCATAATAATCATTTCTTCTTCTAGCCAGCGATTCGTATTCCTGTACAATTCTGGAAAAACAACAGCATCCATTTCAGTTGTTTCATCTCCTACTGTAAGAAACGCCATCGGATCTCCCCGTTTAGTTCGAATGCTCTTCATCGACTGGATAATTCCTACGCCTTTTACCTTTCGTTTTCCAATTAATTTCGGTGCAGCTTTTAAAGGAATATACCCATTCGCTCGAAGGGTGCTCCGATATTCCTTCAATGGATGACTAGATAAATAAGTACCTACCAACTCTTTTTCATCTGCCAGTTTTTTTACAATACTAAAATCCTCTATTTCTACGTAATTAATCTCAAGCTCCAATTGATCTTGAAATAGACTTGGTTGATTTGAAAATTCTCGGAATAATTCTCCCTGTTCCATCGCCTGGTCAATGGAAGCAAGTAAACTTGCTCGATTGGAATAGGTTTCATCAAAAGCACCGACCATGATTAAATTTTCAATAGTTTGTCTATTTACTAGTTTTACATCAACACGCATACAAAAATCAAAGATATTCTTAAACCGGCTATCTTTTCTTTTATAAATGATTTCTTTAATTGCTTGATTCCCTACACCCTTAATAGCAGAAAGTCCCATTCTTATATGATTGCTCTCTACTGAATACTTCCCAAAACTATAATTAATAGATGGTGGAAGAATACGTAAATTCTTCTCCTTTACTTCTTTCAAGTAAAGATTGAGTTTTTCCTGCTGATTTCTGAAGGAACTTAATAATTCAGCAAAAAAGTTTGCCGGATAATGTGCTTTAATGTAACCCAGCTGATAGGAAATTTTACTGTAGGCAACTGCATGACTTCTAGGAAAGCCGTAATTGGAAAACTTGACAATCCAACTAAATATTTCTTCTGCAACACTTCTATCATAGCCACGATGTAAACATCCTTTTATAAATGCTTCTTTCTGCTCAACCATTACATTCTGCTTTTTCTTACTGACAGCCCTTCTTAAAATATCTGCTTGTCCTAAAGTGAACCCAGCAATTCGATGGGCAATTTGCATTATTTGTTCCTGATAGACTAATACACCATAAGTCTGTTCCAAAATTGGTTTTAAGTCTGGGTGCGGATAATGTACTGGTTCTCGTTTTTCCTTTCTGGCGATATATACGGGAATAAAATCCATAGGGCCAGGACGGAATAAAGCATTAACAGCAACAATATCCTCAAAAGAATCAGGTTTCAATTGCGTAAGCACTTGTTTCATTCCTGACGACTCTAATTGGAAAATTCCATTTGTTTCCCCACTTCGTAATAATTCATAAGTCTTTGGGTCCTCTTCCGGAATTGATTCGAGTGTTAACTGTTTCCTTCTCGTATATTTAATTGACTGAATCATTTTTTCTAGAAGCGTTAAATTTCGCAGCCCTAAAAAGTCCATTTTCAGTAGTCCAAGTGACTCGAGGTCATTCATCGTAAATTGCGTTAAGTGCGTTTCATTCGCTCCTAATGTCAGCGGAATATGTTCTAACAGCTGTTTTTCACTAATAACAACACCAGCAGCATGGGTGGAAATATGTCTAGGAATACCTTCTAATTTTAATGCCGCTGCAAACAGAACTTTTAACTTTTGTGACGATTTAACATACTCCTTTAACTCCGTTGATTCTTGGAAGATTTCATGTAGCTTTTTCGATGATTGATGAGGAATTTGCTTTAAAATAAAATATGCATCCTGTTGATCCACATCCAGTGTTTTCATCAATTCTCGAAGCAATGACCGAGCGGCAAACGTTCCAAATGTAATGATTTGTGCCACATGTTCTTTTCCGTATTTATTACGAACATATTCAATGACCTCATCCCGTCGTTCGTCCGAGAAGTCGACATCGATATCCGGCATTGTCATTCTTTCCGGATTTAGAAACCGTTCAAACAGAAGATTGTATTTAATCGGGTCAATCTCCGTAATCCCGAGCACATATGCTACAAGGGATCCTGCAGAGGAACCACGCCCTGGACCAACTAATATGTGATTATCTTTCGCATAGTGAATAAAATCTGCAACAATTAAGAAATAGTCACTAAACCCCATCGACTGGATAACTTGTAACTCATATTCTAACCGCTGAGAAATATTCTCCGTAACGGTTTCATATTTTTTCGTTACATTTTCAAAACAAATATTTCTCAAGTAAGTATCTGCGTCCTGCGCATTAGGAACAGGAAAGGAAGGCAGCAAGCGTTGCTCGAAATCGAATGTAACTTGGCACTTTTCTCTGATTAATTCTGTTTCTTGTAGTACCTCGGGCCATACATGACGAAACCGTTCTTCCATTTCTACACTGGTCCGAAAGTGCTTGTGTTTCACTTGAGGGGATGATAGTTTCATCCCCCATGACTTCCCTTTTTTCATTGCTTGCAATATGTCAAAGGCCATGTCATCATTTTCATCCAGATATCTTACATCACAAAGGGAAACAACAGGAAAATTATACGTATCTTGAAAAGCTTTTAATGACTGGACAAGCTTTTCTCTTCCCTCATCTTGGATGCCAAGATAGAAATCACCGTTTGGAAATAATTGTTGCCAATTTGCTATGTAGGCTGCTGTCTTATCATAAGGTTGGTTATATAAGCTTTCTGCTATTGCTTCATTATTAGCCGGTAATATACCTATTAGGTGATTGGTATAATTAGAAAGCTTATCTAGTTTTACAGATGATTGCTGTTGTAATTGGATTGCTGAACTCAACTGCGCTAAATTCTGATATCCTTGGTTATTTTTCGCCAGTAATACCATTTCATTGACATGATTATCTACTTCCACCTGAACAATCATTCCAATAATCGGCTTAATCCTATTAGTTATACAAGCCTTATAAAAAGGAATCGCGCCATAAAGAACATGCTCATCAGTTAAAGCAAGTGCATCAAATTTGAGTTGTTTTGCTTTTTGTATTAGTTTTTCAATGGTAATTGTACTATTCATTAGGCTATAGCCACTTCGAACTTGTAAATGTGTGTAAGCCATATTTATCCCGCCTTCTTTCTATCTACATCCATTATACCAATCAAGACAGAACATGCATACGGTTTCGATGTAACGTGTGAGTTTATTCTTTATATAGTTTAGTTTTTTTAGATGCTCCTATTATTAATTAGAAATAACAATTGGTCAGATCCCGCTATAAAAACTCGTCACATATCGTGAAAAAAGTGATAACCCTTTAGCTTATTCATAACTCGTCCTATTCTAACATAATATGTATGGAACCTTCCTAAAGGAGGAATCTGTACATGGAAGAACGTTTTTTTGAGACTTTTATTCATTGTTTCTTTATCGCATTTGGCGTTATTATAGGTGGATCAATTATTGGAAGTATCGGTGCATTTGCGACAGGTGATGCTCCTTTAACCTACATTGCTCGGATTGCAAATAATTTAAAAATATGGGCCATAGTGGCTGCAATTGGCGGAACGTTTGATGCCATCGAAAATTTCCAGAATGGCTTGTTTAATGGGACTACGATGGATATCGTAAAACAGATTCTGCTCATCTTATCAGCAATGGGCGGAGTAAAAGTGGCTACTTTAATTATTGAATGGTTAATACAGGAGGAAATCACGTAATGCATATTCCCCCATATCATAAAAAGTCCTCTTGGCAACGTTTTTTTGCAGGTGCCGCACTTGGTGGAATAATTGCCTATATTGTCCTCTTGTATATGTATGGATCGATGTATGAAGATTTATTAAAAGAGAACATGGATTTAAAATCAGAAGTGAATGACCTTACCTTGCAAAACGAAGCATTGCTAAAAGACAATGAAGACTTAAATGAGAAAACCAATAAGGCACCGACCATTGAAACAATTGAAGTCGATATCCTAAACTGGGAAAAACTAAAACTTGACCGCTTAACTGTTCACGAACTCGAGGAATTAGTAAAAGAAGAGATCAGTCATTTAGTTGGAGAAGAAATATCCATTGTCGCAGAGAGTGACTTCCTTCTCGAACGTGCCATTGAGAATAAAGGATATACAATAGATGAAACAACCTATTATTTTGATATCACTAAGCTTTACATATGGGATACCATCAAGTTATCTTTAGAAGTGAAATTATCCGAATAAGCTCCATAAACATCGTTCATTCCATGTGAACGTTTCATGAAATTTTCTGTATTCTATAGAATGGAATGTTTTTTTATTATATACTAAAAATAGAAGTTAGAGAAGTTTTTATTGGTTAAATTTTCACACTTTTACGAAAGGAGCTGTTAAAGATGATTATTAACAGAAGTCGTTTACGTGATGAAAAAATTGCTCAATTGCGGGAAGGTCACAATGCATACGCAGAATCACCCGAACTAATAAGGATAATGAAGCGGTATATTGAACGGGAAAACCTCCCCGTTATCTACGATGAAACAGATACCGGTTGTTGGTTTATCCCAGTTAACGAAAGAAAATCCAGTTAAAAAGAGATGATTCAGCGCGTGAATCATCTCTTTTTTTGTAAAGGCTCTTTTCGTAATGTTTGTTGCTTCTTGAAGTTGTATAGTTGATAGAAACTCCTAATTTATTTAATTCAGAATAGTGTAGCTCTCGCTTACACTTATGAATGTTTTGTGCTGAGTTTCGCTCCGGCAGAATACTTCGCTTTCCACGGCCTCATCCTCCTCGCGGAAAGACCAACGCTGCGGGGTCTTCGGACTCGTGCTGTTCCCACAGGACAAGGAAGGCTTCGTCAGCATTACATCGCACGAAGAAAATTGCCTTTTATTTTCGAGGAGTCTACGTATTCTGCCTCCACTATGATATACTCTCTAGATATTTTTAAAGCTATAGTCTATAATGTCGCGTTTGGGGCAATTGCTACTCGTAAAATAGAATTATTCTAGTCAAAATCAAGTAGAGCAGAAATTTAGCGAAGGAAATACACGTAGACTCCTGCGGGAAGAAGAGCATCGGTGAGACTACGTAGTGCGTCAGCACGGAGGAGGCTCACCAGCTCCCCGCGGAAAGCGAAGTGTATTTCCGTAGCGGGGATTAAGCATTATTATGAATTAAAGATATTAACAGTTTATACAAAAGGTAAGGTAAAGTCATTTTAAAAGCAACAATCTTTAAAAATAGAGCCTTTGTAAAACAGAAAAACACATGTTTATTTGAACTGAATGCAAGCCTCATCTAAATCCTTTGTTACATCATCCGCTTCTTGCCAATTATAAATGGTTGCTCCAGATGCAAGTGGATGTCCCCCACCATTATACTTTTCTGCAATTTTATTAATAACAGGACCTTTAGAACGCAATCTTACACGAATTTGTTCTTCTTCTTCAATAAAAAAGGCCCATGCTTTAATACCTTGGATATCACTTAAAACATTCACCATTTGGCTTGTTTCAGAAGGTGTCACTGCAAATTCCTCTAATATTTCTTTCGTTAATTTCACAATGCATAATCCAGATGGAAATAATTTAAAACGCTGCAATATATAACCTTTTAATCTGGATACATTGTCTTTTACACTATATAAATTAGTATAAAGGGAAGAGAGATTGAAGGAATAGGTAACTAGTTCAGCAGCATATTGGAAAGTTTTCTTTGTTGTATTAGGGAACATAAACCTTCCCGTGTCTCCAACAATTCCTGCGTAAAGCAACCTTGCTGCTTCTTCGTCCAGCCTTAGCCCGGCATCTTTTCCAGCCAGATATAATTCAAAAATCATCTCACTAGCCGAACTAGCCTCTGTATTTTCCCAGCGTAAATCCCCGTATGTATCTACAACTGGATGATGGTCAATTTTAATTAATTTCTCCCCTAGGTTATAGCGTTGATCATCAATTCTTGGAGAGTTTGCTGTATCGCATATAATGACCAATGACCCCTGGTATAGAGAGTCATCAATCGTATCCATTCGTGTTAAAAACGTTAAGTCACCTTCTTCCGTCCCTACAGCATATACACTTTTCTCTGGGAATGATGTTTGAATAATCTGCTTCAGTCCACCTTGCGATCCAAGTGCATCTGGATCTGGTCTTACATGACGGTGAATAATAATGGTATCGTATTTCTTAATGGTCTCAATAATTTCATTTACTGACATGTCATTACTCCTGTTCTTTTGTATGAATGGTTCATCCTAGCGTTATGAATAAAAAAAAGTTACAATTAACTTATTATATTTATTCAGCGTTTAGGAGAGATAATATGATTATTTTCCCAATACTTATTATAATTTCGCTTGTGTTGTATGTATATTATAAGGTTGCTATCTTGAAGAGTAAAGATGGATTAACACAAAGATATTATAATTCCAGATCAAGAATTTGTCTTGGCAGTTTTATTTTCTTCTTTGGCATTAATCAGTACTTGTTTTATTTAACACAAATTTCTTTGTTTATCGGAATTGTGTTTGTAATGCTTGGAAGTTATCAAATGTATGATGGCTTCAAAGCAACGAAACACTATCGTAATGAGTGGAGAAGGTTACATCCTTCTAAATAAATAGAAGCTGACTTTAAATAGTCAGCTTCTATTTTTAATTATGGAATAAGTTGTTGCTATTGATTAAATAGATAAGGTCTATAAAATCACCATGCTAGCGATTAATTAATTGAGCCATGATGAGTCCTTTTCCGACTAATTTGCGGCCGTTGAATACTTCTACATCGATTTTGGCATATAAACGTCCTGCATCAAGCAGTGTCGGCTTGATTGTTAGAATACTTTCAATCTGAACCGGTTTATTAAAGTACACCGTAAGATTTTCAATGGTTATATCTGCTTTTCTATCCTGCTGCAATAAACGAGAGCTTGCCTCCGTAATAAGTGCAGTAAAAACTCCATTAGACAATGTACCTAATTGGTTGGTCATTTGTGGCGTGATTTCCGTTTCGAACACGGTCTCATCCTCTTCAGTTGCTTGCAGGTTTCGTGAAACAATGTCATCAATTGTTTCACCAACTTGCGGCTGCCGCTGAATCTGCTGTAAAGCTTTCAACACATCCTGCCTGGAGACAACTCCTTGAAGCATCCCTGAATTATCCACAACCGGAACAACCTCAATTCCTTCCCAAACCATCGTATGCGAAACGGAAGCAAGGGAGGTTTTTGACTGAACGACTAATGGTTTTTTGCTCATTACCCGATCAATGACAATATTTTTATCTTTTCCTACGATATCTTTAGAAGATACCATCCCAATCACACGCATCTTCTCATCTACGATTGGAAATCGAGAATGACCAGATTTCTCATTTAATTCATACCATCTGGCAATTGTTTCTTTTGATTTAATATAGCTTGTTTCTTCAATAGTTGTTGCAATATCCCCGACAAAAATAATCTCTTTTTTAATTAATTGGTCATAAATGGCCCGGTTAATCATTGCTGCCACTGTAAACGTATCATAACTTGTAGAAATAATTGGAAGTTCTTTCTCATCTGCTAACTTTTTTATATGTTCTTCCGTGTCAAATCCACCTGTTATCAAGACAGCTGCGCCTTCATTTAAAGCAAGTTCATGCGCTTTAATTCGGTTACCAACAATAAGCAAGGATCCTGCTTCGGTATAGCGCATCATTGCTTCCAGCTGCATTGCACCAATAACGAATTTACTTAGCGTCTTATAAAGGCCATCTCGTCCTCCTAGCACTTGTCCATCAATGATATTGACGACCTCTGCAAAAGTAAGACGTTCAAAGTTTTCTTTTTTCTTGCGTTCGATTCGAATGGTCCCTACTCGTTCTATGGTACTAACTAATCCTTGATTTTCAGCATCTTTAATAGCCCGATAAGCAGTTCCATCACTTACATTTAACTCTTTAGCAATTTGCCGTACAGAAATCTTATGTCCCACTTCCAGTGATAGGATGTGTTGAATAATTTGTTCGTGTTTCGTTGCCATTTGCTTCACCAGTCCTCAACTGTACTATATCACTTTTACAATTTTATTATACAGCTGAATGGAGATAAACTCAATGCATATCAACTTGTCTTTCCCTAATTTCTTCCTGTTCCATTACAGGAGGCTGAGTCATTTGTAAAAGTGTAGCAAAATTAGCCCCTACAACTAAAAGTAAAAAGACAAGCCAACCTCCCCAGAAGACTTGTTCAAGCGTTGTTTGCGCATAAGGAAACACCGGCCAAGCAACATATAGGAAAAAGCCAGCAAGTAGTAAACGAAGGATGGCGTAGTTTTTCATAAGTATTCCTCCTTTCTATTATAATAAATATGAAAGGATGCATCTATTAAGAACAATGGAAAAGGGATAGTCCTTATTTCGTGAAGAACTATCCCGTGTAAAAGGTTGTAAATGAAATAGTGAGAAAAACATCATTTTCCGCTTGTTGCAGACTTATCGTATCAATGGTCATTAGCCGTTCTTGTGTGATTAATTGATTCATAAAGTCATTCAAATCCTCTACGTTAGTAGCAGTTGCGTCAAGCGTATAAGATTTTTCAAGGATAGATGAAGACTCCTCCTCTTCCCCGTCCCCCGGTCCAGACGACTCACTTGATGCTAAGTAATCGATCACTACATTAGTAGAACTCGATATTTGTCTGATATCTCTTATTACCTCATCTGGATAGGGTTGCTTTGGTACCTTCTCTGCAACTTCTATCAAATCATCATCTAAACTCTCGGTTGTTTGATTCGAAACGGAATCCAATTGCTTCTCATACATCGAAACTTGTTGATTTATTGCTGACTTCTCTGCTTGTAAAGGTTTTATTATAGAGAGATAGGATATCCCATATATAATAAGAATAGATAGGATGACACCAATTAAAAGATACGTCAGTTTTTTTGACCAGTTTTTAATCATCTGTTCCTAACTCCTCTACAAAACGACCTTGATTCACCGTGATTGTTAATGTTGCTTCGTATGTATCTTCCAAATGGTTAACACTAGTTAGCTCCGTATTGGTAACATAGGTATTTTCTAAGAGCGAGCTTATATAATCAGCCACATCATCCAATGAAGGAAAAGTTGCATCGATAATAAGTTCGGTTCCACCGGAAAAGTCATATCCCGTCATCTGTTCCGCTTCAAATAAACCTAACATTTCCTGGTAGAGAGCTACAGTTGGAAATGAATTATCCTGTAAATTTGCAACTTCCTGCTGTAATTCTTGAAGTTCACGTTTTCCTGAAAACTCTTTTTGAAATTCCGTAAGTTCTAATTCTATCTCAGTTTTTCTATCTTCTAATGTTTCCATATCAGTAGTTAACAAATTTTTCTGATAGAACAACAAGCCTACTGCAAGAAAGAGCAATAAAAAAAATATAATACCAAACCAAAGATACCGATTATACTTATTCGGTGCTTTTTCTAGAAAGTTAATTTCTGTATTCATGCTTTCTTACACATCCTTTTTCAATGCTAAGCCTAGCACGTCAACATATTTTGCCTGTAACTCTTCTTGATCAAAACTTTCAATCGGAATTTCCACCTGTTCACTTAAACGCTCCTTTACTTTAGATAAGTGTGGAAAGTCTCCAGATAATAGCAGTTGATTTATTTGAAATTGTCCTTTGGTAATAGAATAACGATAGAAATCAATAATACGGTTAATTTCAATAACATATTCACCAACATGTTGCGATAATACCTCTTCATTCACTTCGTCTGGAATGCTAGAAGTTTTTAAGTGTCTCGTGAAAATTGCTTTGTGATTCTGAAATACCGTTAAGATCAATGCATCTTTATTCCAGTGAACAAGTAGCACATGGTCTTTTTCTTTGGATATAACATGATAATAATACCGGTACACAGATAAGGATGTTAAATCAGCTGCCATCGGTTTTAGTCCAGCTGACTCAAAAGCATCACTATATTCAAGCAATTTCTCTTTTGGGTAGGCAAATAAAAGGACGTTTTGATTTGTCTCATCTGCATCCAGTAGTTCGATATCAATACTCGGATTAGCGAAAGGTAAATAAACCTGATTGCCGATTTGTGTCCGGATATAACTCTTCGCTTCCTCTTTTGTTAACGATATAGGAATCTGAATTTTTCTGATTACCACCGTATCATCTGGTGTAGCAAAAAAGAGCTTTTTTCGTTTCCATTTATGCTTGTGTAACAGCTGATTTATCACTTCTGTTAATACGGCTTTATTGACCAATTTTCCATCCTTCACCGTATCTGTTGGTATCTCAATTTCACCATGTTCAACTAAGCTATCTAATGTATTGGTTTTGTGATAAGAATATCGTAATACATAATTTGTAATCACCATATTTACTCTGCCATTGTTCATGAATCCCATGCTGTCACCTCTTTTAATCATAAAAATCTATAATAATAAATAAAAATACCAATTCAGTATAGCATCCCCATACAAATATGTAATAAGTGCTGCGAAAACAATATAAGGACCAAATGGTACCGGCTGCTTTCGTCCTACGATCTTAAATAAAAGCAATAGAATACCAATCAGTGCACCTATCATACACGATAGAAAGAATGCTAGCAAAACCTTTTCAAAACCAAGCACCATACCGAGGACTCCAAAGAGTTTCATATCCCCCGCACCCATTCCACCACGACTTATTATAATAATAACAGCTAAAAGTCCAAAACCAATGATAGCACCTAGTACAGACGACCACCATGGCTGAAGCGGGACCATTATTCTCATAATGATGAAAAGAGGTAAGAAGAATAGAAATATTTTATTAGGAATTAACATGTATTTGATATCGGATACAAAGATAATCATTAGCATGGAAACAAGTAACAAAGCAGTAATTAATTCTAATTGAAAACCGATAATATGAAAGCTTAAGGCAAAAAGGATCCCTGTTAATAGTTCCACTATTGGGTAAATAATTGAAATTTTCCCATGACAATGTCGGCATCTTCCTCGTTGAAGGATAAAAGATAATAGAGGAATGTTTTCATACCATGAAAGTTGTTGATGACAATGTGGACATGCAGAACGATCATTGGCGAAGGGTATTTTTTTGGGAAGTCGTAGGCCAACTACGTTGAAGAAAGAGCCGAGGATGAGGCCGAGGAGGAAGATATATAGGATTAACATAAAATACATTTTAATTCGCTCCCACCAAAATAAAATACATTAAAACTTATAAAGAGGCTGGGACAAAAGTATTTTATCAAGCCAAAAACGAACATGATTGGATCGTGCATAATACCGCTCCGGAAATATACTTCGCTTTCCGCGGGCGGCTGATGAGCCTCCTTCGTGCTATCGCACTACGGTGTCTCATCTAGGCCAATCATCCCGCAGGAGTCTACGTATATTTCCTACGCTAAATAGCACATTGTTCGTGCTTTTGATTTGAGCACTTTAGTTATGTCCTAGCCTCTTTATAACAAATTAATTTTGTTAATCAGTTACTCTACTCCATCATCATCTATGCTATCATCAAATTCAAATACTTTACCACCATTAGCATCACTTCCGTCTTTAATTTCCACACCTGCGTCATATTTAGAATCTGTTCCCGGAACATTTGGAATTTCATCAAGATATCCTGCATCTACTAATTCGCTTAAAGTATATTGAGTTGCTTCAGTATTATATCCAGCTGTATATGCCAGTCTTGCTGCATTTTCAAATAGTTCTTCATTGGCGTCCTTCGCTTTAGTCTCTGAATTAGTAATTAAATTTCCAATAGTAGGCACTGCAATCGCCACAATAATCCCCAGTATAGCAATAACAGCCAATAACTCAACTAACGTAAATCCTTTTTCTTTCTTTAACATCTTTTTCATGCGTTTGAACATAAAAAATCGACTC
This sequence comes from Oceanobacillus halophilus, assembly GCF_003628505.1. Lineage (GTDB taxonomy): Bacteria > Bacillota > Bacilli > Bacillales > Amphibacillaceae > Oceanobacillus > Oceanobacillus halophilus. Next base: position 13,553 of record NZ_RBZP01000021.1, on the reverse strand, counting down.
CTCTCTTTTTGTGTAAATCTATAAAGTATGAAGTCGGCCGGTTGCACTACTTGCTCCAGACTACCCAAGTGCCCAAATAGAGGTAATCTATCATCGCTTCCTACTTTTTTCCTATTTACATCTAAATTATATACGAAACACCTACAAATTTCTACAATTATTTTATGTCAGATTTTGGTCTTTTTTTTAAAGCGTTTCAAACATGCTAAACATCGGTAAAACTACCGCAGCGATAATCCCACCAACTAAAACGGTTAAGATAATAATCATCAGCGGTTCTATCAATGTTTTGATACGATCAGATAATTGGTTAACTTCTTCTTCATAAAATTCAGCTGATTTTGTCAGCATGTGGTCCAAATTACCAGTTCTTTCTCCAATCTGAATCATTTGGACTACCAGCGCTGGAAAGGCCCAATGAGATTTCATTGGTTTGGAGATGGACTCTCCTGATGTAAGGGAATCCCTTGCTTCACTAAGTACTTCTGAAATCACACGATTACTCACTACTTTTTCTGTGATTTCAATGGACTGAAGGATGGGTACGGAACTATTTACTAATGTACTAAGCGTTTGCGTCATTCGCACTAGTGCACCTTTATGGACCAAAACCCCAAGTAGCGGGAATCGCATTTTTATTACATCCATTCGATATGCAAAGCTTTCATATTGGATGAAATATTTGTATAAAATGGCTACTAGTGCAACGAGTGCAAACAACACCCACCAATATTTACCAGCAAAATCACTTATGCTTAAAACGAACTGGGTATAGGCTGGAACTTCCTCCCCCATGGAACCAAACATATTAACAAATGTTGGTACAATAAACACTAGTAAAAAGATACTTAAAAGAATCGTAATGATACCTACCACGCTCGGATACATAAGTGCGGAAATAACTTTTTGCTTATTACGATATTCTTTCTCATAGTAATCAGCCATCTCATTTAATATCTCGTCCAATTTACCGCTTGCTTCACCAGCATGGATGATATTAATTAGTAGAGATGGAAATACCTTTGGATGGCGCTCTGCAGCTTTCGAGAGTGCAACTCCTTGGTCCAGCTGCTTGTCTATATCAGTTAAAGCCGTTCTTAAAGCATAATTTTCCGTCTGCTCCATCATCGTTTTTGTTGAATCGGAAATAGAAATGCCGGCACGTATTAGTGTCGCATATTGACGTAAAAACACAACAAAGTCTTTTACTTTTACTGATTTATTTAAAATGATATCTTTATTCCAAGGTTTGGTTTCTTCTATTTCAAAGATAATAAGTCCATTATTCTCTAATTCCCGTAATGCAACAGCTTTGGAATCAGCATCGATCTTTCCTTTTATCTTCTGACCAGAAATTCGCTTTCCACTATATTGAAAATTCATTTCTTAGTAATTCCTTTCGTTCAAAAACGGTGCAGCTGTTTCGTACGTTATTTGGTCTTGTTGAATCAACCGTCTTAAATCCATTTCTAACGTGTGCATCCCTTGTTCTCTTGAGGTTTGCAAGACATTTTGTACTTGATGTAATTTTTCATTTCTGATTAAATTTTTTACCGCAGATGTATTCATTAATACTTCGGTAGCAACTGTTCTCCCCGTTCTATCTTTCGTTATAAGCAATCGCTGAGAAATAACTGCTCTTAAAATGGTCGATAGTTGGATACGAATTTGCGTTTGCTGCTCTGCAGGAAACACATCTATGATTCGCTCGATGGTTGATACGGCATCCGTAGTATGCAAGGTTCCTAATACAAGATGCCCTGTTTCTGCAGCTGTTATCGCCGTTGAGATAGTATCTAAATCACGCATCTCCCCAACTAAGATGACATCTGGATCTTGACGTAAACTTGCTCTTAACCCTGATGAGAAAGAAGTCGTATCAAAACCTATTTCCCTTTGATCAATAATCGATTTATGGTGCTTATGCATGTATTCGATTGGATCTTCCAAAGTGATAATATGATTTTCCATTACCTGGTTCATATAATGTATCATAGATGCCAACGTGGTACTTTTACCGCTTCCAGTTGGCCCAGTAACTAGAACAAGTCCTTGGGGATAATGCATAATTTCCTTGGTTACATAGGGTAATTGCAGTTCCTCAATGGTAGGAATGCTAGAAGGGATTGTCCGGATAGCTAACGACAATTCCCCACGCTGAAAGAAGACGTTCATTCGAAAGCGAGATACTCCTGCAATTCCATAAGAAAAATCAAGCTCCCGCTTTTCCTCGAGTTTTTGTATTAATTCTGGTGATACGATAGCATGTACTACTTTTTTTGTATCCTCAGGGTTCAAAACAGGTTCGTCCCTCTGTTCCAATAAATTTCCATTAATACGAAAAATTGGGGCTTTCCCTACTGTTAAATGAACATCGGAGGCATTCTTATTACATGCTTTCATTAACCAATTGTCGAAAGTTTGTTTCACTTGTTGTATTCCCCCTTATTCCGATATGGAAACCTGCATAATTTCATCCATGGTTGTTAATCCGGATTTCACCTTTTCTAAGCCGTCCTGCATCAAAAAAGACATGCCCTGGGATTTGGCATAGTCACGAATGTCTGCCATGGAAGCATGGTTCAATAGCATCCTTTTAATCTCCCCATCTAAATATAAAACTTCATGTACAGCCAATCTTCCTCGATACCCTTTTTGATGGCATACACTGCAGCCCTTCCCATAATAAACGTATTCTGCCTGTACACCATTTCTCTGAAAGATATCTCTTTCCATTTCGGTTAATTCTCTTTCCGTTTGACAATCCCTGCATATTTTTCTAACTAAACGTTGTGCAACGATACCTGATAAAGAAGATACAACCAAGTACGGTTCGATTCCCATATCAAATAATCGCGGAATAGTATCTACCGCACTATTCGTGTGAAGGGTACTGAATACAAGATGTCCAGTGAGCGACGCTCGGATAGAAATTTCCGCTGTTTCATGGTCACGGATTTCCCCAACCATCACGATATTTGGATCCTGTCTAAGAATGGAGCGCAACCCTTCTGCAAAAGTTAATCCGACTCTACTGTTTACTTGAACTTGATTAATGCCTTCCAATTGGTATTCTACCGGATCTTCAACTGTAATAATATTAACATTCTCTTGATTCAGTTCATTCATTGCAGCATACAATGTGGTTGATTTACCTGAACCTGTTGGACCTGTCAGTAATACAAGACCAGATGGCTGACTGATTAGCTTCGTGAATTTATCTTTATTTTCTTCTGAAAAATCCAGTTCACTTAAATCAAGCAACGTACTCGATAGATCTAGTATACGAATGACCACTTTTTCCCCATAGACAGTTGGAAGAATAGAAATCCGGAGATCAACAGGTGTCACCCCTACTGTTGTTTTAATTCGACCATCTTGGGGAAGCCTTGTCCTTGTTATGTCAAGATCCGCAAGAATCTTTATCCTTGCTATTAATGAATTTTGCATCTGTTTGGAAACAATTTTTTCTGTCTGCAACTGTCCATCAATTCGATAACGTACATGGACACTTGCCTCTTGCGGATCAATATGAATATCACTTGCACGTAATTGAACACCGGTTGTTAGTAGCTGGTCCAGCAACTGAATGACCGGTGCTTCGTCTCCTTCATTTTCAGTATCAAGAATAGCTTCCGAATCATTTTTAAAATAATACTTATTGATGGCATATAAAATATCATCTTTTGCAGCTATAACTGGAGAAATACTAACTCCCGTAGATAATTCTAAATCATCAATGACATAATAATCCATCGGGTCTTTCATCGCCACTATCAGTTCATTGTCTTTGATTTGTAGTGGCATCACAAAGTTCTTCTGCGCCATTTCCTTAGAAACAAAACCGAGTACATTCTCATCAATCGGATAGCGATACAATGATACATGAGGAATTCCCAATTGAAATTCCAATACTTCAATCAATTGCTGCTCTGTTATGTAGCCTAATTCAAGTAGTGTGTCCCCAAGTTTCTGATTTTCTTTTTTATTTTCAAGTGCCGTTTCAACCTGTTCTTCAGAAACAAGTCCTGCGTCTTGGAGGAGATCCCCTAGGCGTTTTCTTTGGATCAATTTACTCACCACTTTCTGCTATATTTATTGTCACAGACGAATCAATGGTAGTTGTTTTTCCATATGCCTCGCCAATACTAGTAAAGTTGATGATAATATTCTCTTCCGATGATTCCGGATCAAGTTCATGACTCTCAATCCAAAATACAAAATTCTTTTGAGAATCTAAAATTACTTTTTCTTGTATATCAATATCCGGTAAAGTTATTTTACTAATATCGGAAATAGTATTAGGCAGAAAAGATTCTGTGTATGCATGATAATAATCTACTCCCATTTCAGCAATATGTTGGGATACTATATCTTTTTCCATTGTCGTTATTTGTTTCGTTGTATTAGTAACCTGTTTAAACAATCCTAAAATAGTAACCATCAACAAAGTAATAATTAAAATAGTAAGTACTAATGCTGCGCCTTTTTCATCTTTTAATTTAATCATTATTTTCACCGTTTACATACGTAAATGATTGACTAATAGGTCTATTATCTAACTTTATATCTATCCGCGTACGATATAGATTCAGACTATCTTGTTCTTTACATATATTTAATTCAACCTTATACTCACCCTCGGCGTAGCTATAAGATATTGGAGTCCCCTCACCACAAACACCTATTTCTTCATCTTTTATAAATTGCAGAATTGCTTCGTCATTTTTAATATCATAAGCTACTTTACTTAACAGATTGCTTGCAACTAATTCACTTTCACTATCCTGATTCCAGCTCATTATTTGTGGAAATATAGGTAACATTACTGCTACTATAGTCCCTAACAAAGCAATTGATGCTATAATTTCAATAAGGGTGAATCCACTGCTATTTATTTTTTTATATTTGGTATACAATAGAGTTCACTCCAAAATTCATGACTTTGTTCCTATTATATCATTTTATAAGGTGTGCTAATATGAAATTTCGACAATTTTTTAATGAAAAAGGAATGACTTTAGTAGAGTTGCTAGGTGCCTTGGGATTGTTTACTGTAGTAATTGCATTATCATCTACTGTTATATTTCAAATATTGGGAAGTGAAGAACAGTCACATGATAAGATCTCATTAACAACTGAAGCAAACATTACCATTAATGAACTTAGAAACCAATTTGAAAAAGACTATGAGAAATTATGTATAAAGGATAAAAAGTATGAGTATTCATTTGATGAAGATGAAGTTACTAATGCAACTGTTGACGGAAATTGCCTTGAAGTTGAACCAGATAGTTCAATCTCGTTTAAGCTTATTGCTTCGAATGAGGACAACCAAAGGTTAGAAATTAAAACATCCTTTGAAAAAAATAATAGCAAAACCTTAAGATTAGAATTGTTAAATAAAGACAAACCTCCAAAAGATTTTATTGAAGGAGAAGATATTTACAAGTGTACCTTTGACTCCGATACTAAATTTGACTCTTTTATAGACATTAAAGCAAATGGGAAGTCAGCCAATGCAAAATGCGGAAGTACTTACGAATTCAAAAAAAATGTAGCCTTCCTTGATGGCTTCCATATTAAGAACTGGAACAAATTAATTGTTGCCGAAAACATGTATGTAATTGGGACATTTGATGTAGACAATAAATCGGAAATCCATGTTACAGGAAATCTTTATATTGAAAGTGAAGAAAACGTGAAAAAGAATGCTAATATTAATGTAGAAGGAACAATTTGTAGAGTTCTGGACGTTAATGAAATTGATGAATGTGAAGAAGAAATAAAATGGTAAGAAAAAAGCGTGGATGTAAGTATCCACGCTTTTTTTACAACTCTAATTCTTCCCCAACTTGCAACACACGACCCTCACCAGTCTTCACCTTACTAACAAATGCATCCGGATCCTGCTCGATCACAGGAAACGTATTATAATGAACGGGCACCGTTACTTTTGCATTAATCCAATCTGCCGCAACTAATGCATCTTCTGGTCCCATTGTGAAGTTATCTCCAATTGGAACAAATGCTACATCGATATCATTCATTTCACCATACATTTTCAAATCGGTAAACAATGCCGTGTCCCCAACATGATAAATGGTTTTTCCTTCAACGGTTAAAAGAATTCCACCCGGCATTCCTCCATATACAATCGTTCCATCTTCTTCGGTAAAGGAAGAACCGTGAAAGGCTTGGGTGAACTTCACTTTTCCAAAATCAAACTCTCTGGAACCTCCAATATGCATTGGATGAGTTTTTAATCCTTTGGTTGCTAAGTGATTTGCTAGTTCATTTGGTGCAACCACCAGCGCATCGTTCCGTTTGGCAATTTCTACGGTATCACCAACGTGATCATTATGTGCATGTGTAAGCAAGATCACATCCGCTTTAACCGTTCCTGCATCTAAGTCACAAGCCCCGTTTCCATTAATAAACGGATCAAATAGAATCGTATGTTTTGCAGTTTCCACTTTTACTACAGAATGTCCATGATAAGATACCTTCATAAAACTCTCCCTTTCGCAAAAAGTATTTACTACTTACTACCCTCATTCTACAAAAGGATAACCAAATCCTCCAATATTTAGTAGTTTTCCCAGGAATTTTCATAGATACCGATTAAATGGGGATCGATAAGTGTGTTTGGCTTCAATTCGACCAGCTCACCATTTTCTCTTCGAATCTTTTTATCTTCATCTTTACCGAATTCTGTTAAACTTGGCAATAACTCGGTCGTTAAGAACCTAGTCGGAACTTCCATCTCTAACTTACTCACATCAATATCTTTTCTGCTAGCCATTACGAAACCCCAGTTACCAAAGCTCGGTACATCAACATGGAGGTTTTCAACATTTAACCCTGTGGAAGCAATGGTTTCAGATATCGTCCAGTACACTTCTCTAGCGAATACAGGACTTGTTGCTTGAATCATTACCGCTCCATCCGGCGACAAGTGATTCCGTACCAAAGAATAAAACTCCCACGTATAAAGTTTGTTCAAGCTTTCATCATTTGGATCTGGTAAGTCTACGATAATAACATCAAAGATTTCATCTTCCTCTTCCAGGAATTGAAAAGCATCGGTGTGGATGACTTCCACCTTTTTATCTTTTAGCACGCCATCATTTAGTTCTAACAAATGCCTGTCCGTATTAGCCAAGTCGACAACTGCGGGATCCAGATCTACCAAGGTAACTTTCTCTACGTCTTCATATTTCAATACCTCTTTCGCTGCAACTCCATCACCGCCTCCAAGTATGAGTACATGACGAGGACTTTCCGCATACACCATGGCTGGATGAACGAGTACCTCATGATAGCGATACTCATCCGCTGAGCTTAGTTGCAGACCGCCATTTAAATACAATCTCACATCATCCGTGTGATAATCCCGGGTTAAAATGATTTTTTGATAGGCACTTTCTTCCATGTGAATGATTGGGTCTTTGTAAATTCTTTGTTCAAAACTAAGCGCTGCTTCTTCTCCAAAAAAAATTCCAATCATTAGCGCTAAAAGGATCATTACACCGACAACAGCGTGAATCATAAAGTTCTTTATTTCTTTACGGAATAACCAAAGTACGATTAGCGCTATTATGACATTAATGGTTCCAACAAAGAATGCAGATTTTACCAATCCAAACTGCGGACGCAGAAGGAAAGCAAAGAGTAACCCCCCAATCAGCCCTCCAGCATAATCAGAAAATAATACCCGTGCCGTACTACGGTTTAATTCAACTCCAATATCATTCGCCTTCCGTATTAGAATTGGTAGTTCAAAACCTGTTAGCGCACCAATTAGTACCGTTATAAAATACAAGAAAAATGCATCTGTTCCAGCAGGTGCAAATGCCGTTATTCCGAACATCGTAAAACTGGAAAAGCCACCAATTAGACCAACAGAAAATTCAATCCAAACAAAGGCTAGGATTAAATTTTTCATTACTTTTTCACTTAGGCTAGCCCCAATCCCCATACCTGTTAAGAATAGGGAGATTGTCAGAGTATACTGCTTCACGCCATCCCCTAATATGTATGAACCGAGGGCTCCAAATAATACCTCAAAAATAATTCCACAAATGGAGACAATACCACTTGACCAATAAATAATATTACTTTTTCGTACCGCTTCATCATTCATCTTGCTTCACTCCAAAAAACAGACATTCCTTCATTCACATAGAAAAATAAGGCCAAGCATTGCGCCTGGCCACTACTTACAACTTATTGATTATTATGTAATCGATGCCCCTACAATTAATCCAAGTCCAATCGATACGCTTAGTGATAATATACCTACAGCAATATTATTATTTTTCAATTGGTCTTCAACAGAGAACTTCCTTGTAAGGAGTTCTACTAGCAGATAACCAATCATTTGTATGACAATACCAACTGCTCCCCAAATAATCGTGTCATATATATACGTACTATGATAAATAGCGAATGCCAGAATAATGGTTATACCAATAACCTTCCCCCCGACAGATAGGGCTACGGCTATATTTCCATTTCCAATTTCTTCATAGTCCTTATACTTCTTCGTAATAAGTTCAAAAATAAATAACCCAATCAATACAGTCACTGCCGATATAACAAAGTAAGCAATTGTCGCAATTAATGCATCCATTCTTCAACCTCCTTATTATTTACCAAAACCTGTTCCACCACCGCGAAAGGATGAACTACCTCGACCTGGTGTCCCAAATATAGATTTTTTACTTGATTTAGCTGAACCGCCGCTATATCCTCCGTAACAGTCACCTGTTAAACAGGCCTGAGTCCTTCTATTAGTCCAATTATTTCCAAACAAACTATCCAGCATCCGAATGGTAAAATAGGTTTGAAGGAAACTTGGTGAGTAATTTCTCTCCACAAATGTTTCACTAGCTACCTCAATCAATAATACATCCTCATCTGCTTCACTTGGCTTTAATGTTACAAAATAATCTGGGTAAATAAATACCTGCTGATCATCAATTACTTCACTTTTTTCATCCGGCTGAACGTTACTAGTCAATACTGAACTTAATTCAGAGAGACCAAATTGTGTTGTCGCATAAATTTGGGCAGAGGTACCATCTTCTGTCACCGTGTCTATTAAAGGAAAATTTGCGGCAATAATAGCATCTACCTGATTGCTAGGACTATTAGAAATAGCATTTTTAATGTCGTTCTGGGATGGTTCATTTGGAATGTCAGCAGCAGTTACAGCAGACTCTTGCTGAATTCCTCTATCTATAGGTGATGAACATGCTGTTAAGAGTAATATCATAAAAATAAGTCCGATGAACAACATCCACTTTTTTGGCAAAAAAATCCCCCCTCTCCTTTGTAATATAGGATTAAAAGCAATGGAGCAGTCTAAACTGCTCCATTTGCTTCATTCATTAAACTTAACGGGTACAGGATTTATTATTTACCTAGTTTCGCTTTTAATGCCGCTAATTCATCATCCACATCATCTTTTTCAAGCTCTTCAAATTCATCATCGAGTGTGCGGCTTTCTCTTGATAAGTCTTCACTGGTTTCAGCCTCTGCCTCATATTGCATGACTTTTTCTTCCATACGTTCAAATCCTTGTTTGGATTCGTCGTTACCAATATCAGACATCGTACGATTGATTTTCGTTCTCGTTTTTGCAGATTCAGCACGTGCTTTTAGGGAATCCTTTTTCAGTTTCATTTCCTGATATTCTTTCTTCATTTCATCCAATTTATCGCGAAGCATATCTGCATCTTTTTTCGCACGTTCCCAAGACTCATTTAAGCTCTGAGCAGATGCCTCATGATCTTTCTTGTCTTGCAGTGCACGACGAGCTAAATCATCATTTCCTGATTCAATAGCCTTTTCTGCCTGCTGCATGCGTTTTTCAACCATCGCATTAGCGTCATTTGCTTTACGTTTTAGCATTTTTTCATTAGCAATCTGCTTCGCAACGGCAGCTTCTACTTCACGTATATCCTCGGCCATATCTCGCATATACTGATCAAGCATTTTGACTGGATCCTCTGCTTTATCTAATACCGAATTTAATTCTGAGCTAACCACTGTTTTTACGCGTTTGAAAAATTTAAACATTCCTTTTCCTCCTTTAATATGATCCTGCAATTATTTTTAATTCATATGGCTCAATAGAATAACCTACACTTACTTCTATTTCGGTTCCCCAAGCTTCAACACTAAGAAAACTTTCATCCTCATTATCTGTATAATCAGCATAATGAGTTTCTATCCCTTGTAAATTGGCACTTCTTCCTTCTCCTAAAACCCTGGCATTCCCCTCTTCTTCTTTATTGTAGGTTTTATTCTCATATACCAGTTGTTTGGGATATGGTTTAGATACAGGTAGTTGTACTCGTTTATAAATACCCAGTTCTAATTCATCATCCATTTCAGCAGCGAGCCAGATAGTGTTATGGCCTCCTTCTTCCAATAGTTGATAACTTAGCCACTCATATCCGCCATCTCGATAAGTGATTTTACCTACCACTTCATAATCCACTAAATCATAAGTAATGATATCGCCAACTTCTATGGATAGTGCATTTCTTTCTTTGGGAACAGGTTTATCTTGTTTTTTACTAGAAAACCATTTTGAAAACAACCCCACATCTTCACCTCGCATCTTCATTTCTTTCCTGTCTTAATTGTATTACGTATAATGATAAAAAAGGTTTCAAAAAAAGAAAATTTTTTTATTCAAAAGAATAACGTTACTTCTGATATACTATTTATATTCTATCAACGAGGTGAGATACATGGCAAGCAGAGTGGAAAAAATACTGAAAGAAATGAAAAAATCGAACCTGGACAGTGTGCTCGTGACATCTAAAGCAAATTTTTATTATATTAGCAATTACTATACCGAGCCTCATGAACGGGTAATAGCTGCGTTTATTAGTACAAAGATGGATCCCGTGATCTTGCTTCCTGCAATGGAAGTAGAGGATGCTAAAACTGCTGGATGGGCATATCCTATCATTAGTTATTACGATCATGAGAATCCTTGGCAGTTACTATTAAATTACTTCAAGAAAAATGAAAGTATTCCTCAATCCATAGCAATTGAACAAGACCATATTACCTTAGAACGTTTCCAATCGATTCAGGAAATTTTACCAAAAACAGAAATATTTAATGCTAAAGAAATGTTAGCTAAATCACGTGTGATTAAAAGCGATAATGAGCATAATCGTCTTAAAGAAGCAGCGGAACTCGCAGACTTCGGAATTGAAACAGGTGTAAACGCAATTCAAGAAGGAATTAGTGAAATGGAACTTATTGCAACCATTGAATATGAACTTAAAAAACAAGGAGTTCAGGGGATGTCTTTTTCAACCATGGCACTTTCCGGTTCCAAGACCGCCTCTCCTCACGGAACACCTTCCTCAAAAAAGATAACTGCTGGGGATCTTGTTTTGTTTGATTTAGGTGTTATACATGAAGGTTACTGCTCCGATATTACTCGAACAGTTGCCTATAAATCTGTGACAAATGAACAGAAGAAGATTTACCAGACGGTTCTGGAAGCTGAGCAAAAGGCTATAGAAACATCTAAGTTAGGAACAGAGGTTGGAAAATTAGATAAAATTGCTAGAGATATTATTACAAATGCTGGCTATGGTGAGTATTTCACTCACCGCATTGGACATGGATTAGGGATTGAAACCCATGAATATCCTTCTATGCATAGTAATAATACGCTCCAAGTACAAGCAGGAATGTGCTTTACCATTGAACCAGGAATCTACATCCCAAATATTGGAGGTGTTCGAATCGAGGACATGGTATTCATGAAAGAAACAGGTCCTACTCTTTTAACAAACTATCCGAAAGAATTACAGATTATTGATTGATAATAAGAAAAACTCGCATTCGATCGTCCTTTTCTGAATGAACTAGTTTAAATTATTTAATGATTTACTAACACCCAAGAAAAATAATGACTTAGTAAGATGATAGAATCCGACATAAAGATGATTTCAGCGTTTGCCCGCACGGAAATACACGATCAAATGAAGAAAGGGAAATCGGTGTTATACCGGCTTCCCTTTTTTAATACTTATTACAGTAATGACTGTGCTTCACTATATTTCACGCCATGTGCTTCTGCTACTGCTTTAAAAGTAACATAACCATCCAACGTGTTAATTCCCTTCAATAAAGCTTGATTGTCTATACAAGCTTTTTTATACCCCTTATTTGCTAACTGTAAAGCATATGGGACCGTAACATTAGTCAATCCAATGGTAGATGTCCGCGGTACAGCACCCGGCATATTAGCAACCGTGTAATGGACCACACCATGTTTAACGTACGTTGGATTATCATGCGTTGTGATTCGATCACTGGTCTCAAAATTCCCGCCTTGATCAATGGCTACGTCCACGATTACAGAGCCATCCTTCATCTTTTTAACCATTTCTTCGGTTACTAATTGCGGAGCCTTAGCGCCTGGAATCAATACCGAACCAATGACTAGATCAGATTCTACAACAGACTCACTGATATTTAAGGAATTAGATATCAATGTATTAACGGAAGCACCAAAAAGGTCATCTAATTGACGAAGACGCTCAGGATTTAAGTCTATGATCGTTACGTCAGCTCCTAATCCAATTGCTATTTTCGCAGCATTGGTCCCAACACCGCCACCGCCAATAATGGTTACTTTTCCGCGTTTTACTCCAGGGATGCCAGAAAGCAAAACGCCCTTTCCACCTTTTGGCTTCTCTAAGTACTGTGCCCCTACCTGCGTTGCCATACGACCTGCAACTTCACTCATAGGTGTAAGCAGTGGCAAAGAGCCATTTGGCAATTGCACCGTCTCATATGCAATACCAATTACTTTATGTTCAATTAACGCTTTCGTTAACCCTGGTTCATTTGCCAAATGTAAATAGGTAAATAAGATTAACCCTTCATAAAAATATTTATACTCTTCCGGAAGCGGCTCTTTTACCTTCATTACCATTTCTTGTCCCCATGCCTCATCAGCACTCGAAACAATCATAGCTCCCGCTTCTGCGTATTGATCATCTGTAAAACTGGAACCCAGCCCTGCACCAGTTTCAACAAACACCTCATGCCCTGCACTTATCAATGTGAGAACACCAGACGGTGCTATTGCTACACGGTTTTCACTATTCATAATTTCCTTTGGTACCCCTATTTTCATAAACATCCCCCTATACCCACTGTTAAAATATGACAAATTTATTAACTCTATTGTATCAAACGTACGATTAAAACACACTATTATTGTTATTATTTAATGAGCTTTTTGCATAATTCATTGCTTATTAAGTGTACTCTTGTTAGAAACACCTGATTTATTCAATTAAAAATAGTTCTTCACAATCGCTACGGAAATACACTCCGCTTTCCGCGGGGAGCTGGTGAGCCTCCTTCGTGCTGTCGCACTACGCAGTCTCACCGATGCTCTACTTCCCGCAGGACAAGGAACGCTTCGGCAGCGAAACATCGCACGCAGAAAAAAGTGGTCTTCTTTTTTCAAGGAGTCTCCGTGTATTTCCTTCGCTAAT
>NZ_RBZP01000020.1 GCF_003628505.1 Oceanobacillus halophilus | reverse complement strand
GGTAAAAGTGAAATTAGAATTTTTACGTATGTTAAGCAGAATGGAAATGGACCCAGCTAGGATGGATCTTTTATATGGTTTTTTTAATACGTATTTATATTTAAATGCGAAGGAGGAAGAGCAAATGGCTGAAGAAATTGCAAAGCTCCCTAAAGAAGAAGCAAAAAAGTTATTTAAAAATCCGAATGTGTACTATGAGAAAGGGAAGAAGGAAGGGATAGAGGAAGGAATAGAAAAAGGAATAGAACAAGGGTTAGAACAAGGAATAGAGGAAGGAATAGAACATGGTATTAAAAAAGTAATTACTAACATGCTTCAAAAGGGATTTTCTGATGAAATAATTGCTGAAGTATCAGGTGTTGATAGGGAAGAAATAGAGAGAATAAAAAAAGAAATGGATTTGTGATTGGTGAGTGAAAAGGTTAGTCCTTTATTACGCAAAAGTGGTTGAGAACTGGGGGATTGAACACGAAATTATGTTAAGCAGAATGGAAATGGACCCAGCTAGGATGGATCTTTTATATGGTTTTTTTAATACGTATTTATACTTAAATGCGAAGGAGGAAGAGCAAATGGCTGAAGAAATTGCAAAGCTCCCTAAGGAAGAAGCAAAAAAGTTATTTAAAAATCCGAATGTGTACTATGAGAAAGGGAAGAAGGAAGGGATAGAAAAAGGAATAGAACAAGGGTTAGAACAAGGCATTAAAAAAGTAATTACTAACATGCTTCAAAAGGGATTTTCTGATGAAATAATTGCTGAAGTATCAGGTGTTGATAGGGAAGAAATAGAGAGAATAAAAAAAGAAATGGATTTGTGATTGGTGAGTGAAAAGGTTAGTCCCTATTACGCAAAAGTGGTTGAGAACTGGGGGATTGAACACGAAATTATGTTAAGCAGAATGGAAATGGACCCAGCTAGGATGGATCTTTTATATGGTTTTTTTAATACGTATTTATACCTAAATGCGAAGGAGGAAGAGCAAATGGCTGAAGAAAATGCAAAGCTCCCTAAAGAAGAAGCAAGAAAGTTATTTAAAAATCCGAATGTATACTATGAGAAAGGGAAGAAGGAAGGGATAGAGGAAGGAATAGAAAAAGGAATAGAACAAGGGTTAGAACAAGGAATAGAACATGGCATTAAAAAAGTAATTACTAACATGCTTCAAAAGGGATTTTCTGATGAAATAATTGCGGATCTATCAGGGGTTGATAGGGAAGAAATAGAGAGAATAAAAAAAGAAATGGAATTGTGATAGATGAGTGAAAGTATTAGTCCCTCTACATCACTTAAGTGATAGAAAAGTGGGGGACTGGCACTTCATTTCTAATGTGTGGTAATTTCATACCTAGTGAGTTATCATAACCTAAAAACGTAACAAGTTTTAGAGAACGTATGGATAACCATAAGAATGATAATCGTGAGTCTATGGATGATACCAAAATGAAATGATGATCTTAAACGAGGAGGGATGGCAGTGGTTAATTATCGGTTAAAGGCTCAATTGTTAGAAGTGGTAGATAATCAATTAAGTGCAAATGACCCGAAGTGTACGAAAAGGACTTTAACTAGATTACTGGATATTGGTTATACAAGGCAAGAAGCAAAAGAAATGATTGCTTCTGTATTAGTCGAGGAGATTTTTGATGTTACCAATAATAAGAAATCTTATAACGAAAAACGTTACTGCAAAAAACTAGAAAAATTGCCAGAGTATGTAGAATCTGAGGATTTAGTCACAGAAGAGAATGTTTCATCACCAGTTATTAATGAACAGAAAATCGGTAGAAATGATCCTTGTCCTTGCGGTAGTGGGAAGAAGTATAAAAAGTGTTGTGGATGATGACGTAGGGAGTATAGGGCTGGTTCTGTTGTTATTTAATTTTGCCGGTATGATAACTACATTTAAATTACTAGACTGGTAGATGCAGCACTATTAAATATCGTTTCTACAGTGAATAATAATATTTACTAGCTACATAAATGGGGCAGTCCCTCCTCCCTTCACTATCGTGATAGAGAAGTAAAATTGGGACAGCACCAATTTCTGCTCCTTTAAACTTGGCTGCAAGTGTTTAAATTGGAATAAATAAAAAGTGTAAAAATCACAAGTA
This sequence comes from Oceanobacillus halophilus, assembly GCF_003628505.1. Lineage (GTDB taxonomy): Bacteria > Bacillota > Bacilli > Bacillales > Amphibacillaceae > Oceanobacillus > Oceanobacillus halophilus. Next base: position 59,057 of record NZ_RBZP01000020.1, on the reverse strand, counting down.
TTGTTGTATAACACTTGTGATTTTTTTGCAGAATTTCTATTTTTCCTCATAAAGCCTATTAAAGGATCAGTCCCCCACCTCACCAAAGTGACAGAGAAGAATGGGACTAACCTTTGGCCAAACCTAACTAAAATGGAAAACTCTCCCCACTCCCCCAAAAAATACCCAAAAATAACCAAATTTAATCCCACCTCCTTCCGATATTTTTCGATTATATATATGAAAGGAGGTTGAAGCGATGCAACGTCGGACGATGACAGTGAAAGAAACGGCAGCATTTTTAGGGGTACATACAGATACGGTCTATGATCTCGTGAAGGAAAATAAGATTCCCCATCTTCGTATTCGCAGCAAGATTTTGTTCTTGCCAGAAGTACTGGAAGACTGGATTCAACATCAAGCAAAATAAAAAATGTCTACCTGCCCATTTTTTAGTAGCTAAGGAATCTATGTTACCTGCTGGGAGTGGTCAGGGGATAGGTAGGACAGTTAAGAACAAGAATCGTAACTTATAGAGTAAAAAGAAGAAAAAATAGAGTAAAAAGAAGAAAAAAGAATAGTAGGAAAAGGGAGAGAATGTCCATGAATAATATAAAAGAAATGATTAAATTTGCCGATTATTTATTTTTAAATAACCTACCGTCCGATAGTATTTTATTATGGTATACGCTACGAAATATGAAGAGTTGGGTAAAGGGCAAAGAAAGCTTTCAGGTGCCTAATAACACCCTGATTAAGTTGACTGGATTTAAAGATAAGAAACATGTAGCAGAAGCTAGGAACATACTAGTCAAAAATAAATTGATACTTTACAAACCAGGAAAAAGGGGAACATTGCCAGTCTATCAATTTATTCCTTTTGATCAGTTTCTAGATCGTGACTTGAATGGTTCTGAGGAGGAAACCCAGAACCAATCCCGGGACCAATCCCAGGACCAATCTCAGGACCAATTTCGGGACCAATTCCAGGACCAATCTCAGGACCAATCCCGGGACCAATTCCAGGACCAATCCCAGAACCAATCAATCTCTAACTCTATATATAATAATCAATCAATAAAGAGAAGAAGAAGAGGAAGAAGAGGAGGAGGCGCGAGCGAGGAATTGCTTCTGGTGTTCGAACAAAATTTTGAAACGCTTCGCCCAATTGTGCAAGATGGGTTGGATAATTGGTGTGAGAAAATAGGCGAAGAAATTGTCCAAGAAGCGATTCAGTTGGCCGTCAAAAATGGAGGGCAGAAGTATAGCTACATCGAGAAAATATTACAGCAATGGGAAGCGAAAGATTTGCGTACGGTTCAACAGGTTCGTGAGTTTGCGAATAAACAGAGTAGTGCCTCTCATGTTGAGGACAAGTTTTCTGTCAGCGAGACATCATTGAGTTTTTCCTTTCTAGAGGGGATGAGCGCGAAGGGGGTTACGGTTGGATGACGAGAGAGGAAGCGATTCAAGTGCTAAAGACGATAGAAAATTTTTATCCGAAATATAAACTCACCAACGAAAAGGCAAGCCTATTGATTCCCTTCCTTCTGCCAATGGATTACCAGGGGGTGCTGTATAAGCTATCTCAATTTGTCGCCGCACACGCCTTTGCCCCAACTTTAGCAGAGATTGCGGTGTATCCAAAAGTACCCAATACATACTTAGACAACCTGAAGAAATGGGAGGAAGAAGCAAGCCAGGTTCCACTAGAAACGAAAAGGAAATTTAACCAACAGTTGGAGAGACTGCTGAAGGAAAAGGCCTATCATGAACATTCATAATTACGAAGCAGAGGCTACGTTACTGGGAGCTATTATGCTTGATGGCTCCTTGTTTCGAGGGCTGGAGGTGCAGGAGGAACATTTCTATCATCGGAAGCATCAACGGATTTTCCAAGCGATGAAAAAGGCGGTGGATGAGAATAGAAAGATTGATTTAGTGACAGTGACCACGATGCTCGGAAAGAGTATTAAAGCAGTGGGGGGAACCACTTATTTGTTGGAGATGGTCGAGTCTGTTGCTAGTACGGCATCTTTGAAACATCATGAACAGTTAATTTTTGATGCGTATCGGTTGAGGAAGACGACGGAATCTGCCAGGCGTTATGTGACAGATCCCAGTGAAGAGGGGTTGGAGTTGCTTATCAAACAATTGACCACTTATCGAGAGATTGGTTCGAGTGGTCAGGAGAAGACAACTTATGACTACTTGATGGAAATCAGTCAGGAGCTCACCTCTTCAACCCCGGTTCAAACAGGGAATAGGACGGGATTATCCGAATTCGATCAGATGACCGGTGGCTTGCAAAAAGGAGATCTCATTATTGTGGCGGCAAGGCCATCCGTTGGGAAGACTGCCTTTGCCTTAAATCTAGCAGCGGGACATTGCAAGAATCAAGGTTCTTCGCTAGTTTTCAGTTTAGAAATGGGAACGAAGCAATTGCTGAAACGGATGCTTTCTTCAGAAGGGTTCATTAATGCTGGGAAATGGCGGAACATGGCGTTCTCCATGGAAGATTATGACCACGCTTTTCGTGCGATTGGTGAAGTATCTGACTGGAAACTAGCTATCTATGACACGAAAAATACGTTATCTACGATTCGATCTACCATCCGAAAAACGGTGCACGATCAACCGGATGATTCCCATTTGATTCTCATTGACTATTTGCAATTGATTACCCCATCTACCTTAAGAAAGGATCGTCGGGATTTAGAAATTGGGGAAATTACGAGAGAGCTGAAAATGCTCGCGATGGAATTACAGGTGCCCATTGTTCTGCTTTCCCAGCTATCAAGAGGCGTGGAATCCAGGCAGAACAAACGCCCACTCATGTCCGATTTAAGAGAGTCCGGAAACATTGAACAAGATGCCGACGTCATTTCCTTTCTGTATCGGGATGATTACTATCAGAAGGTTTCGGATAAGCCGAATATCATGGAAGTGATTCTATCGAAGCAGCGGAATGGACCGACCGGGACGATTGAGTTAGCGTTTTTGAAGGAGTACGGGAGATTTGAAGAGGTGGGAGTGGGAGACAGCTGATAGCACAGGAATGGAATGAAGATGATAAGAAGGTGATTTATGTTGTTTTTCCTATTAAAAATGTAATATAAAATGACCTTCAAATGAAATAGCAATTAAATTAGCAGTTGTTCTCGGCACAACAGTTGATATTCTTTTTAAATAATAAGCTATAATATTTAAGCTAAAGGATGCGATAATTCTAGAAGGATTAATACTACTATTTGTAGAATTTATTGTAGGAGAATAGGTTTGTGCAATTAGATATGAAACATTAACTGTTTTACAGCGTATGAAAAAGTAGATTCTTTTAGGCAGGAACTCTTAACAAGTTTTGGTACAGGATTGTTTAGGGAGCGTAGAGTTTCGTGAAAAGATTTGTATCAGTAACAATAATGATCGTATTAACCAGTTTAATTCATGAATGGGCAACTGCACGAATGGATTTTGAATACAACATGTTTAGTGACTCATTTAATCTGTTGTCTTGGAGTCTTGATCTAGGCATTTGGTTGGTCATATTTATTCCAATTTACTTTGTTTTTAAGAAAGTTATTTTTAAAAAAAGAATCAACAAAATGAGGACATAATAAAATTTAGTAGAAGGGGGAGTAAATTGGATTTTCGGTACGTCTATTGACAGGTGTCGTGATCTTAATCTTTTTCTTAGCGTATGTGAAAACAACTAAAGAACAGAATTCCGATGAGTAATCCTGATTGTTTCTTAATAATGAAAGAAATAGTTTTCATATTAAGAACTTAATAAAAGCTAATGAGACAGAATAATTTAGTGATGGAGGGTATAGGATGAAAGAATACTTTACCATAGGAAGTGAAAAATGGACAATTACAGTGAAATGGTGCATAAAAATTGGATTGGTCATGGGCTTAATTGCTGGTGCTTCGGTTTTGTTATAGTTCATTGTTGCTAAGGAGTTCCATCAAATAGAATTATAGTGGGAAAGAAATAAATGTGGCCAAATAAAACAGGTCTAATTCATGGAGATGTACATGCCGGGCATATCATGATTGATACGGATGCGAATGTGACTGGATTGATTGACTGGACCGAAGCTAAAGTAACAGATATTTCGACTGACTTTGTTTTCAATTATAAAGCATTTGGAGAAGAAGGTTTAGAAGCATTGATTCTTGCATATAAAGAAGCAGGTGGCTACTACTGGCCAATGATGAAAGAGCATATTATCGAACTTGATGCGGCATCCGCGGTATCCATCGCTGAATTTGCAATCGTGTCTGGCATGGAGGAGTATGAACAAATGGCAAAGAAAGAGTTGGGAGTCCTTTGAAAACTTAAAGCCCTTAGTCTGAAAATATAATGCTATTGGGATCGGTTTACTGGAAGAAGAAATAGTAAAGGGAGAATCTGTTTAACTATCAGGCCATTAAGGGGAGGTAGATTTTTGTGATTGGCTTCATAGAAATTATTTTTCAGGTATCAGGAGTTGTGTTGTTCCTATGTGCCATTTATTATTATCTTCATTTTAAGAAAATCAAGAGGGAAAGAAAACTAACAACAGTAGAGCTTAGCGTCTACGTTGTAACTCAAATTGCATTTTTTCTATTAGGAAGTAGTTATTTGCTGCTGCTTTTGGATAAAGGTCATTAATCAATCGAGGTGGTGTAAAAGAAGCTGTCGCCAATTAATTGTGAATTAATAACATTAACAACTAGATACATGTGTTTACGTTTTAAGAGCGAGAATAAATATTAGGAAGTTCTCAAAACGAATAAGTATTGATTATAAGTAAAGTGTGGGTGAGTATGTGACGTTCATAATCTTGGGTATATTGCTATTGGTATTCTTTGTTTTTGTCTATGATTGTGGTCGGGAAGCAAGTAATCAATCTGAATGATGAGGAGCGAGATGATGTGATAAGACAAGTGTATCATTATGCTGTGGCATTTATTACTTTGGTGATGGTTATTGGTGGTGGGGTGTTTGCTTTTATGGCAGTGGCAGACTATGTTTCCCCAGGTACTTATACGGAAACCTATGAAGAATTTAAAAACATGAGAGAGTATAACCCGAAATTTGAAAATAATGAGGAAAAAGAAGAGATCAGTGAAGAAGAACTAAAGAGACAATATGATGTGATGGTTGAACAACGAATCGAAAATGAAAAACAACGTGCATTAAATAGCTTTGTTAAAAGTTTAGGATGGATTATTATTCCACTACCTATTTTTATCTTTTTCCAGCGGAGAATTAGCCGTGAGAAAGGAACTAAATAATCAATGTAAACAACGGCGATTGTCCAATAGGGCAATCGCTGTTATTTAAACATAGGAAACGTTACCCCATAATTTAGTTGGCAGAACCCCGTCGTTTCCTCTATACTATCAAATTCCAAATTCCTGGTTGTTAAATTGACCGCATGGAAACCCTAAAACTTCAAATCCTTGTTCTTTATAAGTATTATAGATTTCTTGCAACTCTTTAAATTAGTCACTCAACCCACACTTACTAGCAGTATTCACAATAAGTAGTGGTTTTCCTTCAAAGTCTTTTAACGATTGTTCCGCTCCGTTTGCCTTTTTAACATTAAAATCATAAACAGTAGTCAATATGATTCCTCCTTGTCATTCGTTCGACTTTGTTTTGCCATTTATGAGGCGAGTAGCCAATTTACTAAACTATATTCTAAAGCACTTCATCCCTTTGGTATTACCTATCCTCAATATTTAGTTTTATTAGCTCTATGGGAAAAGGACGGGCTAACAGTTAAGGAATTGGGCGAGCGATTGAATTTAGGTACGGGAACATTAACTCCAATGATTAAAAGAATGGAAGCCAATGGTTGGGTGAAAAAAAAGCGTAGTGCGAGTGATGAACGGAAAGTTTCTATTTTCATTCAGCCAAAGGCATTAGAAGAAAAAAGTGCGATCAATCAAACCATTTCCAGCGAAGTGCGTTCCTGTAATATTGAATTAGCTGAATACGAACAATTGATGACTCAGTTAAAAATACTTCGTGGAAAACTGCAGAACTGGAAATAGTGAATATGAGCTGTTTTAAATAGAATATGGGAACTCTGATAACTTGTGGAGTTCCTATTGTTCAATCCCAATAGTTAAAATTATTTGCCCTAAAGTCCCAGGCTTCCAACATTCAATTTATTTTAACTCGGCACTACTTAATTCCGTGTTGCTTTTAAGATGATGATTAAAAGGAACATTTAGTTCACCTGCATCTATTATTCGGTAGAAGGATGAAAATATTGAAGACATTGATTTTTCAGACTCTCAATTTGACGTTGCATCCGTTCATTGGCTTTTCATTATATTACCTCTTTTAAAACAATGTCCCGACAAAATTATCCTATTCGATGAGAAGAATAAGGACTATGGTTTAATTATTCATGATGGTGGAACGTCAAGTATCGGAATAGATTTCTGTCCATGGTGTGGTGCGAAACTATAATTTTGGATACTTTCTTCTTCAACTATCGGTTGCGTTAACCCAAAATGAGTTAACGCACTTTTTTTCAAATTTATTGTAGTAATAGGGCAGAAGATGAATAAAAATGTTGACCTTTACGTTACGTTAAAGAGTAATATAGTTAAGTAAAATTAACTTATACGGAGGAATTATCTAAAATGGTTGACAATAACACAATAATGGTTCTTGGTAAATGTATTGAATGTAGGGCCAAGGAAACAGATGGATTCTCCTGCTATGAGATGTTTCAATTTCCACTGGTTTGGGAGCATAATGACCCAGAATTATATGCTTTACATTTTTGGCTCGTTTCTTGCTATATGATTCAACACCCCTCTATCTATACTGAAGAAGGGTATAAGCTCATGGTGAGATTATTCACTGAAGCGTATGATAATGAGTGGCCCACGGAATATATTCTTAGAAAAGATCGAAATCTCATGACTAAGATAGATAAAATAACAAATCCACTGCCAAATAACAAAAGAAAACGTATATATAGAAATTGGTCCATGACGATAGAGGATATTTATATAACTGGAGAGGAAAATGCGATAAATAAAATAAAAAAATGGAAAGAACAAGTTAGAAAGGATTTAGAAAAATAATACAGATTACTCATTCAACTAACTGGTGCGATTGCGAAATAAGGGCAGTCGCTTTTTTACGAACGGGGCAGAGTTGTTTATTATTCCTTTGTAATTTATGTAACATATATATTGAATTATGTAATATATATGTTACTATACTTGTGAGGAGGGATTACATCGTTTGAAAAATAAAGTAAAGATTGCTCGTGTTCAAGTTGATTTAACTCAGCAACAATTAGCTAATAAAGTTGGTGTTACTCGACAAACAATTAGCTTAATTGAAAAAGGAAGTTATAATCCAACCTTAAAGTTGTGTCTGGAAATTTGCTATGCGGTAAATAAAAGTTTGGATGAAGTATTTTGGATAGAAAAGGAGAGTGGGGGTGAACAATGAAAAAAATAAAAGATGAACGTTTAATTTTGATAAATTTAAAGAACATTCGTTTTGCATATATTATTCAAACCCTCGGTATTATTGGCATTTTAGGATATGACTTAGTTACAAAAGGATTAAATGGAATGAGAGAAAATCCTTTATGGATTGTTTTCATGGTATCAATTGTTGTTTCTGCTTATCTATCAATGAATGTTAGTGTTGACCATGAAAATAATGAGAAATCATCAAAAAAAGGGTTATTTATATCATTGGTTATAGTGTCTTTGATTTCAGTTATGATTGGTATCCTAACATCATTAAGTGAGGGTTTTACCATTATTAACGGGATAATTATTGGTGGAATATTGTTTGTTTGTGGACTTGTTCCAGTCCTCTATATATACTATTTACGTAAGAAACGGCAAGAAGATAATCCTGATGAGTAAATATAAGTTTTTTATTACGTGATCAACTAGCTGTAGGACCCCGCTTCAAGAATTCGAGATACTTCAAGAAATGTAAGTTGGGAATTAACAGCCAGTAAGCTCCTGATTCGTTTAGAGGCCTTTAGGTCATCCCATGTGGTGCTAACAATCAGTGGTGGAAAAAGAACCCCCCTCCACAGATTGAAGATTCATTTTATAAAACTGGGCAAGAAGGAGCTGTGTGAAACTAGTTTGGCTTTCATGAGGAAAGCGAAAATCATTTTGAAATTCCTGATCCCCGCCGCGTTACTATTTTGACGCAGTAGAGATCAGGAATTTTTTGTAGGTAAATATGTCACTGTGTGATATACTCGCGTTATGACATATAGCACGTCGTGACATATAAAGGGGGAAAGATATGACAGAACAAACGGATAAAGTAATCAAAAAATATGTGCCCATGTCCGAAACAGCTTTTTATATTTTATTAAGTCTGTTTAAACAACCGCAGCACGGTTATGGGATCGTGAAATATGTGGAGGTTATTACATCAGGTCGATTGACGCTCGGTTCAGGTACAGTCTACGGAACGATTACGAAGATGCTGAAAGATCATTTAATCGTCGTTTATGCCAACGAAGAACGGAAAAAAATTTATGAAATTACTGAGCTGGGTAAAGTGGTTATTCAACGGGAAATGACCCGACTGGAAGAGTTGTATACGAATGTTATTGCACACCGGGGGGATAAGAAATGAGTGAAAAATCGATTTGGAAACCGTTTTGGAGCTTTCACATACAGAACACGGAGCAATGGATTGGAGAGATGGAAAAAAAGGGATACACCCTTACTCGTTTTCAGCCTAAATTAAGCCACTTTACATTTACAGAGGAAGCGCCATCTCATGAAACATTTGCTATATCTTTTGATCGTAGTCGCCAGCACCCTCTACCAAATGCGCTTAAGGTAGACGGTTGGGAAGTGGTGAATAAACATGGGAAATGGGCAGTTTATGGTAATGCTAGGCAAAAGGAAGAAGTAAAAACGTCCATTGTTCGAGATAATTTAGAGGCAAGAAATAGCAAAATTGTAACTTTTTGGTGGATATTTTTCATCTACATCATTTTCTCTATTGCTTTGCAAGCTGGGTTGTTACTGCCTGTCTATTTAAGCGGTGACTCGTTTACTGTAACCCGCATCGAGAGTCCAATGTGGTTCCTCACGTATATCATTTTTGCCGGCCAGTTCGTTGTGACACTGATAGGGATCTATTCCCTCATTACGCTCCAAAGAGAATCGAAGCGTTTGTCAGAGGAGGACGCTCAATCTCAAATCTTGGTACATAATGAGGATAAACCAACCACTTTATCAGTCGAACGACAAAACAAGTTTAAATTCGGCTGGATGTATGCTCCGGACAAACTTGAAAGGTGGCTAGAAGAGAAAGAACAGTTGGGCTGGCACCTTACCCACATCCGTAAAGGAGGATTTAAGTTTCAGTTTGAGAAATCCGATACGAAGTTATATGCATATAGCGTCCTTTTTGAAGGGAGAGCAGATAGAAACGCTCACGCTTTTCATGGTGAAGCGGGGTGGGAGCGAGTGTATGTCTCAGGTATGTCCTGGCAACAATGGTCAGTCTGGCGACAAGCCTATTCAGAAGGAAAGGAAAAACCCGAGATTAATGACGATCCTGAGAGCAAGCAACGGGCAGCGATGCGTGTGGCAAAAATTCATACGTTGATGTTCGCACCTATTATATTTTTATTCGGATTTAACTTCTTTTCATTTATGCTTCCAGATGCATTGGAACAAGGCTATTTTTCTATCTCAGGTATTGAACGGTTCAACACAACTGTTTATCCTTTCATCATGTTCCTATTTTTAATAAATATTCTGCGAGCATGGGCGTATTATTTTAGAGTAAGAGGTCAATAGAATCGGATTAAACATCCATAAATCATGAAATAAACAATTAGAAATATCGAACGAACGGGGGGGCAATAGTACAACAAGGCGGTCTGAAAATGATCGTCTTTTTCTTTTCACAAATACAATAACTAATCGAATATTAGGTTAGCATGGAAAGGCGATATTAATCCTAACCGGCAGTAGAATGAAATAGGAAAAGTTTAATTCTACTAATCGAGAACGCTATTTGCTTCTTTGGTAGTTATGCGTCATTGAAAGTTATTCAATAAGAGCAGTCGCTTCTGTTAATGGGCAAGTATGTGGGATATAAAAAATGACAAATTCACGGAATGAGCTACTTTTACTAAAGTAACGTTCTTTAAATCACTTTAAGAGAATAAATTTAGAAAGGGAAAGTAGGAACTAGGAAGGGTTTGATGAACATCAAGGTTAGGAATTTTTATTATCTGATTGCAGGCGTCCTTGCAATTCTGTTTGCCTTGACGCACGCATGGAACGGGCATTCCACTGTGCTACCGAAGCTCAACATGGAAGCGATATCCGTAGGCACTCAAACAATATTCACATATGTCTGGCACATCATTACGGTGGAGAATCTTGTCTTTGGTATCGCTTTTATTATCATGTCATTTCACACTGATCAATCAAAAATCCGTTTTTCCGCATGGTTGATTGTGACTATTCTAATCATCCGATTGTTGGTTATTCTTGGAGTAACGGCATCTTTGGAAGTGTCGGGGCTTAAGGACACACTTATAGATTCGATTGCCATCGTAATATATGTGGCGCTCATTATACTTGGCATAAGAATGAAGAAAAGCAGTTAAATTAAAGTTGTATCGTATTCTCACTTTTGGATAATTTTTTAAAAAGGGTGTTTCGTTGTAAAACAGTGTAGCATTAAACTTAAATAAACTATATTTAATAACAGCTTTTCTGAAAATATAAACGAACTTCTCTCTTTATCCTTTCTAGAATTTACTTCAAAATGCGGGTCTAATAGTTAAACATAGTTTCCATGTGAGTTTTTATGTCAGTTTAAAAATATGTGAGGTGTTCCATGATTAATATACCACTTCGAATAAGATTTAAAGAATTACTTGTTGATTTTGTGGTCATACTTGCTTATTTACTCTTATTGTTGATTATCAACCTTGGAATCATTTATTTCATTCTAGACGGAATTCCAGAATATACAGAAATGCAAACGCAACTGATAGCCGCATTTACGTCCGTAATACCAATCATCCTTTTATTTTCCTATTTAGACTACTTCAAAAGTGGAACTGTAGGAAAAAGAGTCTCTGGGCTTAAACTGATATACAAAAAGCGTAGATTCATTTCAAGTTTAACAAGAAACATCATCAAGTTCTTGCCTTGGCAGTTAGGACATATAGGGGTTATTCATGGAATGTATAGTGATTTTTCCATCACTTCTATTGTCATCATGAACAGCGGGACCTTACTTGGTTTAATATTGCTGTTTATGGGATTATCCAGTAAAGATAAAAGGCATTTGGGAGATTTGCTAGCAGGCACTAAGGTAGAGTTACATTAAGCTTTTTTATACATGTACGTAGTGTTGGGTTAGTTATTTCATCATATAGTTTTTGAGCCATGTGTGCGTTAATCAGAGAAGGATTAACGCACTTCAGCTTTTAAAATAGGAGCAATATAGAAGGCAACTAACTTTTACAGGATCTGAGCCTTTCATCATTAAAATAGCTAACGTTAAATTTAAGGGGGAGAACATGATTGTATATATATTTTTTTACCAAAGGCTCTTTTCGTATAGTTCGTTGCTTTTGATGTTTTACAGTTGATAGAAACTCCTGATCTATTTAATTAAGAATAGTTTACTCTCGCTTACACTGATGAAAGTTTTGTGCTAGGATTCGCTCCGGCAGAATACTTCGCTTTCCGCGGGCACGGCCTCAGCCTCCTCGGAAGAAAACCACTTCCTGCGGGGTCTTCGGACACGTGCTTCTCCCGCAGGAGTCTCCGCATCCTGTCTACGCTAAGATAGATGCAAAAATATTTTTGAGATCATAACTCATCGAAACACGTTTAAGACCGTTATATTATTCTTGTAAACAACATATTTTTGTTTATACAAGTAGAGCAGACAACATAGCGAAGGAAATACACGGAGACTCCTTGAAAAAAGAAGACCACTTTTTTCTGCGTGCGATGTAACCCTGCCGAAGCGTTCCTTGTCCTGCGGGAAGAAGAGCATCGGTGAGACTACGTAGTGAGGGAACTACTTGTATAATCTTCCTTGTTCCCTTGCGCCGAGAAAGCCCGCTTCGAAGCACTACTGGAAGACGCAGGCGCACACGCTTTTCAGCACGAAGGAGGCTCACCAGCTCCCCGCGGAAAGCGGAGTGTATTTCCGTAGCGGGTATAGAGCGTTATTCTGAATTAAAGATATGTACAGTCTATATAAAATGTAATGTAACAAAAAAACAACAATCTTTTAGAAAAGAGCCTTACGAAAACAGCATGAATCAATTAAAAGAATCGGAATGATCGCTTGGATAACACTAAGTGTATATTTTATTTTGGAATATATTGTTATTCGAGCTACTATTGTTCCCTATAATATCCTGAAACAGCCGATGAGTGACCTTGGTGTGACTTCTCGTGGAGTAGAAACCTATGAGCTCGCACTCTATGAAATTTGTTCCCCTTATCATCTATTAATGAATTGGACGTTTACAATGACTGGAATTCTTACATTGGTTGGTGCTATTTTTCTGCATCCATTTTGGCCGAATAAACGGGGAACAAGAATTGCTACGGTGTTATTGGTGGTATTCGGTCTCAGTTATGGTGTCTCAGGCATTTTCCCAGCCGACTTGAATTTTCTCATTCATACATTTGCTTCTTTGCCAGGGATGGTTGTCCAAGTTCCTGCATTAATTTTAATCGGACTTGCCATTCGAAAGCCAAAGCCGAAATTATCCAAATGGACGTTCTTCAGTGTGTTTCTTACGACGGGCAGTCTTATACTAATATTCCTCCAGCCAATGTTTCCCGTATTACCAGGAGGGTTGCTGCAGAGAATCCTTTATGGATCTGTCTGGTTATGGATGATTGTAACGGCGATAGTACTTTGGAGAAATAACGAAGTATCCCGATGATTTCATTTCATGTAAGGAGATTAGAATTTTATATTAGATATCTCTCAAATACATACAACTAGAGGGAGAAAAAATTTAAAAAATAGAAGAACAACATGCTTATATGGTGACTTATCTTGAAAAAAAGGTAGGGCTAGCAGAATTCGATGATGAAAAAGAGATGGAGGAATTTAACAAATAATCTGACTATTTATTAGAGGAATTGGTAGAAGAGCATGAAGACGAAATTGAAGTGTTCATGGAGTGATTGATTCCAAAATCGGGCGCGAATTATTTAACTCTAGGGTGCATACCTTGAAGATGGGTAAGCACCCGTTTTTGTTGAATAGGGAAGGTATTTTCAATAACAAGGAGTGTTGTGGATGAAACCAAATTCAGTTACACTCGTAATTATATAGATTACATAATAGGGAAAAGGGAGCTTAAAATTGGATGAAGTATGATTTTTGCTATGATGTGCCAACAAGAATCACCTCAAACATTGAAATGGATGTATTAAATGAAGAGGGGAAAGTAGTCTATTCTTTACAGAAGTATCATAGAAATATTTGGCAAAAACTACTAGCTTTACATTTTACCACTTGGTTTATAAACATTTCGATAAAAAATATGGAAGGTTCGGAACTTGAAAAGGTTGAGGATATTGGAGTTGCAAAACGGAAGTGGCTATTAAAGGGTTCAGCCAATACAGAGGAGTTAGTATTGACGGATATCAGTAAGTTTAAAATGACTGAAAGAATATTGCAATTCAATGTAGATGGCAAAAACTACATAGTTTCTAAAAAGGCAAATACCAAACAAACAATATTATATGAAAACTCTGATGCTATTGTAATTATGGAGGAAAGCGGAAAGTTCCCTCTACGAAAAAATTATATCTATTTTGTGAAAGAAAGTAGAATGCCAGAGTCAGCAGTAATATGTATCCTTCACTTATTTGAGATTGGAGTATAATCGAGAAATGTATTCTAAGTGTGGAATTAGAGCATGCGCTTTTTCTTGTACGACTGGATCCGAGGTGTTTAATAGTGAAAGTTTTGGATTTCTACTTCGTACGTTAATAAAGAATAAAAAATTTGGAGGTTTACTAAAATATGGAATACATTCTTATCATTATAGCTTTTCTTATCATCATCCATTTGACAGCTAAGGTGGATAAATTAGAAGGTCGCATCAAAGGGATCCAATATACCTTAGACCAAGTAACCAAACAATTAAACCTGCCAGAAAATCCAATAAATAATGAATTACGTAAACTAATAAAAGAGGGGGAAGAAGTAAAAGCAGTTAAAAAAGCACGGGAAAATTTAGGTCTTTCACTGATAGAAGGAAAAGAGTATATTGATAGATTAAAATAAATGATTAATACATAAACTGAGAGGTGTGATAGGTCGTACTTTAAGTAACGGCTACTACAGCATAACAACAGCTTTTCGTTGTAGTGGTATGAAGGAGAAGAGTTAAGGAAGTTTTATCATGCAGGGGGTCAAATATGTTTAGGGAAAGCATCAGATTTCCATCCATATTTTTTGTGGTATCTATTATTTGGCAGTTCATTTTTGATAGAGAAGTTAAATGGGTTGACAATATAGGGATTTGTTTACTGATGTTCTTGTTTATTTTATTTTATAATTGGTCGAAAGTACCCTATAAATGGGAGAAGGACCATCATGACCAATAAAAAGTTTTCAAGGGATTTTTTTGCTAATCGGGGCTTATCTTAAAGATACGGAGGAAAGCCCTTTTTAATTGGAGGGGAGTTAGATGAATAGGGTAGATATGTTACTGACGACTTTGTTCCGTGTCATACCTTTTCTGTACGTTAAGGATAGATTCGTTCAAAAGAGGCGGAGGATTTAATGTGAGTAATAAAAGGAAAAAAGTCATTATGTGTGTAGTCGGGGTATGTGTGTTATCTGTTCTAATAGTAACTTGGTATTACCCCTATTCTTTTATCAGTATTCATAAAAGTTACTCTTTCACACCTGACCCAGTTGTTGTCGATGAATATAGGAAGGATGTAAATGAGTTTAAGCGTTCGTATGAAAAAGATTTTGATCAATTAACAACGGGAAGTAAGTATGATCTAACCATTGATTTTACTCAGTATTTGCTTCCACTTTTTGAACAAGATTGGTTAGTCAGTAAAGGACCTGTAAAAATGAGTAGGAAAGATTTGGACAACATTTTATTCGAAGTTAAAAACGCTAGAAAGACTTTATTAGGACTTATAACTAAAGAAGACTATACACAAGAACAAAGGCAATATTTAGTCCATAGTATTGAAAGTTTATTATCTCTAGAAGAAGAGATCGATACGATAAAAACTGGGAGTGCGGAATCAAGAAAGACATTAAAAATTCAATTTAGTAATCTACACGGGAGTTTTCAAAGCAGCTTTATGACGTATGAAATTTTTTATGAGAGGTCACAAAAGGATTAGAAGTCTTATTTAAAGGTGCATTCCTTCAAGGATATGCTACAGGAAAGACAACGGAAGAAGAAAGATAGGAGGGAAGATTTGTGGAAAAAAGATACAACTTAGTCTCTTTTTATTTAATACTTGTTTGTTTCGGATTAGCAGTCTACTCTTTGTACTCTAATCTTAGTCATATTTGGCTCATTGCGCCTCCCAATTATATTTTATTGATAATTAGTTTGTTAGCTTTTATTTTAGGGATTTTAGGCTTTAAAGATAAAAGAAATTGGCGAACGAAAACGAGAAGTTGGGTAACCGTAATTATCTCACTTTTATTGTCTGTGGTTCTTTTTCTAGCTACTTTGTTAACATTATTGGCTTCTTCTTTTGGAGCGAATGAACACATTAAAACTGTACAATCCCCTGATGGGAACTATACCATTGAATTTTATCGTTATGATGCAGGGGCAGCAGGTTCCTTTGGAATAAGAGGAGAATTAAACGGACCACTTTGGTTTAAAAAACGAATTTATTATCGTGACAAACAAGAGGAAGTGGAAGTGGAATGGAAGAATAATAGTACGGTATCGATTAACAATCACAGCTTAAAAGGAAGGACAAACGTACGGATATTAACTCGGGGGACAAGGGGACAGGTTAATTGTCCCCTTTATATTCTTAATCTTAGTGGGACAAGGTACCTGTCCCCGTGTACCTCCCCGTGTACCTCCAAAAGGATAGATTGGTTTAATAATTTGCTAAAAAATAAGGAAATAAATGTTTGGTTTAAAAAGGCCAAACGTTTATTTCCTCGGTAAAGATGCTTTCCTATTAATCTATCAAAATCATTTATGGTGTAAAACAATTATATGCTCATTACGCCGCCGTTTGATGCATTTGTTACTAACTTTGAATACCTTCCTAACCAACCGTGTTTAATCTTCGGTTCAAATGTTGGTAGGTTTTTCTTTCTTTCTTGTAAAACCTCATCTGATAGGTCAACGTTTATGGTACGGTTTGGCAGGTCAATCGTAATCGTATCTCCATTTTCAATTAATGCAATTGGCCCACCTTCTGCAGCTTCGGGCGAAATATGTCCGACTGAAATTCCGCGTGATGCACCAGAAAAACGGCCGTCTGTGAGAAGTGCAACTGATTTACCAAGTCCGCGTCCCATGATAGCAGACGTTGGAGCGAGCATCTCAGGCATACCTGGTCCGCCTTTTGGTCCTTCATAACGAATGACGACAACATGTCCTTCTTTTACTGTACCGTTATCAATTGCTTCTTGTGCTTCATCTTGTGAGTTAAAGACAACGGCTTCACCTTCAAATACGTTAATGCTCGGGTCTACCGCACCAACTTTAATGACCGCACCCTCTGGCGCTAGGTTACCGAAAAGAACGGAAAGGCCACCAACTGGGCTGTACGGGTTGTCTTTCGTACGAATAACTTGATCGTTCGTGATTTCATATCCGCTAACAAGCTCACCCATCGTTTGGCCTGTAATCGTCAAACGTTCTGGGTGCATGGTGCCCGGAATTTTCGTTAGTTCATTAATAATTGCACTGATGCCACCTGCTTTGTTTATATCATCCATCGAGATATCGGATGCCGGCATAATTTTTGCAAGATAGGGCACGCGTTCTGCGACTTTATTAATGTCTTCCAGGTGATAGTCAATACCAGCTTCATTCGCAATAGCTAACGTATGTAAAACCGTATTTGTGGAGCCACCCATTGCCATATCTAATGCAAATGCATCATCAATCGCTTCTTTTGTAATGATGTCACGTGGTTTAACGTCTTCTTTCACCATGCGAACGAGATGTTTGGCAGCTTCATAGATTAATTCCTTTCGTTTTTCACTTGTTGCGACAATCGATCCGTTACCAGGAAGTGCAACACCTAACATTTCCATTAAAGAGTTCATCGAATTTGCTGTAAACATTCCAGAACAAGAGCCGCATGTCGGACAAGCGTTTTGTTCAATGAAGCCGAATTCTTCTTCTGACATTTTACCAGCTTTTACCGCACCAACACCTTCAAAAACGGATGTTAATGACAAATTCTTCCCATCCTGGCTAATGCCCGCCTCCATTGGTCCGCCGGAAACAAAAACAGAAGGAACGTTTGTACGAGCTGCTGCCATGAGCATTCCAGGTGTGATTTTGTCACAGTTCGGAATGTAAAAGACACCGTCAAACCAGTGTGCATTAATGACCGTTTCTGCACTGTCGGCAATCAATTCACGACTTGGGAGGGAATAACGCATTCCGATATGTCCCATTGCAATCCCATCATCGACACCGATTGTATTAAATTCAAATGGAATGCCACCAGCCTCATATATGGCATCTTTCACGACATCAGCGAATTCACGTAGGTGCACATGTCCTGGGATGATATCGATATACGAGTTACATACCCCGATAAATGGTTTTTGTAAATCTCCTGGTTTTACTTTACCTGTCGCATACAAGAGACTACGATGTGGACCACGATCGAGCCCGATTTTGATTTTATCACTTCTCATTTTGCTCCCCCTTTAAAAAAACTAATTATTATTGTTATTTTAAGGGTTATGTTGTCTGCTGTCAATAACGTTGTATGACCTCTCGCTGATGATTCTAAAAAGAGTTTATTCTACTCCAAGTTCTTTCATTGCATGTAAAATATGAATCTTCATCGCACTTCTTGCCCCTTCTGGATTGCGGTTTTGCATAAAATCCATAATCATTCGATGGTCGCTGATGGTATCTTTGATTGCCATTTCTTTTTCAGTAGATAAAATAACGCCTTTGGCAATCGCTTGTTGAATGACGGGCATCAGTCTTTCCATAAATGCATTATGTGTCGCTTTCACGATGGATTGATGGAATTTATGCTCCAATTCCGTGCGATCTTCGTTGTTTTTTATTTTTTCTTCTATTAACAATCCGTAATCGATAATTCGTTTTAACTCCGCTTTACTCGCCCGAATTGTTGCAAGGTAAGCAACTTCTGGTTCAAAAATGAGGCGAATTTCATATAAATCTTTCGTGTTGATTTTGGCATCGGTAAGGAAGCTTAAGGACTCCATTTTGTTGATATCGACGTCATCTTTAACATATGTACCTTTTCCTCGGCGGATTTCTAAAATGCTGTTTGTCACAAGAATGCGGATTGCTTCCCGTAAAGTTGTCCGGCTAATATCAAGTTCTTCGGATAGCTCCATTTCGTTTGGAAGTTTATCTCCTGGTTTAAAACGTTTTTCTACTGTAATCATCGCAATAATGTCGTTTGCAATATGGTCCGATAACCTTTTTTGAATCATATCCTTTATCACTCCTACTGTTTCGTTTTTTTAGTATAGCATATTGTTCTTAAAGTGAAGTTTTAGACAAGTGGTACTATTGCACGAAGTACTCGTTTAGATGATTGGGGAATCAATGGAATAATAGGACTAGATATATTTCTGAATGGTCAGTCTTATCAATGATTTAGGGAAATTAGAATTTAAAACAAAATTAATCATGCAGATACATCCTGGTTTGAAATAAATGCTATAATGTATGTATTAAAGAATTGCTTTAGTGAAGGAACTGTTGCTTTAGTGACAGTTCCTACTGTTGTTGTAGTAACGAATCAGAAAAGCGGAAGACGTTAAATGTATCTTTGTTAAAATATATCGAGGTTATTTACCATTCTACAAAATAGATAACCAAAGAAAAGGAATAAGGAGGTTTGCACATGAAAAATGTTAGCCAAGAAATCCAAGATATGTCCATTAAATCCTTGGAATCAACTTTACATAAACTTTCAAATGCTTATAATAGTATGACAGAAAAAGGTGCAAATACAACCCTTGTTAAACAGAGGCGGAATTCCGTAAAGGTTGGGTTGGAGAGCCTCAAAGACGCTTGGGGTAGGGGAGACTTTTTCTATGATAGAGAAAACATTTTGACTTCTAAAGATATTCTACGCGGTATTATGCCATCAATAGAAAAACAGATAGCAAAAGCAAAAGAAGGCAGTTCCCAAAAAACATTAAATGAGCGTCGTTTAATTGCAATTAAACTGGCAATCGAATCCTTGGAGAACCGTCTTAAATAGATTCGTGTAAAGAGGAAGTTGAAAAGCGTTGTCTTGTTTCATACAGAGAATCAACGAGAATATTTTCTGAATATTATGTTATAATTAAAGCGTAGTTTTATTGAGCTAACGTAGTATCGTCTTGAATGGATGTAGTTTGAGGACAATAACAAAGAGGTGATTGGAAATGCCTACTTGTAAAGAATGTGGAAAACAATGGATGTGGAAACAAACCGTAATAACACTATTTCGATTTCGACTGAAATGTCCACATTGTGGTAAAAGACAATATCTGACACCTACGTCAAAGATTAGAACCGGCATGTTTGGTTCCAATAATAGTCTTGCCTATTTACGAATTGTTTAATATCTCATGGTGGCAAATTGGTGTTTTGATGACACCTGTGCTCATTGTTATTTGGATGGCTTATCCTTATATGATTGAAGTTTCGAACGAAGATAAACCTTTTTGGTGACATAGCATTACCGCTACCTGGTAATGCTATTCCTAGTAAAATGTGAGTTTAGTGAAAGAGTTCAGCAAACGGGCCATTTGATGGAAGGATGAAATAGAGGTGTTTTCATGTCAAAAGTCGTACGGTTTTCCATTTTGATGCTCTTTATTTTTATGGCTGGGTGCAGCAGTATTTCCAAATATGATGATAACGAAGCAGCAGCCATTGTAAAGGGACAAGAAATTACAATTGGTGAATTACGGTTTTTATATCCCGATGATACGGCGTTGGATTACCTTGATTGGGCAATAAGAGTAGAGTTGGTAAAACAAAAGGTAGAGGAAATGGGCCTTGATATTTCCGACAAATTAAGTGAAGAAAGGGACGGTGGCTGGTTCGGGGAACTTCCTCCTGCAAATACAAAAGATGAAGGCGGAAAGCAAATTCGTAAGTTTGCCGAATCACAAGCCCAAAAATTAGATATGAAACCAGAAGAATTTCAACGGGAATATGCAAAAAAAATAGAGGAACAAAATGCTTATATGGTTACTTATCTTGAAAATAAGGTAGGGCTAGCAGAATTCGATGATGAAAAAGGGATGGAGAAATTTAACAAAGAATCTGACTATTTGTTAGAGGAATTGGTAGAAGAGCATGAAGATGAAATTGAAGTGTTCATGGAGTGATTGATTCCAAAAATGGGCGCTTTTCTTGAATAAGAAGTGTCCTTTTTATATGCCCTTCCCATTAAATTGTTTTTATCATAAGTTGCACCAATTTATTCATGATCAGACTAAGAAAGATATAATTAAAATTCAGTCTGATTTTTCTAGATTATAATTTTATTTACGAAGCATAACACACATATATATTGCTGTTAAGACAAAAGAGAATATACGCTATTTCGGTTCAGTTGGAGGTTTGGCTGTGAACTAGGTGTGTTCCCAATACCACTTCGAATGGTGGGGTTCATTAGGGGATTCGTGTTTTATAGATATGGATAATATCCTATGTATTCGCTTCATAAATGCAGCAGTGCTAGTAAAAGCTACTTTGACCTAAAAAAATATGGGGAGAGTAAGAAAAATGACGGTACGATTAGAGGAAATGAATGCAGATGAATTCCAACAATATAAAAATTTGGCAATCAGAAACTTTGCAAACGAACAAATGAAGTCTGGTAGTTGGGAGTCACAAGAGGCAATTAGCAAAGCCAAACAGGAATATGAGAAGTTATTGCCTGAAGGACAGAATACGGAAAACCATTATTTGTTTACCATTCGTGATGGAAGTAAAGAAGTTGGTATGATTTGGCTCGCGAAGAGAACAGATGAAAAAGGGTTTATTTATGATATCAATATTTGGGAAGGGAATCAAAGTAAAGGATATGGAAAACAAGCTATGCAAGAAATGGAAATCTTAGCAAAAAAGATTGGGTTGAAAAGTATAGGACTCCACGTCTTTGGTCACAACAAAGTAGCCCGAGGCTTATATGAAAAGTTAGGATATATAGAAACGAATATTAAAATGGAAAAGACATTATAGGGCATAAAGCTATTTCCATTAACAGGTCCAATACTTAAAAGGTGATCTAAGAAGGTCGCCTTTTTCTAATGGTTAAATTTCAAAGATGGTTATTTGAACATTATGTTAGTACTTAGATGGAAGTTATTATGCTTATGAGGCAGAATTGGTTCAGGAGAAGGTGAAACTTTCGTGTTGGATTGACGTAATTCTTATTAAAGGGGGAGGGATATTATGTTTGGTAGTGAAAAGAATAAAAATAGTCGATTTTATATAAAGTCAGATGACCAGATACCTACACTTGGCACAGGGAGTGGTCTACAACATTACTTGATAAGAATGGTGAAACGATAGTGGAATAAAGGATACGAAAGTTTAACTTAAAGGAAGGAGAAAGGTACGGATATTAACTCGGGGGACATGGGGACAGGTTAAGTGTCCCAAATGTACTGGTGTTATAAGTGGGACAAGGAACCTGTCCCCGTGTACCTTCAAGCAAATTAAATTTTATACTGTAAAATTTCTGAAATGAAAGGGTCGGTCCCCACTATGCAAAAGTGTTAGCATGGCGAGGTCCTGACCCTATTTATTCAATTATTTACGATAATATTCCACCAGCTTCGGATATTGCTTTAATTCCATTTTTCCTTTTCACTCAGGACGTGAATTTTCGATTAACTCAAATAAATCTCGACCATTAAAATGGAGATTTACACCGGAATACAAAATGAAGTAATAGGAGTATTTCCTGTAAAAGTAGGGTAGACCCCAAGTTCTGAATAATAAATTAATTTAAGGGCTGTTTTATTTCAAAATATTATGTTAAGATTATTCTATAAATTCAAAATTAATAATAAATAATTTTAGATAGGTTACTGAGATTGCTAAAGGAGGGTCTTGGTTTTGAATGATAGGAAGAAAAACATGGACTCTAGGACAGATAGTGATTTTTCTGTTCAATTGAAAAACAGCAATAAATTCAACTCTAATTGGTTCAATCAAATAAGCAAATTTCATGTTATATGTATTTACGAAAGTAAAAAGTTGAACGCGGATGATATTACATCTCAAATAGAAAGAGAGATTCCTAAATTAGATACAACATTTCAAGTTTATAGTAAACTTGGTGGTACTACTATCTATATTGTTTGGGACAGTACATATCAAGAAAATAAGGATTTATTTATTGAATTGCGGTATACAGCTAGGGATGAGATGGTTCTTAGAATCGCAAGGAATATTGTACTTTATTTGGTGAAGAGATATGAAGAATATAATGGTATGCCTGCTGCTACTCATCCCAAGCTGAAAGATAAAGAGCATATTCATTTTCTTATTCAAAAGTTTTATATCACGCTGAAGAAAAGTACCTTTCTAAAAGACAACATGGTTTGGGAAGATTTCTGTAATTTCTTTAATGAACATTTAATCGAATGGACTTTCCAAGATATGGAGTACTCTATTGGAAATGATATATTACGTAAAATGGATAAACTAGAATTAAATGAACGATTCTTAGATTATCTTTCTAAAAACGTTAAGGAAAATAGGAAATTCCAACAGCGATTCCTAGAGATTGTTAATCATTATACGGAAGAATGGATGCATAAGATAGTAAAAATCATGGATTTAGAACAGTTATCACTACAGAAGCTTGAGTTTTTGCTTCATATTCAGTCAGATCAAGTGTATTCGGAACTATTGTTTAGGAAAAATTATCATGTCGTAAATAAAGGTAACCTTGAAGTTATGAGTAACTCCCTTTATCAATCTACTCGTGAAGCACTCTCACAAAATACTTTTGATCTCGTTCATTCATCTCCATGGCCGACAGCATTGCTTCGTAAAGGTCAACTAACTGGTTCAGTGAAAATGATGCCCTCCATAACATCGAATGAAAATGAAATGGATTTAGCTAATATGGCCTTGAAGCAAGTAGTACAGCTTTCGGAATTAGATGTGGACGTTCTTGATGCACTATGTGCATATTATTTAACGAATGCTAGGCACTATAAAGATATTGTAGAAATTCACATTGATTATTTATTGTCTCTACGTGGTTTAAAACCAAAACTAAGTGGAAATGGAAGAAGAGGTGGTTATGAAAAAAGTCAGCGCTACGAAGTTTTGAAATCGCTTACTAGAATACAGAGCTTATGGATTGATATCGATCAAGTCGTTATCTATACAAATGGGAAACCAGAGCATGTATCCCTTAAAGGGAGGCCATTTGTGTTTAAAGATAGAAACAATAAGGAATACGAAATAGATGATAAATCATTGGAGGGTAACCTGTATTATACGGTTGGGGATATATTTGAAAAATTCCTTTATGGTTCTGGAAGGCAAGTGGCTTTGTTACCAATGAAGACATTACAATACAATCCCTATAAAGAAAAGATAGAAAAGAGATTAATAAGATATCTTAGTTGGAGATGGAGAACACAAGCGAGAAAAGCGGATTATTTTAAGCCGTATAAAATGAGCACATTGCTAGAGGTAATAGGCCTTGAAATCAATAAAAGGGTACCATCAAGGAGTAGAGATAGAATGGAGCAGGCTTTGGACAGACTTGTTGCAGATGGGTTAATTTCATCGTGGCAGTATGAAAAATGGGAGGAAGATATTGCATCTTATAAAGGGTGGGCTCAAATATGGAAAGATTCTACTTTACAAATCATGCCTCCAAAAAGAATTGTAGAACAGTATCAATCCATTGAATGGAAGCAGAAGAAAAAAACAAATGGTGAATTAGTTTCGGTTAATCCGGAAGTAGAAGTGAAAGTATTAGGTGAGCAAATAAGAAAAACACGTAGCCTTTTACACCTTTCTTTACAACGGGTAGCAGAAGAATTGGAAATATCAACTTCCTATTTAAGTAATATTGAACGAGGGGCTAAAACACCATCCAGTCATGTTCAACGAAGGTTAATTACCTGGCTCCAAAAAAATTATATATATGATTAGACTAGGAGAAGCCTCTTTATTTTTAGGAGGCTTTTTTTAATTTGCTTCATTCACATTTAAACATTCCCTCATTTATCGTAAAACCACTAAATTAAATTTTTACTTTATCGGGGTCATCTTGATGCAAGTTCGGGGTTATGATGTGTGGTTGTCGGGGTTATGATGCATATAAAAAATTCCCCTTTTTTCTAATCCCTTGTGCCATATGCTTCCACGGTTAATCTTTATTCCTTTTACTTTCTAATAATACATTAATTTAAAGAAGAAAAATTACAAAGTGCTTTTTTTTAGAAGAGGTAAAGTATAAGTAATAAAAAATAGACAGAGAGGTGAAAGAAATGAATTTAGATTCAAGTGTTGTAGGTCTTTCTGGAGAGGTATTTATTTTCGACGTTGAGTTCAGACATATTCATCAATTTGCAGATGCGATTGGAGATGCTAATCCTTTATATACGGATAAAGAATATGCAAAAAACTCTAAATATGGCAGTATAATCGCCCCACCTACTTTTTCTGTTGCATTTTCTGGGGAAGGTGCGGAGTTACCAATTAATTTAGATGAGCGAAGGATGCTCCACGGGGAACAAGAATTCATCTACTATCGTCCCATTCAATTAGGGGATCGTCTCTATTGCCAAAGGAAGATAAGTGACCTTTATGAGAAAGAAGGAAAAAGTGGGAAAATGCAATTTTTAGTGGTGGACACAGAAATTAAGGATGAAGGTGGACAGATGGTGGCAGTTAATAGGATGAATATTATTTATCGAGGTGAGAAGTCATGACAGTCATAGATATGGATTCTTTACAAGAAGGGCAGGAATTGCAATCGCTTACAAAACCTGCGATTTCCAAGGTTCAATTAGTAAAATATGCTGGTGCTTCTGGGGATTTTAATCCACTACATACGGATGATGCTTTCGCACAACAAATCGGTATGGATGGAGTTATTGCTCATGGCATGTTAATTATGGGATTTATGGGAGAGTACATGATGAACATTGCTGGAGAGATTGCAGAACCAACTCAATTTAGCATGCGATTTGGAGCGATGAGTAGGCCGGGGGATGTGATTACATGCACAGGAAAAGTAGAAAAGATTTTTGAAAAAGATGGAAAAAGGTTTGTAAGCATACAGCTCAGAGCACAAAAATCATCGGAGGAAGTAGTTGGAACTGGGAAGTGTGAATTACGATTTTTCTAGAATAGGTGAGTAAAAATGGAGGGTGAATTATGTCAAAGATTACAGATCGCTACGCAATAGTTGGTGTAGGAGAAAGTGAAAGGTCCAAAAATTCCGGAGTTACCCCTTTACATCTTGCTCTAGATGCTGCAAGAGCGGCAATCTCAGATGCTGGATTAGAGGCGAAAGATATTGATGGATTTATGAGTTATAACGAAAATGACTCCTGTACATCTCATCAGTTAGCGACGAACTTAGGGGTCCGTCCAAAATATGTGAAAGATATTTTGGGTGGGGGAAGTAGTACGGAATTACTGATAGCTGATGCCATATCATTAATCGAGTCTGGTGAACTTAATACAGTATTGATTTTCCGTTCAATGAATGGTCGGTCAGGGAGCCGAGTGGGCGGTGGTTGGGACCCAAATATGCTCCAGGCAAATATTGATGGAGGGAGTTATATTATCCCATACGGTGCAGCTAGTCCTGGACAGTGGTTTGGTTTATTTGCAACTCGTCATATGTATGAGACAGGTATTACACAAGAACATCTTGGTCATGTATGTGTTAGTTTCTATGAGCATGCACAACGAAATCCAAAAGCCTTCTTTCATGGACGCCCATTAACAATGGAGGATTACTTGAATACCCCACATTTGAGCTATCCGTTTACAAAGCATGATTTCTGCCTGGAATCAGATGAAGCAAATGCTATTATCGTTACGTCAGCAGAACAAGCAAAGGATTGCAAGACAAAACCAGTATATATTATGGGAATGTCCTCCAGACAGTGTCATCCACATTCCCATTATTGGTCAGATTTATCTCAAGTTGCTTCCGATTATGTCGCTCCTGAAGTCTATCAATCTGCAGGTGTAAAAGCAGAAGATATTGATGTTGCATCCATATATGACTGTTTTAGCTGGGTTGTATTACGCCAACTAGAAGCATATGGCTTTGCCCCTCGTGGTGAAGTTGGTGACTTTGTTGCAGAAGGTAATCTTCGTATAGATGGGAAACTACCAACGAATACAGCAGGTGGAATGCTTTCAGAAGGATATACACATGGAATGAATAATGTTTTAGAGATTGTCAGACAGCTTAGGCACCAATACGGGGAAACAGATAGGCAAGTGAAAAATTGTGAAATTGGAATTTGTACCGGTTGGGCGGGGCCTGATATAGCTGGTGCAATGATACTAAGAAACTAGTAGGAGGGAAAAATCATGACTTATCAAAAACCGATACCATTAAAAAATATCGATAATGCTCCTTATTGGGATGCGGCAGATCATCATGAAATGAAACTACAAAAATGTAACGATTGTTCAAATTACAATCATCCACCTGGTCCTGGTTGTTCGAAATGTGGAAGTACCAATCTGAGTTGGAAGAATTTTGGCAGTGATGTGAAAGGAAAGGTTTATTCCTACATTATTTCTTATCGACCTTTTCTACCGGGATTTCAAAATGATATCCCATTAGTAATTGCACAAGTTGAATTAGACAATGCAAAAGATGTAAGAATTATCGCTAATATTATTGACTGTGAACCAGATAAAGTCGAAATCGGAAAGTCTGTAAGGATGGTATGGGAGGATATTACAGATGACAGGGCACTCCCTCAGTGGAAAATAAATGAATAGAAAGGAGGCATATGATTGGATTTTTCGTTCACAAAAAAGGAAGAAAGATTTCGTCTTGAATTAAGGAATTGGTTGGAAGAAAACTTACCTACGTCTTGGCCAAAAGAAGAAGAAGCTTACATTTCCTTTCTGAAAAATTGGCAAAGGACTCTAGCAGAAGGTGGTTGGGCAGGGATTACTTGGCCAGAGAAATATGGTGGGAGAAATGCGACTTTAATGCAGGAGATTATTTATCATCAGGAAATGGTCCGTGCCGATGCTCCTCCATCTATCAATTACGTGGGGATACACATGGTTGGTCCTACACTAATGCAAATAGGTACAGAAGAACAAAAAGAACGTTTCATTAAAAAGCTACTAACCGGTGAGGAAATCTGGTGTCAAGGTTATTCGGAGCCAAATGCAGGCTCAGATTTATCCGCTATCAAAACAAGTGCACTAAAAGATGGGGATAGATGGCTGATTAATGGCCAAAAAGTTTGGACTAGTTATGGTCATATTGCGGATCGTTGCTTCCTTTTAGCTAGAACTAGTCAGGTTCCGGGGAAAAAGCATAAGGGAATCACTGTATTTCTATTAGATATGAATCAACCAGGAGTAGAAGTACGACCAATCGTTCAATTAGATGGCAGGCAGGAATTTAATGAAGTGTATTTAACAGATGCTGTTTGCTCTGATGCAGATATTGTTGGTGAGGTGGATAAAGGCTGGCAAGTGATGATTTCCCTAATGCTTCATGAACGTGCCGGAATTGGGGCTGAGGTATTTACATTAGAGAAACAATTTAATAATTTAGTTGCCATGACAAAAGAATACAAAGTTGACGGGAAAAGTTTAATAGAAGATGCGAATATTCGACAAAAAATGGCTGATTTATATGCTCGGTCACGGGGAGCTATTCTTAACTATTATCGAAATCTAACCAATACACTTAAAAATGGTCAGCCAGGCCCGGAAAGTTCTATTGATAAATTGTTAGTAAGTGAACTAACAAAGGAAATGTTGGAATTTGCGGTGAGCATTCAGGGCCCTCATGGAATTCTTTGGAAGGAGGATGCTCCAATCAACTCCCGATGGCAAGAGAAATATCTATACTCTTATGGAACGACGATTGGGGGAGGAACGAGCGAAATTCAGCGTAATACAATTGGTGAAAGGGTACTAGGATTACCTAAAGATCTAAGAGCATAGGAAAGCAGAGGTGAAAATGATGGATTTTTCGTTAAATGAAGAACAGGAAATGTTTCGTAACTATGTCCGTAAATGTCTAAATGAAGCAGGACAAACCATGGTTGCTCGAGAATTTACCTGTGGAAATACTAGTGAATTTATAAAGTTACAAAAGAAATTAGCGGAACTTGGTTGCACAGGTATTACTATTTCAGAAGAATATGGTGGGCTTGGGCTTGGGGCGTTAGACCTTGTTCCAGTTCTAGAGGAGTTTGGTAGAGCCGTTTTGCCTGGGGCTTATTTAGAAACAATGGCTTTCGTTGTACCGTTATTGGAGAAATATGGCACGAGAGAACAAAAGGAAACATATTTGCCGGAAATAGCAGCGGGTACGAGGTCTTTTTCTATAGCATGGGTGGAGCCGAATAAAAGCTATGATCCTGATGTTATTGAGTGTCAAGCTGTAACGAAAGGTAGTTCCC
The DNA here is from genome assembly GCF_003628505.1 of Oceanobacillus halophilus. Taxonomy (GTDB): domain Bacteria; phylum Bacillota; class Bacilli; order Bacillales; family Amphibacillaceae; genus Oceanobacillus; species Oceanobacillus halophilus. The sequence continues at coordinate 30,205 of NZ_RBZP01000020.1, read as the reverse complement.
TTGTCATTAATGGAGTAAAGACGCTTGTTCCGGATGGAAATCAGGTTGAGAGTCTATTGTTAATCGTAAGAACCGATGAAGGTGGTAATGGGGACGGTTTATCTTTGGTGCTTATCGATGTCAATGAAGTAACTGATATGAAAACATTGTCATCAATGGATGAAACGCGAAATGTAACTGAAATAACATTAGAAAATGTGGAAGTACCGATGGCACGTGTAATTGGTGAAGTTAATCAAGGATGGAACGTGTTAAAAGAAGGATTATTGTATTTACATGCTGCTACTAGTTCTATGCTTGTTGGAAGTATGGATCATATTGTAGAAATGTCTTCCGAGTATGCCAAAATCCGTGAACAATTCGGTCAACCAATTGGACGCTTTCAAGCAATTAAACATCGTATTGTAGATATGAAGCTCGACTTAGAAACAGCAAGATCTTTAAGCCACTATGCAAATTGGGCGTTAGATACGAATCAGCAGGATAAAGAAGCAGCGATTTATAGTGCACGAACTTTTGCGACAGAAGCAAACATCAGGCTTGCATCTCATAATATCCAAAATCATGGTGGAATTGGTTTTACGATGGAAATGGACTGTCATCTATTTTTAAAACGAGCAAGATTCTATGAAAATTATATGGGTTCTATTTCTCAATTTCGAGAAGACGTATCAAAAGGATTAGGATGGAGTTATGAAAAACCTAGATTCCAATTAACATCTAAATGATGTTAATTGGAATCTGGTATATTTTTTAAGGAAAGGCAGTGATGAATAAATGAAAAATTGGAAAGATGAGCGAATTTTTAATCAAAATATGCCGAAACGTATTGACTATCCGAATGTGCCTGTTGGTGCCGTTATGAAAGGTAGTGCAGAACGTTTCCCAGATAGGGATGCCTATATTTATCATGATCAAAGAATTAAATATAAGGAAATCTATCGTGAATCGTTGCGTTTTGCAAATGCCTTACGAAAAATGGGAGTAGGGAAAGGTACAGTAATATCCACCCATCTACCAACATGTCCACAATATATAGTAGCTTTCTATGGGATAGCGTTAAGTGGTGCAACTTATTCACCTATTAATCCATATATGCCAGAGAATGATGTCATTTATCAATTAAATAATTCAGATACTACTATTGTTATTACAAATGAGTCCTTGGCACATGTTATTCAAAACATATATTCTGATACAAAATTAGAGAAGGTCATTGTTACAGGGGATCAGGAGATGTTTTCCAATGATCATCCGATTGATATGAGACATTATGAAGAAAACTGGTATAGTTTTGCGGAATTAAAAGGGGCAAGTACAGAAGAAGAATTTGATGCAGGAATTGATCCACAAAATGACCTTGTCCAAATTGCCTATACTGGTGGAACAACAGGAAGACCAAAGGGAGTAATGGTAACTCATGCAAATCTAGTAAATAGTATTCTTCAAAACACTGCTTGGGGATATGCAGCTCTACCCAAAGAATTGGATAATGGCGGGATTATCTTAGAGGAAGTGGAAAAGGATAAAGATAGATATTTATCTGAATATTCTAGTTTAATAGGAACCGGAATTTTATTAAGTCCATCCCCTTTATTTCATGTTTCTGGTGTTTTTGGTTCAATTATGTATCCGATTATTTTAGGATTTACCACCATTCTTATTGATCGTTTTATTCCCGACAAATTTCTCGAGGATATAGAGAAATATCAAGTTACTCATATATCTGGTGCACCTGCCATGTGGAATGTTTTGTGTCGCCATCCAGATGTGAAGAAGTATAACTTTGATTCGATAAGGAATGTAGGTTCTGGATCTGCTCCACTAATTAAAGAAGAAATGAAGTTATTAATGAAAACGTTTCCAAACGCAACTGTTGGTGAAGGATATGGTTTAACAGAGGCAACATCAAGTGTTTCCAGTACTGTACCATTCCGCTCTGGTCTCCGTAAATTAGGAAGCGTTGGCCACCCTTTATATGATACAGAAGTTAAAATCGTATCAAGTGATGGGGAAAGTGAAGAGGCTTTGCCCGTTGGTAAATCAGGGGAAATTTGTGTGAAAGGTCCACAAGTTATGAAGGGCTATTATAAAAACCCCGAAGAAACGAAGGAAGTACTAAAGGATGGCTGGTTGCATACCGGAGATATTGGGGTTTTAGATGAGGATGGATTCTTAACGATTGTTGACAGGAAGAAAGACATGCTGATTTATAACGGATATAATGTCTACCCTACTAGATTAGAAGAAATATTATTTCAACATCCATCTGTTGTGAATGCTGCTGTTATTGGTAAGCCTTCTCCAAGAGTAGGAGAAATTCCTAAAGCATTTGTCGTCTTGAACCCTAATCAACCAGTTAGTGAAAAAGAATTAATGGAGTTCGTGAATAATCGCATCGTACATTACTCCAAGATTAGGGAGGTTGAATTTGTCAAAGAGCTACCACTTACTCCAGCAGGAAAAATTCTTAAACGAGTTTTAAGAGATCAGGAGAAAAAGAAATTAGAAGTTATGGAAAAATAAGGGAGGTTGTTTTAGATGACGAGTAAGGTTGAAATGAAAACATTCGGTAATGTAATCGGTGGGAAGACTTCTTTACCTGTTTCTGGAAGGACAATGGAAAGCATTAACCCTGCGACGGGGAAAGTATGGGCGAGAATACCATTAAGTTCTAAAGATGAGGTAGATGCGGTTGTCCAAAACTCAAAGGAAGCATTTTCGAGATGGTCTAATCTATCAGCTAGAACTCGAGGAGATTATTTAAGAAAAATTGGTGACCTTGTGGCACAACATGCAGATGAATTAGCAAAACTCGAAACAAGGGATAATGGTTGGGTATTAAGAGAAACGAAATATGGACTTATCCCTAGTTTAACAGAGCTCTGGTATGATGCTGCCGGTCAGGCTAACAATATTGGTAGCCAAGGAAAAACTGTACAAATGGGGCCGAGTAGTTTTGGATATACCGTTAGAGAACCTTTTGGGGTTGTATTAGGAATTACTCCATGGAATTCACCACTCTTCACATTTACAATAAAAGCTGCATATGCACTTGCAGGTGGAAACACGATTGTTATTAAACCTTCCGAGCATGCGGCTGTATCTTCCTTACGATATGGTGAATTATTACAGGAGATTTTGCCACCAGGTGTAGTGAACGTTATATCTGGTTTAGGGATGGAACTCGGGGATGAACTCGTTTCACATAAAGATATTAGTAAGGTCAGTTTAACAGGTTCTATTGGAACGGCTAGAGTAATTACACAAGCATCCGCACAAGCCCCTAAGCCACTTATTTTTGAGCTTGGAGGCAAGTCCCCAAACATTGTTTTTGAAGACGCTGATTTAGATAAAACTGCTGAAGGAATCACCTTATATAGTATCTATACAGGTTCTAGTGGACAAATATGTGTAGGTGGTTCGAGAGTTCTTATCCAAAGATCTATATTTGATGATATGTTAAGTAGAATGAAAAAAATAATGACAAATAATGATACGGTAAGATTTGGAGATCCCTTTGATCTTACAACGACGGCTGGGCCAGTTTCTAATTTACCACAATTTGAAAAGGTTTGTTCCTACATTAATTTAGGTTTACAGGAAGGAGGAGAAATTGTCTTTGGTGGTCGATATGGAAAGGATGCTGTTAAGAATAATGATTCAAATATAGAAAATGGCTATTGGGTAGAACCAACGCTAATTAAAGTTGAGTCGAATGCTCTCCGAATCTGTCAGGAGGAAATCTTTGGACCTGTTGCAACGGTTATTCCATTTGATACAGAAGAGGAAGCTTTAGCGATTGCTAATGATACTAGTTATGGCTTAGGTGCCGGGGTATGGACAACTGATTTAAGTCGTGCACATCGTATGGTTCGTAATATTGAATCTGGAAACGTATGGGTAAATACCTATGGTCGTGTGGGTGCTGATCTTCCGTTTAGAGGATTTAAACAAAGTGGATATGGTGTGGATTCCATCTTAGATTATACGCGTGAGAAATCGTGTGTGATTGAAATCAATTAAGAAAATTTGGGCAACTGTGATTGGTTGTCCTATTTTAGAAAGGTGGAAATGTTAATGAATCAAAAATTAGCAATAGATGAACAGTCCACAAAGAAATCCTTTTATATTATTTGTATTGGTTTACTTGTGACTTCACTTGCTTTAGCAACACACTTACCTGCATATCCCTCGATGGTAGGGGAATTTCAATTAGGTGCAGGTTATGCCGCGTGGATGCAGTTAGGTTTTGCTTTCGGAATGACAGGGTTTCAGCCTTTATTTGGATGGTTAGGTGATTATTTAGGTCAAAAGTTTGTCGTATTAGCAGGCTTTATTTTTATGGTAATTGGTTCAGGTATTGTTGCAATTGCGCCTGTTTTTTGGGTGTTAATCTTTGGGCTTTTTGTCAAAGGACTTGCTGGTTCTGCGATAGTTCCAGTAGGATTTGCATATGTTGGCAAGTTCTTTTCAGAGGAAAAGCGTGGAAAGGGACTTGGAGTGGCTGCAGTCTATAGTGTTATCGGAGCGGCAGCGGGACCTACGATTGCAGGATTATTTGTAGATACATTAGGATGGGAATCGAGCTTTTGGTTGACAGCAGTTTTAGGAGCGGTCATGTTTTTAGTTATTACTTTTACGGTACCTAATGTAAAAGGAGATAAGTCTAAAACATTCGACATTCAAGGAGTATTGTTAATGCTCTTTGTTTTAATTGGACTTTTAACTATTCCGACTTTTATCAATGGTTATGGATATAATTCGGTGATGTGGCTTCCATCCCTTGGGGTTTTTGCTATTGCGCTTTTCTTCTTAGTACTTGTTGAAAAAAAGAAGAAAGAGCCTTTACTAGATATTAATTATCTATCTGACCGACATTTTTGGGTACCATCTGTAGTTTCGATTTTTGTTTTCTTGCCTTACGTTGGAGTTATGTATTTACTATCATTCTTCCTACAAGATATACAAGGGAAGCCTTCTACTCTGGTAGGACTTATGCAACTCGTTATATTTGTTGCTACAGCAGTAGGTAATTATTTTGTAGGAAGGTGGATGATAAAATTCTCTCCGCGTTTTACTATCGCGTTTAGTGCATGTGTGCTTATTAGTGGTGCGGTATTAATTGCATTTGCGAATCAAAACACATCCATTTTCTATATTGCTTCATGTTTAGCGTTAATGGGACTTGGTATTGGATTAATTGGGCCAGCTAATAAAGCAGTGGTTTTAGCGAAAGCAAATAAATCTCGTATTGGAGTTACTACTTTCACATTTTCTACCATTGAAACAACCATTCAACGTGTGGGAGCTTCATTTGCCATTGTGATGTTCGCGTTATTTTCTGCAGGTGGAAATGGAATGAAGGCTTTCACAATAACGACTTTAATTCTTGCCACCTTCTCTGTTTTCACCTTACTATTTGTTCTTTTCATACCGAAGAATGTGGTTGGCTTTAAAAATGCTGAGGTAGAAATAGACGAAAATGCAACAGAGGAAAAGTTAGTATAGGTTTCTATTTAGAGAGTTCTAGATTACTAATTACTAACTATGTTTAGAAGTACAAAAATCTTTTGAAGAAGTTGTGGTAGCTTGGGGTCAGACCAAAGGTTCTTTTCTCTTTCACTTGAATAAATCATCTGTTAAATTGGATATCCATATCGTAAGACAAAATGAAGTAGAAATGGAATAGGGGTATGACTTGAACACAGGGTTATGTTAAACTTCGGGTTAATTGGGTTAAAAGGGCCAGTCCCATTTCTCTATCACTTTAGTGAAGTGGGGAATGGACCCTTTGGCCGGATGAAAATAATTACTTCGTTCCCTATTGTGCTGTTAATCCTCCATCAACTACAAACTCAGAACCAGTGCTGTAACTTGATTCATCGGATGCGAGGTATAAAACAAGGTTGGAAACTTCCTCAGGTTTTGCCACTCTTCCAGTTGGTATATGTTTTGCGAATTCCTTGATTACCTCTTTGGAATCCTCTTGAACAATCATTGGAGTTTCGATTACACCAGGATGCACCGAATTTACACGAATACCTTTATGAGATAATCCAAGAGCAGCAGCTTTTGTCATTCCTCTAACTGCAAATTTTGTATCTGTATAGCCAATTGCACCACCAACAAGGCCATTCATGGATGAAATGTTTACAATCGAACCGCCATTTGCTTTTTTCATGGATGGAATAACTGCCTTCATTCCAAGGAATACAGAAACTTGATTAATATCGAGTATTCTTCTGTACTCTTCTTCAGTTATTTCCTCAATGGATTTATTCATGCTAATGCCTGCATTGTTGACTAATACATTGATAGGGCCAAATGCTTTTTCTGATTCTGCAACAACTTCATCCCAATTGTCTGCTTTTGTTACATCAAGTTTTAAAAATGTTGCATTTTCTCCTAGTTCTTTAGCTAAAGCTTGCCCTTCATCTTCAAGAATATCAGCAACGATTACTTTAGCACCTTCTTTTACAAACAAACGAGCGTGAGAAGCGCCCATTCCGCGTGCGCCCCCAGTAATAAGTGCAACTTTAGCATTTAATCTGCCCATGAAAAATTCCTCCTCTTATGGTTAATTACCCTTTGTTTTTTCTATCTTGTATCCCTTGTACTAATTTCTCTTGAATTAGTAAATATTGGTTGAGTTCTTCTTCGCTTAAAACTTCAAAATGCTGCATAAATACTTCTTGTCCAATTTTTTGTGCTTCTAATAATGCTTTTATGCCAGCAGATGTTATTTTTAACTGGATTGTCCGGCGATCACTTTCATCATGTAGTCTTTCTGCTAGACCTAAACTAACAAGTTTTGTTGCAATATTAGTCATTGCGCCCTTTGTATAGCCAAGTGTTTCTGCTAATTCCACTTGCTTTGTTGGGCCTTTCATTTTTAATTCACTTAATACGAGAATCGGTGAAATTCCAAGTGGATAAGGAAATGCTCTCGTAAAAGTTACAATATTTTCATTATTGATTTGTTCAATCGCACGAATTAGTTTAAAGATATTTGTTTTATTCAAAATAACCTCCTTCTAACTAATATTAACGTAGCATAATGGATCCGCCATCGACCATTATCGTCTGACCTGTAATATATTGTGAATCCTTTGAAGCTAGGAATACGGCAACACGGCCGATATCTTCTTCTATATCGCCAAAACGTCCCAATGGAATTTTGTTCTTAACTGCTTCATAATATTCAGGCTGTGCTTTTGCCCATGCTTCAACACCAGGTGAGTTAGCAATTGGGCTAATAAGGTTTACATTGATTCCAAATTTACCCCATTCATTTGCTGCGACACGTGATACCCCGCGAATAGCTTCTTTTGCTGCGGCATATGCACCTTGAGTTTCATGACCTTCCAAACCAGCACCAGAAGCGAAATTAATTACATTTCCTTGTGATTCTTTCAAATATGGAAGTGCCGCTTTCATTAAATAAAATGTTGGATAAAATCCAGTACCAAATGATAAATCTAGATCTTCTTGGTTGGTATCTTCCAGTGTCTTTTGTTTCGAGGCATGTGCATTATTTACTAATACATCAAGTTTTCCATATTTCTCAACTACTGTAGTAATAATTTGCCCAAGAATTTCCCTATCCAATAGATTAGCTTGAAGAAACATGGATTGTGGGGAAACAGCTTGTAATTCTTTTTCCATTGCTGTACCGGTTTCTTCGTTAACGTCTACAATAGTAACTATTGCCCCTTCTTTAACCATTGCTTTGGCTATGCCACTACCAATTCCACCAGCACCGCCAGTAATAATGACCACTTTGTCTTGTAATTTAGTCAATTTATCCACCCCTTTATCTAATAGTTTAACACTAAACTATATTATTGTTAATGATTTTGAATCCGTTTTCCTGGTTTTATTAATCAATAGTAGTTTAATGGGAGAGTACTACAAAAAACACAAATTAAAGGGTCAGTCTTTCTTGAATTAGGACTTCATATTGTTCAGCGACTTAGATACAAAAAACAGAGAAAGTAACAATATAATCGCTCAACATGTGGTGATGAGATTGTAGAAAAATAAGTTTTATAGTTCCTATGAGAATGGGAAGAAGGAAGGGTTAGAGAAAGGGGTAGAACAAGAAATAGAACATGGTATTGAAAAATTAAGTACGAACATGCTTTAAAAGGGATTGCCGGATGAATTTATTGCTGAAGTATCAGGCTTTGGTATGGAGGAGACAAAAAGAATGAAGAAGAAAATAAATCTCTGATTAAGAAGGCGTAATATGGAAGTTCCTAAAAAGGGTCACAGTCCCCCCACTGTGCTAAAGTTTTCGCATGGCGGGGATTTTGACTCTTTTTGTTTAACTAGTTACGATAATACTCCACCAGTTCCGGGTATTGCTTTAAGTCTTTTTTACCCTTTTCACTCAGCACATAAATTCCTCGTTTCACTCGAACAAACCAACCATAATAGTTTTTACTTAATATTGATTGTGTTTTCTTCCCTGTTCCCATTTGCAATAACTGCTTAGGCGATAGTTCGCCGTGGTTTTCTAGGTAACTGGCAATTTGTATACAGTTTTCCCGGTAAGCGGTCATAATCTGTTTTCTGCTAGAACCCCCAACATTATAGTCTGCACTCCTTCCATTTATTTCTTTTATGATTGCTTGCCTGAGGTATTTGGCTTTGCCTGTGCTGATTGGACGGTGGAAAGGAGTTGGTTCTATCATGATTTCCACTCGTTTTTGTTTTGGGGTAAAGGAAACGAGAATAAGGCCTAGCTCTAATCTCCGTATAAGGTGACATGTGTCTCGCCATTTTTTGGAACGGGGGTTGTGCCTTTTGGGTTTCGGTATGGCCACATAGACATGTTCGGATACCCGTTGTCGCTTCGTTGCTTGAATAAGTAGGTCTACGCTTAAGTTTAATTTTAATTCTACAAGAATGAGTACTTCCTCTTTAATCACTGCAATATCACAATCTTTAACCTCCCCGTAAACATCATATCCTTTACGCTTAAAATACTTATTGATAGGTTCATATAAATCACTTTCTTTCAATTTCACTTTTTCCATTGGTAGCACCGTCCAGTTTGTAAATACTAGATTCATTCTATCATATTTAATGATGAATTCCCTATAAGATAGAGACTCATATCAAGTGAGGGACTGCACCATTAATGAGGGCGATATCGAACTGTTTGGGGAAACGGGAATGAAGGGATTGCAACATGCACGGAGAAAAATAGGACAATCCATTGAAACGCCAGCACTTTATCCAGAATTAACGGCTGGAGAGAATCTGCGAGTACAAGCGGTAAATGTTGGTGGTGGATGAGTTGAATCAAATGATTGATTCTTTTGAAGAGAAGAATCGTCAATCAAAAAAGATGGAAGAAAATGTGAAGTTATCCATTGCTGGTCTCTCGCATGATTTACGGACAACACTCACGCTATGTTCAACTCCTGCAGGCGACCACAGATGTGAAGAAGAGGGAGAACTATCTAAAGATTATTGAGCACTCGTTTAACGTTTGATGGAAATGACCGACAATTTTTATGAGTTAGAGTGGATTGAAACCAACCAAAATAAATAGAATTAACTTCCATTCCTCTCTCCAACGTGGTTGAAAAAATTTTCTTGTCCTTTTATGAACAATTGGAGGAAAGGAAAATTGAACTACTATTTCCTGAACCAATAAATGACCAACAAATTATTGCTGACAAATTAATGCTTACACAGGTTATTCAAAATATCGTTCAGAATATCCTTCGTTATGCCCATAGTGAAGCCGTTATAAGCTATAGAAATGAAGAAAACTATTTGATTTTTACCGTTAAAAATGACATCAAACCAGATAGCAAAGTCGCAGTGGAAAAAGTACTTTTTCGTTTTTATACGGAGTCACCAGCAGATCGAACACGGAATCTAGTGGACTAGGCCTTTTTCTGTCTAAAAAGTTAGTGGAAAAGATGAATGGGAAAATGGATGCAGAACTGAGAGACCATTGGTTTATTCTTCCCATCCATCTTCCTATTAATAGTGCTTAGAATAGGAAGTGAAAAAAAACACGAAGAGTGGTTTCTTTAATGTCGCATTGCTCCTGCCCCTTGATAAGTCATGGCACCTTGTCCTTCGCTTAAATAAAAGGGTCAGTCCCATACTATAATCGTAAAAGAAAGTAGGATAAACATCTTTTATGATAATCAATTATATAAGTTATCTTTGTTTTCCTTAGATTGCTTATGTAAAATTATACATGTTAAATAATTGCTGGGGAGAAATCAAACATGGAAAAAATTATGATTGTTGAAGATGATATGAAAATTGCCGAATACTTATGTACCTACTTAAAAAAGTACGGGTATGAAGTCATCATTGCAACCGATTTTGGAAATATAATGAACACCTTTCGTGAGGCTCAACCCAAGCTTCTGTTACTCGATATTAATCTTCCTAGTTATGATGGGTATTATTGGTGTAGGCAAGTTCGAAAAGAGTCTATTTGCCCCGTGATTTTCATCTCAGCTCGGACAGGCGAGATGGATCAAGTAATGGCAATTGAAAATGGGGGCGATGATTTCATTACGAAGCCATTTCACCCAGATATTGTCATGGCCAAAATCCGGAGTCAGCTCCGCCGTGCGTATGGGGAATATGCAGCTAATTATGAAGAAAGAGTACTTAGCCAAGAGGGCCTTAGCTTATATCCAGAACGATTGGAGTTGCGATATAAAAACGCGGTGACGCAAATAACTAAAAAGGAAAACGACATTATTGAAAGCTTGTTGGAACGTTACCCTCGAGTGGCTGGCCGGCAGGATTTATTGGCGAAACTTTGGGATGAACAAGCTTTTGTCGATGAAAATACGTTAAATGTTAATATGGCTCGTGTTCGAAGTAAGTTTCAAGAGTTAGGGATAGAGAATGCTGTGGAGACGGTTAGAGGGGTAGGATACCGACTGCGAATTACTTGGAGAGAGGAAGAAGCATGAGGTTATTCCTTCGTGAGCATTTGTTACTTATTGTTATCCAACTCTGTCAAAGTCTAGTGGTTCCTATCCTATTTTGGTTGGATGGCTATCGAGGGATAGGTGTAAGTATCTACGCTATATTTCTATCCTTCACATTATTAACTGCCTACCTCATCTATAAGTATGTTACTAGAAAAAAATTTTACCAAAGGTTGCAAAAACCAATAGAAACACAGGAAGAATCTCTCGAGACGACAGAAAGAGCACCAATATCTGAAGCACTCCATCAATTACTTCTATCACAGTACAGGTCCTATCAAGAGGAACTTCAAAAAGCAGAAGATAGACAGGATGAGCATCTATTATTTATGGATCGCTGGGTGCATCAAATGAAGACGCCACTTTCTGTTATTGAATTAACTGCACAAACACTCGATGAGCCGGAATCGTCTAGCATTCGTGAGGAAACAGACCGGATGCGAAATGGGCTTCATACCGTCCTTTATATGGCAAGACTCCGTACGATTTCAGAGGATTTTCAGATAAATCCAGTCCCACTTTCTAAGCTCATACGGGATGTAAACCAGGATAACAAGCGCTTTTATATTCGTAATGAAGTGTATCCACAATTAAAGGAAGAAAAACCAGGAATAACAGTAGAGACCGATGAGAAGTGGCTTTTCTTCCTATTAACGCAACTCGTACATAATGCCGTTAAATATTCTACTGGAAAAACAAATCGGCTAGATATATCGATTGATGAAAGGGAAGGGGAAGCGGTTCTGGAAGTGAAGGACTTTGGGATTGGAATTCCTGTTGTTGACCAGAAACGTGTTTTTAATAAATTTTATACCGGTGAAAATGGTAGAAAATATCGGGAGTCTACAGGTATGGGGCTTTATTTGGTTAAAGAAGTGGCGGAAAGGCTGGAGCACTCACTGGAATTAGAATCCACGGTCGGGGAGGGAACGACTGTCCGAATTATTTTTCCTGAAACACAAAACCTTACATCCATGTAAGATTGGTGAAAGCATAATCGATAGTTTAATGGCAAGGATATAGGCTATACTTTGGCTAGAAGTTTTGGAAAAGGAGAATGATTATGCTGAAACTAACAAAAGTAAGTAAGGTTTACGAAGGGAAAGTTGCCTATCGTGCCTTGACTGATATTAGTTTGGAAATAGAAAAAGGTGAATTTGTAGCTATTATGGGTCCATCTGGAAGTGGTAAAACGACACTATTAAATATCATCTCTACAAATGATACACCTACGACAGGTGAGGTAGAATTAGATGGGGAAAACCCACATAAGCTTAAGAAAAATACTTTGGCGAAATTCAGAAGAAATGAACTGGGATTCATCTTCCAGGATTTCAATTTACTGCATACATTGACTGTTGAAGAAAATATGGTACTGCCACTTACATTAGATGGTACAGGCGTATCAGAAATGAAGGAAAAAGCCCAACAAATTGCCAAGAATCTTGGCATCTCATCCATTATGAATAAACGCACATATGAAATATCCGGAGGCCAGGCGCAGCGGGTTGCCATTGCTAGAGCGATGATTCACGAGCCTAGGCTACTTTTGGCAGACGAGCCAACTGGAAACCTAGATTCGAAGGCGTCAAAGGATGTCATGAAAATGCTTGTATCCATTAATGAAAAGGAAAAAACGAGTTTATTAATGGTAACACATGACCCACAAGCGGCTAGCTACTCAGACCGAGTTGTTTTTATCCGTGATGGAAAGCTTCATTCTGAGATTCATCGTGGAGAGAGTAGACAAGCATTTTTTCAGAAAATAATTGACATGCTTTCGTTGATGGGAGGCGAGGGCAATGACTTTTCGTCAATTCGCGTTTAATAATGTCCTGCGTAATAAACGTCTGTATATTGCTTATTTCCTTAGTAGCCTGTTCACGGTGATGGTATTCTTCACCTTTGCCATCTTTGCCTTTCATCCAACGTTTTCAGATGGATCTATTAATCAAAATGCCCTATTTGGTATGGCAGTCGCTGGTGGAATTATTTATGTGTTTTCGTTTTTCTTTGTTCTGTACTCGATGAGTTCGTTTTTACAGTCGAGAAAGAAAGAGTTTGGCTTGTTGATGATGCTTGGAGCCTCTAACCGGCAAATTCGCTACATGGTATTTTTGGAAAATATTTTAATCGGTTTTTTTGCTACAGTCGGAGGGATCCTGGCTGGTTTGGTGTTCGCAAAAGGCATTCTCTTGGTTGGTGAGAATGTATTAATTATTAGTGAATCACTTTATTTTTATATACCTACCCTTGCTATTATCGTAACGTTCATTAGCTTTATCTTTTTATTTTTCTGTATATCGGTTTTTGTTTCTTTCATACTGCGTACAAATAAACTAATGGATTTAATTAAAGGGGATAAACAGTCCAAAGGAGAGCCGAAAGCGTCTATTTTTCTATCCATTTTTGCAGCATTCCTACTTATTGTAGGTTACGGCACCGCTCTCTATGTGAAGGGTATTTATGTTGTCTTTGTCATGATTCCAGTCATTATCGTTGTGACACTTGGAAACTATTTCTTATTTACCCAATTAAGTGTGTACGTTATACGTCGTTTGAAAAATAATAAATCAATCTTCTGGCGGAAAACAAATATGCTACTATTTTCTGACCTATCGTTCCGAATGAAGGATAATGCTAGGACATTTTTTATGGTAGCCATCATTTCAACGGTTACATTTAGTGCCATTGGATCACTATTTGGATTTCAATCTATCTTAACAAAAGGAGTAAAAGAAGATAATTTTTATACCATTGAATATGTTCCATGGGGGGACGATAGTGAAGAAGTAATGGATGAAGACATAAATAAAATTAACTCGATCTTACAGGCAGAAAATGTAGAAGCAAAGATGGAAGCGATGGAGCTTCCATATTATGAGACAACAGAAGAAAATAATAAGGTGTTAATTGTAAGAGCTAGTGACTATAATCGCTTTGTGGCGTTGACCGAGGAAAAGGAACTTCATCCTGGAGAGAACGAGGCGGTTGCCGTCATACAGAGTAATTCAGGTTTTATGAAAGTATCCAATGCCAGTGAAGAGTTGAGGCAATCTACTCTCAAACTCCGTAACGGACAAGAGATTAAACCGAGTCATGTAATAGAATCAACGGTATTATCACATAGCCGTTATTACGTTGTGAACGACAAGTTTCATAAGCAGCTTGGATCACCTGTTATGAGTGATAGGAGTGTCGTATGGAAAGCGAAGGAAGCGCAAACAGATCATATAATTAAAGTGGGGGAAAAGCTTAATGAACAATTGGAGAATAAGGCTTATTCTGTTGACTATGCAATTTATGAAATCAATAAAGCATACGGACCAATCTTATTTATCGGTTTGTTTATAGGAATTGTATTCTTCGTATCAGCAGGAAGCTTTCTTTATTTCCGATTATTTACTGATTTAGAAGAAGAAAAGCGTAAGTTCCGTTCCATTGCGAAAATCGGATTGACAGAGACGGAGTTGAAGAAGGAAGTAAACCGACAAGTTGCTCTATTATTCTTCTCACCAATTGTTGTTGCGTTAATTCATGGTTCTGTTGCGCTTACTGCTTTGTCTCACATGTTTAATTACGATTTAACGATGGAATCCACCTTCGTATTAGGAAGTTTTGTTTTGATTCAAGTTATTTACTTCCTGGTTGTCCGGTTTTTCTATGTGAAGCAGGTAAAAAGAATGGTGCTTTAAGGAAAGTAGTTCAGATAACGTGGAGATAAAGCAACACATCATATTATATTTCATACCCAAAATAACCGATATTAACACCCTAAATAACATGCAAAACGCTTGGGAAAGGGGACACGGGGACAGGTTCATTGTCCCGCATCGTAGTAGTGCTGTTGGGACGAGGAACCTGTCCCTTCGTCCCACTCTATTACTTTAGTGAAGTGGGGGACTGTGCCCCTGTCTTCCCTTTGGAAAATCTTGGTTCCTCCTATACAATAATAGAAAAGAATGAGTCCCCTCATAAGAAATACCAGTGAGTCAAGAAAGGATGATAACATGTCATCAATAAAAGATGAAATCATTCTAAGAGGATTGAAAGAAAATAATTTAAAAGATATAGATTTAACCATACCAAAGGAAAAGATAACTGTATTTACTGGTCTTTCAGGGTCAGGAAAAAGCTCTGTTGCTTTTGATACATTAGCAACGGAAAGCAGAAGACAAATGACATTGAACTATCCTCAGTATGTCAGGTATCAGATGCCAAGATATGAAAGGCCGCACGCAGATTTGATGCAGAATTTGAGCCCGGTTGTTGTCGTAGAGCAAAGACCGGTAGGGGGCAATTCTCGCTCGACTGTTGGCACGTATATGGATATCCATCCATTGATTCGGCTTCTGTTTTCACGTATAGGGGAGCCGCAGATAGGATCTGCTACGGATTTTTCCAGCCAAAGTTCTTTTGGTAGATGTCCGGAATGTGGTGGATTTGGGGAGGTTATTGCGCCAGACGTAAATAAAATGATTGATTTTAATAAATCACTTCGAGCGTATGCTGTGCAATTTAAGCCATTGTCGCCTTCTGGGTGGCAAGGTAGATGGATGATGACTGGTGGATTATTCGATCCTGATCTACCGATAAAGGACTATTCTGAAGAAAAACGCAACCTGTTATTATATGGTCCCAAAGAAGGGGAACGGGTTTATGCACCGTTCCATACAAAAAATGGTCCGCAACAGCATGAGTGGGATGGGTTATTGCCTCGATTTACGCGTCTCTATATCCATCGAGATGTTTCCAAGCTGAGACAAGTTTCCCAAGAGGATGTCTTAGCCGTTTCCACCCATTCCCTATGCCCTACCTGCCAAGGATCCGGACTTAATCCAAAGGTATTAGAGTGTCGAATTCATGGGTTTCATATCGCCGAATACGATCAATTAGAGTTAACGGAATTACTGGAAGAACTGACAAAGATTAAGGATCCCTTGGGAGAATCTATCGCAAGCCAAGCCATCCCTCCTATCAAACAACTAGTCGACATGGGATTAGGATATCTAAGTCTATCTAGAAAAATGGGAACCCTTTCCAGTGGGGAAGCACAAAGGGTGAAAATTGCTCGTCATTTGGGGAGCAGTCTGAACAATATTACCTACATTTTCGATGAACCAAGTGCGGGACTCCATCCAGAAGAAGTAGATAGGTTAATACATATACTAAAAAGTCTCATAAACCAGCATAATACGGTCATCGTCATTGAACATAATCTATCCGTTATAAAGGTAGCAGATGAAATTATCGAGATGGGACCAGGGGCAGGGGTAAGTGGTGGCAAGGTTGTCTATCAAGGAGACTTAGCTGAACTAAACAACTCGAAAGCCGCAACTTCCCTAAACCACAAGATCCAGATAAATAAGAGTCCAAGAAATCTATCCAGTTATTTTTCCATCAACGGGGCAAGCAACCATAATTTGAAAAATGTTAGCGTAGCAATCCCTAAAAATGTTTTAGTCTCTATATGCGGAGTCTCTGGTTCAGGTAAAAGCTCATTGATGTTGGAAGCATTCACGAAGAAGTTTCCAGAAACCATCAAGGTAGGACAAGGCAGCATAGGAAGGTCTCCCCGGTCGACCCTAGCTACATATATGGGAATTATGGATGATATTCGCTCCTTATTTTCTAAAGAAACAGGACAGCCTGCAGGTTTGTTCAGCTTTAACTCGATAGGAGCATGTCCTATTTGCAAAGGGAAAGGAGTTATGAAGCCAGATGTAGCATTTGCAGATCCGGTGACGATTGCCTGTGAAGCATGTGACGGTACGAGGTACTCCGAAGAGGCATTATCCTATCGCTATCAGGATAAAAATATAGTAGAGATGTTAGAGCTGACGATAGACGAAGCTACCACTTATTTTAATATATCAAAAATCTTAAAAAGAGTGAACACGCTAAAAGAAGTAGGGTTAGGATATTTAACCTTAGGACAGACGACGAGTTCCCTTAGTGGAGGAGAAATTCAACGACTAAAGCTAGCAAGCCACTTGCAAAAAGAAGGGCAAATTTATCTACTTGACGAGCCATCCTTAGGCCTCCATACAAAAGATTATGGAAAACTATTAGATGTATTTCAAAAACTAGTAGACAGAGGTAATTCCGTTATCATTATCGAACACAACCTCGACTTTATAGCAGCAAGCGATTGGGTAATCGAATTAGGTCCAGGAGGAGGAAAAAAAGGCGGACATATCCTATTTGAAGGCACACCAGAAGAAATGTTAACTGCCGATACAGTAACAGCAAAATGGCTGAAAGATGGGATTTGAGAGGGGGACGCGGGGACAGGTTCTTTGTCCCACATCGTGGTAGTGCGGGTGGGACGAGGAACCTGTCCCCGTGTCCCATCACACATACCCATTCACAAAATAACCAATTACTTCAGCAACGTCATCTGTTAACTCAAGTCCAAACTCTTTGGAAATATCTACTGCTATTGCCTCTCGTTTCCCTTTGTGTTTCTTCGTCAATAGAGCACTTGTCTTCAGTAAAAAGGCAAAGGAAGAAAATTCATCCTTTGTTAATGGGGCTGCATGATGGGAAAGAAAATAAAAATTTGCGTCATAACTTTCTATTTTCTCCAATAACATAGACATGTTCTCAATGGTATAGTGCCATTTTTCAGCGTACATATTTGCATATAGGCAGTCACCGAGAAATAGTGCTTTTTCCTCTGGAATATAGAGGATATTCGAATCAGGTGAATGATCGCCGCCAACATGTTCAATCATACAGGTAACTCCGCCAAGATTCAGTTTCAACTGCTTGTCAAAAATGATAGTCGGATCTGGTAGGTTAACCTCTCGATTCCTTCCAAGCTCAAGCTTTATCGCATCTGCACAAAACGGTATTTCAATCCCTTTTTGGACTCGCTCATCTAATGCCTGGTTTTCCCAGGAATACTTTTGCAGTACTTTTATGTTATCGAAAGTCATGGAATTAGCGATGGAAGGCATGTCCATTTCTGATAAGCCAAATACATGATCCCAATGCCAGTGGGTTATGGCTACGATATCTCCGAAAACTTGCTGGGATGCTAATTGCTCTTTAAATAATCTCGCATGACTGGAAGAATTCCCAGCATCAATGAAGAGTGTTTGATCGTTACCTACAATCGCAGCTAATATTGGGCGGTCCGTTTTTTGATAGGAAGGTAGGTAGTAGAGACGTTTGGAAAGTTTTTGTAATGTTTGCATGTCGATGTACTCCCTTAAGAATAATTAATCTTACATATCACTTGTCCTGATGTTTTCCATTATTAACGATGCTGATCAATTAAAATGGGATTCCCGTCTGGATCTTCTAACGTTACATATGCAGGTCCTGATGTTGAATCATCTGCTTCTTGTATTAGTCCCATTCCTTTTTTCTTTAATTCTTTTTGCAAATCTCGAACATCGGTAAAATTCTCTAAATTCTTCGCATTGTTATCCCAACCTGGATTAAACGTGAGAATATTTTTCTCAAACAATCCTTGGAACAGACCAATCAGGGTTTGACCATTTTTCAAGATAAGATAATTGTGGTTCATATCCCCACCTAGTGTTTCAAATCCCAAGTTCTCGTAAAATGCTTTGGATTTTTGAAGATCTTTTACATTTAAGCTGATAGAAAATGCTCCTAATTCCATCTTAACTCCTCCTTCTAATTCGGTTATCCTATTATTTCTATAATGTGAGTTAATCCCTTCTTATTTTGGCTTAAGAAAGACTATAGATTTTCAGCTAATTTTTTAATTACTTTTATTGATTCAGCAGCAAATTTTAGTGAGGCGTCATAATAGTCTTTTCCATATTTTATAAGTGGGTTTAATGAGTACCTCCCATACTTTTGATGGAGTTTCCTCTATAAGAATTTCATCTTTCACAATCAGTTTATTGGTCACCGTATGTACCTTCTTAATAATTATTTACTAATTTTACCATAGTAAATACTGTTAGGCTAAACTACTTTTTTTACTCAATAAGCAACAACATAACGCAATCGGTACCTAATTTTTATATTTCATATTTTCAAGTTTTACAATTTCGTTACCTGTAACTTCATCTCATTCAAATGGATTGGAAGAGGTATATTGAGATGGACAATCCTGCAGCAGCGGCTTTAATAAGCAAAATATAAATGCGAAGGAAGAAGAGTAAATGGCTGAAGAAATTGCAAAGCTCCCTACAGAAGAAGCAAAAAAGTTGTTTAGAAATCCAAATGCGTACTATGAAAAAGGTAAGTGGGAAGGGAAAAAGGAGGGGATAGAAGAAGTAATTAAAATAGGGATAATCTGATGAGTTCATTGCAGAAGTATCAGGTGTTGATAAGGATGAAATAAGGAGAATGAAGATTAATATAGAATTGTGATTAAAGGGTCAGTCCCCCCATTTCACTAAAATGATAGAGAAGCGAGGAAACGTAAGGGGACAGGTTCTTTGTCCCCCTGCACTACTCCAGTTACTTCCAAATAGCCGTATACTTTTTCTTGTATTTTTTATCTTCTACTGTCTCAATTAACGTTATAGCTGTTTGTTTTATTTTCTCGTCATGTAAATGATCGAATAAATTTCTCATGTTTTGAATGATGTCCGAACGAATTAGCGTATAATTTTTTTCGTTTATGCAATTTTTAAAACGATCAACCATGTATTTCATAACCATTTCTTTTTGTTCTCTACCAGCTAATCCAACCTTCCATATGGATTGCAGGCTGTGTCTAGCTGTAACAAATTTCTCATCATATGTTACCTTCCATACTCTTGAAAAATCTCTAAGCATTCTTCGTTCCGGATCGCTTTTTGCTAAATTGGCCAGATATTGTGCAGCACGTGACCGTTGATGGTTATCCTTGTGAGTTAAATCCTCTAGTAATTGATCCCAAACCTCGTAAGCCCAATCCACTTTTTGTTCTGTTGCTTCTAAAATATTTTGATATGCTTCATAGCGTTCATCTTTATCCTTCGATTTTGATTTTTCAAATTCCAGTTCGATTTGACTATTCATTTTCCATTCCCCCTAATTTATAAGCATATCGGTTTGATTAACTTGTATTTGAGAATTTATTTAATTCTCTCCATCATAAAGTTACTTCTGAGCTAGCTGAATAAGATTGCCACACGTATCATCAAAAACAGCTATGGTGACTTCACCCATTTCGGTCGGCTCCATAGTGAATCTCACTCCGTGTTTACTCAATCGTTGAAACGCTTCACGAACATCTACCACTCCAAACATTGTCGCAGGGATGCCTTGATCAAAAATCTTCGTTTGATATTCCTTGGCTGCCGGATTATCATTAGGCTCAAGTACCAGTTCTGTTCCATCTTGATCATCGGGAGAAACTAGCGTAATCCACCTAAATTCTCCTGCTGGAACGTCTTGTTTTTTAACAAAGCCGAGTGTTTCTGTATAAAACTGTAGTGCTTTATCTTGATCTTCCACGAATAAACTTGTTACAATAATTCTCATTTCATTTTCCTCCCTTGATATACCTCAGTGTCTCCGTTTTTAACGTCTAATGGATAGGTTGTTTCTTGCTTTATATAACATAAAAGAGCGGAAAAAATGTTTGGATGTTTACGGTGCTCCCTTAAGAATGAATGTCAGGTTCATTATATACTAGATTAATTAATAAAGGAAAACCAGTGACGCGGCCCACCTCTCCATGAAAAGGGACACGGGGACAGGTTTGTTGTCCCAAGGTTGGGACAACAAACCTGTCCCCGTGTCCCGTGCAGATAAATTGTCTAGCAGATGAAAAAGAAGAATTGGGGGAATCCCCAATTCTAAATAAGTTAGTCGTATATGACGGCTTTTCCTTGTTCCCGTAACTTTTTTAAAGAAGTAAGCATTTGATTTATTTCTTCATCAGAATGTCTCTCCCAGGACTTTAATTCAGCTACTATCTTTAAAGGAGACTTAGACCGATACGAACGTGTTGGGTTTCCAGGAAATCTTTTGTCAGTTACGTTTGGATCATTTTCGAAATCACCTAGGGGCTCTACCAAATAAATTCTTTCTTTTGAATTAGATGTTGCTAATTCAGCACCCCATTTAGCAGCATCTAATGTTGCAGTGAAATAGATATAGTTAGATTTCTTATTTTGATAATTGGATAGGTGTTGTGGCTCTAATAGATCTCCAATTTTTAGTTCTGCTTTCGTGCCATGAAAAAATGGACCATGATCCAAGATTTGTTTATTATCATTCATACTGCTTCTACACCTCTTCTCGATCTAGTTTTGTACCTAGAACAGTATATGTTAGAAATGACTAAAAGAGTAGTCTATTAAAAATCTATAAATCGTAGTAAAATGGAAGTAGAGAGAATGATAAAAACTTCAAATTTATAGTACCTTTTTCGTAAACTCATTATATTTGGTTTGATCTGCACGCAATAAAACTTCATACGTTCTTCCATGTTCTTCGATGCCTAATCGTAGTACAGAATCATCTTTTTTCTTGGCACCAATTGCACCCCCAGCAATCGCACCGACTCCACCGGTTAACACACCACCAATAATGGCACCTGTTGCCGCTTTTCCAACGGAGCGTTTGCTTTGTTCACCCCATTGATATTCCACTAAATTGGCCTCCACTTCATTTAAAATGTCATCTAAAATAATTTGGCCATCTTCACTTCCTTTTCTAATTTTGATTCTTTTACGATCAAATTTCGGGTGGCCACCAATATATTCAAACTCGACTTTTTTTGCTTCTTCTTTAATCGTTTGCTTTTGAGTTTCCCACATTTTCTTTAAAAATCCCATTTTTCATATCTCCCTTTGTTTCGTTTATTTGATAGCCTTCCGCACAATGATTAGATTATTCTTTCTAGATTATTAAAACCATTGCAGTGTCGTCAAAATTAGGTATAACGAAAGAGTCAGTCTCTTATTCGCTAAACTAAATGCACTCAGGGGACTACCTATGAACCATCATTTTTCCTAGAATATCGTAGGAAAAGTAGGTAAAAAATACGTCAATTTTACATAAAATTTACTTGTAGTTGTTATTTTCTTAATATTTTTTCATTATACTTGAACTAGTCTCAAAAATGTCGACGAAAGGGAGATTATGTTGAAAAAAGTCTTATTTGCAATTATGGTCAGTTTTGTGATGTTAGTATTGGTAGCTTGTGGGAACAATGCGGAAGAAAGTAGCTCTGAAGCAGAAGAGCCATCGGAGACAGGAGGAGAAAGTTCCGAGGCGGAAGAAGAAAATGAATCCATCGATACACTTTCGGTGGGATTTGTCCCTTCGAGAGATCCGGATGAAATTATTACCGCAACAGAGCCCCTGAAAGAATTATTAAAAAAGGAAATGGCGTCATTGGGTTATGACATAGGGGAAGTGGATATTACGGTTGGTACAAACTACGAGGCAGTTGGGGAGGCACTATCTGCTGGAACAACCGACATAGGTTTAATTCCAGGTGGTACCTATGTATTGTATGACGATGGGGCTGAGGTTATTTTAACCGCAACACGTGCAGGGTTAAGCATTGATTCGGATGATGCCAAAGATTGGAATGATAATAAGCCTACAGAAGCATCAGATGAACAGGCAACAAGCTACCGTGCTTTAATTATTGCCGGTCCATCTGAAAAAGGACAGGAACTAGCAGAAAAAGTGAATAATGGAGAAGAATTACCCTTTGAAGATGTAAATAGTGCTTCATGGGCGGTCATGTCTTCTTCATCTCCAGCAGGATATATTTACCCTGCATTATGGCTGGATGAAAATTATGGCAAGACCATAACTGATTTAGACAATGTGGTTCAATCCGATTCTTATGGAAGTGCTTTTGCGCGACTGGCGCAAGGACAGATTGATGTCATGGTCACGTATGCAGATGCTAGACGGGACAATGAAGATAAATGGCAAGAGGAATTTGATGGAGAAGGATCCATCTGGGATGATACGAACGTTATTGGTGTTACACCTGGTATTTACAATGATACGGTTAGCGTTAGCAAAAATTCGGAAATTATGGATGATGACTTGAAGTCTGCTATTCAACAAGCATTTATCAATATTGGAGAGACAGAAGAAGGAAAAGAAGTGATCTCGATCTATAATCATGAAGGATATCAAAAAGCAGAGTCTTCTGATTATGATAATGAAAGAAAAGCACAAGAAATGGTGAAGAGCTTTAACTAAAAGGATTCTGATTCAATGAGAGCATCGTTTGTTGGTGTTCTCATTTTTATAGATTGGAGAATTAGAGATGATAGAATTTATCAACGTGGGAAAAACGTATCCGAATAACGTCAAGGCACTAGATAATATTAACCTAAAGATGGAGAAAGGAGAATTTGTAGCAATCATTGGTATGTCAGGTGCTGGTAAATCTACTTTGATACGCTGTATTAACCGGATGCATGATATCACAGAAGGGGAAATCGTGGTGGACGGTGTAAAAGTGAGTTCTTTAAAGGGAAAGGAGATTCGCACATTCCGACGGCGTATCGGGATGATTTTTCAATCCTTTCATCTTGTCACACGTAGCTCCGTCTTAAAAAATGTTCTTGTTTCCTTCGTTCCAGAACTTCCTTTTTGGAGGAAGGTGACAGGTATATTTTCCAAAGAGCAAAAAGTCAAAGCACTGACTGCACTTGATAAAGTTGGAATTCTAGACAAAGCTTATGTTCGTGTGGATCAATTATCAGGCGGTCAGCAGCAACGTGTTGCTCTGGCAAGAACGCTCGCACAGAATCCAGATATCATTCTCGCTGATGAACCGATTGCTTCGCTTGATCCAGTCACGGCAAGACAGGTGATGGATGATTTTACAACGATTAATCGAGAAACGGATATGTCCATTATTATCAATATTCATCATGTCGAAATGGCACTGGAATACGCTGACCGGATTATAGGTGTTAGAGAAGGAAAAATCGTCTATGACGGAAGGGCGGCTGAAGTGACGCAAGAAGTTCTCGATTACATATACAAAGGGCAAACGAACGACAGTGAACCAATGAATAAAGGGGAGAAACGCTATGTATGATAAAATTTTCCCCCCTAGCAAAATTTCACTCCCGAATGGGAAGACTGTTCATGAGAAACGATCGCGAACACCTATTGTCCTCGTACTCGTTTTGCTTGCCACTATTGTCTCTGTCCGTTTCACGAATTTTGACCTGGAGGTTTTGTTTACAAGATGGAAGGAATTTTTTGTGATTATTGGGGAAATGATTCCACCAAAGTGGGATTATTTAGATCATATTTGGAAGCCACTCATGGATACGATCAAGATGTCCCTTTTAGGGTCGATGGTTGGTTCGTTGGCCGCTATTCCAGCGGCATATCTTGCTTCTTCCAATGTGATGAGTAAGCCTGTTGCTGCATGGAGTAAATTTATTCTTAGTATTCTACGGACATTGCCAACACTTGTTACAGCTCTGATAGCAACGTTTATCTTTGGTCTTGGAACGCTTGCTGGCACGGTGGCGATTTTTTTATTTACCATCGCTTATGTCGGGAAGTTACTGTATGAGCAAATTGAGAATGCGGATATGGGTTCATTTGAAGCAATGGAGGCTGGTGGGATGACTAAGATGCAGGCATTCCGTTATGCCATTTTTCCACAGGTCTTGCCAAATTATTTGTCAACGTCTTTATTCTGTTTTGAAGGAAATGTCCGCTATGCTGCCATTCTGGGCTATGTTGGAGCTGGAGGAATTGGGCTCTTGTTAAACGAAGGTCTTGGATGGCGTGATTATGCAAGTGTTGGCATGATTTTGCTGATGCTGATTATTACCGTATATATCATTGAAAAAATCAGCGAACATTTCAGGAAAAAGTTAATCTAAAGGAGGATGCATGATATGGATGCAATTGAAAAACAGCTTTATGCCTCGCCTAGAAATGTACGCTATATCTTTACCGTGACTATCCTCATCTTGCTCTTATTTAGTTGGTCGCTTTCTACGATCAACATGGAAAACATGGAAGAAAGTGGTATGCGGATCGCCGCCAGTATTATAGGAGGAATTCTAAACCCTGATTTAGGATTATTATTTAATGTTACGTCACAAGGTGTGATGTATCTATTGATTGAAACCATGGCCATAGCCTTTCTCGGTACCGTCATCGGCTCCATTCTGGCAATCCCACTTGCATTCTTATCTGCTTCCAATATTGTACCAAAACCTGTTGCTGGACTGACGAGATTGTTGTTAATCGTCATTCGTACGATTCCTGCACTCGTCTATGGTTTAATGTTTATTCGAGTGACAGGGCCTGGTCCATTTGCCGGTGTGTTGACCATTGCCCTCGTATCTATCGGTATGCTTGCTAAATTATTTGTGGATACGATTGAAGAACTGGATACATCAATTTTAGAATCCATGACGTCCATTGGTTGTACGACCTTTGAGAAAATCCGCTATGGAATCTTTCCGCAGCTGTTTTCTATGTTCTTATCGATCATTATTTACCGGTTTGATATGAATCTTAGAGAAGCTTCTGTACTCGGTCTCGTAGGTGCGGGCGGTATTGGAGCACCACTGATTTTTGCTATGAATGCATATCGTTGGAATGAAGTCGGATCGATTCTTATTGGTCTGGTTGTGTTGATTTTGCTGGTGGAACTTTTCTCTAATCGAATTCGAACAAAGCTTGTGAGGGGGACTTAGGATCAGGTACGTCCGTCGGTTCAACTATTATAGCTAAATTCCATGCGGATGTTAAGATATGCTGTATTTGCTACACGGCAACGTCCTAATATCAGAGCTGTGCTAACGTATTATCTTTCACGCTTATTTATTGCTAGATGAAAAGGGTCAGTGCCCCACTTCTCGATCATTTCAAGTGAAGTCGGACAGGGGACATGGGGACAGGTCGATTGTCCCACTGTGCTCATAATCTTTGGGGGACGAGGAACCTGTCCCCGCGTCCCACCTACTTATGGTATACTTTGGTAAAAGATTATGTGGGGTGTTGTGAGGGTGAGTATTCATTTTAATGTGAAGCGAACGATTCATGTTCCGAAACAAAAGGCATTTTATAGTTTGCTTGATCTTAATGCGGCAGAACAGTGGATGCAAGGGTTGGTTCGGATGGAACGGTTGGATGAGGGACCAATTAAAGAGGGAAGCGAATGGAAGGAAACTAGAAAGATGTTTGGGAAAGAGGCTTCTGAACATTTTGAAGTAGTAGAACTGAAGGAAGGCGATAAAATTGTGCTCCGCTGTGATGGAACCAAAGGAACCACAGGTAAAGGGGAATATATTTATACCTATTTCATCACATCATCAGGTGATTATTCTGAAGTTACTTTAGATGGTGAGATAAGAGGACTTACAGGTTTAACCAAAATCTTTGGTAAAATGATGGCAGGAACTTTTAAGAAAGCTTGTGCAAAAGATTTAGATGCTCTGAAGGCCTATTTGGAAAAGCAGAATTAGAACGGCCCCCTTATCAGTTTATAATATGGGTGGGTTTTATTTGGATATAGAAGAAGTATACTTTAGGCATCATACATAACTATGTCCAATGCCTGATGATGGTACCTATTATAATCAAGATAAATAGTTTAATTAAGCTTGCTAAGCATATGATCGCTTCACCAATCATGGAAAGAATTCATGGAACACCAAGAAAGAAATGATTAACGGGTAACACAGTTTGGAATATAGAAGCCAATAATATAAATACCAAGCATGCTGTATATATAAAAATTAAAGTCGCATTTTTCTTAGAAAAATGCGACTTGTTTAAGGAAAGATTAATTAAGCTCCTTCCACCATATCTCTTCTTTGATAACCAAGATAACCAATGATCATGAGAGCAATGCTAATTACGGTAATGGTAATGAAAATGGCTGCATCAAATTCTTCAATTGGCATTTGCGGTATCCAACTTTGGATGGCTGTTTTTGATAACCAATCTGGTAAATCTAAGATACCACCAAAGTAGTTTAATAGAAAGGAATAGGCAAGATAAATATACACTACTTTACCTATTCTCGGAGCCCATCCAAGAGCTAATGCAGCAAGACTAGTAAAGAATAAGACGGCCGGTAAGAAGTTGAATCCGGCAGCAAGGAAATCCACGATATCCATCGTTAATTCATCTCCCATAGCACCGATAGCCGTAGCCCCAAGGCCAACTGCAGCTAATAGAATTCCTAGTAAACCTGCGACAATCGCTAAACCAACACTGGTCCAATATAATTGACTGCGGGTCACTTTTGACGCATAAAGCTGACTTAAGTGTAAACGGCTTTCTTCTGTGAATAGTTTATTCACAATAGCTATTGGTAAGATTGAAACCAAAGCCATCATAACCATCATGATCGTTCCTGTGAAGGACTCTTCAATAGAAATACCGGAATGAGTAAACATTTGCTTCATCATATCATTACTTTCAAGGAAGGTCTGCATGTCTCCATAAATCGAACCATAGGCAGCTCCCATAATAACAAATGCAATCAGCCAGCTAATTATAACGCCTCTGTTGTTTCTCGTAAATAAACCACGGACAGATAGCAAGGATTTCTTAGCATGTTCTCGACCTTCTCTTTCCGGAAGATAGCCAGCCCCCATATCGCGTCCTCCTTCAAGGCTAAAGGCAATGACCATCAAAATGAAAATAAAAATCAAGGCAAAAAGAAGAGGGAACCAGTTATTTTCTGTAAAAGGATAGGTTAGATAGGTCCACCCTAAAGGATTAAACATGGACAAGTCTACATTGGAGACATCTGTCCCCGCACGAATAATATAAAGTAATCCAATGATGCCAAGTGCTGATCCTGTTGCACCAGAGGAAGCAGGCATAATTTGCGCCATAACTAGAGCAATTCCAGCGCCAAGAATACCAGCAATTCCGATGGATGCTCCTAGTAAAAAGGAACCTTCCGCAGAAATGGTATCAGCGCCAAAGCTTACCATGACTCCACCGATAAAAAGTGCTAATATCACGTTAATGAAAAGAATCTCCATCATGGCAGCAAGCGAATTTGCTTGACGTCCAATTTGAAATGAGCGCACTAGTTCCGTCAGTCCGAGATCCTCTTCTTTACGTGTGTGACTTACGACATGCAGTACAGAAATGACCATCGCAAATAATCCGCAGAATAGTAACATTTCATGAGCATACATGGCTCCTAACGTATAATCACCAGCTGTTTCAATCGGAGTAGGGCCTACCATCGCGATCATCGCAGGATTTTGCAGTGTTTCGTACATGGCAAGCAATCCTTGACCTTTTGCTATTTCTTCAAAGGCTGGAACGAAGGCAGCTGAAAACAAACCAAGCCCTAATACCCAAATCATTATTTTTTTCCAATCGCGTTTGAGATAAAGCAAAAAAAGTGTATCCCAGCGAGCGAATTTTTCCTTCATCAACTTTCAACCTCCTTTCAGTAGTTATCCTTCATAATGACGCATGAATAAATCCTCAAGTGTTGGTGGCACCGATTCAAACTTCTTAACCCCTAATTTGCTTGCCTTTGCTAAAATATCATTTAAGTACTGATTTTCGACGGAGAATGTTGCTTGATTATCTTGTTGTTTGAAATCAAAGACCCCATTCATAGCTGCTATTTCCGCCACATTTTCTTCTGTTTGAAGCGTGATGGTAGAACGAGTCAGGTGACGCAGTTCATCGAGGGTGCCAGTTTCCACAATCTCGCCTTGACGAATAATGACAACCTTATCAGCCAAACGCTCGACCTCACTCAAAATATGAGAGGATAGAAGAATCGATTTGCCTGCTTCCTTAATTTTTTCTACTTCTTCTTGGAAAATAGCCTCCATCAAAGGGTCAAGGCCAGAAGTTGGTTCATCAAAAATGTATAAATCCGAATCCGCAGATAATGCCGCAATCAACCCAACCTTTTGACGATTTCCTTTTGAATACCCTTTGGCTTTTTTCTTAGGATCCAATTCAAAGCGCTTAATTAAATAGTCGCGTTTTTGCTTATCCCCGCCACCATGCAGCTTAAGGAATAAATCAATAATTTCCCCACCAGTCAGATTTCCCCACAGGGTAACATCCCCTGGAACATAGGAGATTCGTTTATGAATTTCCAGGCTCTCTTTCCAAACATCCTTCCCGAATATCTCTGCATGACCTGCATCTCGCTTAATAATTCCTAGCAAAATGCGAATAGTCGTCGATTTGCCAGACCCGTTTGGACCAATAAAACCAACCACCTCTCCAGCACGTACCGTGAAATTCACATCACGTAATGCTTGAAACTTCCCAAAATTTTTCTGTAATCCTTGGATATTTACAATTTCCGTCATAACACGGACACCTCTCTTTTGGTATATTAACCTCTCTTTATTGCGTGCTTTTCCATAGAAAGACAAGATACTCTATTTGTAAAAGCTGTTCTTCAGTATTTCAGAATAAAGCTCCCATTCCTTGAGGTATTGATCTCCAAATTCACCAATATCTTCAAAGGTATTTATTTGTTTGATGGCCTTGTCTCCGAATCCAAACATCGTCCAATTCAGGATTTCAATAGCCTTTTCGATATCGATTCCTTCCCGAAACTTCGAGTAATCAATATGTTTAAATATGATCTCTGTGCCACGCTCATAGACTGGATCTACTTTTTGTTTAATGATATCTTTTACCTCAGGCGATTCCTCTTGGATAGAGGAAGCTAGGAAATCAAATACATGAGGATACTTGCTATGGATATGCAGTTTCTGCCATCCAATTTTTTCGATTCTTTTAAATAGATCCGTTTCGTCTAAATCGATTTTTTCATAAAGATGTTTTTCAATGACGTGAATGCCGTGGTCAATTAAGAATACATAAAGGTCCTTCTTGTTATTAAAATAATTAAATAGGGAACCTTTGGAGATTTTTGCCTCTTTGACTATTTCATTTGTCGATGCTTTGTCAAATCCATTTCGGACAAATTCTTTGATTGCTGCGTTAATAATAAGTTCTTTTTTCTCAGGTTTTAACTTATGAAAATTGGAGTTAATGGTTGTCGTCTCCTTTCTTTGGAGTTTGACCGATATGGTCAATTATATCTTAGCATGAAATGACCAGTGTGGTCAATGGCGTTGATGAAAAAGTAAAAGTGCTACATACCTTAAGTTATATAGTTATGATGATTGTTTTTCATTTCAAATACTGGTAAAATATACTTGTTATAAATATTGAAAATTCAGAAAGGGTGAGAAGCTTTGACTACTTCTACTGTTATACTAGAAGAAAAACAAGATTATACAGACCATGATCGACTTTTTAAAGAACTCATT